>CASEKE010000001.1 GCA_949288415.1 uncultured Spirochaetales bacterium
AAATCAGGCTTTCTGTTGGAATCCATCGATAACCGGCACCAAAAGCGAGGATACGGTCATTGTTACAACACAGGGTATAATACCCGTTACAAGGCCGGTATTGTTCCCAACAGTCCATCTTGAGGTCGGCGGCATAGCCTACGACAGGCCTGATATCCTAATAAAATGATTTTCTTGAAGCGGGGAGACCCGCTTCTTTTTATGTTAGGTGAATTATACTTTCAAGTGCAACAGTAGAAGGCAAAAAAAAGAAGTTCATAAAGACCAGACCGTAGTAAGATTTGTTTAGCAGACTAAATCAGAAAGGAGAGGACCTTATGAACTACACCCATCTTAGCATAGAGGAGCGGTGTTGTATACGCAAGTACTACAACGACGGGCTGAGCTTGAGGGAGATTTCCAGACTCATAAGCAGGAGCGCCAGCACTGTGGGGCGTGAGCTGAAACGCAACAGGACGCACGAGCTTGACAGATACTTCTACTACCCGCATACGGCGGAGAAGAAATACAGGCTGCGGCGGAGGTACTGCCACAGGGGGATGTACACGGACGATGAGATCGTGGGCTATGTGAGTGCAAGGCTCAAGGAGACCTGGAGCCCGGAGCAGATAGCCTGCACGCCGTGCGGTCTGAAGGTTCCGACGGCCAGGACGATATACAGGTGGCTGTACGAGGGGTACGTAGCGGAGGGGAACCTGAAGGTGCTCAGGAGGAAGGGAAGAAGCCGAGGGGAGAAGGAGACCAGGGGCAAGTTCAATGCGGGGAGATCGATCAGGAAGAGGCCCAGGGACGTCTATTCCCGCAGGGAGGCGGGGCACTGGGAGCTGGACACGGTGGTCGGAGGGCACGGCAAGTCGAGGGCCTGCTTCGCCACGTTCGCGGAGCGCAAGACCCGGTACTACATAGCGGTGAAGATGCCCGACAGGACAGCGAAGAGGATGGAGGACACGATAGCAAGGACGCTTTCGGCATTCCCGCCGGAGATGAGAAGGACCATCACCTGCGACAGGGGCAGCGAGTTCGCCAACTGGGAAAGCATAGAGGAGCGTCTTGGCTGCCGGATGTACTTCGCGGACCCGTACTGCGCATGGCAGAAGGGGACGAACGAGAACAGCAACGGGCTTCTGCGGGAGTTCTATCCAAAAGGAAGAGACCTGAGCAGAGTTTCGGAAAAGACATTGAAAAAGAACCTGGCGCTTTTAAACGCCAGGCCCAGGAAAGTTCTTGGATTCAAATCTCCTATGGAGCTGTTCGAATCTGAACTTCATAACTTGTCCAAGTGTTGCACTTAGTTTGACAATTCACTTAAAGAAGCAGTTGTCACTTCACCGGATAGTTCGCTTCGAGATACTGTTCGAGAACCTCGTTGAGAACGATGCCGTCCTTTACCTGCTTGCCGAAGATATCGACATATCCGTCACCGCCTGCGGCCATGAAGTCGTTCGTGGCGACAAGGTATGTGGCGTTCTTGTCTATTGGGGTCACGCCGTCGGGAAGGAGGACCTTCTTGATTCTCGATCCTGCAGGACTGAACTTCGAATAGACAACCTTGAGATCTGTCTGGGCATATCCTCCGTTCGGCTCCGGAATGAGGGAATATCCGAACTCGAGAGCCTTGTAGACGTTCTCTCCTGTGATCTCGCATACAGCGATGGTATTGCCGAACGGAAGCACGTCGAATACCTGGCCGCGAGTAACGTCGCCGGCAGGAATGCTTGCACGGATTCCACCGCCGTTTGTGATCGTGAAGTCTGCCTCTCCGGCTTCTGTCATGGCCTTGCAGATCATCTCGGCGAGATTCGTCTTCTTCGTCCTGACGTCTTCTCTCTCACCGTCGAGATTGAAAGGAACATTGGCAATGACGACATCGAGTTCCTTGTCGATCTGTCCGTTGACGTAATCGATGTATGCATCGACCTCGGGATCGTTCGGGATGGCCGTGATGCCGTAAGCCTGGGCAAGTGCGCTTTCCGCAGGATTGTTCACATCGTCGCTGGTGATCGTATAGGTGTATGTGCCTTCAACCTTTCCGTCTCTGATGTCAAGCTCGACGACGCCGACGTTCTCCATGTACTCTCCGGCCTGCACGATGAGCGTGCCGTTTACATATTCGCCATCCATCCTGGTGTGGCTATGTCCGTCGACGAAGAGATCGATACCGTCGATGTTCTCGCAGATGTATCTGCTCGTGATTGCCGAACCATCGGAATCGACACCTATGTGTCCGAGGACGATCACATAGTCGGCATACTGATGAGCAAGATCGATCGCTGCCTGTGCATTCTCGATCACATAGTCGGACATGAATTCGACGCCCTCTGTGTTCTTCGGGTGGGACTTTGTCTTCGTATCGGGAGTCGTAAGGCCGATCACACAGACCTTGAAGCCGTTGTAATTGTAGATCTGGTACGGCTGGAAGATGAGGTAGCCGTTCTCGTCTGTAGCATTGGCACAAAGCACGCGGAGGTTCGAATTGTCCTCTGCATATTCCGCAAGCTGCACGAGATTGTCGACGCCGTAGTTGAAGTCATGGTTGCCGGGTGCGACTGCATCGTAGCCGAGCATCATGAGAAGTTCGCCGATTGTCTCGCCATTGAAGAAATTGGCGAAGTTCGTTCCATGGGTGACGTCGCCTGCATCGAGGACGAGAATGTTGTCAGTGATGGCACGGGCTGTCTTCAGCATCGTAGCAAGCTTGGAGTATCCGATGTTCTCGGTGACTCTGGCATGTACATCATTGGTATGGACGATGAAAAGATCGAAGTTTTCGTCGCCCTGACTGTTCTTCACAATTTCCTTAACCCCGAACGGATATACGACCTCCTCCGCTGCCGGAGCACTTTCCTCCACGGCTGCAGGAGCTGCAACCTCCGCTACCGGAGCAGGCGCAACCGTATCCTCGGAAGAAACCGGTGTAGTGGCCGGTGCCGCTTCCGGAGTCGGTGCAGGTGCCGGTGCCGCCGGGGTCTCTACCGCAGGAACGGCTGTGATTTCAGGTGTAGCCTCAACCTTTGCTGCTGTAGAACAGCCGGCAAGGGCCAATGTCACGAGAGCTACGACGAGAATGTTTGCTAGTGTCTTTGAAAAACGCTTCACGTTAATCCTCCTATGCACTGTTTGAATTCAAGCGAATCCTTTGCCTATGCATATACTATAACACACGAAAAATTAAAAAGATAACAAAAATTGGTATACTCCATGTAATTATTCGAAGAAAACAAGCACATGGACAATGCGATCCGGAGCGAAGGAACCCAAGTCGGCAAAATTGCGGGACGAATTAAAAATAGATGTTGCCTATCATATCTATGCGCACGGAGTCGAAAGGATAAAAAAATCCTGCACTTCTCAGCGCAGGCTTTTTCCGACACGGAAGGATATCACATGAGATCCTTAGGCTTTCTTGCGGTATTGCCGGACTTCTCGCAATATGCTACATGACGAAGCTTTCCGTTCTCGAATACACTCTTCATCTTGATAGCTCCGCCCCATCTGCTCATGAGCACCTTTGCACCTTCACGCTTGGCGTTCTTAGAAACGTTACCTGCCATTTATTCTGATCCTCCAACGTAGTATTAGACAAAATCTGAAGTCATATTACATAAACAAGGCGAATTTGTCAAACGTCGAACTTATACCACACAAACACTTTTAGGACAATATGTTCGAAAGTAAAACTTGCAGATATTCAAAAAAAACGATGGATCGACAATATTTCCGTTCTATCTGCTTTCATGGCATGGAATTATTTCCGACAGTCCTCCAAACGGACCTTTTTTGGAAGAAAGTACTTGCCTTTGATGGGCCAAATCTGCATAATGTTCTTGTTACGCACGCCTAGCGTGCCGATCGCCTCCTTAGCTCAGCTGGCCAGAGCACGTGATTTGTAATCTCGGGGTCGTTGGTTCGAATCCGACAGGGGGCTTGGACATAACACATTGCAGACTGCATCCATGGCAATGCCGCAAGGATGCAGTTTTTTTATCTCTTCCGATGGAAAAAAAAGGATCCGCCGTTTCCGGACGGATCCCAGGAGGGGTTTATGATTCCTTACTTCACTGTGAATGTGAATGTTTCATTCCAGACTCTTCCGTCGGAGTCTGTCAGAGTCACATCGATCGGTATCTCGCTTCCCGATGCGACCGTGTTGCTCACTACCAGCTTCATTCCTTCGACCGAACCGGTGAAGCCTGCAGGAATCCTGCGGAAATATGCGGTGTCGTTCAGGAACGTTACGCCGTCGACGCTGCTGGAAAGCTCCACGGAAACACTGTCGGCATCATCGTTTCCAAGGTTCTCGACATCGAAGGAAAGTTCGACCTGCGTGGATCTCGGGATCGACGAATACGGGCTGACCGAAGCATTCTGGGCGCTGAGCTTGATGTAGTGCGCCTCGAATTCCGCACCTTTTCCTCTGACTTCGTACTCTTCCTCGTCCGTACCGACGAATTCTCCCGTAGTCTCATCGACCCATCCGGTGAAGAAATATCCATCAGAGTTCTCCAGCTTCGGAATCGATATTACATCGCCTTCCTTAACGTCGTTCACGACATCGTTCGTGCCGCCGACGCTGTCATTGAAGGTGACTCCGCTTTCCCAGATGGCATAGAGGGTCTGGTCCGTTATCGGCATCGGGATGATGGCTCCTTCTTCGTAGGTCACCTCGTCCGGGGTTATTCCCCAGCCCTTCAGGTGTCCGTATACAGATGCATCATAGCCTATCTCCTCCTGAGTCGGAAGCTTCACGTCCGCTCCGGGTTCGGCCACGACGCTCGTCGTGTAGCTGTAGCGGCGGTTCGTACCTATGCTTGATATGTTGATACTGAGACTCGGACGATAGTACGGGCTCGTCTTGTAGAGCCATACAGCATTGTCGAGATTCTCCGCCTCGTCGTCTCCGTTGACGATTGCGGAAAGGAGCATCTCCGTCTGTTCCTTCGTGATTCCAAGCTTCGTGAGCTCCTTCAGCTCATCCAGCGATTCCTTGTATAGCTTGCTGTTGTTCTTCTTTCTGGCATTCTCTAGGCTCTTCTGGGCGTTTTCCCATTCCTTTTCGAGCTTATTCTGGAAATCCGTATAGGAAGAACGTGCATCAGCCACATTACCTGCAGCACAATCTTCAGAGAAATCCTGGAAAAGGCTTTCCGCGGATGAGGCCGCCATCAATGTCGCCGTACAGAGAAGCATGACGATCAATACTGTAAATGCTTTTCTCATTCTCATTTCTCTCTTCTCCTTGATTCGTACCTTAATGATTACACTTCAATATGGAGAATGGGTGAAAGCGGCTTGCAGATAAATTGTTTGTTATTTGTCGATGCTTGAATATTGACGGTATCTCTCGGCTATCGTCCGCAGTCCTTCTTCCACATCTTCGTCCCGTCCCGAGTAGTTTATCCGCAGGCATCTGTCGTAATGGGGATGGGGATATGGGAGGTTCCGCCTCTGGTCCTCGTGGCCGAAAAAGGAATACTCTCCGGGCACGGTCACTACTCCGTCATCCTTGAGCACGCGATAGAACTCCACTGTCGGAATCGACAGTCTCGGAAGATAGAGCCACAGGAAGATCGAACCCTCGCACTTGTGGATGTAGTAGTCCGTTCCTTCGAAGAATCTCTCTACTGCGGCCTTGGCCTTGAGGCTCTTCGCCCTGTAGAAAGGATTGACATACTGCCTTGCAAGACTCACGAGCTCCCCGGAGGCGATCAGCGGTTCCGCCATCGCCTGTCCCATCGAGCCTGCCGTCAGGGCGGCAATGGCATTGATGTTTGAAAGCGCCGCGACGACGGTCTCGTCGGCGATGATGATGCCGGTTCTGATTGCAGGAAGTCCGATCTTCGAGAGGCTCATGGACAGAATCATGTTCCTGTTCCAGATCGGATGAGCATCCTCGGCGAAGATGATGTCGGGAAACGGAAGTCCGTAGGCATTGTCGACGATGAGAGGTATCGAGTGGCGTTCCGCCTCGCGGCAGAGAAAGTCGATCTCGCCGTCGGTCAGGACGTTTCCGCTGGGATTCGTAGGTCTGGACACTGCGATGGCGGCGACCTCCGGGTGCTCATCCAGGTATCGGGACACCGCAGGCGGATCCAGATGGTACTTGAATTCATGCTCGCCGATATACTCCACTACGGAGGGTACGCTTACGAACATTCCTTCCTCCACACCCTGATCCGCATATCCGACATATTCCGGCATCAGAGGAAAGAGTATGGTCCTTCCGTTGCCTGCAAGCATATTGAAAAGGAAGAACATCGCGCTCTGGCTGCCGTTCATGACGGCAACGTTCTCCCGCGATATAGGCCATGAATACTCGCGCCGGAAATAGTCGACCACCGCATCGATGAAGCTTATCCGCCCCTGGGGCGCGTCGTACTGGCTTATGACGGTTTCGAACTCGCCTGAGGCGAGCATCTCCTCCATCCGCCTTCTATATACTGCCTCGACCTCGGGAATCCGGGCGGGATTGCCGCCTCCCAGCGGACGGGGAATCACGTTTTCAGGTAGAGGACGTCCAAGGTCGTCCATAAGCTGCAGAATACCGGAGAAGCTGTTGAGCTTCCTGCCGAAAGAAGAAAAATCCATGGCTCGATTCTAGACCTTTCATCGACTCTTCTCAAGGCTGGAGACAACTTGACAACAAATCTTTTTCAATTATACTCAAATCGCAATGACAAGAGATATCAGCAAAGGCTACGACCTTGGCAATGCCCCTCTTCTACCGCTTTCCCTGAAGCTTGCGATTCCCACTGCGCTTGCACAGGCCGTGAACGTGCTTTATGCGATCATCGACAGAATGTTCATCGGCCACATAGCCTCGATTGGAAACATAGCGCTGGCAGGGGTCGGCGTCGCGGCGCCGATCACCACGCTGATCTCGTCGTTCGCTGTGCTCGTCGGTCTCGGGGGAGCTCCGATCATGGCCATGAAGGAAGGGCATGGAGAGCATGCGAAGGCGGAACAGGTACTTGCGGTCGCATTCTGGATGCTGATTGCCCTGTCGATCACACTCACACCGCTGGCCATAGCTCTGAGAAAACCGCTCCTGATGGCATTCGGCGCATCGCCCAGGACTTTCGTCTATGCCGACCAATACCTGTTCTGGTATATTCTCGGAACTCCGTTCACGATACTCGCGACAGGACTCAACAGCTACCTGATAAACCAAGGCAGAAGCAAGGAAGGAATGTTCACGGTCCTCACCGGAGCCATCTTGAACATAGTACTAGATCCTGTCTTCATATTCGCCCTAGATCTCGGCGTACGCGGAGGAGCGATCGCCACCGTTATCAGTCAGGCATCGTCGATGATACTGACAGTGGCGTTCCTACGGGATCGGAATACGCCGATCAGACTGATTCCTTCAAGAACCGGGAAAGATGCGAAGGCACTCGTGCACAAGGTTCTCATATTCGGACTCTCGCCATTCATGATCATCTCCACCGACAGCATACTCATGATAATTCTCAACATGATGCTGCAGAAATACGGCGGCGCAGAGGAAGGAGACATGCTGATAACCTGTTCCACCATCATCCAGAGCTTCCACCTGCTCGTTATGAATCCGATGGGAGGCCTTACCGGCGGATGCCAGGGGATGATAAGCTACAATTTCGGTGCGGGAAACACAGAAAGAGTGCGAGCGGGCATACTTACTGTACAGGCAATTACCACTGTCTACTGCACTCTCATGCTGCTCGTGACAATCTTTTTCAAAGAAAACTTCATACGACTGTTCACGTCCGACGATGCAGTCGTGGAAGCCGCCGGAAGGTACATGCTGATATTCGAGAGCATGATAATCCCGCTCTCGTTCCAATATACCAACGTCGACTGCATGACGGCCATGGGACAGGTAAGGTTCTCCCTTCCGCTGTCGCTCATGAGAAAGTGCATCTTCCTCGCTGCCTCTATCCTGCTTCCCGTGTTCACGCACATCGCAACAACGGCGTTTCTTTCCGAGCCGATATGCGATGCGACCGCGGCCGTAATATCCACTTCCGTGATGTGGAGCCAGCTGCCGCGAATTTTGAAAAAGAGGGAAACCGCCGGACTGTCTATCTAGAAAGGTCGGGGCGCAAAGCCTCTGCCCCGCCAAGATATACGTGCACCGGCTCCCTGTCGCGCCTGTGGTTGACGACCACAAGCACTCTTATCACATGTTTCATCGCACCGTGGATCTCGGCTTCCTGGACACAGAAGAGAGGAACGGACGCACCGCGCCCCGTAGCTCTGAAGGCCGCAGCCGCATTTCTGCTTCTGAGATCCACCGTCTGGCTGAATATAATGTGCGACACGTCCTCATCCGTTATCCCGTTCTTCTCATACAGCGTAAACATGAGGGTCTTTACAGCAGTATCGATGTTTTTTACTCCGTCGAAATCCGTAGTTATGGCCCCTCTTATTGCATATATCTCTTCCATTGTCACCTCACACTCCTATCGAAAGTCCGTCTACGATGACCATTCTAAGCATGTCGAGCAACGCCGAAACCGCCGCCATCGCAAGCAGCCGCAACACAGTCAGCAGGACGGGCTTGAAGCAGACCACCCGTCCTAAGATCGTGATATGTATACTCGCCAGGACTATCCAGGCTCCCTCCAGCACCATCGTCCATGAAAGCACGCTGAGGATCGTACAGATCATGCCGAAGAAAGAGGCGCTGACGGGAAGATATACGGACAGCAGAAAAAGAAGGGCGAAGAACACATAAAGCGAGAGCAGGTAGGTATGTACCCGCGAGGAAAATTCTATCACCCTTCTATAGTTCAGCATAATTGAATATTAGCATCCGGGACGGAAAAAGCCAATTTCTCTTTTTCGAATCTTGCAAACAGAAGCCCGTCCGAATCGATATCCACATGTCCGCCCTTCGTCCTGTTCGACAGCGATATGAAGGCGGGGCCAAGGATGCCACCGTCCAAATCCCATACGAGTCCGTGCGTGCTCACTCTTGCCTCACGTCCGACGAGTGCAGGGAAAAGGGATATCTGCATACCTTCCGGGGCTTCGAACGACGCCTTGCGGAGAAGAACCATGAAATCCGCTCTGGTGACCCATATTTCGGGAGGCGAAAACTTGATGAATGACGAAAAGATCGACATCGTATGGTCCAGCCTGCCCTCGCCGCCGCCAAGAAGATCGTATGAGCCGCCATTCGTCTCAGCCAAGGCAAGCTCGAAATCGCTCTCGTCCTTGTCCCGGGACGAAACGTGCATGCCACTGTCCCTCAGGACGGCGGAATACGAGCTGGAATCGAGATCGCCGACGACAATATCCACCTTCAGGCCAAGCGATACGGCGAGGTCGTAACCGCTGTCGGCGGCTATGATCCTGTCGTACCTTCTGTCTGACAGACCGATAAGATCGCTCGGCCCCATGCCGCCGATAACGATGAGACTGTGCATAATCAAACTTCTCCTTGCCAACCGGATGAAATGCCTTTAAGATTTGGTTACATATATATTTTAGCAAATACAGCCAAAAGGAGACAATATCGTTGGACAAGATCGATGAAAGATTATCAGCGCTTGGATTGAGAAGCGCCGACATCCTTCTGCCAAAGAAGGGTTCGGACATGGAGAAATGGGCAGTGGTTGCCTGCGACCAGTATACGAGCGACAAGGACTACTGGAAAAAGGTGGAAGAGCTCACGGACGGATATCCGACGACGCTTTCTCTGATATTTCCCGAGTGCTATCTCGAAGACGAGGGGAAGCAGGAGCGGATAGAAAATATCGAGAAAAGCATGGACAAGTACCTCGAATCCGGGCTTCTCGAGGAGCATCGGAACTGCTTCGTGCTCGTGAAGAGAACTACGGGTACTGGAACTCGATACGGCCTCATGGTCGCACTGGATCTCGAATGCTACGACTACTCCAGGGATTCGAAGAGCCTCATACGTGCCACAGAGGGAACCATCCTTGAGCGGATACCCCCGAGAAAGGAGATAAGAAAGAACGCATCTCTCGAGCTGCCGCACATAATGGTCCTCATCTCGGACAAGGAAAAAGGTGTCATCGAACCGCTGGCGAAAAAGATCGACGAGCTGGAAGTGCTATACGACACGGACCTGATGATGGACGGCGGACATGTGACAGGCTATCTCGTCTCTGACGACGGAGACAAAGAAGGCATCGCAGACGGGCTGGAACATCTGTACAGCCAGCTTGACCCGTCGAATCCCCTGCTCTACGCCATGGGAGACGGAAACCACTCGCTTGCCACGGCAAAGAGCTGCTGGGAGGATCTGAAAAAGGACCTTTCCGACGAGGAAAGAAAGAACCATCCGGCACGCTTCGCGCTTGTGGAGCTCGAGAACATCTACGACGATGGCCTGATGTTCGAGCCGATCCACCGGGTATTTTTCGGCATAGATGAGAACGACTTCCATGCCGAGCTGATCAAAAACAGCAAAAACGTCACGACAAGACGCGTTGGCTCCCTCGAGGAAATCGAGAAAGAGATCGGAAACGGCGACAAGCAGAAATTCGGCATAGTGACGGAAAACGGATTCTTCGTGACGGAACTGACCTGTCCCACATCTTTCCTGGCTGCCGGAACGATACAGAGCGTCATAGACGATCTGGTGAAAAGCGGCAAATGCAGCGTCGACTACATACACGGTGCCGATGTGACTACGGAACTTGGAAGCAAAAAAGGCAATCTGGGTGTGATTCTGCCTGACGTCTCCAAGGACACATTCTTCGAATCGATACTCAAGGACAAGGCCTTCCCGAGAAAAACCTTCTCCATTGGGCATGCAAACGAAAAGAGGTTCTACATGGAAGCAAGAAGGATCGTATAGATCCGGACTCCTTTCAACCTAGAGCAGGCAGGAGGCATCGAAAGCCCCCTGCCTCAATATTTTTCTGGGACTTTTCGTGCAGTCGATCAGGGTCGATGGCAGACCTCCTGCGACTAGATCGTCCTCGACGATGAAGTCGACGAGATCCGCAAAGACCGGACGAATGTCCGAAAAGCTCAGCAGCGACTTTTCTCCCGAGAAATTCACACTTGTCGAGTAAAGCGGTCCGGAAAGCGGAAGGAGTGCGGCAAGGTAAGGATCAGAAGGAACTCTTACCGCGTGCGTCGTGCCGTTTCCGTCGGCCAGAATCGCAGTGAGAGGGGCCGGCCAGACAGAAAGAAGATCCTCCGGAACCACGAGGGTGGATGCCTTGAGCTGCTCTACTGTCATAAGCGTTATGAAACTCTTGTTCTGCGGTCTTCTCTTGATCTCATACAGCCTCTCGGCCATGCGCTCGTCCGCCTTGGCATTCAAGCCGTAGATGGTATCGCATGGAAACACTCCTACCATGCCGGCAGCGAGCATCTCTGCCACCTTGCGCACATCCCGGACATCTTTCTTCACTATCACGGCACTCATCTTTTTCTCCTCCTTGATTTCAGTGCATCGGAGATGGACGACAGGACGAGATAGAGGATGGAAAGACATAATGCGGCAAGTGCGAGATATGCCACGGATATGCCTTCGAATCTCTTTGATTCAGTCTGTCCGTCGACCTGTCCATTCGAAAAGGTTACACTTCCTTCATCAAAAAAAACGACAATTTCATCGTTGCCTGAATCCATCGAATCGCTGGCACTCCTGACACGCTCGAGATTGTCCCTCAATATGTCCAATTGGGCCTCTTTTCGTTCGTTTTCGTATACAAGAGCGTCATATTCATCCCTCAAACCGGCATTTACGATCATTCCGTCCGGGGAAAAAAATACAGCAAGAACGCTCAATGACACGACAAAAATACACAGTGCAACAATAAACTTCGTTCTTGTCATCGTATTATTGTATAGTTTATAATGTAATTTGATACTGATGGCAAGTATCAAGAATAAAACGGAGGCGTGCTATGTCAAAACCGTCCAGCAATCTGAAGATCGTTCTTTCGAGTGTTGTGATCTCCGCCCTGGTGCTGGGGATATTCTCGGTTGTGTTCCTTCTGTTCCTCGTACCAAGCTACCAGATTACGAACGAACAGATCTACAATGTTCTGATCAAGCTTTTCCCGATAGTGATCGGACTCGTGCTCATCCAGGTCGGAATCGTGGTTGGAAAGAGAAACGACGATGATTTCCAGGACCAGATAGACAAGCTGACACCGAATTCCTATGATAGTCCTCTTTACAAGGCACCGGCCGACGATCCGCTGATGAAGAACGACGTGACGCCGGAGAAGTTCGATGCAGACATGGCCTCGTCGTCCGTAGCCGTCAAGGAAGTTGTCCGTGAAGTACCTGTCGAAAAAATCGTCGAGGTAATGAAGGAAGTTCCCGTGGAAGTCGTCAAGGAAGTGCAGGTCCCTGTCGAGGTCGTAAAGGAAATCGTAAGAGAAGTTCCCGTAGAGGTAAAGGTACCTGTCGAGAAGATCGTCGAGAAGGAAGTAGTCAGGGAAGTCAAGGTCGAGGTTCCCGTCGAGAAGATAATCGAGAAGGAAGTACCGGTCGAGGTCATACGAGAGGTTCCCACGGAAATAGTTACCGAAGTGGAAAAAATCGTGGAAGTTCCGGTCGAAGTCGAGAAGATCGTCGAAAGAGAGGTTCCTGTAGAAAGGATCGTCGAGAAGGAAGTCTTCAAGGAAGTTCCGGTCGAGAAGATCGTAGAGGTCCCTGTGGAGACTGCATCTGCAAGCGCCGTACCGCACGCGACGGACAAGGCTCCAACTGTATCGAGAGTGCTCAGCCTCAAGGATACAGTGGAAGAGGAAATCAAGGCTGCCGAAGAGCTCGGCTATAACCTGACCGTCGTAGGACTGAAGAAAAAGGATGGTCTCGATGCGGCGAAGATCGACGAAATCTTCAAAGAAGACACGCTAGCCTTCGAGGATGGCAACGACATATTCGTAATCCTCCCGCTCTACAAAAAGAGCGATGCCGTACACGCTCTCGGAATGCTTGGAGACATTTCGGCTGTCGAATACGGCGGCGGTGGAGCGGACAAGCTCCTCTCGCAGGTCAGAAAGGGCATAAGATAGCCCGACATAGCAGATCGGTCCGGGGTCCGGACCGATTTTTTTTGCCGATGAATAGAAATTCAACCGGCATGAATCTGGACCTAGTCCTTCAGCGGTATCTCGAAGCACATGCGATCCTTGGTAAGGACCGTATCCGGAAATATCTCCTTGGCATCGTTCTCGAGGATTCTCAGTTCCGCGTTGCTATAGCGCGGGGAATAGTGCTGAAGGCAGAGCTTCGCAACTTCGGCATCCCTTGCGATCGTTGCGGCCTGTCCGGCCGTCATATGCTTTTTTTCCGTTGCAGTCTCTTCGAGGGCGTTCTCGAACATGGCTTCGCAGAACAGCAGATCGGAATCATGGACATAGTCCGATATCTCCGGGAAGTACAGACTGTCCGTTACATAGCTGAACTTTCTTCCCGAACGCTCGGAACCCATCACATCCTCCGGACCGAACTCGCGTCCGTCTGCAAGCGTTATCCTCTCCCCTTTCTGCAGCTTCCCCCATAGCGGCCCCTTCGGGATTCCCAGCTCCATCGCACGCTCGGGATGGAATTCGCCTTTTCTGGGTTTCTCCACCAGGCTGTAGCCGAAACATTGCTTCGTATGCCGGAGCTCGAAAGCCTGGATGGTGAAATCATCCTCTTCGTATACCACTCCAGGCTCGACAGGCACCACCACAATCTCGTAGTTTATGTACATGTCGAGAATCCTCTTCGTCTCGTCCACGTACTCCTTGAGCCTCTTCGGGCCATAGATGTAAAGCGGCTCGCTTCTGTCGACCTGACTCGAAAGCATAAGCATTCCGGGAAGCCCGGTCACGTGGTCCGCATGCATGTGCGAGATGAAGATCGCATTGATCTTCTTCCACTTGAGATTGAGCATCTTGAGCGACACCTGCGTTCCTTCGCCGCAATCGAAAAGGAAGAGCGATCCTTCGCGGCGGACAAGGGCGGATGTAAGGAATCTTCCGGGAAGCGGCATCATTCCGCTTGTCCCCAGGGAAAAAACTTCGAAGTTCATAGCTGAGATTCTAAAGCAAAACCCATGCGGCAGTCTAGCTTCCGACGACTTCCAGCACGTTTGCCCTTTCAAGATGGGAAAGGGAAATGCGGAGAGATGCGGACGATACGGTAAAGAGCAATGCCAGCATCGCCGATACAAGGCCGAAAGGTATTTTAACCTCGAAGGAAGTAAGGTATGCTCCAAGTGCAGCATAGTCCATTTTCTCGAGAAAGGACAGAAGGGACGGAATTGCAAGGGAAGCCAGCACTCCGAGAACGAATCCGGATACGAGTGCGGCAAGGACGGATAGCGCCGTCATCCGGAAATAGATCGTTCTGATGCACGATCCCTCGAGGCCAAGCAACCTCAGAGTCCCTATGTCTTTCCTGTCCCTCTCCGTATACTCGTATGCAATGTTGGACGAGAAGAAGGCGGCAAGGACGGAAAGAAGTGCGAATACCCCGTAAAGAACGGCTGATGAGAATCTGACATTCTCGTACAGCGCAGAATTCAGACTGATGTAATCCTTGACCGAATACCCTTCTCCTGCTATCTCGAGACGCCTTTGCTCGAGATCGACCCCAGCGTCCAGAATGATTTCCGTATATGACCTTCCGGAGATGTCCATATTGTCAAGGTAGACATAAGACTCGTCGAATTCCCTGTAGCCTGAATCGAACACGGCGGCGACTGTGACGAGAAGAGGACGCGTACGTCCCTTGTCCTCCTCGTACAGCATCAGAGAGAACCGATCGCCGAGAGAGACGCAAAGAGCTTCTGCAATCCTGTCGGAGATCGCAACGGGATTGAGCACATCCCGCTCGCCATATGAAAGCCTCAGCAGTTCTTTCCTTTCGTCTATGAAATACGAATCGAAATCGACGCTCTTTACGACGAAGGCTGTCGTGTCTTCCGCACTCATGGCCAAAGCCTCGGTCTCTTTCACGAAGAACAGTTCCTCGTCAAAGGCGCCATCATCGAAAACTCCTTCCACGCGAAGATCGCCGCTTCCGAGATATCTCATCATCATATCCAGAGCATCCGTCATGCTGGTTATGAAGGAGAGCGAGAAAACCAGAAGTGCCGATATCAGCATCAAAATTGCGCTCGGGCGAAGGGATGCAAGGACGTATTTCATGCTCTTGCCCTGCCCAAGTTTTCTGGCAATGTAGATTTCAGGGATCGAGCTCTTCAAGGCATCCTCCCTTGAGCTCAAGCAGTCTGTCGGCCTTTCGCGCAAGCTCCAGGTCATGCGTTACGAGCAGCACTGCCCGTCTTCCGTCCTGCGGAATCGAGAGTATGAGCTCCTCCGTCTCTCTCCTGCTCTGCTCGTCCAGACTTCCCGTAGGTTCGTCCGCAAAAATTAGGCGGGCGCCGGAGGAAAGGGCCCGTGCTATCGCAATGCGCTGTCTCTCCCCTCCCGAAAGTTCGGAAGGCAGATGGTCTCTCCTGTTCTCCAGGCCTATCGACGAAAGCAGTTTCTCGGCAATCTTTTCGGCTTCCTTGCGGCTACGGCCCTGGATCAAAAGAGGAAATTCTACGTTCTCGATCGCGGAGAAGTCCTCCAGCAGCATCGAGTTCTGGAAGACGAATCCCATGAAAGTGCGTCTGCGCTCCTCCACTTCCGACGCAGAAAGAGTATCTGTGTCGATTCCGTCGTAGAATATCCTTCCACCGCTCTTCGAATCCAGGAGCGCGGCAAGGTTCAGAAGCGTACTCTTCCCGCTTCCGCTCTTGCCGATTATCGCGACGGTCTCTCCTTCGTGGATCGTCAGATCCGCGCCTTTGAGGATCTCAAGATCGTCGAAAGCTCGCGCATATGTCTTTCGGAGTTTTTCCAGCCTGAGTATCTCATTCATTTCTCAGCACCTCCAGGATATCACGTCTACGCTCGCGGAAAAGAGCCGCGAAGGACAGGACGAAAGTGAAGAACAGCATCGCAACGGATAGAATTAGGAACGTGCCAGGCTCGAACGACGGAGAGAATTCCACGCCGTAGATTCCGCTCAGCAAAAAGGACGAGAGACGTATCACTGGAAGCGATGCTGCTGCCCCGACCGCCAGAGCCATGGCCACGACGATCAGGAATGAGAGCGTGAACACAGCTTCGGTCCTACGCCTTCCAAGGCCGAGGATCAGAAGCTCCGCGCGCTCAGTCCGCTTTGCCTTCAGAAAAGCTCCTATCTGCTGTCTGAGAGACAGAAGCACTATGACGAACAGCACAGATACGACGATGCCCATCATGATCTTCTCGAGCATGAATGCCGCATAAAGGGTGCTCTCCTTCTCCTTCCACGTCTCGTACGCCATATAGCCGGCATCTCTCAGCGGCCTCGTATCGTCGCTGCCTTTGACCGCGACAATCTCCTCTAGTTCCGATGGAGCGTTCGAGTATTGCGAGAGCACGTGATACCTGTCGAAGTCGCCCTGCGAGGAAGTATAGTACAGCCCTGATACAGGAATCTTTCTGGAAACGGGAAGCCGTCTTGTCCCGTCATGACTGAACGTCGAGACGGATACGTCACCTAGGCCGCTTTCGGCATAGATTGTGTAGGGAACAGCAAGCGAAGAGAGATCGCCGAACATCAGCTTCACCTCCCCGTCGTAGGATGAATCGACATAGCGTATGTTCATGGGCATGCCGTTCACGAGAGCCGTCTCCTGCTTGTATACGAATACAGAGCAGTCCGGATAGAGTTCCGAGACGATCTCGTACGGACAACCCGTCACGGTGATGTCGAAACATTTCACGGCTCTGAGGTCGTCGAATCTCCTTTTCTGCAGGGCGGACATGCTTGAGAGCGTAGTCATGAAGACGACCACTGAGAGAGAAAGGAGAATCATAGTCCTGACGATTCTCGCCCTATGTCTATTGAAGCGTGAAAACGAATAGCGGAAGGCCGTCGAAAGGATCATAGGCTCTCTATGCTCCTTATAGTGGCATGGTCTCTGTCGTACAGAATGCTTGCATACGGCTCTCCTTTCCGGTATCGTTCCTCTCTCATTGTTCCGTCCGGAAGGAAGAACCTTATCCTCGAAAGAACATCGTCCTGGAAATACTCCGTCCTCTCCAGGACTCCGCCTGAATAGAACGAGACCGTCTCAAAACCGGCAAGGCGGATTCTTTCGGTCTCAAGCAGTCCGCTGTCGTCGTACGAATACTTTATCTCGGTCCCGTCCGATCTGCTCTCGTCGGTCAGAAACCCATCGTAAGAGTACGTCCTGGAATTCCCGGACGGGTCCGTCACGACCACTTCATCATCAAAAGAGGTCACAGTGCTCGTTCCCTTAGAGAGATCGTCAACGAAGCTCTCCGGTGCATCCTCGTTCAGTTTATAGGTAACTCCTGACGAAGAATAGGAGAACAGCTGCGGCGAAAAGTAGTACGACGCATCGAAACTCTCGACATAAAGCAGTTCTCCCTCCGGGGACCATCTGTAGTGGCATATCCTTTCAAGACCGTCCCCCCCTGTCTCCGTGGAGCTCAGCAGAAGCCCGTCCTCGCTGTATACGTTCCTTACGACCACCATCCCGTCATCCATCGACACAGGTCTTCCTGCGGCATCGAGCATCACGGTCGTCGTCCGGCCATCCTCGCTTATCGTGTATCCGCCGTCGAGCTGTTCCTTCACACGTAAAGCCTTCCCGCCGTCGAAAAGCGTCTCCTTCCCATTCTCCTCGATGATGTAGTATCCGCTCGTCGGGACATCGTCCAGCGGAGAAAGCTTCATTGCAAGGGCATTGCTCTCCCATACCGCGGCGTCAAGCGATATCATCGCTACCGCTGCCGCGGTCATGAGAAAGGGCCTCTTTCTAGCCATCGAGCCCCACCAGAGACGAAAGGAACTCGTCCTTGTCGAAAGGTCTGATGTCGTCATAGGATTCTCCGGTGCATACAAAAACGATCGGAAGAGACAGGAGCTTTCCTATCTGCACGAGCGCACCGCCTTTGGCCAACGAATCGTACTTCGTAAGGATTATCCCGCTCAGAGGTACGGCCTCGTTGAAAAGCAGCGCCTGCGAAAGTCCGTTCTGTCCCGTGGTAGCATCGATGACAAGGAAACGGTAGTAGTTCTCGTCCTTGACGCCTTTTGCTCTTACAACCTTGTCGATTTTCTTGAGCTCCTTCAGCAGGTTCTCCTTGTTGTGCATTCTTCCTGCCGTATCGCAGAGGATCAGCGAGTCTCCATGGGCCTGGGCGCTCGTGATGGCATCGAATACGACGGCGCCGGGATCGGATCCCATCTTCTGCTTGACTATCCTCATCGAGAGCCTCTCGGCATGGATCTCGAGCTGGTCCACGGCAGCCGCCCTGAAAGTGTCGGCCGCGGCGAGAAGAACCTTCTCTCCTTTCTTCGTGTAATACTTTGCCAGCTTCGCTATCGTGGTGGTCTTTCCCACTCCGTTG
>CASEKE010000002.1 GCA_949288415.1 uncultured Spirochaetales bacterium
GGGGTAGGCTACTGATGTCACCGTTGCGGGCAATCCAGTCCTCAGTGTGCCAATGTACTTCTCAGGAACCTGGATCTCGAGCTCCAGCGAGCCGGTCTCTACCATGAACGCCTCGGTCGTTGCCGAAACGGTTTCTCCGACGCTTATTCCGATGTCGCTTATTGTTCCCGAGACAGTAGTCGTGATCGGGCTTGTCCTGTATATGCTTCCTGTTACAGAAGGATCGACATATGCAAGAACCTGTCCTTTCTCTATCTCGTCTCCTTCCTCTACGAGAATCTCCGTTATCTTTCCTGCTGTATCCGGGTGTATTGCGATGTCGTCATCGGCTTTCACGACTTCCCCGTTGAACGGAAGTGTTTTGGTGAAGCTTCCGTATTCGACGTTCGATACATTGACGTTCACTACTCCTGATATATTTTCTTCCATCATCACCGGTTCCTTTTCTGAAGCATTGTCGAAAAGCTTCATTGCAATCATGATGAGCAGGACTATTGCGATGATAGTCAGTACGATAGTAGATATCCTTCCGGTCTTGTCTGTTTTCATTTAAGTCATTCTCCTTGTTTCTTGGTCATTGCTGACAGTTCCCTGATGTCCCTCCCGATGTAGGTGGACAATTCATATTCCGCTATTGCGGCCTCGAGCTTTGATGAGGTCAGCTCGATGCTTGCATTCAGTCTGCTTTCTTCGTACTCGCTCAATTCCGTTGAAGAAATTAGTCCTGCATCGAATGATTCCCAGGCCAGAGACAGTGTCTCTTCCGCCAGCGACAGCTTCGACTTGTCCAATTCGACGTTCTTGAACGCTTGTTCCAGGGAAGATCGGTAACTGTCTATCGTGGTCCTGTATGTTTCAAGACCAGATTGTTTCTGCAGCTTTGCAATTTCCACGTCGGCTTCTGCGTTCTTTACGTTGTTATTGGCCGAGGATGACGGGATATAGGCGCTGATCGGTATGGAGACTCCGAACGACAGTGATGTCGTGTCTTGGAAAATATCCGATGACCCGAAGTCCGTACGGCCTTCGAAACCTGTGGATAGGCTGAGTGAAAGGGTCGGATACATATATGTGCTCTTGGTTTTCCTGAGGGCTGATTCAGCTATTTCCGTTTCAATGTCCAACCCTTTCAAATAGCTTGAAGTCGTTGTAGTGGCATTGACAATGTCGGTCGTGGAAGCGATTTCAAATGGGACTGGATCCGGCATATCCGTATAGTCATAGTCGTCGACGGATTGTCCCAACAATACGGAAAAACTTTTTACGGCATTGGAATACGTCGCCTTTGCATCGTTCAGCGCACTCTCTGCTTCCAACATGTTTAGTTCCGAACTTCTGAGTGACAGATAGTCGGTGAGCCCGTTATTGTACCGTTCCAAGTCCTTTTCATAGCTGGTTTTTGCTAGTTCGTAGCTTTTTTCTGTTTCCGCAAGAGCTTCCTTCATGCCAGCGAGCGTATAGTAGGTTTCTGTAACCGATTTTTCCAGATCGACGATTGAGTCCTGGAGGTTCATGTCTGCCTGCTTGATTGCCGTTTCCATTTCGTCTAGCGATGCAAAAATAGATGTAGAGAAGGCCATTGAGATCGATAGGTCTCCTTCCAATGGAGTGCTAATCGTGTTCCCTGCAATGCTGCCTGTCGTCGTCAGTGATCCAGACAGACTTATATCAGGTATGAACAGCGATGCTTTGCTGTTGCTTCGCGCCGCCTTGTCGTTTTCAAGGTATGCGATTTCAAGGCTTTCGCTCGATTTCTTCGCGTCTTCGATCGCTTCCTCCAGAGTGAGAGGCTCCGCCGAGACGGCGAATGCCGAAGAGCATATCGCCAAAATCATTGTGATGAGTGCAAGTCGTTTCATGTCCACTCCTTCCGATAGATGTTGTCACTTTGATTCTTCTATCTTTAGTTGAAGTTGATACGTCAGACCTGCTGTACTTTAGGTGGTATTGAATGTCAGAAATATGAAAAGATTGTCGGTATCATGAGCAATGTGACGCTACAGCCGGATTCACAGTATGAAAAGTAAAATCACGTGCGTGTTTTCGTTTGCTCCATATGTCGGGACTATGCGCATCAGTCGGACAGCATGCTCATGACCAGAAGAGGATAGAGGATCGCTTCGTCCGGCATGAAGAAGGAGAAGCCTACGTTCACGCTTGTGCTGCATGAGAAGAAAGGTTCGCCTGATTTTGGAATCATGCCCAGAAAGTTTTCCTTGGCCGACAGTTCGATCGCAACTGTTTTTTCCCTGTTGAGAAAGAAACTTGTCCCGATGTCTATAAACCCACCGAAGCCGACCATGACATCGTCATGTCGGTCGACGGGAATTAAAGCTCTGAATGTAGGTCCGATATATAGATGCATGTCAATCTTCGGAGCTGCCGTGAACGAGGACGCAAGGTATATGTACGTGTCCGTTACCAATGCCTTCCTGTCGAATGGAGAAACCCATATGTCGAAACCTGCACCGGTACCGATCCGGGAAGAGGCCGATGCGGGGTAAAGCAATGTGCCTCGGGTATAGCCTCCGAACGAGATGGCTTCGGGATCCAGATTGAAGTCTGTGGAATATCCGACGCTTATGTTCGCCGCGGCCGGCAATACAGTCACGCAGATGACGATGACAAATACCAATGCTACAAGCTTTCTCATAGCATGAATTCTATCTCCGTAGCAGGGAAAAATCCATATGCGGAGATGGAATATACTTTATGAGATTTTTTTGCCGGCGAATTTGTATCCGTAGCCTCTCACAGTGTCGATCCATCCCATGTTGCCCAGCTTGTTGCGTATGTTCTTTATATGGGTGTCCACCAGACGGTCATACGAATCGTAGTGATAGTCGAAGCATTCAGAGAGAATCTGCGAGCGTGAAATGAGGTTTGGACTGTTCTCTATGAGGTAGCTGACTATCTTCCACTCGGATGCTGTGATCGGTACTTCCGTCTCGTTCACGAGTATCCTGTGCCCCCTTCTGTCGTAGAGAAGCTTGTCCTGCCCGAGCGTGAATTCCATCCTGTCCGCTTCTCCTGCTTTTCCGCTGTCAAGCCTTCTGAAAAGTGCCTCGACGCGGAGGATCAGTTCCTTCGGACTGAACGGTTTTGTGATGTAATCGTCGCATCCGAGTTCAAAGCCAAGAATCCTGTCTGATTCGTCCACGCGTGCAGTACAGAAAAAGAGATGGAGATCTCCATATTTCTTTTTAGTTTCCTTTGCAAATAAAAAACCGTCTCCATCTGGCAACATCACATCCAGTATCAGCAGATCCGGCCTGCTGTCCGACAGCATTCTTCTGGTCTCGGAAAGGTTGCTGCATCCTACAGCATTGAATCCCGAGAGAGTCAAGTACTGGACAAGTCCATTTCTGATCAAATCATGGTCTTCAGTCACAATTATGTTTTTCATATCTGAAGTTTATTCACATAATTTGTAATAAATCAAATGAGAAAACCCTTACTTCATAAATAAGACATAATATGTGCAAAACTATCAAAAAAGGCCTGTCTTATGAAGAAATATGTAGGAAAAATCGTGATAATCGGGAGCATCGTTCCTATCTGATCTTGGCAAACCATCCTATATAATATAGTTGCATATAATACTTACGTATTGGTAATCCATGTCGATGCCCTGCTTGTATTTCATATTCTCTACATCAAATCGTTGTCAAAAGATGAAATTTTGAAGATTCTTCACTCCAGCAACAGATTATTCACCGTTTTTCAGGTAATTTTTCACTCATTTTGCTTCACATTGCCTCATTATCGACATGGGAGAAATATAGCATCAGGGTATCAAGCAGATGATGCAAAGGAGAAATGCAAGATGAAAAAGAAAATCCTATTGGCAATGGTTATCGCGTTGGTTTCCGCATCCATTTTCGCGACAGGTACCGGAATGACTACAGAGAATCTCAAGGTCTACAACAGAGCGGACATTCTTTCCGACGATACCGAATCGTATGTTCCTACTGCCAGGAACCTTACGCTGACGCTTACCGACTCGTTCGGCAACGTCATCGATGAGACGTCGTCAACCGTCAGTTATGACATCGTCAACTACGGAAACCTCATCAAGCGGTTCGTAGTAGGCGACAGCGACCCGATCGATATTGCTGACAAGTTCTACGACATCGTTCCGATCAGCGTATTCGCGGACAGCATAGAGTATACCGATCCGACATTTGTCGGAGACGAGACGATCGACGGCAGGTCGGTAAAGGTATATTCCATTGAAGTCGGTATTGATCCGAATGCTTTTTTCTACGGGGCATCTCCCAGCGGCACGCTTATCGGATACGACAAGAGCGACGACGACTATGACGGCGATGCGATTGTAAAGGTCTACGTCGATTCGACAACAGGTGCTCTCGTACGCGCCGAGTGGACGCTCTACTTCAATCCTGGGCTTGGAGTAAGCAAGGAGACATACGACATGGTAGTGGACTACGATACTGTGGAAATCGATGGAACCGAGGTGGCCGCCGCGACGAAAGTGACGATCGATGGAAGCTACAGGAATGCAACCAACACGTCCCTCATATACGACGCTGCCTCGTTCACGCTCGTGGATGAACTCTCAGGATACGTCTATCTCGACGATTTTGAGAGAGCATGGTAAGACGATAGACACACAGAAGAGAGGGAAAAACCCTCTTTTCTGTGATGATTTTGTGCTTTATGGCCTACCAACGACACCATTTCCTCGTTTGAAACATGAATTATCCAGATTAAATGGTGCCGTTTCTTCACTGAATTGAAGTTAGATTGAAATATGGAATATCATTCGGGTGGTCCTTCGAACCGTTTCGAGGCTGTCCGTTCTTTTCGAGGTGTTTGAGTTGAAGAGTATTTTCGTGGCAGATCCGGATACGGAACAGAGAGACAATCTCATAAGGTATCTTGTACTTAACGAATTCGATGCTAAAGGATTCGGCACTGTCTCCGAGCTCAATGATCAACTTGCCCACAGTACTCCCGATATGCTTCTTCTCGAAGTGGACTTCCTGGATGGAGATGGGTTTACGGTACTCAAGAAGGTGCGCAGCCGCTATACGTTTCCATGTCTCTTCGTCACATCGAGGACAAGTGAAAGCGATCGGATCCTTGCGTTCGAGCTGGGTGCCGACGACTACATCATGAAGCCTTGCTCTCTAAAGGAGCTCGTACTGAGGATAAGGACGATCTTCAGGCACGTATACCATGAATCGTCCCATGATTCGGGCATCAAGAGTTGGTCGATCGCCACCGACGTACTGAGCTACGATGAAAGTTCGAGGTACTTCTACCTCAACGGCAATCCTATTTCTTTCACGGTGTCCGAGCATAAGCTCATGGATCTTTTCGTGAAGAATCCTGGAGTCCTTTTTTCCAGAACGGATCTTCTTGTGCGTTGCTTCGGCTACGAGAGCGAGAGCTATGAGCGGATAATAGACACGCATATCAAGAACATCAGGAACAAACTCGGACCGTTCGGTTCCGAATGGATAGAGACTGTCAGGGGATACGGATACAGATTCGGAGGATAGAAAAACATCCAGTCCATAAACTGCACGTATTCTTCTATTTCGACATGGGCGGCTCAATCAAAGACATGGCGATTACAGGTTTTGCACATATAGTCCATAAGAATCAGGACGAGAATTGTATACGTATCGGGAAAGATACGGGAAATCGGATTATATGTGTCTTCCTCCACTTGCTGTGTTTTTCCGGACTCCGGTATCGTGATATCTCATACCGGATTTATTTCTGATTATGGGAGTACTTCCTCCTTAATCATATTTCCGTTTTACAGGCAGCTGCCGGAAGTTTTTCGGCAGCTGTTTTTTTTCTCCGATGTGTCCGCTGCGTCGTAGTCCGGTCACGTATTGCATAGCCGGACCCGACGTGAGAGAATCAAAAGTATGGAAACAAGCTCGTTGGAAATCTTTCCGAAAGAGAACTTCATAGATCTTTGTCTCTACCAGTACGGGGCAGAACGATGCGAAAGCGCCCATCTGTTCGGACCGGTGCGTAGAAATCATTTTCTCTTCCATTACGTTATCGATGGTACAGGGACTCTGGACGCCGAGAATCGCAGTGGACATTCCGAACGCTATCAGATATATGCGGGACAGGGCTTCATGATCTTTCCAGGTCAGATTTGCACATACTATGCGTCGCGGGAGAGACCATGGCACTACTGCTGGATCGAATTCGACGGACTCAAGGTCAGAAGTACTCTGGAACGGATAGGGCTGAGCGAGGATTCGCCTGTATATGTTCCTGCTTTCGAACACGGAGGGGATCGTGTGCTTCAAGAGATGCGCAGCATGATAGATTCGCCTGAAGGAAGTTCGTCGTTTTTCAAGATTGCGCATGCATACCTTTTCCTCGATGCACTTTCCTCGACGGCGAAGAAGAGCGAAGGGAAAAGGGAAGGAAAACTTGCGGATTACTACATGAGCGAAACTATGGTCTTCATAGCGAACAACTATGACAAGGACATATCTGTGGAGAATATGGCAGCAAATCTCGGTCTAAACAGGAGCTACTTTTCCACTTTTTTCACGAGAGCCATAGGCAAGAGTCCCCAGCGCTTCCTGCTTGAATACAGGATGGAGAAGGCTGAGGAACTTCTGCTTATTACCGACATGGACGTGCAGGAGGTAGGGGAGAAAGTAGGGTACTCGAACGCACTCCACTTTTCCCGTGCATTCAGGAACGCAGTCGGCGTCTCCCCATCGATATGGCGCAAGGAACGCCGTACCCAGTAGTCCAAGTGTCTTTTTGCTTCGGACATGGGGCCGCGGTGACTACGTGCGGCGTGGTCTTCCGTTCTATTTACGGTTTTGAGCAGTTTTTTTCTTCCGCTTCTCTTCAAAATAGAAGATTATGCATCCGATGATTCCTCCGACGCTTCCGTTTATCATGTCATTCATCGTGTCGACAATGCCGGGATTCTGAATTTCGGAATAGAATATCTCCCATTCGCGCGAAGTGTTTCTCTGTACATCGGCATGGAAGAAGAAGTCCGTGAGGAACTCGATGATTTCCCAGAAGCCTGCAGCGGCAACGGACAGTATGAGAAGGAAAATTATCTTTTCCCTCATCTTAAGCTCGTTTTCGAGGTGTTTAGGAAGGATGTTCACCGCGATGAGGGTTATTATTATCCCCGACAGAAAGTGCAGTATTATGTCATGGAAGAAGAACACCTTGTAGAGATCGAGACGGTTGGACCAGTATACGCTTATCGATATGAACAGCAGGAATACATAGAAGAGCAGTGCCGGAATTCTCTGTCCCCATTTCTTCCAGACGATGGTAATCGTCGCGATCATAAGTATCGATATGAGACCTATTAGTGCGAACATTCCTGCACCTGCCAGCAGATCCAGGACGGCGGATCCTGCAGTTGACACGACAAGAATGAGCGGAAAGATATCCCTGACTCCGAAAAATGATTTTTCTTTTCCCATGTTTTACTGTTCCCTAGGAAATTCCAATGATATCTTGCCTTTTGTGAAAAGAAAAGGAGAAAGTGGAAATCTTGGGTTGGAACCGAAAAAAAAGATCCCGTCGTGGGATCCTATGGGCGCGATTGGAGTTGGACCAACCACCCTTGCCGTGTGAAAGCAATGCTCTACCGATGAGCTACGCGCCCGTTGATACAAGAAAAATACCCAATTTTCGACAATAAGTCAATCGTTGGCGAGAAGAACTGTCGCCTGGGCGCTTATTGCCTCCATTCTCCCTTCTGAGTCGACACCTTCGTTCGTCTTTGCCTTGACCGATATCCTCGAGACATCGATGCCAAGCGCACCTGCAAGCGAGGACCGTATCGAATCTATGTACGGGCTGAGTTTCGGCCTTTCAAGCACCACGGTACAGTCCAGATTTATGATTTCCGCCTTCGTGATATCCAGCGTCCGCGCTAGAAGCTCAAGGGATGGGATATCCTTGTACTGCATGTCCGATGGGGGAAAATGCGAGCCTATGTCTCCCATTGCCAATGCTCCGAACAGACTGTCTATTATCGCATGGATCAATACGTCGCCGTCGCTGTGGGCTTCTTCCCCGAGTTCTGAGGGAATCTCGACTCCTCCCAGATAGAGCTTCCTACCTCTTGTCAGGCGATGCAGATCGTAGCCTTGACCGATTCTCATTGCTCTTCCTCCTCGGCAAAACCGTACATTAGTTCCCTCATCCGTCTGTTGGCTTTTGCGCTCCTTCTGCCTTCCTCCAGGGATTTTGCATATTCTTCCACCTGTTTTTCGGCATCCGGAATGTCGCTGAAGTAGGTTATTTTACGGTTTTCGTCCGAGCCTTGGACGACGGAGCATGCAAAACCGGCAGCAGTATAGAGCTCGATGTCGTCCGTGGCTTCCGTGCCTGTCGCTTTCCTGTGAGCTTCGAGTATGTCCTTGAATCGGAATATCTGCGGGGTCTGCACCCTTATGAGGTTTCTTCTGTCGACGCTTTCCTTTATCATCCCGTCGTTTCCGAGACGCTTTACGCTGTCTGTGATGCGCATCGCCGGAGCGGCTCCTCCTGTGATGGTCGCCGTTGCCAGCGTCTTGATGATCAGATCCGGGGTTATGAAAGGACGTGCCCCATCGTGTATTGCCACGTATTCCACCTCGGGAGCCGCCTTGGCTATGCTTTCAAGGGCCTTGGCCACGCTTTCCTGTCTGGTCTTTCCTCCCGGGATGATGAGAAAGGGTATGCTGTTGACGTTGACGAGATCCTCCAGCGCTATTATCGTCTCGTCTTCTCCGCCTTCCGGGCACGTGATGCAGATGGCTGCAAGGCCGGGAATCTCGAAAAACGGTTCCGACGCTCTGTACAGCACTGTGTGCCCGTCTATCCTGAGGTATTCCTTCTTGACCGCTATGTCGCGGTTCCTGTTGAAACGCTCGCTGCTGCCTGCAGCCGTGATGACTGCGGCGAACAATGGAAGGCTGCTCATCGGTATGTTCCTATCCTATCTTTTCAAGTCTGGTGAAGATCGTTCTCCGAGCCTTGTCGGAATCTATCTTCAGCACCGAGCACATCTCGTCCGTGAGATGGGTCAGAGCGGTGTCGAATATGCGTCTTTCCTGGATCGGAAGATCCCTGACCTTCTGCCTATGATAGAGTATGTTGACTATCGTTGCAATATTGCCGATCGAGCCTTCCTTCATCAGCATCATCTGCTGAAGCTGCCTTGCCTTCCAGTCCGATTCCCTGACTTTTTTTTCTACGGACAGCGACGAGACCGCATCCTCGATCTCCTTGCGTGATGCAAGATGCCGCAGACCTATCTCCTCCGCATTGCGTACGGGAAGGAGAATGTTCATGGCAAGAGAGGGAATGAGGATGTTGTAGTATGGAATGGTCTCTCCTCCGAGTTCCTTGTCCACGATGTCGATTATCCTTCCGACTCCGTTTGTCGGATACGCAACCATCTCTCCGATGGAAAAGAGTGTGTTCCCGTTCTCTGCCATAGCAAGTAGATTATAACATATGAAATCGTCCGACGGGTGGAAAACTCGTACCGGCGACGGCCCCGTGCCAAAAAAGTGCAGAATGAAGTCGATGAAACTATCAAAAACGGATTCTTTGCCTTATAATCACAGATTATGAGCAAAGACAGATTGACAGGAATTCTCGTTCATCCGACATCTTTCCCCTCTGCGTATGCAGTCGGCGACCTCGGAGAGAACGCCTACAGTTTCATCGATGAGGCGGCAAGAAACCATGTCCGGCTATGGCAGGTCCTTCCGCTCGGTCCGACAGGATACGGCGACAGCCCGTACGCTTCCAGAAGCACGTTTGCCGGCAACGAGCTTCTGATCGACATCAGAAGTCTGTACATGGACGGCTACCTCGAGATCGAGGATATAATGATTCCCGAAATCGTGACGGAACGTGTCGACTACGGCAAGGCCCGCGAGGTCAAGATGCCGCTGCTGAGAAAGGCCGCAAAGAACTTCCTTTCCTCGATGGGCGACGATGACAGGAAAGCATGGGAGAAGTTCCTGGCGGACAGGTCTTGGTGGCTTGACGATTATGCGCTCTACCAGAGCCTATGTGACGAGTATGGAGATTCCAGATGGTTTTCTGTATGGTCGACGGACCTTCGGGACAGAAAGAAGAAAGCTCTCGATGATGCCGCCGCAAGGCATTTTGAGGACATTCTCATATGGAAGGCTCTGCAGTTCTTCTTCTTCCGGCAGTGGGATGCGCTCAAGGCATATGCCAACGGGAAGGGAATCAGGATAATCGGCGACATCCCTATCTTCGTCGCTCCGGACAGCGTGGATGCATGGACAAACAGGAAACTCCTCAAAATAGACGAAAACGGCGAACAGGAGGCATCGAGCGGCGTCCCGCCTGATGCGTTCAGCGCCACGGGACAGTTGTGGGGAAATCCTCTTTATCGCTGGAGCGAACACGAGAAGGAGAACTTCTCATGGTGGATCAGCCGCTTGAGAGAGACGCTTCGAATGTGCGACATCGTAAGAATCGACCACTTCCGCGGATTCGAGGCATGCTGGGAAGTTCCTCGGGGAGAGACTACGGCGATGAACGGACAGTGGGTCAAGAGCCCAGGCGAGAAGCTGTTGAAGGCGCTTGGAAGCGCCCTTGGCAACGACCTGCCGATCATAGCAGAGGATCTGGGAGTGATCACGCCAGAGGTGGAGAAGCTCCGTGACGATTTCGGTCTGCCCGGCATGAAGATCCTCCAGTTCGCGTTCAATCTCGACGACGAAGGGAATTTCGATGCCGACAACGCATATCTCCCGCACAACATGTCCAGACTGTCGGTCGCATATACAGGTACCCACGACAACAATACGTCCAAAGGCTGGTACGACGAACTGGACGACAGGCACAAGGACCTTGTAAGAAGGTATTTCGAATGTTCCGACGACCAGGTCCCACGGGCGATGCTGCGCTATCTTTTAATGTCCAATGCGAAGTGGGCGATCGTTCCGATGCAGGATGTCCTCATGCTCGGTTCCGAGGCCAGGATGAACGTGCCGTCCACCTGTGGTACTTCCAACTGGTCATGGAAGATGAAGAAGGAAGATCTGACAAGTTCCAACTGGGGACATATCGGATACCTTTCGAAGTTGTACGGCCGAGCCTGATGAACATCATACTGTTCGACGGCAAGCCTTCGTTCATTCCCCGGAGCGACGAGAGGGCCAGACATATACTGTCCGTCCTACGACTGAAGGAAGGCGATGTATTCCGGGCTGGAATATCAGGAGGGCGTGCACTTGAATGCAGAATCGACCGCATAGCGGACGACGGCCTGCACGTGACCTCCGTGGAGAAGGAAGATCTTTCCGCTCTCTATCCGCTGACTCTGCTGCTTGCGGAGGTGAGGCCGATATGCATGCGCAGAATACTCCGGGAGACCGTTTCGCTCGGGGTGGGGCGTATCTTTTTGACCGTTACGGATACAGGTGAAAGAAGCTATCATGAATCGGGCCTTTACCGAAGCGGGGAATACAAGGATATACTTGTAGACGGAGCGATGCAGTCCGGATTCACGGGAATACCGGAGGTAAGGTTCTTCGACTCTGTCGACGCAACGTTGCTTGCGCTCGAATCCGGCAGGCGTATACTGCTGGACAATGTCGCAGGCAGCGTCGGCCTTTCGTCGTTGGATCTTTCCAAGGATGGACCCGTGACGCTGGCAGTAGGTCCCGAACGCGGCTGGAGCGACCGGGAAAGAAAAAAATTCCTCTCCGATGGCTTTACACCCGCGTTGATAGGCCATAGAATTCTTAGGACCGAGACAGCGGCGGTGGCAGGGGTTGCGATGACGCTCGAGGCCATGGGGCTTATCTGAGCTGGATCGGATTTATAGGAGTCGTATATGCATTGTGTTGTAGAAGAGGCCGAGAGGATTCTCGATAAGGAGTTTCCGGTACTTGACCACGGATTTGTGCGGCTTGTCGATTATCTGGGTTCCGACCAGAGAATCGTACAGAGCGCGAGAGTGAGCTACGGAGAGGGAACGAAGACCTACCGTCAGGACAAGGGGCTCATCAACTATCTTCTCAGAAACGACCATACGTCGCCGTTCGAGCAGGTCGTATTCACCTTCCATCTGAAGATGCCGATCTTCGTGGCAAGACAGTGGGTACGCCATAGGACTGCAAGGATGAACGAGATAAGCGGTCGCTATTCTGTCATGAAGGACGAGTGCTACATACCGTCAGATGCCAACATCGCACTCCAGAGCGAGGACAACAAGCAAGGCAGGAAGAACGAGCCTGTAGATGCGGAGACGGCGGCAAAGGTCAGAAAGATAATGGCCGAGGACCAGAAAAGGGTGTTCGAGAATTACCATGCGCTCCTTGATATGGGAATCGCAAGGGAGATTTCCAGAATCGACCTACCTCTTTCCCTCTATACGGAATTCTATTGGCAGATAGATCTCCACAATCTTTTCCACTTCCTCGCGCTGAGACTCGACGGGCATGCCCAGTTCGAGATCAGGGAATATGCCAAGGTGATTCTCGAGATGGTACGTGCAGTCTGTCCGATCGCCGCCGAAGCTTTCGAGAACCACAAGCTGAACGGAGTCTCGCTTTCCGGCAAGGAGAAGGAAGCTGTGCTGGCGATGCTCAGGGGCGAGGAGAATCCGCTTTCCGGCAGAGACAGGGAGATTTTCGAGGCCAAGCTAGGCTAGATTGTTGCCGGAACGGGGATTCCGGTCGGATTGGAGAACGAAGATGGCAGAAGGTATGATAAGTGCAAAGGTGAAAAAGATTCTTCTCGCGCTTCAGAAGAACGAAGCGACAGAAGCGGAAGTATATTCCCGCGTCGCGGCATTCGTGAAGGATGAAGGCAACAGGAATACTCTTCTCAAGATTTCCGCAGAGGAGAAGAGACATGCGAAGATATGGGCTGGGTACACAGGGACGGAGGTAAAGCCGGCGATGGGCAAGGTTCGTCGTCTGGTTCTGCTTGCACGTCTGCTCGGATTCACTTTTGTGCTCAAGAAGATGGAGAATGGCGAAGACAAAGCCACTAAGAACTATGCGGACCTTGCAGAGGAAGTCCCGGAGGCAAAAGCCATTTCCGCGGATGAGGACAGACATGAGAAAGAGCTTCTTGGAATGCTTGACGAGGAAAGACTGCAGTATGTCGGCTCTATGGTCCTTGGCCTTTCAGATGCTCTCGTCGAGCTGTCCGGCACGCTGGCCGGTTTGACATTCGCCCTCAAGGACACAAGTCTGATTGCCCTTTCTGGTCTTATAACCGGAATATCCGCAACTCTTTCCATGGCATCCAGCGAGTACCTGTCGGCGAAAAGCGATGGAGATCAGAATGCCAAGAAGAGCGCGGTCTACACCGGCATAGCATACGTGTTCACTGTTGCGGCCATGGTATTGCCTTATCTGCTGTTCCCGGCGCACATGTATCTTCCGGCGTTGCTTGTGATGCTTGCGATCGTTATTCTGATAATCGCCGGATTCAGTTACTATATATCTGTGGCAAAGGATCTTCCTTTCAGAAAGAGATTCTTCGAGATGGCGGGAATAAGCCTTTCAGTTGCAGCGATATCGTTTGTGATCGGTATTCTTGTCAAGCATTTTCTGGGAATCGATGTCTGAAAATTGCATGATATGAAAACGGTGTGGGCGGAAAAACATCCGCCCATTTTTTTGTTTCTTCTGCCTCAGTATCGATTCTTCGAGCATATCCCCGATGGTTTGGACTGTTTTTACCGCGCAATTGCCTCGACTTTTTTCCTGTAGCACTTCTTCATGTCGGCTTCGAAGTCACGATCGCATTCGTAGCTTCTGCCAAGGACGGGCATCCAGAGTTTTGGATCCTCCAGACATAGGTACGTGAATACGTTGTTCCTGAACGCTTCGCTGAAGGATGAAAAAAGGGTGGAGAACATTTCCAGTTTCGTTTCGAACGGATATGAATACTTTCCTGCAGTAGGTACGAGGTCCATTTCCAGAACTCTCGAGTGCTCGCCCTTGCCTCTGATGTATCTGAGGTTCTCCTTGGTGAATATCAGGGTACCTGCGGAAATCATGCATATCTCCTCGGGACGGAACCTGCGTTCTATCGCATTTGCCACATCCGCATATTCGTCCTGCCAGCCTTTGAAATAGACCATGGGATGGATGTGGAAACCGACGAGATTCCCGTTGTCGCGGCAACGCATGGCATTTTCCAGCCTTTCTTCAAGACCTGCGGTCAGATGTTCCTCTTTTTTTATTATCGTGGGAGCGTTCAGGCTCCAGGTAAACACCATGTTGCTCGGCCATTTTTTTGAAAAGCAGTTCCTGCCAGCCTTGCTCTTGAGCTCCAGTACGATTCCCGGATGCCGGTCTGCAAAGCGGGCGAGGGCGGACAGCGTTCCGTAATCGTCGCCGAGCAGGAGCGAATCGGAAGCCTGTCCTGTGCCGATATGCCATACTCCTTCGGGTATTTCCAGTTCGTCCAGCTTCCTTTCAAGGTCGCTTGCAATCTCGATCCTGTTCTCGTTGTAGAACGCCTGGACCGAACAGTAGGAACATGCGAAACCGCATTGCATCACGGCATCCAGCGTCGTGAGCTTGCAGCATCTGGTTACCTCTCCGTCGATGGGGCATGGACAGCGTCCGAAGCCCAGAGGTCGATCGGTGTCCTGGACCCCGACGGTCCTGGGCCTCACAAGCCGGATATCAGGGAAGGTGGAATAGTCGGTCTCTCTCGAGCGTAGACCGGCCATGTATGTCCTTGCCTGTCGGAGCAGTTCCTCGCGCCTTGCCGGCCCCTTGAGGGAATCGACCTTGTCGAAATCTATCGTTTCCAGCAGACTTTTCTCCAGCCACAGCTCCGTGTCTCTTTCGTTCTTGATGAGTTCGAGACGTGCAGAACGTGTGATCATGTATCTGTCGAACAGGTTTAGAAACCTGTCCCTCTTTTCTGCGGAAAATGCTTGCAAGAGCTCGTCGTAGGCGTCCATTGTTCCATCATAGCTTGCAAAAGAATCTTTGTACATATAACATTCTTCATATGCAAAGCGCGAAAGAACAGGCAAAGGCGCTGCCGGAGAATCCCGGCTGCTACCTCATGAAGGACAGTACGGACAAAGTCATATACGTCGGCAAGGCGAAGAATCTCCGCCGCAGGGTCACATCGTACTTTCTTCCGAATCGCGACATGAAGACTACATGTCTTGTAGAGCACATCGACCACATAGAATACATCATCACCGGCAACGAGTACGAAGCCCTGATTCTCGAGAACAACCTCATAAAGAAGTACGATCCACACTACAACATACTTCTCAAAGACGGCAAGAGCTATCCCGAGATAAAGATCACCAACGAGGATTTTCCCCGTATCTACAAGACGCGCAGAATACTGAAGGACGGAGCCAAATACTTCGGTCCATATGCGAATGTGAAGGATCTCGACGACTATCTCGAGTTCGTTTCCAAGGCGTTTCCTCTGCGGCTCTGTTCCGGTCCGCTATCGAAGAAGAAGGATGCATGTCTTTACTATCACATGGGGCGATGCAGCGCTCCCTGCATAGGAAAGATATCCAAGGAGGACTACGGGGTATACGTCAAGGCCGTCGAGAATTTTCTTTCCGGCGACGATAGTTCGATCATCAAGGAAGTGGAGAAGGACATGATGAAGGCCTCCAAGGAACTTGACTTCGAGACGGCCGCAAGAAAGCGCGACCTGCTTTCCGCCCTCCGTGGCATGCAGGTAAACCAGATGGTCGAGGACCACGACAGTCCTGAAAGCAGGGACTATGTCGCGATAGAGATGAGAAGCTATCTGACGACTATATCGATAATGCAGTTCCGCCAGGGCTGCCTGATCGGAAAGGCCCTCTATCGTTCGGAAAGCCTCGGAGACGAGGCGGAGACGCTTTTTTCGTTCCTTGTGCAATACTATTCGGATGGCGAGAACCTTCCTAGGGATATATACTTGTCCCACGAGATCGATTTCGAGCTCATGAAGGAATACTTCTCACACGAGTTCTCGCGTCGTGTGAACGTCACTCTTCCCATGGAAGGAAAGCACTACAGAATACTACGTCTTGCCCAGGAGAACGCTTCAAGGGATGTAGAGAAGAGACTGAAGGACACCGACAATACTCCGGCTCTCGAGACGCTCAGAAACGAGTTGGGCATGGACAGGTTGCCCCGGCACATAGAAGGCTTTGATATTGCGCAGCTTTCAGGCAAGTATACTGTGGCTTCTCTGATAGTATTCAGGGATGGCAATCCTTCGAACAAGGAATACCGGCACTTCTCCATAAGAAGTCTGGAAGGGAAGATAGACGATTTCGAATCTATGAGGGAAGCCACAAGCCGTCGTTATTCGCGTCTAGTCAACGAAAAGGCCGAGTTGCCGGATCTGATCATGATCGATGGTGGAAAGGGGCAGGTGAACGCTGTCGTGGAAATCCTGGAGGCGCTGGGAATCCGAGACAGGATCACCATAGTGGGACTTGCCGAACGTAACGAGGAGATAGTATTCCCCGGACATGGCGACAATCTTGTCCTTGACAAGGCGGATCCCGGACTGCGTGTACTCATCGCAGTAAGGGACGAATGCCATCGCTTTGCGACTTCGTTCAACCAGCGTATGAGAAGCAAGGAAGCTTCGTTCTTCCTTCTTGAAAGCATAGAGGGCATGGGAAGAAAAAGAAGCGAAAAAGTCATGAAGACGTTCGGCAGCGTCGAGGCGATCCTGGAGCTTTCGGCGGACGAGCTGGCTCATCGCGCGGGAATACCTCTTACCGTTGCCGAGAGAATTCTACATAAGCTTAATTTCTAATCCTTCGGGGTAGAGCGAGGCAAGATTTTTCTTCTCTCCTCCGTTCACGACGATGTTGTATACGATGGTCTGGAACAGCGGGAAGCTCTCTCCTCCCTGTGTCTTGAGTGTCGTATCCGATGCAGCCAGATATCTGACGATCTCATGGATCTCGTCGAGGGAATAGCGCCTCATCCCGTTTTGCATCGCCGCTCTCTTCTTGAAGCTTATGCCCTTGAAAACGAAAGGCCCCGTCTGCAGTCCGGATGCTTCCTTCCATATCTCATCGTCGCTTTTGCCTGCTTTTCTCTTCATGGCCGCATCCTCCAGCAGGCGGAATTCCCCGGAGAGTATCGTGGCTGCAGCGACGAGTCCTCTGGGATCCTGCAGGTTTATTGCCGATAGCACAAGTAGCGCTTTTTCGAGATTCCTTTCCGCAATTGCGGAAAAAAGGCTGTACCCGGTCTCTCCTTTTTCCCTGGAAACGACGGACGATATCTCCTCGCTCGACAGTACCTGGCCATTCATGCCTTTTGTCTTGTAATAGGAGGAGATGGAATCTATCATGCTTTTCATGTCGGCCTTGTTGTTCTCCACGGACCCGAGTATCTCCTCTATCCCGTCGTCGCTCACCTTGAAGCCGTTCTTCTGGAAAGCGTTCCGTATCCAGCGGACCTTGTTGTTATCGTAATCCTCGTAGAATACCACGGTCTCCAGATTCTTATGTCCTTTGTCAAACGGACTGGATGTGTCGCTCGAGAGCATTACAAGATATACGCCTTTCTCTGGGGACGAGATGTACTCGCTGAGAGCCTTCTGGAACGACGATCCTTTTTTCACGCTTTCGAAGTACTTGATCACGATCAGTCTGGTGGAGGCAAACAGGCTGGGCTGCCGCAGAGAGGCAATTGCTTCCTTTTCGCAGTTGTCGTTCGCATAGTATGTTTCCGTCTCGAGCTCGGGGCAGGCTGAAAGCAGTGCTTTCCTTTCTGCCTCGAAACGTTCCGCCTTGTCTCCTTCCTCCGGTCCAAGCAGCAGCAGATTCTGTTCCTTCATCTGTCGAATATCCTCATCTTGAACACGAGTACGCCGAGTATATGGCATTCCCTCGTGGTGATACGTCCCATAGTGTCGTTCGCAGGATAAAGTTCTATTATCCCGTCCGATCTTCTCCTGTAGCGCCTGAGCACCACCTCGTCGCTTTCGTCCTCTCCCGGGATGAGCGCAAGTATTATTCTTCCGGCGACCTCATCCATGGTAGGGCGCAGCACGAGAGTGTCCCCGGGAACCAGTCCTTCGTCCTTCATCTCCTCGCTGCGGTTGACGATCGCATAGTCTTCTTGCCTGATCCCGAGGTCTGCGGGAAGCGATACTGTCTCCCTGCTTTCGTGTCCGAAGAGGGAATCCACGTCCCTGTACAGAGGAATGCGCACGAGGGCATTCCTTTTCCTCTCCTCGCTGGGCAGCAGCAGATGGCCGCAATCGTCGCGCTCGAGAGCTCCCTTTCGCTCTATGGCGGCGAGAGCCTCGTATACGGAGCTTCGCGATATTCCCAGTTTCGCCGACAATTCGCCGAGGGAAGGGTAGCGCCCATGCTCGGCAAGGAACGCCCGGTATGTTTCCAGCAGCTCCTGCTGCCGCTTCGTCAGGGCCTTCACTCCTCGAACCGCCTCGAGAACGCCGACTCGATCTCTCTTGCAGCTTCATCCTCGTCTTCTCCGTCGCAGATCAGGGTCAGCTTCGTCTTGTATGTCGCCCCAAGGGTGATTATTCCCATGATCGATTTTGCGTTTATCGTCATGGTGTCCCTGACCAGCGATATCGAGCATCTGTATCTGTTGGCAATTGTGCTGATGAGGGATGCCGGCCGCGCATGTATTCCCGCCCGCGTAAGCACTTCGAGCTCTTTTGTGACCATTTCATTCCTCCTTGAGAGTGTCCGTGTTGTAATATAGCCTTCTTGCGGCCTCGCCCTCAAGCCACTTCAGCACCGACTGGTCGAATTCCTTTGCCGAATAGTATCCCAGTTTCTTGAGCCGTTCGTTCCTTGCCGCCGTCTCTATCAGCGACGGAATGTTCCTGGCTCCGGAGACAGGGAGGAGAACCTCCGGAATGTTTATTCCCATGATCTCCGTCGTGTTCTGGTCGCCGAGACGGTCGTAGTTCTTGTCTTCACGCCATTTCTCGAGCCTTACCGACAGCTGGATCTGCTTCTTTTCCCTGATTGCACCGACTCCAAACAAAGTCTGCAGGTTGATTATTCCCAGACCGCGTATCTCCATGTGGTGGGCCAGCATCGGATTTTCTCCCGATCCGACCAGATAGTTGTCGCTTACCTTCTTGATCTTTACCGTGTCGTCGCTTATGAGCCGATGTCCTCGTTCTATCAGCTCCAGGGCGACCTCGCTCTTTCCAATCCCGCTGTCGCCTCTGATGAGGATTCCTATGCCGTACACTTCCACGAGCACTCCGTGGATGGTCTCTGTCTTTGCGAAGACTTCGTCCAGAAGAGTATATATGCGGCGTGAGAATACTGCCGACTCGAGCGGAGTGGAAAGAATTGCGGTGGCATTCTTCTCCGCTATGTCTATGAAGTGCTCGCTTGGTTTTTCGCCGCCTATGAAGATCACGCATGGAAGCTGGTAGGAGAATATCCGGTCGATGTTGGTCCAGTCTCCTTTTGTCTCCAGTTCCTGGAGATATGCTTGCTCGCCCCTGCCGAAAAGCTGTATGCTGTCAGAGGCGAAATCCGTGAAGAAGCCGGAAAGAGCAAGTCCGGGGCGGCTTATCTTGTCGTTCGGAATCTTTCTTGAAAGTCCGCTTCTTCCCGCAATGCATTTCAATTGCAGCTGGTTGTGCTCCTTCAGATCGAGATCCAGCAGGTCGAGAACAGTAAATTCGCTCATAGGGTGAGTATAACACGTTTTGGAGGGATGGTTGAATGTACGATATAAGAATAATCACCACAGGTGGCACCTTCGACAAGCTTTACGATGCGATAAAAGGGGAGCTCACGTTCCGCGAGAGCCAGCTTCCCAGGATTCTGCAGCAGTCGAGAACCACGCTTTCCGTATGCCTGGAGGGCGCGCTTGCCGTCGATTCTCTCTACATGAGCGAGGATGAGAGAAAGAACATTGTCGAGCATATCGTGGCCAGTCCGGAGAAGCGCGTGGTGGTCATCCACGGGACAGACACGATGGTCGAGACTGCCAGGCTTCTTGCTCTCGGCCGTCCGTCGGACGACATGACCGTGGTATTCACAGGAGCAATGATACCTTATTCGCTTGAGAACAGCGATGCTGAGTTCAATCTCGGAGTTGCGATCGCCGCTGTGCAGCTTGCCGCTCCAGGGATCTACGTGGCCATGGGCGGAAGAATATATCCGTACGACAATGTGAGGAAAAACAGGGAGAAGGGAATCTTTGAGCCCATATCCTGACGGAGCAAAAAAAATCGTCCGGTCTCCCCGGACGATCGTCGTCGTATGGGCTATAGGCCCATCGTCTTCTCCTTTTCTTTCTTTGCTGCGGCCTGGATCTTGTCGGCTATAAGCTCGATTCCTTCATAAAGCTCGTAGCAGTCCTGGCTGACTATCTTTTCCTTCTTCCATGTGAAATGCATATTGGCATCGATGTGGTATCCGATACCTTTGGACTCTCTCTTGATGACTATCTCGAGATCGTGCAGATACTCTTCTGCAAAGGAGATTTTCTTGAGCTTCTTGTCGATGAAATCCCTTGTCTCGTCGCTAGGCTGGTAGTTTACACCTCTGACTATAAGATTCATACGCTCCTCCTTATAGTTTAGTTGTTATATCTTGTATAATCCAATGATAACACAGCGCCGATGGAAAGAGTAAATTCTTTTTGGATATTTTTGTCAGTTTCTGTTGTAGGATGTGTCAAGAGCCATCTCTCCGCGGTACTTCGCGACGGTTCTTCTTGCCACTTTTATCCCTAGCTCTGCCAGCCTGTCGGCTATCTTCTGGTCGGAAAGCGCCTTTCCTGTGCTGTTTTCGTCGATGATCTTTCTTATGTGTTCCTTAATGGCATTCTTGCTTATGGCTCCCTCGTCCTGCTTCTCGAATCCTGATGACGACGAGAAGAAGTAGGATAGCGGGAACGTCCCATAGTCGGTCTCGACATATTTTCCCGAGCACAGTCTGGAGACCGTCGACGGGCTGAGCCCGAGCGCCTCTGCCGCATTGGATTGGGTATCCGGAACGAGATAGAGCGGTCCGGACTGGAAGAAGGCCTGCTGTTTGGTCATGATGTACGTCGCCAGCAGTATGAGGCTTTTCTTCCTCAGGTCCAGCGCATCTATGATTCTTTCCGCTCCGGCCTTGTTTTCCTTGAGGAAGCTTCTGGTCTTTTCGTCGGCATCCTTGCCGATTTCCTTTTCCAGCTTTAGATATTCCTCGTCGAGGGTGACTTCGGGAAGGACAGTGTCATCGTATTCGGCCATTACGACACCGTCCTCGTTGCGCTTTATGGAAAGTTCGGGTCTTACGTATTTTTCGAACCCGGAGGAGTATTTTATGGCAGGATAGGGGGACAGTGTTCTGATCACTCCTATAAGAGCGGCTATATCCTCTTCGTCGGTCTTGAGCCTGGCTGCGGCCTTATCCGTCTTTCCGCCTCGGATGAGCTCGAGGTTGTCGCAAAGGAAGTCCAGCTTCTTCTTGTCCTCGGGAAGAAGGTCAAGCTGGGCTATCTGTATCTTGAGCGACGATCGCACGTCCTCGGCACCTATGCCGGCCGGATCGAGCTCTCTGAGGATTCCGAGCGCTTTTTGCACATCTCTGTTCTCGTCCTTGGAGAAGAGGTTCTCCGGGGCTGTCGTCAGAAAGCCCTTGTCGTCCAGACTGGAGGCAATTCTCATGACGCTGTCCTTCTCCTCTTCGGAGATGTCGAGCATCTCGACCTGTTTCTCTATGTGTTCTACGAGCGATTCCTTCTGTTCGATGAGCCGGTCGGCCCAGTAGGCCTTGTCCCCGTCGTCGTTGTTCCTGTCGTCGTATACGTAGATTTCGCCCCGTTTGTCCATCTGGTAGACGCTGTTGTGGTGCACGGAAAGGAACGGATTCGTCTCCTCTTCCTTTCTTATTGTCTGGTCCATGTCATCCGCACTGTATGCCAGCATCTCCAGACGCTGTATCTGTGCCTGCGAGAGCTTAAGCTGCAGCTTCATCGCGAGATCCATCGAGATTCCCGGCATTTCTAGCTCCTTTCGAATGTCTCGCCGAAGTATATCTGTCTGGCCATTTCGTTTGCCAGAAGCTCCTCCCTCGTCCCCGAAACGATGATGTTTCCATCGCTTATGATATGGGCCCGGGTGGTTATCTCCAGCGTATCCCTGACGTTGTGGTCCGTCAGGAGTATGCCTATACCGTCGTCGGAAAGCTGTCTGACGATCTGCTTTATCTCATATACGGCTTTAGGATCGATTCCTGCGAACGGTTCGTCCAGAAGCAGGAATTTCGGATTTGTCGCAAGTGCCCTCGCAATCTCCGTCCTTCTTCTCTCTCCGCCAGAAAGCGTATATCCCAGCTGCTTTGCGACCCTGTCGATTCCGAATCTTGCGAGCAGACGCTCGAGTTCATCTTTTCTTTCCTGCTTCGTCATGCCCGCACGAGCCTCGAGTATCATCCTGATGTTGTCTTCCACAGTGAGCTTCCTGAAGATGCTGGCCTCCTGGGGAAGATATGCCAGGCCGAGTCTGCTCCTTCCATGCATCGGAAGCGTGGTGATGTCGTGGCTGTTAAGGAATATCCTGCCTCCGTCGGCCTTGATGAAGCCGACGATCATGTAGAAGCTTGTGGTCTTGCCCGCGCCGTTGGGCCCGAGCAGACCCGTCACTTCGCCGCTATACATGCTGAACGTAACGTCCTTGACGACATGTTTCCTGCCGTAGAACTTACTGAGTCCTTCGACCGAGAGAAGATCAGCCATTGATTGTCCCCCTTATCTTGCCGTCAAGGCTTATCTCCTCCTTCTCGAGGTCGAGCACGACTACTTCCGCATAGTATTCATCGCCTTTGTAGGTCACTTCGGCGCCTCCTTTTATGGAGAGCCTATCCGTTGTCCTGTCGTATTCCACTTTCTCCGCGCCGATCCTGACTATGTCTCCGTTGTCCAGCTTGCTCATGGAGACCCTGCCTGTAAGGGTCAGAGTCTCGTCTGCCATGTCATATTCCAGATGGCTTGCCGAAGCCGAGAGCTCGTTGCCCCTGTCCTCGAGCTCGAAGTACGAGGGAATCAGCAGAAGCTCGGAATTTCTGTCGTAATACAGTGAGGTACTTCGTATCGAGAGATTCCGTTCGTCGTCTTCGACGACTACGTTTCCGGTGCATCTGATCGTCGTCCATCCGGAACCTGACAGATTCATTTCGTCCGCAACGATTCTCAGCGAATCGACCTTCACGTACGCTCCTTGGGAAAGTACGACGCTCTCCTTTCCCTCCTTGAGGACGATTCTCGAGATGCCTCCGTTGAATTCTATCTCGTCGCAGAAGAGAGCCGGCAACGAAAGCAGCAGCATGGCAGCCAGCAACAGAAACTTCCTCTTCATACGTCGAACCTCCCTTCCTCGATTTTCTCGAAGCTGTATTCCTCTCTTTTCAGATCACCATAGAATCCGGAGCCTTCGAAACGGCCGTCACTGTATTCTACCATGACGGAATCGTCCGCGAAAACCTCCTCTGAATCTATGTAGAATACCAGAGTGCCCCCAGTGGATATCCTGAGTCCGTTCTCCAGGTCTTCGAGGTACACATCGGCAATGAGCGTGAGTATCTTCTTCTTTGTGTCCATCGTCCCGCCCATGGCGGTGCCCCGTATCCTTTCGGTCCCGTCTTCCCCGGTCTGCGAGAAAGACAGACCTTCCATCTCGGCCCTGCCGTCCTTGGACCAGTAGGTGAGTACCGAGGACGTAAGCTCCACAGGCCGGCCCGAGCCGGAGCTGATGCGGAAGGTTCCGTTCTCGAGGACCATATCCGGTCTTTCGAGTTTCTCCGTCCGCTCATCTTCCCCGCGCTCTATGGCGCAGGAAAAGGTGAGTGCAAGGATCGATAGGACGACGAGAATTTTCTTCACTCCTTCTTTTCCTCCACGATAGGAGAGTATTTTCTCTTCCTCGTCCTGAAATACAGATATGCGATCAGAAAGCCTGCCGCAACGAATGCGATCGACGTGAAGAAAGCGCCGATTTCCGAAGAAAACAGATATCTGCCGAGAAAATATCCGGGCAGGAACATCAGCATCGGAAGTCCGAGCGAGATGAAGACGCTGCCTATCGTCTTTCCTGCAGGCATATCCACCACGACGCGATCTCCCTTCTTCAGTTCGATTCCAGGATTCGCTATGGCGGTGAACGACGAGTCCTTCACCGTGCAGAAGAACGAGCCCTTGCAGCCTTCGCATGCGGTTTTGTCGCATCCGATCCTCACTTCGTCGTCCACAATCTCGATGACGGTTCCTTCCTTTTTCATTTTGTCTTCTCCTCGGCCGGTGCGATGGAAACGTGCTCGGAGAAACTTTCGCAGCCGACTGCTTTCCCCGATATCTCGTCTATCCTTACGACAACACCCTGGATGACTCCGTCGTTCCAGCATTCCCTGCTTCTGATGGGAATCCCGGTTCTGAGCTTCTCTATCTCGGTGGCCGGATCGAATCCGGATACGGACATAAGCGATCCGACCCGCCCGTTGTCCGATATGTATGCGCATCCCTTGTCGGTGAGCATGCAGTCAGCCGAGAGGACCTTTGTGTGCGTGCCGATCACCGCGGCAGCCTTTCCGTCAAGGAAGTGCCTCATGGTATTCTTTTCGGCTGTTGTTGCCGCATGGAACTGCACCAGCAGGATCGATCCGTCCTCTTCCGCCTTGCGCGCTATGTATTCCGCACTCTGGAACGCATTCTGTATGCTTATCTTAGGAAAGTCCGCATTCCCGAGAAGATTGACTATCGTGACTTTCCTGTCCTTGAGAGTTATGGTCTTTATTCCTCTTCCAGGGCATGCCTGCGGAAAGTTGTATCCTCTGAGGACAAAGCCGCACTTCGGCAGGAATTCAACCATGTCGACCTTGTAGAACAGTTTCTCGCCTCCTGTGGCGAGATCGATGCCCATTTTCGGAAGAAGCAGGGAGTGCATCTTCCCGATTCCGAAGCCGCCTGTCATTCCTTCGCAGTTGGCTATCGTGTAGTCTGCTTCGTATTTCTTCTTCAGGTTCCCAAGTCCGTTCCTGAGGCAGGCTATTCCCGGCTTGCCTACGATTTCCCCGAGAAAAAGTATGTTCAACATATGATAAAGGTACATTCAATGGAAAAAAAGAACAATAGAAAACGTCGAAGGGGATTGCAAAGCGTAAGACAGGACGATGAATTACCTGTTCAGGAGACGTTGAGACATAGCAGGATAGCTTCGGCCATCCTGCCGAATGTTCGAATATGGTCGAAAAAACAGGGGAAAACCAAATAGACAAACTTTCGTCTTTTATTTATAATCATCTAAGACTTGCCCAAGTGGCGGAATGGTAGACGCGTTAGTTTCAGGTATTAATGGTCGAGAGGCTGTGCAAGTTCGAGTCTTGTCTTGGGCAGAAGGAAGCGGTGATGAGCCGCTTTCTTTTTTTTCAGTCGCCATCCGTTGCCATTTCGATCAGCTTCATTGCGCCATCGACTATTCCGGCAAGATGCGACAGACCCTTCACATAGTCTATCTCCTCATCGTGTACGGTGTATGACAGGTCTGGAAGCGAAGTTTCGAACGACCACAGAGCCGTATCGTACCGTTCTTCTGCCTTCGTCTCCACATCGTCCGGCAATCCGGGATAGAAGTCGAGCCCTGAAATCCGTTCTACCTCGTCTACGCTTGTCGCATAGCTTTCAAGTCTTCTCGACGACCCTTCGTTCCTGAGGACGAAACCTATGGCCTTCGCATCCTCTCCGTCGTAGGCGAGCATCACTTTGTAGAACCGCTTCGGCACTGCGACCTTGTTCTCTCCGATTGTTTCGTACTCACCGTCGGAAAGAATTGGTCCTGTCACCACATACAGCACACCTTCCTCATATGCGTTGACGCGCACCATAGCCTCGAGGTCGGCCCAGATGCCCCTGTTGAAAGCGCCATCCTGTGGACAAATGTTGGACAGCAGGAACGTGTCTTCCATAGCTTCTTCCGACCATCGGAAATCCGCAGCGGGAGCCATGTGCCCTCGGTCGTAGCCGCTCTTGTAGTAGTCTTCCGGTTCGGAAGTTCCTGTGCTTACAGAAGCATCCTCACGGAAGTTGTCCGATCTGTCGTACGGTCCGTCCACCTTGTCCCTTTCCAGGACATATGCGACCCACGCCGGAACCTCGTATTTTTCCGAATAGCATAAGGTGAAACCTGTGTGCTCGACGAGCTCGAGCCCTTCGACCGGGGCGGCAAGTTCGAAGTCCTCGACTGCATTAGACTCGAACCGATCGACGCTTCGGACCGAGATCGCAAAGAGAAGCAGAAGAATGAGCGCAACAGCGGCAATGGCCAGGACGGGTCTGGAAACGGATCTTGTTCGTTTGCCGCTCATCGTCCCCTTTTTCCCTCTGTCCCTGTAAATCGTATGATAAGCAGCGTGATTGCCACGGAAACGACAAGTTCCACGAGACTGCGCCATACCGACAGCGTACCTACGACTGTGAAGATCGGAGTGCTGTCGAGCACCGTGTTTTTATAGTTTGCGACGATTGCCAGAAAAAGGTTGTTTGCAAGATGGAATCCGATGGCGCTTTCGAATCCGCCTTCTAGGACGGTAAATAGCATGAGAGCAGCTCCGGAGAGAAAGTATACCGCCAGTATCGACATCCCGGCTTCCTCGATTTCGGGATTGGAAAGATGCATGACAAGGAAAAGGAGTGCAGAGAGCGCTATCGCGACAATCTTCTCCCATCCTTCGGGTTTCTTTTCACCGGTGATCATGTAAAGCGGAAGCACTCGGAACAACAGTTCTTCGGCAAGTACCTGCATCGGAAGCATCACAATGCTGGTGATCGCGGACATCGCAATCACGGTCCACGCTTCTTCCGTCGGTACGAGTCTGTCGGTATCCGAGAGAAGGGCAAGGAAAAAGAATGCTGTGAGAGAAAGAAACACTATCGTCATTCTTTTCCATGAGAACGGACGGTCGATCGAGAAAAGCGAAAGGACGCTTCTCTTTTCCGTCTTTCTGAGTACAATGGTGAATATCCCTAGGGAAATGGCGAACGGGAACAGCTGCTCGATGTATGCCACAGCCTCCACCTGAGGAAAGATCATCGCTGTCAGTAACGGTGATACGACCAGGAGAATCAGGAAGAAAGAGATCAGATGGATCAGAGAAAGAGTCTTTTTTGCGATTTCCATAACTAGAAATTTATCACGTAGGGTAAAAATGTGCTATAAGAGGATATGCAACCATTCAGGGAAAAGCTGTTTTCTTTGATCAGGGAAGGAAAGACCCTGATAATGCCCACAGAAGAGAGCGCACGAAATCTTCTTTCAGCCTTTGTCTCTTCCAGCGAGGAGGACTGCGCGATCCGCTCCAGCCAGACGATCGCCTTCGACCGCTTCAGAGAGCTGTTGTTTCCTGCGCGGCGTCAGCTGCGCAGGGTTGACCGTATCTCCCGTCTTTTGTTCTCGTCGTACCTTGTCGGAACGAAAGGGACCGATCTCCGGTATTTCATTCCAAACAACGACTACCCGGAGCTTCTGGAACGCATCGTCTATTTCATCTCATCCCTTCTTCCGTCCCTGGAGGAAGCGGAACGGCTCGAGACTGACAGTGAGGCACGGAAGGACATACTGCTGATCAAAAAGGAATATGATTCGTTTCTGGAAAGCAACGGAATGTATGAGCCTGCATATGAAGACGGAATGACTATGCCGGGGAACATCGGAGATTACGTTGCCGTCCTGTCTTCCGCTTCAAGCCAGGAGCGAAGGTTCCTTTGCAAGCTTGGAGGCCTTGTCGCAACTGTCGATCCGGAGGATGTAGCACTCCCTCCTCTTGAAGTTTATGAGAACGAACGCCAGGAGATTCGAAATACATTTCTCAGAATAAGGAAACTGGTCGGGGAAGGCGTGGATCTTTCAAATATCGTCATAACCACTCCTGCCTATGACAGGTTGCGCCCATATCTTGAAAGCGAGGGATATCTGTTCTCGTTGCCGCTTTCGTTCCGTCGCGGCAGGAGTCCGCTTGACTATCCCGCAGGCAACTTCCTTCGTCTGTTGAGGAGTCTTTACGAGAATGGCTACAGGATAGAGGATCTGAGGAGCTTCTTTCTCAATCCCGCGTTTCCTTTCAGAAATCCCGATGCCTGCCATTCCTTCATAGTCGAAGCAATATCGCGCTCCGTAAAACAGAGGGAAAGGAAGGATCGCTATCCTCAGTGCGACCGCAGCGGCGACAGGATATATGCGGACCTGATACATTACAACGAGGCTATAAACACCACCGGCGACGGCGAATACATGATACGTGAGATCAAGAGTCTCATGGAGAAGATTTTCCTTCCAGAGCAGTTTTCCTCTAACAAGGAGGACCAGGATGTGTTTTCGTTCATCCTAAGGGAAGCCGTGGCATTCGGCGACTGCGCATCGCGTCTGTCCCGTCTTGGATATCTTGATGGGGGAACTCCGCTGTTCCCACTTTTCCTCAGATATCTGGAGGCCAGCATATACGTGCCGCAGGAAAAGGTGAAAGGAATCGCCGTATATCCACTGGGACAGACCAGCGCATTGCTGACCGATCATCATTTTGTGATCGGGCTGAACGAGAAAGAGGCCCGTGAGAGCTACCAGGAAGCCGGTTTCCTCGCCGATTACGAGATCGGGGCGGGCAGAGCGGAGGAGGATTCCACGAAAGGGATGCTGAATGCGCTATGCAGCATGGGATCCGATTGCGTTTTCTCCGCTTCCAGGTCCACATATGCCGGTTATGCGCTTCCACTGACGGAATTTCATGACCAGACACGGCCGGAGATGCTCGAGGATTCCTATGCATGCGAGGCCGGAAACCTTGCGGAAAGAGTACTCGGAAGTTCCATTTATCCGATACAGAAAAAGAGCCATGAGAAAGCTCTCGTATCCGCTCTTGACAGACCTGGAAGGACAAAGGATATGACTAGAGACATGGTCATACCGTTTCAGTCGTTCTTCGACAGCAGACACGTGTACTCGTATTCGCAGATCGACAGCTACCTCAGATGCCCATATGCGTATGCCCTGGACTATGTCTATGCACTGAAGGAGGCTCAGACGTTCAAGAGCGAGGACTTCCCGTATCTGGAGCTCGGAAGCAGACTGCACAAGGTAATCGAGAATTTCTTCTCCGGCGGGTATGAGGACGAGGAAGTCTCCGTTCCTATCCTTTTCGATGCCGAACTTGATCTTTGGCAGGAGCGGAAGACCATGGATCGCGACGGCAGCTTGAAGAATCTTTCCCCGACGGTGCTGCAGCTGACTCCGATGCTCAGGGAATTCATACGGGCCAGATATCTTCCCGGTCTTATAGAGACTGTAAGGCGGGTCAAGGAGCTCGGAGGAACAGTCGAGCTCGAGAGAAAGGTGGAGGGAACGATCGGACGACTCCTTTTCAAGGGCTATATCGACTGCATCGTACGTTACGGGGAGTCCTACCGAATCGAGGATTTCAAGACCGGAAGCATTCCGGACGAGAGCCTACAGTTCGAAATCTACCGGGAACTCTCTAGATCCGAGGGACAGTTCGCAGGCGCCGAATACATAGCGATAAAGGACGGCAAGTGCAGGCAGAAGAAGGATCTGATGGAGACAGAAGAACTGGAGAAGCTTCTCGAGAGTGTCGATGAAAGCCTTTCGAGAGGAGAGTTCAGAGCAGCCAACAGGTCCGAGTCCTGTTCGGGGTGCAAGTATCGGGGAATCTGTAGAAGGAGGTTCTTTGTCCAATGACGAGCTTCGAGGAATATCTTGAACAGGATGGCCGCAAGCTTTCCGAGGAACAGCTGGAGGTCGTCTATTCGAATGTAGCCACAATAGTCGGCGCAGGAGCCGGAAGCGGAAAGACTACTGTGTTGTCATACCGTTTTCTGCGTCTCCTTATGCAGCATATGGCAAAGGTCGACGAAATACTTGCACTTACGTTCACTCGCAAGGCTGCGAGCGAGATGTACGAGAGAATTTTCCGCATCGTGGAGAAGGTCGGCCGGCAGAATCCCGACTTGCAGGCACAGCTCAAAGATTTCGCATCATCCCATATCTCCACACTCGATTCTTTTGCTTCCGAGATAGCTCGTACGGATTGTGCCCGATACGGGATTTCCAGGGATTTCCAGGTCCTCGACCAGGATGACGAAGAGGAACTGATGGATCGCATCGCCTATTCGTTCGCGGACAGCGGGGACGCCGACATGCTGCTTCTTGCGAAGCTTTTCCCGCCTTCCAGACTTTCTGGACTTTTCCTTGATGTCGCAGGCCATGTCGACATTCTTTCGTCCACCGACGAAGAAGGCTACAGGATGGGATATCGCGGCTTTTTGGAAAGACTCGATGAGGCGCTTCGAAGCGAAGTCGTTTCCGCCATGTCCGGCCTTGCCTCATACGACGTCGAAGGTGTCAGGGAAAAAGAGGTGTTCTGCCGCTCGTCGTCTTCATGCTATCTGAACGTGATCGACGCGGTGAAGAAAGGTGAAACGGAAGGTCTCAGAATGAGCTATCCTCTGCGGCCTTATACGGGGAAACCGTTTGGACGACCTGAGTGGACGGCTGTAAAGGACATATTGCGCAAGTACGAGTCGCTGATGAAGATCCTTGTGCCCGTAAGGCGCAATCTCGCAGACGACGTGCTCTGCGATGCCGTCTCGAGGATATTTTCGTCGTTCGTCCATAGGCTCCAGAGCGAGAAGCGACGGCTGGGAGTGCTGAGTTTTTCGGATGTTGAATCTCTTTGCCTGAGAATCCTCAAGGAGAACCGCGACGTCAGGTCGTATTACAAACGCAAGTTCCGCTACATCATGATTGACGAGTTCCAGGACAACTCGGCACGGCAGAGAGATCTTTTGTTCATCCTCTCGGAAAAGGAGAACGTGAGCGGACTCGGTGTTCCAGCCAAGGAAGATCTTGATAACAGCAAGCTCTTCCTCGTCGGGGACGACAAGCAGAGCATATATGCCTTCCGCGGTGCGGACGTATCGGTATTCAATGCATTGAAAAAGGATATTGTTGCAATAGGTGGCCGATATCTTACGATGAGTACGAACTATCGTTCGGATCCGAAGCTCCTGAGACATTTCAATTTCGTGTTCTCTTCGATTCTGACGCGGCATGAGATTGCCGATCCGCTCGAGAATTTCGAGGAGGATTTCATGTCCCGTCTTCTTTGCAGAAACGACCTTGCCGGTTACGAGGCATTGTTCGAACCGATAGGGTGGCCGGAAGGAAAAAAATGTGCAGGGTCCAGGATCGTATTCGCCCATACGGAGGATGTCGATGTAGAGGAAGAGGGCGATGCGGCAGACGAGGAAGGCGATCTTCTTTCCTCCGCCGAGAACGAGGCAGAGTTCATCAGGAATCTCGTTGAAGAGATGGTGACAGGAGACGGCTACCTGGTTCCAGACGGCAAGGGAGGCCTGCGCCGACCCGGCTATGACGACATCGCGGTGCTGTTCCAGAAGAGCGCAAGCCAGATGCCGTTGGAAAAGACATTCCGCAGGGCGAAGATTCCATATACCGTCGTCAGCAGCACCAGCATAACACTCGAAGCCCTGAGCTCGGATTTCGTCGCATATCTCTCGCTCCTGCTCTTTCCCGAGGATAAGGTCGGTTATTTCCAGGTGCTCAGAAGTCCGTTTGTCAGACTGTCCGACGAGGCCCTGACATTCTATCTTCGATACAGGGATTGCTATGTCCTTCCGGAAGGAGAGAGAGCATTCGAATTCATCCCTGAGGATTTGGGAATCCGAGACAGAAAGAAATTCGAAACTGCAGCGGAACTTTACGCGAAACTTCGCGCAATGCTCGGCCGGAGCACTCTGACGGCATTGCTAGATACGCTGTACTACGAAAGCGGATATGCCAGTTTCCTGAAAAGTTCGCTGTCGCTTTCGTCCTACGAAGAACATTACCAGTATCTCTGGGAGACCGCGCGCGAGATGGACAACCTCGACGAATTCGTGTCGTACATATCCGCCCGGCTGGCCGAGGCCGAGAAGCTGGACATCGATCTGCTGCGTCTAAGAAGCGACGGCGTTCAGCTCATGACCATCCACAAGGCAAAAGGTCTAGAGTTCCCTATAGTGATACTTGCCGGTACCGCATCATGGCGCAGCCGGCCGGACAACTCGCGTGTCGTCGCATATGACGAGTCGCCTTTCATTGCTTTGGATGTTTCAGAGGATGCCGGAGTGAACACTGTATTTCGCCATTTCACGTCCAGAAGACTCGAGGCTGAGCGCAGGAGACTGCTGTATGTAGCTCTCACCAGAGCGGAGATGCATCTCGTAGTGGTCGCGAGCGGCAAGAGGACGAAGAGCAGGGGATATGGATACCCTGAGAGAAGCATGGCGAACCTCTACTTCCGTGCTCTCGATGGGGATGATCTGCATGAGGAAAGGACATTCCCGTCGCTCGTAGAGGATGACATCGAGTCTGTACGGGATGAAATCTCTTCGTTCGAGGAATTCTACGATCGTGAGGCCGAGTGTGACGGGGTATATACGGAACGGAAGTTCGGAGCGAAGGCCCTTGCGCATCTTGATTACGTCTCTGAGACGGAGTCGCTGCAGGGAGAGGAACTTGGCGGATTGTCGGAAAAGGCCGAGGAGCTCATAAGGACAAAAGGTCTGGCCTCGGATTTCGGAACTCTCGTGCATGGCACTCTCGAGGCGTTCTTCAGAAGCGACGTACCTCCGTCGATAGTGTCGGAGAAGCTTGAGGCGAAGGATTGCCGGGTCCTGGAGGCGGAAGCTGCGAAGATCAGGGATCGATTCCTTTCAAGCAGGCTTTATCTCGATCATGTGGAAGGCCGTCAGGTTCTTCCCGAGGAAGGATTTTTCTCGATATCCGGAGGACGCGTCATCGAAGGCTCGATAGATCTTCTGGTCCTGGGGAATGACTACAATCTGGTGATAGACTACAAAACGGATCGTTTCCATGCTCCGATGGATCATCGAGGACAGTTGCTGAGCTATATCGAAGCTGTCGAGCGGATATATGGAGGAAAGCCGTGCTATGCGGTCCTGTACTACGTGAGAAGCGCTAGTGCCGAAGCTCCGATAGACCGCAATGGGAATGTCGTGGATCTTCCCGATTGAGGAAGATCCACGATTCTCTAATGCAGAGCTTCCACAGCCTTTTTCATCCTTTCCAGAGCCTCCAGGACAAGTTGCCTTGAGGTTCCGTAGTTGAAGCGGACGAATTCCTTGTACTGAGGACCGAACCAGGTGCCGTCGTTCATGCAGACTTCTGCCTCGACTCCGAAGAATCTCGATAGCACTCCGCCTCCTTGGCCGCCTTTGTAGACATCCGGATTTTCTTCCTCCTTCGCCTTAACCTTGTCGTATATTGCGGAGCAGTCGAGGAACGTCACGAACGAGGCCTCTCCGTTGACCATCTTGATTTCCGGCAGCTTGTTTTCGAGAAATCCCCTTATTGCCTTGCAATTCTGTCCCAGATATTCGCATAGAGCCTCGTTGTATTCCAGTCCGTGGCGATAAGCGGCTTCGGAAAGCGTTCCGATCGTATATCCGGGGGTCGTGACCCTGAGCGCTTCCTGCAGGTCGATGTAGCTCTTTCTCATTCTGTCGTCGGAAAAGATTGCAAAGCTCGAGTGCTCTCCTGCCACGTTGAAGGTTTTTGACGGCGCCATGAATGTCACCACCTTTGCTCCGATGTTCCTGTTTGCTTCATGCATAGGTATGTGGACTGCACCGGGATGGACCAGATCGGCATGGATCTCGTCCGAAAGAACCGGGATATCCAGCTCCTTCGCGGTGCGGAGGACGAATTCGAGTTCCTCTCTGGAGAATACCAGACCAGACGGGTTGTGTGGAGAACAGAAGAGTATCATGTGCGACTTCTCTGCGGATTCTCTGAAACGCTTTCTGTCGAACGAATATACGCCATCCTCGTAACCGAGAGGATAGTCTATCATGACTCGGGCGTTGTTCGCGGCCATTTCCCTGAACGGTCGGTAGGTTGGGCTGGGAATCAGGATTCCATCGCCCTCGTTGCTGAAGAGCCTTATCGCGAGTGCGATTCCATGGAGCAGCCCGGATGCGAAAACCACTTCGTCCGGCTTGATCTGCACATGGTGCTTTCTTTCCATCCAGGAAATGAAGCTGTCGGTAAGCGTATCGAACTTCGGATAGCCGAAGACCGCTTCCTCGGAAAGTTTCCTTGCTGCTTCCTTTATGTGTTCCTCCGTCGGAAAATCCATGTCTGCGACCCAGAATGCATCCGCATCGGGATTTGCGGAGATTCCTTCGATTGCCTCCCTGTTCCACTTGATCGAGTTTGTCCCTCTTCTGTTTACGGCATGATCGAAATCAAACTTCATTTTCTTCCTCCTTGCCCGGCTTCGAGCTTGGCGTACTGTCCTTTTGCCTTCGGATATCGTACCGCGTTCATAGGGCAGAAGTGATAGCATGCGAAGCAGCTCGTGCATCTGTCTCCGTGGACGATCTTTCCGTCTTTGAGCTCAATGTTGCCCATCGGACATGCTTCGATGCATACCTTGCACAGAGTGCATCTGCTTTCGTCTACGCTCAGCTTTTTGTTCCTTGCAGGCGGAAATCCCTTTTCTCCGATCCTGCCGAATATCCTGTAAAGCAGAGGGTATCCGGCGATCCTGAACTCCTCGTTCTCTATCTCCTGGAGTATCCGTCTTGCTTTGACCATGCTTTTTTCCACAAGGGCATCCCTCTCTTGTATCGTGGGTGCTTTGTGGGCAAGAGGAAGGTAGCAGTCGGGCATGCGGACTGTCTCGACATATGAGAGCACGCATCCGGCATCTGCGAGCGCCTTCGAGAGGTGGCTCGGAGCCCATAGCGGAATTCCTCCATCGGTGAGGATGGCGAAAATGTATTTGAGACCGCTGTTGTCACGGCCGGCCAGTTCCGTTTCTATGTATTTCCTTACCGGATAGGGCAGGGTGAAGCAGTATACTGGACAAACGATTCCGAGAATCTCGGTGTCGTCAGGGATTGCTTCACTTTTGGCAATGTCCACAATTGTGGCATCCTTCACCATTTTCGCGATGAACAGGCTGTTGCCCGTTGCGCTGTAGCATGCAATAGTCTTTCTCATTTCTCGATCTCCTTTCGTACGGTGTCAAGCAGCTCGAAGAAGGAAGGGAATGTGACTGCTGCCTTGTCGGTGCTGTCGATCTCTATTCCGGGTATTACCGCGCCGAGGATGCTCAATGCCATGATTACTCTGTGGTCGTCGTAGCCTTTCACCTTCGCTCCGTGCAGTACCGAGCCCTTGTGTATCACTATTCCGTCCGACTCCTCCTCGACGTCTGCGCCCAGCGCCTCGAGGTTCTCTCTCATCACCGCAATCCTGTCGGTCTCCTTTATCCTGGCCTGCGGAACGTTGGTGAGCTTTACATCTTCCGTAGCCAGAGGCGCAATAGCGCTCAGTATAGGAAGCGCATCCGGAATGTCATTTATGTCGAAGGTTCCTCCAAGAAGCTCTTCTGGTCCGGTGACAATCACGCCACCTTCCGTCCACTCCGTCGTGCAGCCCATCTTCTCCAGCACCTCGAGAACCCTTTTGTCGCCCTGGGGATCGTTCCTGTCAAGTCCCAGAACCCTCAGCGAGATTCCCTTCGCCGCTGCAAGGCAGAAGAAGAACGACGCGGACGAAAAATCTCCTCCGATCATCGTGTCCAGACATCTGTATTTCCCATTGCCCATGACGGAAGAATGTTCGAGGTCTTTCGAGATGGAGTAGTCGACTTTCTGTTCATCCAGCCATTTGAGCGTGATGGATACGTATGGTTTTTCATAGAGTATCGGGCAAGAGATCCTGACTTCGCCCTTGGATAGCACTCCGGCCATCAGCAGCGAGGACAGGTACTGGCTGGTTCTGCACTCTATTGATACCTCTCCGCCTTTGAGCGGACCCTGTATCGTCACAGGAGGCTTTCCGTCGTTGTCCGCCACCTTCGCTCCAAGTTTGCGGTAGGCGTCGCAGAGCGGACCTATAGGTCTCGAGTTTAGGCTCTCGTCCCCGTATATTGTGACAGGAATGCCGAGACTGGCGGCAAGTCCGAGCAGAAGATATGTCCCCGTTCCGCTGTTGCCGAGATCCAAGGATGCCTTTTCCAGACCCTTTCCCATGTCTGTGCTGTCTACGATTAGAGTATTTCCATCATCCGCGTATTCCAATCGGCATCCCAGATCCTCTATCGCCTTCATGGTCGACTTCGTATCGGAAGATATCAGAAGATTTTCTATCCTGCTCGTTCCCCTTGCGAAGCAGGCGATCAGAAGTGCTCTGATGCTATGGCTCTTTGATCCGGGAATCCGGACCGTCGGGATATTCTTTTCCATAATTCGAGATTCTACTTCCTTTGCCGTGATTGTGAAAGTGGCGGACTGCCACGGAAAGAAAAAAGCCATCCGGATTGCGGATGGCTTTTTGTGAATGGATCTGCCTTACTTGAGGTAGATGTCCTTGACCGGATGGTAGTCCATCGTGTTGGTGCTCCATCCGCCCCACTTGTTGGTGTCGATGAGGTTCTGCGATACGTAGAAGTAGAACGGGATGATAGCCTGATCCTCGTTGATGAGGATGTCTTCCGCGGTTAGGAGGACTTCGTATCTGTCCGGTCCGTCAGGCATGGTTGCTGCTTCCTTGATAAGCGTGTCGTAGACTTCGTTGGAATACTTTCCGCCGTTCATGCCTGCTCCAGTGACGAACATGTCGAGGAATGTGTTCGGATCCTGGTAGTCGCCGACCCATCCGGCTCTTGCGATCTCGAAGTTTCCGCTGTTTCTGTTGGCAAGGTATGTCGCCCATTCCTGGTTCTCGAGAGTTACGTTGATGTTGAGGTTCTGCTTGAGCTGCTGCTGTACATACTCCGCGATTGCCTTATGTGCGTCGTCGGTGTTGTAGAGGAGGCTGATCGTCGGGAATCCGACGCCGTTCGGATATCCTGCCTCTGCGAGGAGCTGCTGTGCATACTCAGGATCGTACTTGGCATCTCCGAGTCCGTCGTAGCCTTCCATGAATGGGACGATGCCCCAGCAAGGAATCTGTCCGGCCTTTGTGACGGTCTCTACGAGAGTCTCTCTGTCGATTGCGTAGCTGATAGCCTTTCTGACTCTGACGTCATTGAGCGGCGGCTCCGTGACGTTGATCGTGTAGTAGTAGGTGGAAAGCTGAGGTGCAACCTGATAGTCGCTTCTCATCATGACGGAATCGAGAACGTCGAGTGGTACTCCAGTGTTCCAGTCGATCTGACCTGCGAGATACATGTTGTAGTTCGTCGTCGTGTCGTCGGATGCATAGAATACGACCTCGTCGAGCTGGACGTTGTCCTTGTCCCAGTATGTTTCGCTCTTGACACATACGATCTTGTCCTGAGGATTCCATTCCTTGAGAACGAAAGGTCCGTTTCCTACGAAGTTCTCAGGCTTGATCCAGTCTGCGCCGTACTTTTCGATGGCGTGCTTCGGAACGACTGCGAATGAATAGTGCTCAAGTGCTCCGAGAACGTACGGAAGCGGTCCGATGAGCTCGACCTGGAGAGTATGGTCGTCGATTGCCGTGACGCCTACAGCCTCGGGACCTACGGTTCCTGCATTGTACTCTGCAGCACCCTTTACGAACATTGCAGGGAACCATGCATAAGGAGCAGCCGTTGCCGGATCAAGCTCCCTGAGCCATGAGTATACGAAATCGTCTGCAGTGACGGGAACGCCGTCGGACCACATCGCATCTTCTCTGAGGTGGAATGTATAGACTGTTCCGTCCTCGCTGATGTCCCAGCTCTCTGCAACTCCGGGTGCCGGAGCGGAGTGTTCGTCGACTACCGTGAGACCTTCGAAGATCGCCTGGAGGATCCTATGCTCGGGAACGCCCTGTACCTGTGCGGGGTCGAGAGATTCGGGTTCTGCGCCATTGGCGATCCTGAAGACTACATAGTCATCGGAAGTGGTTGCAGCCGGTGCTGCAGCCGTCTCCGCCGGTGCTGCTGTTGTGGTCGTAGCCGCCGTGGATGTAGTAGTTTTTGTCGTTGTCGTGGTCGCAGCAGTCGTGGATGTCGTAGAGGCACTTTCGCTCTTGGAACAACCGACGAATACTGTCAAAACACAAAGAACCATAAGTAATGCAACTAGAAGTTTCTTCATATGTGTTTCTCCTTTCTTTTCCGATTATGAAAAAAGTCTACCGCAAGAAAGTGATAGAGTGCAACAACTTTAGGACATGAAATTACACCAATTTGCATATGAAATGCATAAAAATACAGATTGTGTGAATACATTATGGCTTTTTGTATTCAATTTGTCGTGCAGATGTCCATTTTGCCCCTTTCCTTGGCAGTTCCATGTCCCTGCTCATCTCTCGGCCCAGTTCGTATGAGGAGGCGGAGCGGGCCTGAAGGCGGCTTCTCGTGCATCTCATTCGGGCTCCTGACAGCTTCGAATACAGTTCCCTGTTCTTTTTTGAGGAAATCTCCAGTGCCGAGGAAAGCTTTTCGTCGCGGTTTTCTAGCCGTTCCTCAAGGCCTAGCAGCAATCCGATCCTGTAGCTCTCCCTGTCGATGGCTCCGTTCGCGCGGATCGCATTCTCCAATGCCTTTTCCATTTCGCTGCGCAGGTGGGAGAATATGTACATCGTACCTTCTACCTGTTCGAGACTGCCGTAGGCCGTGGCGGCCCTGGAGCCGTCCTCTGTCGATTCAAAAACGAGAAAGCAGCCTGTCAGAGACCTGGCAAGGCCGAGCATCTTCTTCTCGCTCTGCATGAATCGTTTCTTCTCGAGCAGATGTACGAAGTAGAGTTTGTCTTCCGTATTCTTCTCGGCGTATTTCAGTCCGTGCATTGCCATGAGTCGTTCGGCCATCGCGAGTGCGCTTCTACCTTCCTCCAGATAAGGCGACGAGGCAAGGCGAAGAAGCTTTGCCACTTTGTCCGATACCTTTCTTCTGTCGGTCATGAGGTTGGCGACATGTGCCTTCGAGAAGTTCTCGGCTACGCCAAGCTCGCTGCAGCATACCCGGAACGACGGTCCGTGCCCTGCCTGACCGTTTCTGGAAAAGTCGAGAGCGTGTGCTAGCTCGTGCAGGAAGACGTTTGTCACATCCTCTTTTCCCCCGAAGATCGCGAAATCCTCCCTGAGCACGATGACGTTCTCCTGAGGACTGTAGTAGCCGAGTTTTTCTTCCTCTGCAAGCGGACTGACGAGAATCCTCGGCAATCCATGGCCCTTGAAAAGGTGTTTCCACCTTTCCATGATCGTTTCAAGGTCTTTTATCGTCCTGCCGGCATCCGGTGACAGAGTTCCTATCTGCATGATATGAATCCTATAGCAAAGAAGGCTTGTAGCAAAGTGCCTGTTTCGGTCATAATCATTAAGTATGTTTTCCTACAGCCTGAGAATCGATGAAAGAAGGAATCGTGCGGTATATGGACCTGGACTGCCGTTCAGGTTCGTCTGCATCTTCTTTGCCTTGCTTCTGCTATATGGAGCGATATGGACGATGGTGGAGGAGGGATTCTCCACTCTTCTGCTGGCTCCCTGCGGAATAATACTCGTACTTCTGCTTTCAGCCATGTATCGCGACGAATGGCTGTTCGACAACGGGAAGAGAGAGGCCTGCGTGATCTTCGGTCTTGGACCTCTTGTGTCGCGCAGAAAATTGACGTACCGTCGGATAGCACGCTTCGAGGTGACGCATTTTCTGAAGGGCATACCCGATGGATCGGACATAGCGACGAAGCCGTCCTGGCGTCATCCTTCGCAGATCGTTCTTTCTGTGGTACTGGACGATGCCGATTCGACCCGGTTGGACATCGAGATAACCGGTGAGCGCAGAAACGGAACAAAACTTGAGAGGGAGGCCTCCAGACTCAGCGCCTTCACTGGCCTGGGGCTCCGCATGGACAGGGAAAGTTGCAATACGAGGCATCTTTGAGCTCAAAGCCCGTAGTTGTCGTCAGTTACCGATTCCAGCAGGATTCTCCTTGAGAAGGAGCCTTTTTCGAGGGCCTTCATGGCTCTGGTCTCCTCAAGCTCCTCGAGCGAATGGCCTCTTGCAAGCGCTATCGCATTGACGACTTCCAATATGTCGGCCAGTTCCTCCAGATTTCCGGACGAAAGGTATTCCTTCGTCTCTTCCTTGAGTTTCTCGTCCAGGAATTCCACGAATTCATCTTTTCCAAGAATCCTCGTATGGGCGGTTCTTCCATCGTTTTCAATCAGTTCCGGAATTCTGTTCCTTACCAGTTTCGCCATGTTTCTCCTCCTTGTGGAATATGCCGTAGCCTTCATCCTTCATGCGGGCAAGAAAGCATGAGCCCAGAATCCTCGCTTCCGTATCGTCGCTTATGGCCCTTCTGGGATTGTCCATCCCTAGGAAGAATGCGAACCGTCCCTCGTCGGATATCGATACCGTGAATAGTCTTCTGATTCCGTTCTTGTCCAGTCTTGCTGCAAGTACCGGACTGGATTTTGCGAAGGACTTGTTGTTGAAAAGGGAGAAGTTGCCGTCTGCGCCGAGCGTCTCTGCGGAGAATTCCCTGTTTTCAAGCGATATCGCTACGCGCCTTTCGGCGAGAAGGGACGGAACGGATGGCGCACACCATTCGGAATCGTAAAGCCAGTCGTTGTCTTTCGTGACGAAGATCAGGTATGTCCTGTCCGCACTATGGAATTCTCCGAGTGCCGCAAGGCCCTCGTTTATGGCTTTGCCTATGTCCTTTTCCCGGAAGAACGATTCGATGCTACTGATGGAATGATCCCTGAGGAAGGCCTTGTCCTCCACGATCGATCCATATATATGACTGCTGGTCAGATCCAGGGCGATTGTCAGTTTGAGCCGGCGTCCTTCCTGTACCCTGATCGTATCCTTGAGTATGAAATAGTGCCCTATGTATTCGTTGCAGTGTTCCCATAGGCACATGCCTTGCTTTTCCAGCTTGTCTATGGTGCAGAAAGGGCAGGGGGCCGATAAGCCATGGAAGACCTTGTAGCATTTACGGATCTTTCCGTCGTCCGTCACGTTGAACAGTTTCCTTCCGGCCGGGCTGATGTAGCACAGGTCGTAGGTGTCCATGTCCGTGATGTATATTGTGTCCGTGACGGATTCGAACATCTGCCTGATTGCCGAATCCAATCCGGACATGTCGTTCAGCGGTATGGGAACCGCCCGTCTGTCGTTCTCGCTCCTGAGCCTGTTTTCCCTTTCCTGCCTTTCCTTGAATTCCTTGCTCGATGCGTCGAAATACATACGCTCGAATTCTTTGGCTTCCACAGGTTTCGAGAAAAGATAGCCCTGCAGCAGCGAGGGTTCGAGTTCTTCGATAGCGACGAGTTCCTCTACGGTCTCGACGCCTTCGCATACGACTCTCATTCCGGCATCGCGGGCAAGGACAATCATGTTTCCGAGGAAACGATGGTTGTGGCTTCCGCTGGATATGCTTCTTATGAAGCTCTTGTCTATCTTTATCTCGTCGAAACAGGCACTTTTTATCCTATCAAGGCCACTGTATCCGGTTCCGAAATCGTCAGCGCTTATGGTTATTCCGGCACCCTTGAGGAGCATCAGGACTTCGTTTAGCCTCGAATAGTCCAGACATTTCCCGTTTTCGGTAATCTCCATTATCAGCGAACTTCCGGCTACTTCCGTCTGCCTGAGCAGTGTGAGAATGTCCTCGACGATCGTATCTTCCTCGAGCTGTATGTAGCTGAGGTTGACGCTTATCATGAAATCGTTCTTCTTCCGGCGCCAGTCCTTCAGCCTCTCCATGGATTCTTTCAGAACCCATAGTCCGACCTGGCATATCATTCCCGTTCTTTCGAGTATAGGTATGAATTCCTGAGGGGCTACAACTCCGCGCCTTGACGATCTGAACCTGAGAAGCGCCTCCGCACCGAAGAGTTCGTATGTCCTCGCCCTGACCTGTGGCTGGAATACCAGGAAGAAGCCTTCGTAGCCGTTCTTCATGCTCTCTTCGAGCTCTTCCTGAAGTTCGATTTCTGCGATTCTTTTCTCGTAGTCGGCAGGGGAGAATATGCTCAGAAGGTTTTTTCCTTGCACCTTTGCCTGGTAGAGAGCCGATTCGGCATATTGAAGCAACGTGTTTCCGCCCGGAACGGAATAGGTGTCCAGCGATATGCACCCGCCGGATATCGTCATTCTGGGCGCCAGTCTGACCTGGACAGCAAGGTAAAGCTTCCGCGTCTCTTTTTCGCTCCACGAAGGCAGTATGATGGCAAGACATCCTTCGGATGGCATGTAGATAGGTCTGCCGTTGTCCGTCTCCTCCCTGAGGACGTTCACGAAGAATCTCATCGAATCCTCGACGTACGAGTATCCGTGCTTCAGGTTCATTATTTTCATGTTGTCCACGTCGAGAAGCAGAAGAAATCCGCTTTCGTTCCTGCGGTGGCTGTCTTCGAGAGCTTTTCTGAGGCTATCTGCAGGGAATGTCCCGAACTCCGGGTCGGCCTTGTCGTCCTCGTATCTGCATGAGATTCTTCCGATAGCGGCAATCGTCCCATCTTCCTTGGAGCCGATGCCCTTTGCATTTATGTGTATCCATTTGAGCCTGCCGTCGAGAAGGTTGACGCGGCAGTTTATACTGGCCTGGCTTACAATTCCGTCAAGCAGCCTGCCGATGCTCTCCAGTACGTTCTTTCTATCTCTCCTGTCTATAAGATCGGACCATGCGGATATAGGGCAGCTGCTTCCGAGCCCGAAAAGCTGGCCGGCGTTGTTGGAGAAAAAAAGCGTATCAGCCCTTCCGTCGTAGAAGAAGTAGCAGTCTCCCGTGGATTCGCTGAGAAGATCCAGCATCATCTTGTCGCCGGGCAGCATGGATTTCCGTTCGCTGTCGATGTCAATTCCGCTGTGTTCCATGATACAATGATATGTTGAAAATGGAAAAAACATTACATTCTATCGCCATCGGCATCCCATGTCGTTCCATTTTCTCGCCAGTCCTTTTACTGCAAGATTCAAACATAAGCAAAATCCTACCGCATGAAACCGACATATGCCATAGGAAAATATGGAAAAAAAAGAATTTTTCCACATTGTTTTCCCTTATCGTACATCCCATTGCGATCTTGATGCTGCGCCGGGGTTGCCATTTAGGGTAACATGGCTTGGATATATTAAAAAAGCCAGGAATCCCTGGCTTTCTGCAATCATTCGTCCTTGTTTTCCACTTTCTCCAGACTTCTGTCGACGCGGTCGTACAACCAGCATGCAACTTCGTGATCATCGCCGACTTTGAACATCGGAGGGATGTGGCAGGAACAGTAGTCCATCTTGTGTGGACATCTGTCGAAGAAGTAGCATCCTTTCCTCTCCTTGTCAGGAGAGGGAACGTCTCCTTCGAGAACGATTCTCTTTCTCTCCCTTTCGACCTTCGGGTTAGGAATCGGGGCTGCCGAAAGAAGCGCTTCCGTATACGGGTGCTTCGGATTCCTGTATAGATCCTCGGAATTGCTTATCTCCATTATCTTTCCGAGATACATGACAATGACGCGGCTTGAAATGTGCTGTATGACGCCAAGATCATGGGCTATGAATATGAACGTTATTCCAAGTTCCTTCTGCAGATCCGAGATCAGGTTGAGTATCTGGGCCTGGATCGATACATCGAGAGCTGATACCGGCTCGTCGGCAAGTATTATCTTCGGATTGAGCGCAAGAGCTCTTGCGATTCCTATCCTCTGCCTCTGTCCTCCCGAGAACTCATGAGGATATCTGTTCTTGTAGAGCTTGTTCAGCCCGACCTTTTCCATCAACTCCTCGACTCTCGCCTCTATCTCGTCGGCTGTCCACTTGTGGTCCAGAAGGCCTCTCCTGTTGTAGATGTTGAGAGGTTCTGCGATTATCGTCCTCACGGTCATTCTCGGATCGAGCGATGCGTACGGATCCTGGAATATCATCTGGATGTTCCTTCTCTCCTTGAGAAGGACGGATTTTTCGGCTGAACAGAGATCGATGCCGTCGAAGATGACCTTTCCTCCTGTCGGTTTGTGGAGCTGGGCGATCGATCTGACCGTAGTGCTCTTTCCGCATCCCGATTCGCCGACTATGCCCAGCGTCTCTCCCTTGTATACCTTGAAGCTGATTCCGTCCACAGCACGGATTGCTCCTATCTGCTTCTTGAAGATTCCGCCGTTGTCGATCGGAAAGTGCTGATACAGGTCCTGGACCTCGAGGATTACTTCTTTATCGTTGCTCATCGGCGGCCTCCTTAAGGGCTTTTGCTATCTCGTCCTCTCCGGCATAGAGCCAGCAGGATACGTGGTGCCTGCTGTTGGCTGCATGCTCCGGCGGATAGGCGCAGCGGCATACGTCGAGGGCCTTGTGGCACCTCGGATGGAACGGACAGCATGGCGGAAGGTCTATGACGTTCGGCGGCTGTCCCTCGATGGAGAAGAGCCTTTCGCTCTTTTCTCCGTCGATCTTCGGAACGGAGGCTATCAGTCCCTCTGTGTATGGGTGCAGCGGATGCTCGAATAGATCGTCCGTAGGTGCATATTCCACTATCCGGCCTGCATACATGACGCAGACCTTGTCGCACATACCTGCGACGACGCCGAGATCATGGGTGATGAGGATGACCGCCGTCTTGAATTTCTCGTTCAGCTTCTTTATCAGCTCGAGTATCTGGGCCTGGATGGTCACGTCGAGTGCCGTCGTCGGCTCGTCCGCTATGAGAAGCTCCGCATTGCAGCTCAACGCCATTGCGATCATCACTCGCTGCCTCATGCCTCCAGAGAACTGGTGAGGATAGCAGTCGATTCTTTTCTCGGGAGAAGGAATGCCGACTTCCGCCAGCATCCTTATGGCTTTTTCCCTTGCTTCCTGCTTTGTCTTGTTCTGATGGAGCCTTATTGTCTCAATCATCTGAGTGCTTATCTTGAGGAACGGGTTGAGGCTGGTCATCGGGTCCTGGAAGATCATCGAGATCTTGTTTCCTCTGATGTGCCTGAGCTCTTTCTCGCTCATCTCCATGATGTCTTTCCCGTCGTACATCACCTTGCCCCCGACGATCTTTCCGGGAGGGGATGGGACGAGCCGCATGACAGAGAGGTTTGTCACACTCTTTCCGCATCCGGACTCGCCGACAAGACCGACCGTCTCGCCTTCGTGCACTACGAACGATACTCCGTCGACGGCCTTGACTATTCCGGCATCGGTCTTGAAGTAGGTCTGAAGACCCTGTACGTCAAGAACTACCTTTTCCTTGTCAAAATCTTTCATACGCTGCTCCAAATCAAAGCTGGTTCTTGCTCTGCGGGTCGAATGCATCCCTGAGGCCGTCGCCCAGGAAGTTCATGGCAAAGAGGAAGAGAACCATCGCGATCGATGGGAATATGAGTTTCCACGGATAGAGCGTCATCGATCCTACGCCGTCTCCGATCAGGGATCCGAGCGATGCATACGGTGCCTGCACGCCGAGTCCTAGGAACGACAGGAAGCTTTCCTGCATTATGAAGTTCGGAATTCTTATCGTCGAGTAGACGATTATCACCGAAAGAGAGTTCGGAATCATGTGGCGGAAGATGATGTGGAGCGTCGATGCGCCCATGCTCCTTGCCGCCTCGACGTATTCCTGGTTCTTCAGGCTCATGATCTGGCCGCGGACCATTCGGGCGATAGTCAGCCACGATACGAGTGCCAATGCCAGGAACAGGTTAAGAATGTTCCTGCCGAATATTGCCATGCAGATGATGACGAGCAGCATGTAGGGCAGGCCGTACATTATATCGACGAACCTCATGAGGTAGTAGTCGACCTTTCCTCCGATGTAGCCTGCGAGCGCTCCGACGAATATTCCGATGAATACGCTGGTGATCGTTCCGACGAGGCCGATGGCGATGGACACCTGGCAACCGTATATGATTCTCGAAAGAAGATCCCTTCCGAGGTAGTCCGTGCCGAGGTAGTACCTTCTTTCATGCATCTTCGTCGCCTCTACCTTGACTGTCGTGCCGTTGTCGAGTTCCAGCTCTCCCTTGTACGGGAAGCTCATGGAGCCGTCCGAGTTCAGAGCCGATATCCTCTTCTCGGCCTCGCGTTTCGCTAGCTGTTCTATGTATCCGTAGACGTTCTGGGCCGCTTTGTCCTTGACCCCGTCCTCTCCGAGAGCTTCCATTTCGACGTCGATCGCACTTTCGAGGGTTTCTCCCTCGAGGGTGCTGTCGCTTGCCTTGAGCGAGTTGGAATAGATGGTGCGTATCTCATTGAGCAGGCTTGTCTCGACGAGCTCCGTATCGGCTCCGATCATCGCCGCATAGATCGGGACGAGTGTGTCGTAGTCGGCTTTCTTGAGATCGACCAGTTTCCCGTCGACCGGATAGTATATCTTGGAAAGCGAAATCAGTATGTCGTTCTCTATTTTGTCGAGCGTCTTGTCGATCTGCTTCTGGTCGGATGCGTTGAATGTGAATGTTCCTTCGGCTCTCTGGCGTTCGCCCTCTTCGTAGAGGTAATTCCATACCTGGTTGCTCTTGCCTTCGGCTATCCATGCGTTTATCTGGGCATCCGCTTCGTCTCCTACCAGGAGCTGACGGCTTTTCCATGCCTTGAAATATAGGTCCTTGAGCTTGCTTTCAAGCATCAGGTCTCCGCTTGTTCTAGTGAGGCTCGGCGGAAGGTTCTTGTGGTCGGTGACCGCTTCGTCGTATGGATATATCGGAAGATAGTCGGCGCTGAGCGCAAGGATGGCGTAGATTATGACAACGATCATCCCGAAGACCGCAAGTTTGTTTTTCCTGAGTCTCTTCCAGGCCTCCTTCGAAAGACTGGTGCCTTCGATGGTCTGGTTGAATTCGTTTGTAACGGTTTCTTTCTTTTTTTTGAACAAAGCCATCGAAAACTCCTTATTTGTATGTGATACGTGGATCGAGCTGCGCATAGACGATGTCGACTATGAAGTTCATTATCACCAGAATCACGGAATACACGATGACGACGCCGACGATCAGCGTGTAGTCTCTGTTGAACGAGGACTGCACGAAGAACTTGCCGAGTCCAGGCACGATGAATACCTGCTCGACGACGATGCTTCCCGTGAGGATTCCCGCGAAGGCCGGTCCGAGATAGCTGACGATAGGGAGCATGGCACCTTTCATGGCATGCTTGAATATGATCGTGCTGTTCCTCATTCCTTTTGCCTTGGCCGTCCTGATGTAGTCGCTTCTAAGAGTCTCCAGCATGCTGGAACGCGTCAGACGAGCTATGTCCGCATAGTAGGCGAACGAGAGTGCGATCGTGGGAAGCACAAGAGTGGACAGCGGTGCGGATCCGTCCATGAACCATCCGGTGGTGGGGAACCACTTCAGCTGCATCGTGAAAACGTTCTGCAGAAGCGGAGCTACTACGAACAGCGGAACCGAAAGTCCCAGTGCCGCAAGCGACATAGGGATGTAATCCAGCAAAGAGTTCTGCTTGACGGCAGCTATTATCCCGAGAGATATCCCGAACACCAGAGCCACCATCATCGACACGAATCCGAGAACCAGCGAATTGGGAAGGGAATTCCCTATCAGGTAGTTGACGTCATGGTCCTTGTATTTGTACGAAGGTCCGAGATCTCCTCTGAGCACATCGAACATGTATCTTGCATACTGCTTCAGAAGCGGTTCGTCGAAGTGGTATTTTGCCTCAATGTTCTTCTTGACGACTTCAGGCAAGGCCCTCTCTCCGTCGAACGGTCCGCCCGGAGCAATCCTGACTATGAAGAAGCTCAGGGTTATGATGATCAGAAGGGTCGGTATCATGCCGAGAAGTCGTTTTATGATGTATTTCGTCATCAGCAAATAACTCCTATAACATTACATTTTTATAGAAATCCGAATAATTATGCAAGTCTTATGCAACCTTAATGAACCAATATCCATAAAACAGACTTGCTCGGCGCCTTATTTTCTTCCCTTTCCCGGCATTGTCCTGACGGCTGTCGGACATCGGTCGCGTACTTCTTCAGACTGTTGCACATCACCTGTTTTCAAGTTAAGCTCTATTGTGTGATGAAGACCATATATGTTGAAAGTCTGGGCTGCGCAAAGAATCAGGTCGATTCCGAGATTCTTCTCACATATGCCCTGGAGAACGGTTACGATATGACGGAAGACCCGATGAAGGCCTCTGTCATTGTCGTCAATTCCTGCGGTTTCATAGAGGATGCCAAGAAGGAGAGCATAGACACACTGCTTTCCATGAGGAAAATGTATCCCCATGCGAAGATAATCCTCGCGGGATGCCTTGCGCAGCGCTATGCCTCGCAGATGGATCTCGAGGAGGCGGATGCCATATTCGGGAACCATGATCTCTCGCTGTTTCCCGCATTGCTGGAGAAGGTCGAAAGAAACGTCCGAGTCGTGGAGACGCCTGAGTATCCCGATCCCGATGCGGAGCGGGACGACAGAAAGGTCCTTCTTTCCATGCCTGCAAGCGCGTACCTGAAGATAAGCGAAGGCTGCGATCATAGATGTGCCTATTGCGCGATACCGCTTATACGCGGTCCTCTCCGCTCTCGCCCGATGGACAGGATCGTCGAAGAGGCTCGCCGTCTGATCTCGTCCGGGATATATGAGATCAACGTGATCGCCCAGGATCTCGGAGCCTATGGGACCGACGGTCCGGGAAAGAGAAGCCGATTCGTGGAACTTATGGACAGGCTCTCTTCTCTCGAGGGGAACTACGTGCTCAGGATGCTTTACATACATCCGGATACTTTCCCTTTGGATTTGCTGCCGCTTGTCAGGGAGCGGAAAAACATACTGCCGTATTTCGACATCCCGTTCCAGCATTCCGCGGCAAAGGTCCTTCGCGGAATGGGACGTACCGGCGACAGGAAAACCTACGTGGATCTTGTCAGGAGAATCCGGACCGAGGTTCCCGGTGCCGTGATCCGAAGCACTCTGATGCTCGGCTTTCCTGGCGAGGACAATGAAGCGTTCGAGGATCTGAAGCTGTTCGTGAAAGAGGCCGAGCTCGATTGGATGGGCTCTTTCCTCTATTCACGAGAGGAGGACACTCCCGCATACGGCATGAGAAATGCCAAGGAACATGAAAAGGCACACAGAGTCGCCAAGAAGTATCAGGACGAGCTTGTCAGGATCCAGGACAGGATATCCGAGAAAAGAGCCCATTCGTTCGTCGGAGGGGAATATACCGCGCTTGTCGAGGAGAAGATAGAAGGCGAGAGCCTTGCGTTCGGAAGAATCTACTCGCAGGCTCCGGAGGTCGACGGAGTCACTGTTATCGAGGGAGAAAATCTGAAGCCGGGCGATGTCGTCAGAGTAAGGATAGAAAAGAACATGACGTTCGATCTCGAAGGGGTCGTCATCTGATGGTCGATCTAGAGAGCCTCAATCCGGAACAGCTCGAGGCTGTGCTCGATACGACGCACAATCTTCTGCTCCTTGCATGCGCCGGAAGCGGCAAGACCCGTACGATCACGACCAAGATCGCCTATTATATCGAAAAGGGAATACTCAAGCCTTGGGAGATACTCGCGGTCACTTTCACGAACAAGGCCGCATACGAGATGCGGGAAAGGATCGATTCCATGCTTCCCGGTTTCGATCTGTCGTCACTCGAGGTCAGGACGTTCCACTCCTTCGGCGCATGGTTGCTGAGGAGGCACCATGCCGAAGCGATGCTTGACGACAACTTCTGTATCTACGACGACGATGATTCCCTTTCTCTTCTCACGACGCTTTTCCCGACGACCGACAAGAAGCTCCTCAGGGGATTTTCCAAGTCCATCTCGAAAGCGAAGGACCTCGGTGTCGATCCGGATGATGCAAAACTTTCGGAGATCGATTCCGAAGAGATGTTCCGAATGGTCTACAAGAGATACGAATCGGCCATCCGTTGCACGGGAAACTGCGATTTTGCCGATCTGATCCTTCTTCCGGTGGGCCTTCTTGAGGAACACCCGGATATCGCGGACAGATACAGGCGACGGTTCAAGCTCATACTTGTGGACGAGTATCAGGACTCAAACAGGATGCAGTTTCGGCTGCTCAAGCTGATTGCCGGTGAATCTTCCCAGATCTGCGTCGTCGGGGACGATGACCAGTCCATCTATGCATTCAGGGGAGCGGAGCTGAAAAACATCCTCACGTTCGCCAAGAGCTTCGATAATGTACGCGAAATAAAGATAGAGAAGAACTACCGCTCCACCGGCGAGATTCTGCGTCTTGCAGGGGGACTGATTTCCCATAACAAGGAACGTCATGTCAAGGATATCGTGAGTGCTACCGACGCCCATGGGCCTCTTCCCAAGCTTTTGGAATGTGCCGACGGCGAATATGAAGCTTCGACGATATCCTCTATAATAAGGCGTGACAGGCTTTTCAGAAGTACTGCGATCATATACAGGACAAATGCGCAGTCGCTGCCGTTCGAGATGCAGCTCAAGAAAGACAGAGTCCCTTACAGGCTTGTCGGTGCTCTGCGGTTCTACGATAGAGAGGAGGTCAAGGATGCGCTTGCGTTGTTGTTCCTGCTTGTAAACCGCAGAGACAGCGTGAATTTCCGCCGGATAATCAACAAACCTCCAAGGGGGATAGGTCCCAAGGCCCAGGAGGAGATCGCCGGCTACGGGGATGACCTTGTCACAGGACTTGAATTGTTCTCTTCCGGCCATGGGAAAGCCGCCGAAGGAGCAAAGGCGTTCCTTGACAACTACAAGGAGATGCTTGAGTCCGTGGAGAGGGGGGACAACCTCGGGGATGTGCTTCTGAGGGGCATAACGCATTCGGGCCTCATGGCGATGTACGAGAAGGAGCCGGACAAGAACGTAGTGAAGGCCCGCAAAGAGAATCTCAGCACGCTGATTTCCTCGCTGAGCCAGTGCCAGCCCGGATACGAGAGTCTTGTCGGATATCTCGAGAACATCACGCTGGACAATTCCACCCTCGGCGGTACGGGAGAGGAGGATACGGAAAGCCAGGTGGTGTTGATCACAATGCACAACACCAAGGGCCTGGAGTTCGACAACGTGTTCGTCGCAGGACTCGAGGACGAGATCATTCCCGGCGGTTCAGATGTGAGACCGAGCGATCTGGAAGAGGAAAGAAGGATTCTATATGTCGCTATCACCAGAGCCCGCAAGATGCTGACGCTGTCCTACGCAAGGCGCCGCATGAGGTGGGGGCATACGGACTATATGCACAAGAGCCGTTTCATAGCGGATTTCCCTTCGGGTTCATACGAGTCGAACGTGTCCCGCCAGGAAAGACCTCCGATGGATTTCGACAGACTTGTCGGCGCCCGCATGAGCTATGGAAAACGCATCAGCTCCTGGAACGGAACGACAATGAACGATCTTCGCAAAGAAGAGAACGGCACAATCGAACGTATTGAATTGGCTGTAGGGGATATCGTTTCCAGCGAAATCTACGGCAAGGGCCGTGTCGTCGCTCTGGATGGCGACATGGCTACGATAGAGTTCCTGTCGGGTGTAAAACGTCTCAACAGAAACTACAGCGAGTTCAAGATGGTCGAAAAGGCCTCGAGCATAAGGAAGAAAACCACTTTCCAAGTCGGAGACAAAGTGAGAAGTGCCGTCTATGGCGATGGGGAGATCGTTTCCCGTGAAGTGAAGAACGCGGCTGCGGACATCGTGGTAATCCGGGTAAGATTCAAAAACTCCGAGGTGCAGCTGGTCGAGAAATTCGCCAAGATCGAACATATCTGATTGTAGGGCGTCCTTGCGGATGCCCGATTTTTTTTCTTCGGAAACGGGAAAAAAAACCTATTGCACGAAGAGTACGTTTGCTGGTAAGCTCAAGACTCCCGGAGTGTTTGAGAAGACTGTAAAGGAGTTCCAATGCAGAAAAAGATCCTTGCGGCAACGGCGGCAGTCTTTTCCTATTCTTTCATCTTTACCGTCCTTTCGCCCATCGTTCCTTCGCTTCCGCTGGGATTCGACATGATCGTCATCAGCAGCGCCGCAATCATTCCTTCCGTGCTGTTTCTGCTTTTCTTCGGCCGGAATTCCGGCATCGAGCCTGACAAGCCGTCGCTTGCAATGCTGTTTTTTCTTTTTTCGGCGGATTTCCTTCTGAATCTTTCCTCGTCGTTTCTCGGCACTCCGATCGAATGGCTTGCCGGACTGGCCGGTTTTGCGGCAGTCGCACCTGCTGCGGTAAACGACTTCTCCTTCTTCGGCATCCTGTATGTATGCATCGTTGGTCCGATATACGAGGAAATCGTATACAGAAAGGTCCTGGCCGGCAGTCTCCGCGATATCGGTCCGAACAGGGCTCTGGTACTTTCTGCTCTCGTGTTCGGTCTCATGCATCACGATTTCTATCAGGGAGTCGGCGCATTTTTCGGCGCCTTCGTGTACGGATATGTTTTTTTCCGTTATTCCCTCGTTTTCTCGGTCGTGCTCCATGTGGCGAACAATTCCCTTGCGACTGTCATATCCTACCTGCAGAATATCGGGGATTACGGCAGTTTTGCGATTGTCCTGATCGCCTTTGCTCTTGCGATCGTATTCGTCGTAGGTCTCGCGAGAATTGTCAGAAATTTGAGAAAGAACGGAAGAACCGCTTCGACCGAAGTTCAGGTTCCGATTGCCGGTTCCGCTTTTATCCAACTTCTTCCGGTGATGCTTCTCGTATTCTACGAAGCCGTCATGACATTTCTGGAGAGTTTTTCCAGGGTGGCCTGAGCCGAGAAAAGGAAAAATCTCCGCAAGCGGAAAAACGATGCATGATGCATCTTTACACGCTACCGTTTTTTTCGCTATAATTCGAATTCGGCCGACTTTATGCGGCCACGCACAGCAGAGAAGCCCGAAGTAGGGATGGCAAAGGCCTCCACAACCTCAGCCGCTTGAAAAGGATACTTCTTTCCCGAAGGATGTCTTATATCTCCCCAAGGAGGGCAATATTCGCCGGATCCCCCTTTCCCCGGATGACGCGGATCCTCCCGAAGGACCTATCAAGCCGGTGAACCCTGACGGAGTGCACAGAGAATACAATATTACAAAGGGTTTCGAAATGAAGACTATTTTTGTAAAGCCTGCAACAGTCGAGAAGAAGTGGTATCTCATCGATGCAGAGGGCAAGAATCTCGGTCGTGTGGCCGTCGCCGCAGCCAGGATTCTCAGAGGAAAGAACAAGGCTGAGTACGTACCTCACCAGGATCTCGGTGATTACGTAATCATCATCAATGCATCCAAGGCAGCAGTCACCGGCAACAAGATGGAAGACAAGAAGTACTATCGCCATTCCATGTTCCCGGGCGGACTCAAGTGCGAAACCTATGGACAGGTCATCGCCAGGAAGCCGACCTACGCGATGGAGCACGCAGTCAAAGGCATGCTTCCTCATGGAAAGCTTGGAAGAAGGCTCTTCACAAACATGAAGGTCTATGCTGGTTCCGAGCATCCGCATATGGCTCAGCAGCCGATCGTCGTCGAGCTTTAGGAGGTAGGTAGAAATGGCTAAGAAAGAGACAAGCAAGGTGGTAAACCTCGGAATGGGCGTCGGACGACGCAAGACAGCAGTTGCAAGAGTTTACCTCAGAGAGGGTAATGGAAAGATTACCATCAATGGAAAGAACGTTGATGAGTATTTCGTGGATGTCCTCAATGCATCCCTCGTCAGCGAGCCTTTCGTCGTGACCGAGACCGAGGGCAAGTACGACCTCGTCATAACGGTCCGCGGCGGCGGAATCAACGGACAGGCCGAGGCCTGCAGACATGGTGTAGCAAGAGCTCTTGTCGACGAGAACGCAGACTACAAGGATGCTCTCCACAAGGCCGGCCTCATGACCCGCGACCCGAGAATGGTCGAGAGAAAGAAGTACGGACAGAGAGGAGCAAGAAGGCGCTTCCAGTTCTCGAAGAGATGATTGCATCATTTCTTTCCACAGAGAAAAACCGGCAAGAAATTGCCGGTTTTCTCATTTTGTCCTTCGTGGTAGAATTTGCCCATGACATGCTATGACAAGGCGTTGTCCCTGCTTTCGTCGAGGGAACATACGGCAAAGGAACTTTCGGAGAAACTGGCAAGGAAAGGATTTCCTCGCAGCGAAATCGAGACCGCTGTAAGGAGGCTCGAGAACGAGGGTGCCCTGAGCGAAAGGCGTTATGTCGAATGTTTCGTCCGTTCCAGGATGCGACGCAATCCCGAAGGCCGGTCGATCCTTGCGCTCAGACTTGCCGAGAAGGGCAGTCCGCGGGAAGTGTTTCTGCCTTATCTGGACGAGTTCTTCGATTCCGGAGAGCATATTCCGTACGTCAAGGCGGAACTCGAGAAGCAGGCAAGGCTGAAAGGCAAGGGCAAAGCTTTGCTGTCGCTGATGAAAAAGGGCTTCGGAAAGTCCTTTCTCGAAGCCCTTGCAAAAGATATTCCTGATGAGGATATGCTAGGCGAGGTTGATGTCGACGAAGTCGAATATCCTGACGTCGAATAATCCTATGTCCGTGAGTTTGTATTCCGGAATGACTGGCAGCGCCATGAAGCAGAGCGTCATGAAAGGATCGATTTCCGGAGAAACCTTGAGGATTTTTGCGGCTTTCTCGTGCATGTCGTCCAGCTTCCTGCATACATCGTCTACATTGTCATCTGTCATGAGACCTGCTACCTCAAGCCTGTGGCTGTCGATCACCTTCCCGTTTTGGACCATCGTGATTCCTCCGCCGAGGGATATCAGCTCTTCGATCGCGACCGCCATGTCGTGGTCGTTGCTTCCTATCGCTATTATGTTGTGCGAATCGTGGGCGATCGAGGTCGCGACGGCACCGTCTCTCATTCCATAACCTCTGATGAGGGCGACTGCGACGTTCCCGAGCCCATTGTGTCTTTCGACCACAGCAAGCTTCAGTATATCCTCTTTCGGATCGTGGACCCAGAATCCGTCCTTGTCTCTTCCGACATATGCGTCCCCCGCTTTGGTGACCACACCTCCCGGAACGATGTCTATCACTCTGACGTGATCGCTTTCGAGCTTCAGAGCAAGTCGCTCTTCGCTGAAGTTCTTCACGTTCATCCGTCCCGCTACGCCTTCTGGTCTGACCGGTCGGCTTCTGAGAATTATCGAACCTTTCTCTGCCACAAGTTTGCCGAGGACGAATACTTTGTCCGGCTCTATTTTCTCAAGCGAGTCGGCAAGGAAGAAATCTGCCCGTCTACCGGGTGCTATTGCACCCCTGTCGTCCAGTCCAAAGCATTCGGCCGCATTCAGAGTGGCCATTGTGATTGCCCTGACGGGATCCAATCCTGCACCGATGGCAAGATTGACTCCATGGTTGATATGACCGTCATTGCGTATGGTCTGAGGCTGCCTGTCGTCCGTGCAGAACATTACTCGTCGGTAGTTTCCGTCGTTTACGCCAGGAAGAAGACCGAGGACATTCTTGCATGCTGTTCCCTGCCTGAGCAGTACATACATTCCTCTTTTCGTCCTCTCCACGAGGTCTTCCGGAGTAGCGCATTCATGGTCTGTAGAGATTCCTGCCGCTATGTATGCGTCAAGACCGTCTCCCTTCACATCTGGGGCGTGTCCGTCTATTTTCTTTTTATGCCTGTATGCCACTTCGAGCTTGTCCATGACGAACTCGTCGTGGTTCGCGACTCCGGGGTAGTTCATCATCTCGCCGATGCCCTTGACAATATCTTCGTCGATGAACTTCTCGATCTCGGATGCGTCGAGCACGCATCCTGCATGTTCGAACGGGGTTGCCGGCACGCATGACGGGTACATATAATATATGGATAATATAGCGTTGCCTGCGCTACTTATCATGTACTTCATCGCGGCCTCTCCGCATACGTTGCATATTTCATGCGGGTCGGCGATGACCGTCGTCGTTCCGAAAGGCAATACGGAATCCGAAAATGCTGTCGGCGAAAGGTGGGATGATTCGATGTGGCAATGGCCGTCGATGAAACCGGGTACAAGATACATGCCTTTCGCATCGATTTCCTTCTTCGCTTTCTTGTTGCCCCTGAAGCCTGCCACATATCCGTCTGCAATGTATATGTCGGTCTCCTCGATTTCGGAAGAGAATACGTTTACGAGTTTGACGTTCATGATCGCAAGGTCGGCTTCCTGCCTGCCCATGTCGACATCAATTAGTTTTTTTGCGAGTTCCTTATTCATCGATATGCCTCCAATATCATGTTAAAGCCATATTCCTGTAATGGCAACTGCGTATTTTATGCAACAAATCATCAAAAAAAATGATGAAAAGTTCTTTTTTATGCCAAAATACCAACATTTTTGCAAAAAAAAAATCCCCAATTGTGCTAATATTTGGGTTATAATATATTTCAGGTAAAAATACACAAAAGGAGTATCTATGGAAAAGTTTTTCAAGCTAAAGGAACGTGGCACCACTGTCCGTACCGAACTCATTGCAGGTTTGACGACCTTCCTGGCGATGGCCTACATCCTGGCTGTGAACCCCTCGATCCTTTCTGCTGCCGGAATGGACGCAGGTTCCGTATTCACCGCGACAGCTCTATCCAGTGCCATCGCCACACTTGTGATGGCTTTTGTCGCGAATCTTCCGTTTGCTCTTGCACCGGGCATGGGCTTGAATGCATTCCTTGCATATACCGTATGCCTTGGAATGGGCAAGAGCTGGCAGTTTGCGCTCACAGCCGTATTCGTGGAAGGCATCATCTTCATCGTACTGACTGCATTCAACGTACGTGAGGCAATCGTGAACAGCATTCCGAGAACTCTCAAGAACGCTATAAGCGTCGGTATCGGAATCTTCATCGCGTTCATCGGACTCCAGAACGCAAAGATCATCATCGGCGATGCATCCACTCTCGTGGCGATCCAGGACTTCACGAACTGGTCAGATCCGAACGCAATCGCTGCAACGCTTGCTCTCATCGGCCTCGTGATTACGGGAATCCTTGTCGCATACAAGGTCAAGGGCGCACTCCTCATCGGAATCGCTGCCACGACAATCATCGGAATACCTATGGGCGTAACGGTTTTCTCCGGCGGATCTTTCCTTCCTCCGAGCGTTGCTCCGACATTCTGGCAGTTCGACTTCTCCGGCATTCTTTCTCTCGATTTCCTCGTTGTCATGTTCACGTTCCTCTTTGTCGATATGTTCGATACAGTCGGAACTCTTGTCGGATGTGCGACCAAGGCGGGAATGATCCAGGACGACGGATCCGTGCCTAACTGCAAGGAAGCCCTTTTTGCGGACGCAGTCGGAACGACTGTCGGCGCCATCCTCGGCACCAGCACGGTCACGACGTTCGTCGAGTCCTCCGCCGGCGTCATGGAAGGTGGAAGAAGCGGACTTACAGCTCTTACGACTGCAGTGCTTTTCCTCGCTGCTCTCTTCCTTTCCCCGCTGTTCCTCGCAATCCCGAGCGCAGCTACGGCTCCTGCTCTCATCCTCGTAGGATTCTTCATGATGAGTCCTGTGAAGGAGATAGACTTCGAGGATCCTACGGAAGGAATTCCTGCGTTCCTTACGCTTCTCTTCATGGTCACCGCATATTCCATCAGCGAAGGAATCATGTTCGGAATGCTCTCGTTCGTAATTCTCAAGATTGCAAAGAAGGATATGAAGGAAGTCACTGTTCCGACAATCGTCGTCGCGGCAGTTTTCCTTCTCAAGCTTCTCATCGGTTGATCGAGTCGTCGATCGTCCAGAGGTCCGGCATGTCGTCGGACCTTTTTTTTGACTATCTGCGGATTCTTTGCTATAATTTTGTTATAGGAGATTAACTTTTATGAGTGCAATCGAAGCAATCGAAGCAAGAGAGATATTGGATTCCAGAGGAAATCCTACCGTCGAGGTAGATGTCATCCTTTCGGACGGTTCTATGGGAAGGGCTGCAGTCCCTTCCGGAGCATCCACGGGAGTGCACGAGGCAGTTGAGCTCAGAGACAACGATCGTTCGCGGTTCGGCGGCAAGGGAACGCTGAAGGCCGTTGACAACGTGAACAACGTGATCGCTCCGGCGCTGGAAGGTCTCGATGCGCTGGACCAGGTGCAGATCGACCAGACGATGATCGGCTTGGACAATACGCCGAACAAGGCCTATCTGGGAGCAAATGCAATTCTCGGAGTGTCCATGGCAACCGCACGTGCCGCATCAGATTTCCTCGGTCTTCCTCTGTTCAGATATCTTGGATCGTTCCACGCATGCGTTCTTCCCGTTCCGATGGCGAATATCCTAAACGGAGGAGCCCACAGCGACAACAAAGTGGACTTCCAGGAGTTTATGGTCATGCCGATTGGGGCCGTGAGCATGAGAGAGGCTGTCAGAATGACGGCAGAAGTGTTTCATAGCCTGAAAAACGTCCTCAAGAAAAAGGGCTACAATACAGGAGTCGGAGACGAAGGAGGATTCGCTCCGGATCTTCAGTCGAACGAGGAGGCTCTCGACGTCATCAAGCAGGCCATAGACGAAGCTGGGAATACCACATTACGCGACGGGGATTTCATGATCGCCCTCGATCCGGCGACAAGCGAACTCTACGACGAGAAGACAGGACTGTATACGCTCAAGTGGACTACAGGAGAGAAGCTTACAAGCAAGCAGATGGTGGATCTCTGGGAGAGCTGGGTGGACAAGTATCCGATAATCAGTATCGAAGATGGAATGGCAGAGGATGACTGGGATGGCTGGAAGCATCTTACGGACCGTCTCGGAGACAGGATACAGCTGGTCGGGGATGACCTCTTCGTCACTAATACGGAGAGGCTCAGGACCGGAATCGATAGGGGAGTGGCCAATTCCATATTGATAAAAGTGAACCAGATCGGAACGCTTTCCGAGACATATGAGGCTATAAGCATGGCACAGCGGAATGGCTATACGGCCGTAGTCTCTCACCGTTCGGGAGAGACGGAGGACAGCTTCATCGCAGATCTTGTCGTGGCGCTGGAGACGGGACAGATCAAGACCGGAAGCATGAGCCGGAGTGACAGGCTTGCAAAGTACAATCAGCTGATGAGGATCGAGGATTACCTAGGAGAAACCGCCCGTTATGCAGGACGCGATGCATTCAAAAATCTTTGACTGAGCTTTATAAAACGAGATTTTTCCCCGCTTTTCGATGAAAGGCGGGGATTTTTTTTCAAATATTTCCAATTTTTTCGTCTTGTGCAAAAGTGGGAAAATATCGAACAAAAACGGAGTAAAATGTAGAGTAACCTCATTGTAACTCATCAGTACCAAAGGAAATACAAAGACTTCAAAAAACTAAGTTCAATTTATATTATTTTCATGAAAAACACATATAAAGTACTCTATGTGTGGCTTGTGTAAAGAATTAACCTTGACAGTTTGTAAATCAGGTGATTACAATATTTATCGTATAACGGAAATATGAGGGGAAAAAACGTACCTTGTGGTTCGTCCCCCGAACATTTGGAGGAAGTATGAAAAAGATTTTTTCTATCCTTTTGGTGACCGCTCTTGCCGCAAGCACAGTGTTTGCTGCATTTTCCGGTAGCGCAACTGTAGGCCTTGGCGCCAACTTCGATAATGGCGAGTATGGTTTCATAGGTAATGGAACGAACGTCCAGTTCAATGTTGATTTGGCTACAGCGACAGGCGAGGCTGTTTCCGAAGGAGATGTATATGCATCCATCAAGGCTTCCCTTGGTGTGTTTGTCCTTAATGATGCCGATGGAACAAGCACTGATGATCCTTTCTCTTTTGTAATTGCAACAGATGATACGGAAAAGAAAGGTGCAGCCCTTGTCCTCAAGGCGGTCATCGACGAGGCGAAGGTCGCTGGTGCAAACTGGTATGTATCTCTTCTTGGAGTACCAAGTGTGAACGATTTTGCAAAGTCTGCAATCGATACATGGACAGTCGAGGACGAGCTTGATGACTATGGCATCAAGAAGGCTGACTACGACAAGAACGCAACATACAAGGTCGGCTATGAGAAGGCTCCTGGAGTTGAAGTCGGTGTTTATGATTATGTCATCGGACTTGGCTTCAAGGCAAAGGCTGTCAAGACTCCTGAGTTCGATCCGTTCAACAAGTATGCAGCTACCGTCTATGCAAAGACACCCGAGTATGCAATCGTAGATGGCCTTACAATACAGGCTGGTGCCACATATGCAAACGCATCCGGCTATGGTGATTCCCCGAAGGATGTAAATGCTGTCGGTGCATCCGCAAAGGTAGCTTATGCAGATGACATGATTTCCGCTTCCGTCGCTACAGACCTTGGATACGATATTGCATCCGAGAAGTTCGGTGCTGATGTTGCTGCAGCATTCAAGTATGATTTCGTTTCTGTAGATGCATACTATGCGACACTTGCAAAGGTTGATGATACAGATATCGAGAACCTTCTTTCCGCTAAGGTCATTACAGACCTCAACAGCTTCGAAGTACCTGTCAAGCTCACAGTTACCGGCAAGGACCTCATCAACAAGCAGGATCTTGGCCTCAAGGCTGAAGTTGCAATCGCAGAAGTGACACTCACTCCTTCTGTCGGTTATGTCATCAAGTCCGAGACATTCAAGGCTGGTCTTGACGTTGCTTACACGACAGATGCCTTCACTGCCAAGGCTGGTGTCTCCACAGAGACAGCAAAGTTCAATGCTGACAACCTCCTGCTTGGTGCTTCCGCTTCTGTCGAGTCTGCAGCACTCATCCCTGGAGCAACTCTCAAGCTCGCATGGTCTGATGCTAAGGATCTTCTCGACAACAATGTCGAAAAGACAAACTATGGCAAGATTGTCGCATACTGCAAGATTGCTTTCTAACAGAAGGAATTCAATCCCCAATTGAATACACTTTCCCCTTCGGTAGATTCCGAAGGGTTTTTTTTTGTAGATGTCCTGACGCTCTGAATGCAAAAAAACAAAAACATGACGCGTCATGATATTTTGATTCCGCTTGGGTTGCAATATTATAAAACCATGGAATGTGAGGTTTTTCGCACATTCAAATGCATTTGCATTTTTTTGCGATTCTTTTTTTACTTGATGATATCGATTTCATACATTAATCATATCGATTGAAGAAAAGGACACTTGTGAAACTTTGATATTGCAATTGGATTGAGTTTTGAATGCAAATCGATTTCTTTGTTGTTCACTTTTTTGATGCATATATCGAATTATGTGCATCTTTTTGGTAGTATTATCCTTGTAAAAGCAGGGGGACTTTGTTTGCTGTTGCATTCATGTTCATGGAATCTTTGAAAACCCCCATTTGAAATCGTAAGCGTCAGGAAAATCTTTGATCAATCAAAAATTCATATTTGTAAAAAACTTTGCGGGTTGTATAGTATCCGTTTAATCAGTTTCCTTGTTTGCTAAACATTGGCATTGGTTGAGTGAATTGTCAAACCAAGTGCAACACTTGGACAAGTTATGAAGTTCAGATTCGAACAGCTCCTTAGGAGATCTGAATCCAAGAATTATCCTAAGCCTGGCGTTCATCAGCGCTAGGTTTTCTTCAACGTTTTCTCCTAAACTCCGCCCAGGTCTTTACCTTTTTTGGGGAAAACTCCCTCGGAAGCCCGTTGCTGTTCTCGTTCGTCCACTTCTTCCATGCGCTGTACGGGCCCGCGAGTACACCCGGCAACCCAGACGCTCCTCTATGCTTGGCCCAGTTGGCGAACTCGCTGCCGGGGCGCAGGTGATGGTTCTACTCATCTCCGGTGGAAATACGGAAAGCGTCCTTACTATCGTGTCCTCCATCCTCTTTTTCAGTCCTAAAATGAGTGTAGTTCATAAGGTCCTCTCCTTTCTGATTTAGTCTGCTAAACAAATCTTACTACGGTCTGGTCCTTATGAACTTCTTTTTTGCCTTTTTGCTGTTGTACTTGAAAGTATAATTCACCGGTTGAGTGAATTGTCAAACTAAGTGCAACACTTGGACAAGTTATGAAGTTCAGATTCGAACAGCTCCATAGGAGATTTGAATCCAAGAACTTTCCTGGGCCTGGCGTTTAAAAGCGCCAGGTTCT
>CASEKE010000003.1 GCA_949288415.1 uncultured Spirochaetales bacterium
CAGGAATATGTTTCCTGAATTGACGGAAAATACTGTGAATAGGATCTATAAGGTTGCAATTTTAGATTCGGGAAAGATGGGAAGTATGCCAACAGGTGATGATTGCAGAATTGCTCTTAAATGGTGGGATAATGCAGTTCAGATAGGTTGGAGACCGTAAAGATAAGTTTATATTTAATTAAATAAAGGGTGTTATCGGTTCAATTGTTTCCGCAAATGTTTCCGCTAAGTTGATATAAAATAAAATAACTCCTTGTTTTGCAAGGAGTTATTGAAATTGGAGCTGATCGGAATCGAACCGACTACCTATTGAATGCCATTCAATCGCTCTAGCCAGGTGAGCTACAGCCCCGTACTCGGCTATACTAATACATTTTCCATGCCGGGGTCAAGTATCGCAGCTGCAATTGTCTTATGTAAGGTATTGCTTGAAATCGGTACGGGTATCCGCAACGTGTCCATTCTTGTTCCTCAGTCTTTTCTTCATTGTCATCGGAGTCTCTCCTGTTACCTGCTTGAAGGTTCTTGAGAAGTGATTCAGGTTTGTGAACCCTGTCGCATAGGCAATCTCGGTCATGTTGTTGTCGGTTTCGAGGAACATGCGTTCGGCATGGAGTATGCGGATCTTCGTCAGGTATTCCACGATCGTAGTGTTTGTATAGCGCTTGAATTCCCTCGAGAGATGGTAGATGCTGACGTTTGCGACATCGCCAAGTTCCTGGAGGGTTATCTCCTTGCCATAGTTGTTGTTAAGGTAACTCAGTATCTTCGTGATCCTGTCTTCGTAGGCAGGCCTTTTCCTCTCCATTCCGCTCCTCAGGATCGAAATGAGAAATTCACGTAGTTCGCTTTCCTTCATTATTCCGGAATACTTGTCTGGCGCGTCCTCTTCGTCCCGAAGTCTGCATATCATCGTCCGTAGACTGTTCGAAACGCTCCCTGTAGGAGAGAATACGACAACTCCATCGGATTCGAGGCGTTCATCCAATGTCGATGGAATGGCGGTACGTGAAAAGTATAGTACGATGCGTTTGAATATTACGTCCTTCTCTCCGAATGAACGATGGAGCACGTATGGCGGAAACAGTATGAACTCTCCCGCTTTTATTTTTGTTATGCGATCTCCTGCCACATGGTATCTTTCCCCGTCCTCGAGATAGTAAAGCTCGTAGAAATCATGATAGTGACACTGTGTCATGTTGTCGTTGACACCGCTTATTCTTTCGCTTGAGACTGATGCTCCCATCTGCATTTCCAGGGCTGCTCTATCGATCATGCCGGACCTCGTTTCAATTTATATTTTTTTATCTATATTACAGAAAATTGAGCAAGATATGTATAAAAATCATATATCATCGGCAATAATTGTCAAGACGTGTAGTGATTTCCATTAGATACTGTACCTAGGAGTTGGAAATGAGAATCAGCACAATCTGCAAAGAAATCAAAAAGGAAGACAATCACTATTCGGTACTTACCGACGGGGTGGAAATCAGGATCTGGTTCCTGACGGACGACATTCTTCGCCTGCGCGCAGGATTCGATGGAAATTTCCGCGAAGAAAGCTATTCGCTGACGCTTACGGCATGGCCCGACAGGATGGATTCTCTCATGAAGGACTACAGAAAGAGAATCGAGGTTGCCCCGTCTTCGATTGTCGAAGATGGCAACGATGTTGCCGTCATCCAGGGTAGAAAGCTCAAGGTGATAATCGAGAAGAAAGCCTTCAGGATTGTAGTTCTTGACAATGACGGGACTCAGGTGCACGCCGACATCGTGGATCTCGCATGGCAGGAGGATGGAAATCACAGGAGAATCCATACCAGCGAGATAGCAAATGGCGACCATTACTATGGATTCGGAGAGAAGAGCGGACACCTTGATAAGATCGAGAAGTTCATGACGATGAGCCCTTCCGATGCCATGGGCTACAACCCCGAGGAGACGGACAGCCTGTACAAACACATTCCGTTCTTCATCAGGCTCAACGAGAACACACGAAAGGCGGTAGGGTATTTCTATCACAACACGGCAGAGTGCGATTTCAATATAGGGCGAAGAAAGAGCAATTATTGGAAAAGACATGCAATCTATCGTACCGACAGCGGGGACGTGGACCTCTTCATCATCAACGGACCGGAAGTCAGAAGCGTCATAGAACGCTATACGGATCTGACAGGAAAGAGTGCAATGCTTCCTCGCTATGCCCTTGGCTACATGGGTTCGAGCATGTACTATCCGGAGCTTGAAAAGGATTGCGACGATGCGATCATAGGATTCATCGATACGACGAAGGAGGAAGGAATTCCCGTCGATGGCTTCCAGCTCTCATCCGGGTATACCAGCCAGAACACAAAGGATGGCGTGAAAAGATGCGTGTTTACTTGGAACAAGGAACGCTTCAAGGATCCGAAGAAGTTCTTCAGCGAAATGGCAAGAAGGGGTATCGGAGTATCTCCGAACGTGAAGCCCGGAATACTTCTTGTGCACCCCGATCTCGAGGAGATGAAGAAGGAGCATATCTTTGTCCGTTCCAGCGTGTCGGATGAGCCTGCAATCGGAACCTGGTGGGGAGGCAAGGGTGTTTTTGCCGATTTCACCGATCCTCATGCCAGAGAGTATTGGAAGAAGATTCTCAAGAAGAATGTCATAGAGTGCGGTACTTCCTCGGTATGGAACGACAACTGCGAATACGACAGCCTTGTCGACAAAGACAGCAGGGTATGCTTCGAAGGAGAAGGAAACACCATCGGAGCCGTGAAAAGCGTGATGAGCAATATCATGTGCCATATCACGAAAGAGGCGATCGAGGATGTCTACAAAGGTTCGGAACGCCCGTTCATAGTCTGCAGAAGCGGGCATGCCGGCATCCAGCGCTATGCACAGACATGGGCAGGAGACAATCTTACCTGCTGGCAGGCTCTCAAGTTCAACATCGCCACCATTCTAGGCATGAGCCTTTCGGGAGTCGCGAACCAGGGTTGCGACATCGGGGGCTTCTATGGCCCATCACCTGAAAAAGAGCTTTTCGTCAGGTGGATACAGAACGGCATATTCCAGCCGAGATTCAGCATCCACAGCGTAAATACCGACAATACTGTCACCGAGCCGTGGATGTACGGCGATGTAAAGGACATCATCAGACGCGCAATAGAATTCAGGTATGAGCTTGCTCCTTATCTTTATTCACTCATGGTCAGAGCCCATGAGACAGGTCTTCCGATAATGGAACCGTTCTGCTCGGCTTTCCAGGACAGCCCTGAGACGTACAACGAGGATGTATCTTTCATGGAAGGGGACAGCCTGCTTGTTGCGAACGTCGTGGAAAAGGGTGCGAGGACGAGGAGCATCCATTTTCCTGCCGGACATGTATTCTATGACTACTACACCAGGGAACGCTACGAAGGTGGAAAGAAGTACGAGATTCCTGTCGACCTTTCCAGCATCCCTCTGTTCGTGACGGACAATGCCATCATTCCTCTCAGCGAGGACAAAAACCATAACCTCAGGACTGAGGAGACAAGAAAGCTGAGAGTTCTCATCGGCGCGGACCGTGACAACAGTTTCACTTTGGTGGAGGATGATGGAATCACGGAGGACTATCTTGAAGGCAAGCAGCTCAGGACTCTCATCAAGGTCGAGAGCGGTGTGCATACGAAGATTTCGTTCGATGTCTCCGGAAATTACGAAAGTGCTCTAGAGGATATCGTACTCGATGTCATCCATCGCGAGAAAGCTCCGTTCCATGTCGCACTGGACGGAAAAGAGCTTGAGCATTTCCTCCATCGGGCCAAGTTCGAGGCATCCGATAGCGGATGGTACTATAGTCAGAACCTAAAGAGTGTTCTCGTGAAGTTCCCATACCCGAAAAAAAGCTTTGTCTGCACGATTTCGTTCGAGCAGTTCGACATGATCGGAATGTAAGAAAGACATTCAAACAGGAGAAAAACATATGAAAAGGAAAACTGTCTTGGTTCTCCTTGCGATCCTCTGCGCTCTGTTGCTCTCTTCCTGCAACAAGGGTGGGGTGGAGTACAGCAAGGATGCCACAAAGGAGAACCCCATGGTACTCACGCTTGCCCACAACATGGCGGAGAACCATACCGTGCATATCGCACTCCAGGAGTTCGCAGATCGCGTCAACGAACTTTCCGATGGAAGGATCGAGATCCGGATCTATCCGAATGGCCAGCTCGGAAGCGAGACCGAAGTGCTTGAGCAGCTCATGGCCGGAGTAGTCGCCATGACCAAGGTATCCGCTCCAGGCCTAGCGACCTACGACAATGCGTACCATACTTTCGGACTTCCTTATATCTTCGACGGAGAGGAAGGATTCTACAAAGTCATGGACAGCCAGGAGATGCAGGACTTCTTCCTCTCGACGGAAGATGACGGATTCGTAGCCCTGACATACTACACTTCCGGAGCCAGAAGCTTCTATACGAAGAACAAGGCCATAAGAAAGCCTTCGGATCTGAAAGGTCTCAAGATAAGAGTCCAGGACATGAAGAGCCAGATCGACATGATGGAAGCTCTCGGCGGAACGCCGGTCGCCATGGCATATGGCGATGTATACACGTCGTTGCAGACCGGAATCATCGACGGGACGGAGAACAACGAGACAGCTCTCACCACCGGACTTCACGGGGAAGTCTGCAAGGTTTTCTCCGTAGATCAGCATGCTATCATTCCCGATGTTCTCGTGATGAGTTCGGTCGTATGGGACAGAATCGACGAAGCGGATAGGGAGATCATACTGCAGGCGGCACGCGAATCTACTCAGAGCCATAAGATAGCTTGGGAAGCAGCCATAGACGAAGCTGTTGAACAGGCGAAGACCGAAATGGGCGTGGAGTTCGTATATGACGTCGATATGGAGGCTTTCAGAGCTGCGACAGCATCTATGGTCGACGAGTACAGGGCCGAATACCCGGAAGTCGATGAATTGATGACGATCATCGAGTCATTGAGATAGGAGGAATGGAAATGGAAAAAGTACTTGTAAAGGTGAAAAAAGGGATGAATTTCCTTCTTTCACGCATCGCTGCAATTCTTCTGGTCGCGATGACAGCCCTTGTCATCTACCAGGTTTTCACGAGGTACGTCCTCAACGATCCTGCAGCATTCACGGAAGAGATCGTAAGATATCTTCTCATCTGGACCGGTTTCATCGGTGCCGCGTATGCCTTTTCCACAAGGCAGCATATGGCACTCGTATTTGTCAGGGAGAAGATGCGTCCCATAAGCAGAAAGGTCCTTGTCACGGCAACAGATGCGCTCGTCCTTCTTTTTGCGCTTCTTGTGATGGTGATAGGAGGAACGAAGCTTGCACTGAGTGCCGTAAAGGAATTCTCCGCACTTCTCGGAGTTCCCAGAACTCTCGTATATTCTATGGCTCCGATTTCCGGGGTATTCATCATCGTGGCCCAGGCGATAAACATCTATGAGGATATCACCGGCAAGGCCATCAGCGAGGAGGCCTCCAGATGAGCATAGCACTTACAACGGTACTTCTGTTCGTAGTATTCGGAATTCTTCTTTTCCTTGGTGTGCCAATCTCCATAGGAATCCTCGTGTCCAGTATAGTCACAGCCCTTTCTTCCTTGACTTGGGATCAGGTGACGTTCATCGTCATGCAGAAGATGAACAGCGGTATCGAGAGTTTCTCCCTTCTTGCTGTACCTCTGTTCGTACTCGCCGGCAACATAATGAACAACGGCGGAATCGCGAGAAGACTCATCAACTTCTCCAAAGTGCTTGTCGGAAGGATACCTGGAAGTCTTGCACACACGAACGTACTTGGAAACATGCTCTTCGGTGCTCTTTCCGGGTCTGCCGTCGCGGCTGCCGCTGCCATCGGCGGAGCTCTGGCCCCGATGGAAGAAGAGGAGGGATACGACAAGGCATTCAGCACCTGTGTCAACATCGCATCGGCTCCGACCGGTCTTCTTATTCCGCCGACCAGCGCATTCATCGTCTATTCGACAGTGGCTGGAGGCGTCTCCATCTCCGCGCTTTTCATGGCCGGCTATATTCCCGGAATCCTCATGGGACTCGGTACGATGGTCGTCGCCTTCGTCTATGCAAAGAAAAACCACTATCCGGTATCAGAGAAAGTCTCTCTTTCCGTCGGGCTCAGAACAGCGCTTGATGCAGTACCGTCGCTTCTGCTGATCGTGATCGTCATCGGAGGAATAGTCGGAGGAATCTTCACTGCGACAGAAGGAGCCGGAGTCGCCGTCGTGTACTGCCTCGTGCTCAGTCTGATCTACAGAAGCATCACTTGGAAGGACTTCCTTGACATCCTCCTGAGCAGTGCTGCGACCAGTGGAATAATTCTGTTCCTCATCTCTGCTTCCAGCGCTATGAGCTGGGTGATGGCATATTCGGGAATTCCTGCAGCCATCTCCGAGGCGCTCCTTTCCGTCACAAGCAACAGAATCGTGATTCTGATTCTTATGAACATCATTCTACTTGTAATCGGAACGTTCATGGACATCACACCTGCAATCCTGATCTTCACGCCTATCTTCCTTCCGATTGCCCAGAGCTTCGGAATGAGCGCAATCCAGTTCGGCGTGGTCATGATCTTCAACATGTGCATCGGTACGATGACTCCTCCCGTAGGATCGGTTCTTTTCATCAGCTGCGGAATCAGCAAGTGCTCCATCGAAAGCGTAGTTAAGAAGCTTATGCCTTATCTTGCTGTACTCATCGTACTTCTCATGCTCGTCACGTTCGTTCCTGCGCTGTCGTTGGCTCTACCGAAGGCTGTAGGGGCTCTTTGATCCGGTTTTGCACCGATTGAAAGGGGGAAAGGCTTTCCGGCCTTTTCCCCGATTCTTTTTCATCTCGATAGTCTCAGAAACTGTATCCGAAAACCAGACCAAGGCCGAAGTTGTCCATCTTCATGGACAGCTCGGCATAGAGGCCGTCGTAGTCGACGGCGAATGCCAATGTCTCATACTCCAGTTTTGCCGTGATAGAGAGCAATGCATCGATGTCATATGTGAATCTGAGTTTCGGAACTGCGTAGTAGTTGAACGATCTTTCCGGAACTAGATTGTTCCATACTATCTGGTTCACAATGTCGCTGATTTCGACGTTGAGATGGTAAGGTCCGCTATCCCAAAGTGCAGTCAGAGCTATGTCCGGCGGTATGAAATATATGTTCCTGTCTTCCTTGAAGTCCAGATTGAACGATGCAAGATCGGTGAGAGCTATGTCATAGAAGCTTCTGAACGACGGTATGTTCCTGAAGTCCAGAAGCATCTTGAGTTCGTCGTTTATCCTGTACATCGTTCCTACTGTCAAAGACAGTCCTGTGCCGAACTTGAAATCCTCGGTGAAGAGACTTGATGCCTGGTCAGTAAGCCTTGCTGTCAGATAGTTTGCATTAGGTATCGATGTCTCCATCCTTAGCATCGGCTGCGCCGAGAATCCGAGCGAGAACCTTTCCGACAGATCGAATGCGTATCCTATGTTCGCCCTGGCATCGACGCTGAGCACGCTTCCCAGGGAATCCAGCAGCGATGATGCTCCGTCGAATCTCATGTTGACATTCCACTGCCAACCGAAATTGTCGCTGATGCTTCCTCCGTACATCTTCAATCCAAGGTATGTTCCTCCGGCCAGTATGTCCTCTGGCTCGAAAGGATAGGCATCGACGAGCGAAAGAGCGTTTGCAACTGCATAGGCTCTTCTTGCATCTCCATATTCCGACGACATGAAGTCTTCCAGAAAATAGCTTTTCACATCTATCTCGAAGACTTCCGGTTCCAGTCTGTCGAAATCGGGGAAATTGGCATCCAAGCCTTCCAGTATGTTTCTCAGTTCGCTGTTTTCCTTCCAGAATGAGTAGTCTTTCCCTGCAAGATACTCTGCAAGATATTTTGCCGGAGCCTCAAGGGTTCCTGCTGGGTTGGCAAGGAACCTCAGACCGTCTATGTCGGAGCCCATTTCCGTCTCTACGCCGAATGTCGTCTTTTCCTCCGTTATGGAAAGCAGGGCAGGGGATGAATATATTCCATTGCCTACCGGATCGTATGTCGGGATGAATGCGGCTGCAATCGGTGATGCGCGGGCTGCTGAAGTCAGTAGTGCTATGCTGCTCTTCTTCTTTGTTCAATTCCTCCTTCACTGGCCTTGCACCGGCACGCTTCCGATCCGGTCCAGAACGAATGTGAACTTGTCGGTTCCGCTTTCCGGATCCGGATTCTTGAAAAGTCCCATGTTCACAGTACTGGCGCCGCTACCTTCTCCGGCATTGCGGAATACGAGCTGCGGTTTGCCGTCCTTTACCCTGAACGTGAAGTTCGTCTTTGTCGTGAGCTGCCCGACGATTGCCCAGCTCCACGTGTACGATACGACCGTGTCTCCGGATATGTCGTCATGGTCCGGGAGCCATTTCGAAGGATGGATGGTTCCTGTGGCATTCCATTTGCTCTCGTTCCACCTGTAGCCTATCTGGTATGGCTCGGTATTGTTCTTGTATGGAATCGGTGATGTCGGAATCTCTTCTGCGTTCTTGAAAAGAGGCATGATCGAGATGCCTTTCATTGCATCGGTGTATGCCGGATCGCTCGGATCGACGAAGAGATGGTATTTGTAATCATCGTTCCACCGCGTAAATCCGTTTTTGTCTGCATCGTCCTTATCCCATACCTGGATTACGAAGGACGTGACCTTCTCGCCCGGTGTCGGACATACCCAGCGGTAGATGCCTGAGAAACTCGGTGTCGTGAATTCTGTGGTGCCTGTTGTCGTTTCTCCGTTCGGCAGCGTCGCTTCAATCTTAAGACTGTATGCCTTATTGCTGTCAAGGCTGCTCAGTTTGAGCGTTGCTTCATTGCCGTTCAACGAAACATCCGACGGGGTTATTCCATCCCCGGATATCGTGTAGATCACATCTCCGATATCCTCAGGCTGAATCCAGCGGAAAGTGGCGTTCTGCTGATCGGATTCATCCGCGATGTATTCAGGTACAGCTGGAGTAGTATGGTATATCGGGTTTCCATAGACAATTTCCCCCGAATTGCCGACGAATGCCAGAACTAACAATCCCGATCTCAGCGAACCAAAGGACGAAAGATCGAATATAGGGAGATTTCCTTGGTCGTCGACTTGTTTCGGTGCCGTGAATTCCGGGATTCCTGTTTCTCCATCGAAGAGAAGCAGGTAGATGTTGTCTGCATTGATGCTGTCAGGAAGCTTCTTCATCGATACCGAGAAGCCGTCGATCTCCATGCCGACTGATGTATCGAAATTTCCGGTATAGGCAGGGATGGCTAGGTTCGTGACATACGTCGAATAGCTGAAGTCCGTTGTCTTCTTGTGTTCGACCAGTACCTTTCCTGTCTTTGATTTTTCTATGCTGAATTCGCGGGTAATAGTTTCATCGTTACTTGCCTGGATTATCTCTGGTGCATCGTTGTCGAATGTTATGCGATAGTCTATTCCAGGCATCGTATGGATTGTGATTTCAGCATTTGATTCTGTCCTGTCTGACATGTATGCGATCGGAGCGTAGTCGAGTTCCCCATTGTCTGCCAGTGTCGTGAAAGAGGCTGTTCCTTTTACAGGTGATGCATCCTGCGCATCGTTTGATGCTTCTATGCTGATTTCGTAACCGGTCGACGGATTCAGTTTGTTTATCGTGAAGCTATACATACCGCCTATG
>CASEKE010000004.1 GCA_949288415.1 uncultured Spirochaetales bacterium
CTACAAGACCATCCCTGTCGCAATACAGTACCTCAGGGGCGGCTACGGCTCGGTCGACATGGGCGCCATGATGGCCATGCTGGTCCTCGCTATGCTACCGGTGATCGTATTCTATCTATCCTGCCAGAAATACATCATCAAGGGCGTCCTCGCCGGCGCAGTTAAAGGCTGAGACAGGAGAAAGGAGGCACATATGAAGAGAGGAAAAACCACTATAGCGGACATAGCCAGGAAAAGCGGCTACAGCAAGACTGCGGTGTCCTTTGCGTTCAATGCGCCCTCCAGAATCTCGAAGGAAGCCTGCGACACTATACTCCAGGTGGCAAGGGAACTGGACTACATACCCGACCCGATGGCCAGGAACTTCGTGAGCGGAAAACACATGTCGCTGGGCTTCCTTCTACCCCAAAAGATCGAGAGCAGTCTCAACAACCCGTACACCATAGGCGTTATCCGAGGCATAGCAGCCGTCTGCGAGCAGAACGGTTACAATCTCACGATGATACCGCCCCTTCACTCCTCGCTGACGGAAGCCGTGAGGAATGCAACGGTCGACGGGCTGATAACTATGGGACATGCGCTCTCCGCGCAGGTGTACGAGATACTGATCAAGAGAGGGCTTCCCGTAGTTACGATCGACAGCGCGGTCGTGGACGGAGTGACCAGCGTCAACGTCGACGACGAGAAGGCGGCAGAGACTGCGGCCGAACACGCGATAGCAATGGGACACAGGAATTTCGCAATCATAACTCTCCCGGATCCGGACTACACGAGTTCTCCCGAGACAAAAACCTCGAGTACAGCGATAAAGAGACTGAGAGGATACAGGAATGTGCTTGAAAAGAACGGAATCCCCTTTTCTTCGGTCAAGATACTTACGGCGGAAGCCACCTACGAGGCTGGAAGAAAAGCGGGAAAGGAGCTATTCGCCGACGCCGGCGACACTACCTGCATCCTTGCCATGGCGGACATCATCGCACTTGGAATCATCAAGACTGCACAGGAGATGGGAATAAAGATTCCGGAGGACTTTTCGATCGTCGGATTCGACGACATAAAGGAAATCAGCAGCATGTTCATCGAGCTCACGACGGTCAGCCAGAGCGCAGAGGAGAAGGGAAAGACCGCTGCAAATGCCCTTTTCGAACTGATCGAAGGAAAAATCTCCGAGAACAGGACATACTCCATCCCCTACTCGTTCATCGATAGAAAAACCCTTATGAGGAACATCAAATGAATACGGATTACAGAAGATATCTGGGAATACTGATGCACATCACATCGCTTCCGTCCATATACGGAATCGGAGAGCTTTCAAGCGAGGCATATCGCTTTGCCGACAAGGTAAAAAAAGCCGGGGCCACGCTCTGGCAGGTCCTTCCGCTCGGTCCCACAGGATATGGCAACAGTCCGTATGCCGCAAGAAGCGCCTTTGCAGGAAACGAGCTTCTTATCAGCCTGGAGCTTCTTCTCAAGGACGGGCTTCTCGAACCGAACGACCTTGTCAACATACCGCAATTCGACGAGGAGAAGGTCGATTTCGACAAAGTCATCACCTACAAGCTCCCGCTTCTCAAGACAGCTGCGAAAAACTTCATTGCCCGTGATGGGCTCTCGAGCGACGGCTTCAGGAAATTCGTTCTCGACTCGTCGTACTGGCTCGGAGACTATGCCGCATTCATGGTGCTCTACGAGAAGTACAACGATGCACGATGGTTCCTCTGGCCGGAAGAAAACCGAAGGCATTCTCCGAAACTCGTGGAGAAAATAAGGGAGGAAAACGGCGACCTGTTTTCCATATACGAGGTCATGCAGTACTTCTTCCGCGAACAATGGGCGAAGTTCCACACCTACTGCAGCGAAATAGGCGTGGAACTGATCGGCGACATTCCCATGTTCGTCGGAGCGGACAGCTGCGACTCGTGGTCGCACACGGATCTTCTCAAGTGCGACAAAAACGGTGCATACTCCGCGATAGCCGGTGTGCCGCCGGACAATTTCAGCGCGACGGGACAGCTTTGGGGCAACCCGGTCTACAACTGGAAGGAGTGCGAAAGGACCGGCTACAGATGGTGGATCGAAAGACTCAGAAACGAGCTTTCCCGCGTCGATGTCCTGAGAATAGACCACTTCAGAGGATTCGACGCATACTACGAGATCAAGGCGGGAAGTCCTACTGCAGAACATGGCAAATGGACAAAGGCCGGAGGCAAGCAGCTCTTCAAGACCGTGCGGGAGACGCTCGGGGACGTGAGGATAATCGCCGAGGATCTCGGCCTGCTTACGGACAGCGTGATAAAGCTCAGAACGGACAACGGATTTCCAGGGATGAAGATAGCCCAGTTCGGATTTACACGCGACGAACACGGCGCTTTCAATCCATACGACACTTTCCTGCCGCATAACTACACCAGGGACTTTGTTGCCTACACGGGAACGCATGACAACGAAACGACGCGTGGCTGGTTCGATGCCTTGGATCCGGAAGATCGCCACATGGTGCGCGAATACCTTTCGTCGAACGACGACGAGATCGTATGGAATCTCATCAGGGCCATAATGATGAGCCCGGCGGACTACGCGATCGTCCCAATGCAGGACATACTGGAGCTCGGCTCCTGGGCCAGGATGAACTTTCCTTCCACCTGCAACGAGAAGAACTGGGCCTGGAGAATGAAGAAAGATGCATTTTCCGACTACAGGATCAACCGGCTTGCCCTGCTTTCAAAGACATCCGGCAGGAACGGCCTCTCGTACGAGGAAAAGCAGAAGAGCTATTCGACAGGCCTTCCCTGGAAGGAAAAAAAGTGAAATGAAAGCGGATTCCTCCGGAAGGGGGAATCTTTTTTGCCATTTAACTCCTTGCTGTTCTGCAAGATAGCTGGAAAGAACACGTTTTTTTCAATTATTTTACTCAAAAGTGTTGCAAAAAAGCCTCAAATCTGCCATATTACATGAGGTAGCGCGGACGATTAGCTCAGTGGGAGAGCATCTGCTTGACGTGCAGAGGGTCGTAAGTTCAATCCTTACATCGTCCAAAGGGCACTCGGAAACGAGTGCTTTTTTTATTATGAAAGAACGAACCACCGATTGCCCGATTGCATATAAGTGCGGAGGATGCATATACTCCGATGTCCCCTATGAGACCGAACTCAGGGAGAAGACCGACTACGTATTCTCCCTATTCGGCGATCTATGTCCCGTATACAGGATAAAGGGAATGGACGATCCCTATCGCTATCGCGACAAGGTCCAGGCCGTATTCGGTACCGACAGGACACGACGCACAATATCAGGACTATATATAAGAGGAACCCATCACCTGATCGAAGTGCGCGACTGTCTGCTCGAGTTCAAGGAGGCCTCATCCATCCTTCTTGCCGTCAGACGGCTGATGAAGAGCTATGGCCTTCACAGCTACGACGAGGACGAGATGAGAGGAGACATCAGACACGTGCTTCTGAGAAAGGGACACAACTCGGGAGAGATTCTCTGTACTCTCATTTTCGGAAACGACAACTTCAAAAGGAAGAAGGAATTCGCGAATGCACTCCATGCGATGTGTCCTGAAATAAACACCGTCCTATTCCAGATCAACGGAGAGAAGACAAGCATGGTCCTCTCATCCGGCAGGATACATACGCTCTACGGCAAAGGATATATCGAAGATACCCTTTCCGGCCTCAGGTTCAGGATCTCCGCATCCTCCTTCTACCAGATCAACAGCAGGCAGACCGAGGTACTGTACGACATGGCGCTTCTGATGGCGGATCTCAAGGGGAACGAAAGAGTGCTCGATGCATACTCCGGTACGGGAACCATCACCCTTCTCGCCGCAAGGAAGGCTCGCAGTGCCGTAGGAGTCGAACTCAACGAGGAAGCGGTCAGGAACGCCACCGAGAACATGATGCTGAACAATATCGGAAATGCACGCTTCATCCAGGCGGATGCATCGGCATACTGCAAGCAGATGGCAAAGGAAAAAGAAAAATTCGACGTCGCTTTTCTCGACCCTCCACGTTCAGGATCCGACGAGAGATTCCTCTCGTCCCTTATCAGGCTCTCCCCGGAAAAGATCGTCTACATCTCATGCAATCCGGAGACGCAGAGACGGGATGTCGACTACCTCGAGAAGTTCGGTCCATACAGGACGACGGCAATACAGCCTGTGGACATGTTCCCAAGGACGGAGCATGTCGAAACGGTCGCCCTGCTTGAAAAGACGAAAGATTGACCAGCCGATACGGCTTCCTGCGCAACTAACACGGATCGCAGCGGATGCCGAGCCTCCGGGATGCGACAACTCCCCCTGTATACAAAACTCAGACTTTTGCCAGATTATCAATTTTTCTTTGAATATTTTATGCATATTATTGACATAAATATGCAAAATATGTATATAAAGTGCATATATTTGAAAGAAACATATGATGAAGAAAACAATTGCTCTGATTGTCACGGCCTGCATGATACTTTCTGCCGCCTTCGCATCCGGCGCGGGAGAAAACAAAGGAAAACTGTCTTACATGGTCGCATCCGACTGCACATGGCCACCTATGGAATACATTGACGAGAACGGCGATATCGTCGGGTTCGACATCGACCTCATCGCGCTGATCTCTGAAAAGACCGGTGTAGAGTTCTCGGTGAAGAACGTGGCATGGGACACGATCTTCGCTGGACTTGCAAACGGACAGTACGACGTGGTCTGCTCATCTGTGACCATCACGGAGGACAGGATGAAGGCCCTCGACTTCACTGCACCGTACACGACTAACGGGCAGGTTGTCGTGGCTCCGACCGAAAGCACTTTCGAAAGCGTTTCGGATCTTGCCGGACTGTCAGTAGGTGTTCAGATCGGCACAAGCGGAGACTTTGCCCTGGACAGCTACGGAACCGATACGAAGAGGTATGACGACATCGGACTCGCGATCGAGGATATGCTCAACGGCAATCTCGATGCATGCGTGTGCGATGCGCTCATCGCAGCGGACTACGTCATGAAGAACGAGAAATATGCGGGACTGATGAAAATCGTCGGAGAGCCCTTTACCGACGAGCAGTTCGGAATCGCGGTGAAAAAGGGAAACAGCGAGGCCCTCGACATACTCGACGAGGGACTCAGGATCGCAGAGGAAGACGGATCCCTTGCTGAGCTCAAAGCAAAGTGGGGTGTTGTTTGATAGACTTTCCGCAAGGGACGTCGCTTGCCGCGGGAAAACATTTTCCTGCGGCGTTTTTATTGCCGAAGCACCTTGCGATCCGTGACAACAGAATTCTTTTGACCAATCACCGCACCGGTCTTAGACTGTTCTTGAGGGACGATGTCCTGCGGCATATTGCATGATCGGTCCGACAATAGAAGAGCTTGGACGGCTCATAAAGCCAGAATAGGACAAGAGCAACTCAAAAAGTGGGGATGAAATCATGTACGAAAGAATAATGTTTCTGGAACTTCTTCTTGTATGCCATGTCCTTGGAGACTTCGTATTGCAGTCCGACAGGATCGAAGCAGACAAGGAAAGCGTCGTGGGAGCATACTTCAAGCACATACTGCTCTACGCGCTTCCGTTTCTCGGATGCTATCTTCTTTCCTATATCGGATTCAGGACGGCGGAATTGATATTTTCTATCCTCAGCTGCGTCTTTGTACATGCGCTCATCGACCTGACTAAGATAAAGGTTGCAGGAAGGATCGAGGAAAGACACGGCGAAGACGACTCGGGAAGGCGCGAGACATGGCTGTTCGCGGTCGACCAGGGCCTGCATCTCGCTACTCTCATATCGGTAGTCGTCCTCTCCCAGCCCGGTCCGATGGACATGCCGAAGATCGCAGAAAGGACGGTTCCTTTCGTCCTTTACCTGCTTTGCCTCGCAAAACCGGCGAACATCGTTTTTCCTAAGCTCTTTCCCGGACTTCACGAAGAAGAGGAAAACACTTCGGGAAAGCTGATAGGAACTCTCGAGCGCCTGATGGTCGGTCTTCTCATCCTTCTTTCGCAGTATACGGCGATCGGCCTTGCGATGATTGCGCAGTCCGTCGCGAGGTATGCAAGGACGGACAGGAACCCAGGTGCCGTGGAGTACTACATAATGGAGACGCTTTACAACGTGCTCTGCCCGCTTGCTCTGTACTTCATCGTATTCCGCATCCCTGCGTTCATCGCGGCCTGACGAGGCGGCGGAAGAAATCGCATTCCTCGGCATTGCACGAAGCGGCTTCGGGACGCCTCATGTCGCAATGGAAGTCGTGAGGCAGCCTGTCGTTTCTGTTTCCGTACACGCGGTACGAGAACTCCACATCGGCCTTCTCCAGGCTCAAGACCATCAAAGGAGCCTGCGAACGCAAAAAATCTCCAGTACTCGTCATGACGAATGTCACAGGATACGACGACGTCACATGACGCGTGACATCTATGAGCTCAAGCTCCTTCGGGCTTCCTCCATCGGGAAGAAGATCCTGCAGCAGCGCCCTCGTCCTTTCGTCGATCCGAAGGTCTCCGTCTTTTATGCTGTATACCCCGCAGTTGAGCGCGATCGACATAAGCGTGAACCCCGTCGCGGGTAAAAATGGATAGCATGACGCATAGTCCGCGTTCGTAAGAAAAGCGGAATAAAGTCCGAGAAGATGGGCTCCGGCCGAGTCCCCTACCGCAAAAACGTTGCGACAATCGAGGCCGAAGCGCTCCGCATTTTCCACGACCCAGCCGAATACCATGTTCGTATCCTCCAACGAGGACGGAAACTTGAATTCGGGAGCGAGCCGGTATGTGAAATTCACTACCGCAAAGCCGTGCTCCGCAAGACTCATCGCATAGTACTGGTATCTCTCCTTGTCCCCATAGACCCATCCGCCGCCGTGCACACTGACTATCACGGGCAGAATTCCGTCTCCCGCGGCCTTGGGGCGATAGAGATCCAGGCGCTGCCAGAATTCGTCCGGACCATAGATAATGTCATCGAACCTCTCGATGCCTTCGGGAGCGCAAAGCCCTGCGTCCCTGATGTCGTCCCCCATCTTGAATTCCTTCCTGACCTGATCGCTGACCGCAGACATGGAATACCTCCTTTTTCAGAATGATAACATGAGAGCGAAGGAATATAAGGAAAAAAGACGCAATTGCGACCATGTCCGTTTTCTGATATACTCGGCCATATGGAAACGGGCCGCTCTACGATCGTCGGATCCGATCGGGAGGACAAGGAGATTCCGTCATGGAAGAAAGACATTCGGATTCAAGATCCAATCCGCTGGGCATCGACGACACGAGAAAACTTCTCGTACGCTTCGCGGTTCCCAGCATCATCGCGATGCTCGTCTCGAGCCTGTACAACATAGTCGACCAGATATTCATAGGACAGGGAGTCGGATACCTCGGAAACGCGGCGACCAACGTCGCCTACCCTTTTTCGACGATATGTCTCTCGATCGCGCTTCTGATCGGAATCGGAAGCGCTGCCAATTTCAATCTTTCGCTCGGGGCAAAGGACGAAGAGACGGCAGCGAGAACCGTAGGCAACGCTGTGATCCTCCTTGCCGTTCTTGGTCTTTCGCTCATGACAGTGACACTGGTTTTCTCTAGAAGACTTATATATCTTTTCGGGTGCACGCCGGAGATAGAACCGTACGCCATGACCTATGTGCGGATATGTGCGCTGGGATTTCCCGCCCTGATTTTCACGAACGGACTTTCGTCCCTTGCCCGTGCTGACGGATCACCGCGCTATTCCATGGCAATGATGCTGCTCGGGGCGGTGATCAACACAATACTCGACCCTGTATTCATCTTCGTATTCGATTGGGGGATTGCAGGTGCGGCATGGGCCACGATCATAGGGCAGTATGCATCCTGCATCCTCGGAGCATGCTATCTCGGGCGCTTCAGGACAGTCGCTCTGGCCAAGTCGGCTTTCAGGTTCTCTCACACAATAGGAGGCAGGATATGCCAGCTTGGACTTTCCAACAGCCTGAATCAGCTTGCCATGACGCTCGTGCAGATAGTCCTGAACAACAGTCTGACCTACTACGGCGCCCTTTCTGTGTACGGTGCGGAGATACCGCTTGCCTCGTCGGGGATAGTGATAAAGCTCAACTCGATCATGATAAGCATAGTCGTGGGAATAAACCAGGGCAACCAGCCCATCCTCTCATTCAACTACGGCGCAAAAAAGTATTCCAGGGTAAAAAAGGCATATTTCAACGGGATCGCAGCCGGTCTCGTCGTCACCTGCACAGGCTATGTGCTGGCAAACGTCTTCCCTGACGAGATAATATCGTTCTTTGGACGCGGCAACGCACTTTACATGCAGTTCGCAGTCAGATTCCTGAGGTACTACATGACCTTCAGTTTCCTAAATGCGGTACAGATACTCACCTCCAACTACTTCGCGGCGATAGGATTCCCGATGAAAGGCGTGTTCCTCTCTTTGACCAGGCAGGTGATACTGCTCATTCCCATCGTCCTTGTCCTGCCACTGTTCCTCGGCCTCGACGGAATACTCTACGCGACGCCTGCAGCGGATCTGCTGAGCTTCCTTATAGCCGTCGCCCTAATGGCGAAGGAGATGGGAAGGATGAAACATTTGATCGCCCATGAAAATGATGATATCACCGGCAAAGAAGATGAAACGGCCTGAATGGCCGGCGCCTCGAACCAATCCTCTGCTTCTCGAAAGAACTCTCGCTCTTGCCGACGGCCTGCGTAAAGCCGACCGGGCAAGTCTGAATGAGGCATTCGGATGTAGCGATCGCCTCTTTTCGGAAGCTATGCGTATGCTAAAAGGATTCGAACTTCCTGGCCGACAGCACTACCCTGCTCTTCTATCCTACGACGGAATACAGTACACGTACATGGCTGCCGACGTGTTCACCGACGCCGAATACCTCTATCTGGAAGACAGACTGAGGATAATTTCGGCTATGTACGGAATTCTCGGCCCGATGGACGCAGTGATGCCGTACAGGCTGGAGATGCAGACGATTCTTCCCGATCCGCTTCCGCGGACGCTCTACCGCTACTGGGGCGCTTCGATTGCGAAGGAGATGGAGGACGATCTTGTGATCGACCTTGCTTCCTCGGAATACTCGAAGGCGGTGCTTCCGCACCTTCCTTCCACCACTAAGGTCGTCAAGCCGGTATTTGCCGAAATAGTCGGCAACAGGCCGAAGGAAAAGGGAGTGTACGTCAAGATGGCACGCGGTGCCATGGTGCGGTTCCTTGCGGAGAACCGCATAGAAAAAGCCGAGGACATCAAGGCTTTCACCTTCCTCGGCTTCCGATACTCGAAGGAGCTTTCAACCCCTTCACTTTTTCTCTTCGCAAGATAACGGCATGATTTCCTTCCTGTATACCCTGAGGATGAAGACGGTAGTCAGCACGAAGCACACGAGCTCGGCGAACGGGAAGGCAAGCCAGAGCGCATCGAGGCCGAACAGACGCGAAAGGATGTAGGCCGCCGGCAGAAGCACGATCAGCTGTCTCATGACCGAAACGATCAGAGAAAGCACTCCGTGCCCGAGCGCCTGGAATACCGACGAGCATATAACCGAATAGCCTGCAAGGAGGAAACTGAAACTCACTATCCTCAGCGCCACCGTTCCGATTGCGATCATGTGCTCGCTTGCATCGAAGATCGAAAGAAGGAGTTCCGGGAACAGCTGGAAGATCGCAAAGCCGATCAGCATGATCAGGAATGCATATAGCACGCTCAGTTTTATGACCTTGACTATCCTGTCCGGCTTTCTTGCACCATAGTTGTACGCTATGATCGGCACCATGCCGTTGTTCAGTCCGAATACCGGCATGAACACGAAGCTCTGGAGCTTGAAATATACACCGAAGACTGCCGCTGCGGTACTCGTGAAACCCATCAGGATCTTGTTCATGCCGAACGTCATCACGGAACCGACGCTCTGCATGATTATCGATGGCACTCCCACCGCATATATGCCCTTGATTATGAATGCGTCCGGCCTGAAGTGCCTGAAGTCATAGTGGATCTCCTTGTTGACGGTGAAGTTGAATATGATCGCCAGCACTGCGGCGCATATCTGTCCTATCACTGTCGCGATGGCGGCTCCGGCGACCTCGAGTCGCGGGGCTCCGAAAAGTCCGAAGATGAAGACAGGATCGAGAACGATGTTTATTATCGCTCCTGTGGCCTGGGTTATCATGGTGTAGAACGTCCGCCCGGTGGACTGGAGAGTCCTTTCCGCCGCGAACTGGAAGAAAAGGCCGAAGGACATCAGAAGGCAGATGTACATGTAGCTCTCGCCGTACGCGATGATTTCCGCATCGTTCGTCTGCAGGCGGAAGAACGCGGAAGAGAACGCAAGACCGATGACTGCAAATACGATATAGCTGGCAAGGGCAAGGAACATACCGTTCATCGCCACCTTGTTTGCCTTCTCGAAATTCTTCTCTCCAAGACATTTCGAAAGCAGCGCATTCATACCGACGCCCGTTCCTCCCGCGACGCTTATCATCAGCGTCTGGATCGGGAATGCGAGCGAAACGGCAGTGAGCGCGTTTTCGCTGACCTTGGCGACGAATATGCTGTCGACCACGTTGTAAAGAGCCTGCACGAGCATACTGACTATCATCGGGATGGACATAGTCACCAGAAGCTTGTTGACGGGCATGATGCCCATCTTGTTCTCCTTGACCTCGCTCATACGACCTCCCCTAGATATGCCTTTACTATCAGAGCCACGGTCTCGTCGATGCCTATGGAGCTGTCTATCATGAGCTGGTAGTTGGCCCTGTCGCCCCACTTTCGTCCTGCATAGTGCATGTAGTACTGGGCTCTCTGTCTGTCGCACTTCTCGAGATACTTCACGGCATCCTTCTCGCCGGTCTCTCCGTATTCCTTGCTGGCACGGACAGCCTTTTCCTCCATCGGCGCATATATGAAAACATTGAGCACATCCTTCTCGTCCCTAAGGACATAGTCGCTACAGCGTCCCACTATCAGAGCAGGCTCCTTCCTGTAGACGTCCTTGATCAAATTCGACTGGAAGATGAAAAGCTGATCCTCCAGCGGAAGATTCCTGGACGAGAAAGACACGTTGTAGAAGAAACTGAATATCCGCTTCATGTCCGTTTCCTTGATATACGTCTCGCTCAGTCCGCTCTCCTTGGCAAGCATGCTTATCAGAAGCTTGTCGTAAAGCTTCAGGCCGAGCTTATCTGCGACCTTTTCGGCAATCGTCCGTCCTCCCGAGCCATGCTCCCTGGAGATGGTGATCGTTTTGTAGTTCATTTGATTACCCCTGATTTTCCATTACTTGGTTTCAGATGAAACCTGACATCCGGATTATATTTCCATTTTCGGAATTCGTCCATCGGCTCGGTGCACAAAGGTGTCCGAAGGGTATATAATCCCAGATATGACAAATTGCAACGATACGCTGAAGATGATAAGCATCCTCTACAGGAAGATGCAGATCATATTGAACGAACAGAACAAGGATATAGACGTCACAAGCGGGCTCGTACCGTTTCTTTTCGAAGTAAAAGACGGAGAGCCGCTTACGCAGAACGACATCGCGGCAAGGCTAGACATCGGGAAGAGCACCGTCGCAAAGAGCGTCGCGAAGCTGGAAGAGATGGGCTATCTTATCCGCAGCGGGAACGAGGATGACGGAAGAAGCATCATCGTCACCCTCTCCGAAAAGGGCCGCCAGGTCATTCCCGAGCTTGAAAAGGGAGGATACGGGACATACGAAAGGATGTTCGGATGCCTCACCGACATCGAAAGGACCCTGTTTATCGCGCTGCTGGAGAAGATAACGGCGAACCTAGCGTGATAAAAATGCTCTGAAAAGTGATAGCAGGTATCCGGGATCGTCCGATCCGGCAGTCTCGTACGGCGAGTGCATGGCAAGCTGCGCCATGCCGACATCCGCAGTGCGCAGACCGACCTTCTGTGCGGAAAGATTGCCCAGCGTGCTTCCTCCGACAATGTCGCTGTTGTTGACGAATACTTGGAGAGGAATCCCGTTTTCCCGGCAGAGAGTTCTGACCAGGCTGCCCGAATCGGCATCCGTAGTGTACTTCTGGTTCGCGGAGTACTTCAGAAGCACTCCGCCGTTCATCCTTGGCTTGTTGACTATGTCGGTCGTCTCCGGGTAGTTCGGATGCAGGGCATGCCCGTTGTCCGCACTCATCATGAAGGACGAGGCGATCGTCATATAGCGCAGTTCCTCGTCGAAGGAAAGCGAAAAGAATATCCTATCGAGCGTGGTTCTCAGGAAATCCGAAAGAGCACCCTGCCTGGTGCCGCTGCCGGTCTCCTCGTTGTCGAACAGGGCCACGAGAGGGAAAGTCCGTCCCGTTTCCATGCCGACGATAGCCCTTAGAGCAGTGTATGCGCAGCCCAGATCGTCTATTTTCGGAGAGCTGAAGAATCTCTTTCCAAGTCCCCAGAAGCTTCCCTTCATCCTGTTGTACAGAAAGAGATCGCAGTCCACGATCTGTTCGGGATCGACTGCAAGCCTTTCGGCCACAAGCGAGACGAACCTGCCCTTCTCGACTCCCTCCGCAAAGATGGGCAGGAGCTCCTTCTGCACCTTGTATGCGATTCCCTCGTTGGCCTTTCTGTTCTGATGGATCGCAAGATTGACGATGCCGACAAGATCCTCGTCGAAATCCAGCAACCTCGCCTCGAGTCCGTTGCCGCATCGGACGATCACACGGCCGGCGATCGAAAGCGGCCTGTCGAACCATGGAGCCATGAGCATTCCTCCGTAGCCCTCGACATTGAGAGTCGTATAAAGGCCGGAGGACGTGACCTCGGGATCCGGCTTTATCTTGAAAGACGGGCTATCCGTATGGGCGCTGACGATCGAAAAAGAATCGAAACCGCTTTCTGGAACTCTGAATGCGATCAGAGCAGTGCCGTTGCGGTCAATGAAATAGCTCCGTCCCTTTTCCAGGTTGAAGCGCCGTCTCTCGTCGAGCGCCGTGAAACCATCCGACTCGAGCATCTTTTCCATGTTGGAAACCACATGGAAAGGACTCGGACTTTTTTCTATGAAGGACATAAGGTCCTCTGCAATCTTCATGTTCTTGTCATCCATGGTTTCCATTCTAGCCGCATGGGATCGCGGATGCAACACGTGGGGTCATTCACTCATCGATGGCAGGTATCTTTTCGATGTCGCAATCGAAGATCCGGCCCTGATCGGAGCAAATACGGAATATGTAGCCGCGTCCGTTGGGAACATCCAGCGTGAGAAAATCCTCCGCCGGACGGTTCTCGATGCTCATGATCATGCTTCTGATGAACCCAGCATGGCTTACTATCGTGGCAGAACCGAAACCTTCCCGCTCCATCTTGGCAAGAAAGGACGAGAGAGCGGCCATGCTCCTTTTCTCCAATTCAAAAAGCGTCTCCTCGTCCTCGATTCTTTCGCCCTTCACCCACCTGGCGAAGAAGGCTTCCATCTCCGTCGGCGAGAGCTTGATTCCATCCAGACAGCCGAAGCATACCTCCCTGAATTCCGGAAGGACGCCGGAAAGGTCATGTTCAGGAGAAAAAAGAAGGGAGAATGTGTCCCGGCATCGCACAAGATCGGAGCTGTAGTAGCGATCGGTGTCCAGAAAGCGATAAAGCCTGCGGATCCTTGCCAGATTTTCGATGCCACGTTTCGAAAGCCCGACATCGGTCCAGCCTGCAAGCACTCCGTTCTCGTTCGCCACGCTTATGCCATGACGCACGAACTGCAAAGTGAAATCGGGCATCAGAACTCCTCCAGAGGATGGGCGTATGCAACAGGTCCGTCATAGAATCCTGCGACCTCGCCGATAAGGCTCTGCTCGTCGGCATAGGTCGGTGTATGGACGAGCACGAGCATCTTCGGAGCCGCAGCCGAAGCTAGGGCGGCGACATCCCGCGTATTCATGTGTCCAATCGGACGGCCATCGTATTTTCTCTCCAGAGAACACTCCGCCAGCAGAAGATCTGCAGAGGAGGAGAACTCGACAAGGCCGTCGTCCAGGGCTCCGTCGGAGGTGTATACAAAACGTTTCCCTTCCCCTTCGATCATCACGGCATAGCACTCCATCGGATGGATTGTCCGATGGAAACGTATAGTGAACGGTCCGATATGCAGCACCGAAGAACCGTCTATGGCTTCGACCGACGAGAATCCGGAATCAAGAACATCGGAACTTTTCACGCCCTCCGTGGTATAAAAGCGGAGCTTGCCGACGTTTCTTCCGAGATTTGTCGAGATAAGCCGGTCGTATATGGCTACCGAAGCATCGGCGATGTGGTCCGCATGGCCATGGGTCACTATCACGTCGTCTACAAGATCGAAGGAAAAGAGTCCCTTGAGCGTCATCAGCACTCCTGATCCGATGTCTACGAGCACCTTTGTCTTTCCGTCGTCGCTTTCCACCAGGTATCCGCTCGTCGGCCTTCCTGCCGCCGGCGCTCCGCTGGCGGAGCCCAGAACTATGAGCTTCAATTATTCTCCTCCCCCAGAACCAGACGTCTGGTATACTCCTCTCTCGGATCGAATATGACCTTGTCGACAGGGCCGCTCTCCACCACGTGCCCCTTGAGGAGCACCATCACGCTGTCGCTCATGTATCTTATCACTCCGATGTCGTGGCTGATGAATATGTACGACGTGCCATCCTCCATCTGTATCTTCTTCAGAAGATTCAGTATCTGTGCCTCGACCGACACATCGAGACTGGCGACGGCCTCGTCGCATATGACCACCCTCGGCGAAAGAAGCAGAGCGCGCGCTATCGCTATCCTCTGGCACTGCCCTCCCGAAAGCTCCGAAGGGTATTTAGAAAGCACTTCAGAACTCAGGCCCACCCTTTCGAGCATATGGAGGCTTCGTTCCGTCATCTCTTCTTCGTCCCTCAGGCCGAGCATCACAGACATAGGCTCGAAGAGGACCTTGCGGATCGTGAAGAACGGGTTCATCGACTCCTTTGGATTCTGGAAGATGAACTGGACGTTCTTCCTGAAATCCTTCCAGTCGTCCCTGTCCAGACTCCTTATGTCGCGCCCTTCGTACAGCACGATTCCCGAAGACGGCCTCTGCAGATCGCCCAGAATCTCGCCCAGCGTGGATTTTCCGCTGCCGCTCTCGCCGACGATTCCGAGCGTCGTTCCTTCCTCGAGAAACAGCGACACATCGTCCAAGGCCCGGAACGTGCGGTTTCTCTCGAAAAGCCTGCTCCTCTTGCCGGGGAAATCCTTCACTATTCTTCTTCCCTCAAGAATCGGCATGGCTTTCCTCCCTGTACAGATTGCAAAGCACGCTGCGTCCGTCCATGCAGATCCTCGACACGCTATTCACGCACTCGTCCATGCGATGCGGACACCTGTCGTAGAATATGCACCCCGGTCGATCCCTGTCCTCGTCCGGCACGAACCCGGGAAGCTCCGGGAGCTTCTTCGTCCTGTCGTAGCAGAAATCAGGGACAAGCGAAAGGAGCGCCTTGGTGTACGGATGGAGCGGAGAAGAGAAGATGTCCTCTGTAGGCCCTTCCTCGACTATCGAACCGGCGTACATCACGATTATCCTGTCGCAGTATGTCCTCATGAACTCCAGGTCGTGGGACACGAGCAGGATCGAGAACTCCGAGCGTTCCCCAAGGTCGAAGTAAAGTCTGGCAACCTGGCGCCTGACAATGGAATCGAGAGCGCTAGTCGGCTCGTCGGCTATTATCAGGCGAGCCGAGCACATCATTGCCATCGCGATATTGACGCGCTGCCGCATGCCGCCGGAAAGCTCGGCGGGATAGCTTTTCATCACTCTCTCGACATCGTCTATCCCCGTGGAGGCAAGGAGCATGCGGGCCTTTTCCAGTGCCTTTGCCCGGGATGTCTTCTCATAGGTCATGTAGCCGTCTATCATCTGTTCGGAAATCCGTAGATACGGATGGAGGTAGTCGACTGTGTTCTGCGGGACGAACCCTATACGGGTGCCGCGGAGACGTCGCTTCTCGCTCCGTGACAGTCTGGACATGTCTATCCCGTCGATCTCGAGCTTTTCCCGACTCATCGAGACATCCGGGGGGAGAATGCCGAGCAGAGCCTTTATCGTCATGGTCTTGCCCGAACCGGACTCCCCGATTATTCCGACCGATTCCCTTTCGTGGATGACGAGCGAAATATCGTTTATGAGCACTCCCTTGCTATCCCGTACGCAGAGATGTTCAAGTCTAACCACATCACTCATCTCGACCCCCTTCTGACGAAATAGTCGTTGAGGCCGTCCCCGACGAGATTGAAGCCGAGAACCGCTACGAGAAGCACTGCTCCGGGAGCTATCGCGATGTAGGGATAGGTGAGAACATACTGTCTGGCCTCCGAGAGCATCATGCCCCAGGATGCATTCGGCGGCTGTATGCCGAGCCCAAGAAACGAAAGTGAGCTTTCTGTGAGGATCGCGCTTCCGATCGCAGATGAAAGTTGGGTGATGAGACGGGCAAGAACGCCGGGAAGCATATGGGAGAAGATCATCCGGAACCGTCCTACCCCGTAGCTTCGCGCAGCCTTCACGAAGAGCCTTGTGCGGTTTTCGAGTATCATCGAGTAGCTCAGCCTTGCGAAAGTCGGAATCATGAACACGGCTATAGCCAGCACGGCATTCATCACTCCCTTGCCGAAGACCGCACAGAGCATAAGGGCAAGCAGAATCCCGGGGAAAGCCATGAGACCGTCGATTATCCTCATCAGGACGATCTGCACTCCCCTGGGACTCATTGCAGCGAGACTTCCGGTGGCAAGTCCGACGATGGCACCGGAGAACACGCTCAATATCCCTACAAGAAGCGCCGAGCGGCTTGCGACCATGATGCGCGACAAAACGTCCCTGCCGAACTGGTCGGTTCCGAGCAGATGCTCCGCAGTAGGAAGCGAGAAACGGTTCGATATGTCCATAGCCTCGTAATCGTACGGAAGATATATGAAGCTCGCGACGCAGAGAAGAACGACGAAGGCCACGAGTACGAGACCGAGCTTCAATGACAGATTCATGTCCTTTTTTCTCATCGCCTGTCCTCCTCGCTGATTCCGATCATTGGATTTGCGAGAAACACCAGCATGTCGGATATGAAATTCAGCAGGATCACCATGAAGGTTATGAAAAGCACTATGCCCTGCAGGAGCTGTATGTCCCTCTGCTCGACCGAGGTCAGAAGAAGTCTTCCAAGCCCGGGAAGCGCGAAGATCGTCTCTATGACGACAGTGCCGCCGAACAGCTTTGCGCACTGGGTCCCGATAAGGGTTATCGGCGCCACGATGGCCTTTCTAAGAGCATAGGAAAAGATTGTCCTCCTGTAGGAAAGCCCCTTAACGTTCGCGCTCTGCATGAAATCCTCGCCGAGGGCCTGTATCATGGATGAACGGAACATCCGGATGAGAAGTCCGCATTCCTGAAGGGCAAGGATCACCGATGGCAGGGTTATGCTGTTCAGAAACGGAAGAAAACCCTCTCTGGGGCTTACGAATCCCGTGATGGGAAACCATCCTAGCCTGGAGGCGAAAAAGATCATGAATATCATCCCGAGCCAGAAAGAAGGCATCGCGGATGCGATCTGCACGAGGCTGCGGGAGACGCCGTCGACGAATCCTCCCCTGTGGAGCGCGGAGTATATTCCGAGCACGGCGGATACAAGGACGGCAAGCGTCATGGAAAAAACCGTCAGGCTCACTGTAACGGGCAGGCGCTGGGCTATCAGCGTGGTTACCTTCTCGCCATATACGTAGCTGTTGCCCCAGTCTCCCCTGAGCAGGTTGCCGAGCCAAGAGAAGTACTGCACATACCACGGCTCGTCGAGTCCCATGGACGAACGAAGCGCCGCGGCCTTCTCCGCCGTGGCGTCCGTTCCGAGGATGAGGAGCGCCGGATCCCCGGGAATCCACATCAGTACCACGAAGGTGATGAAGGATACCGTGAAAAGTACCGCCAGCGCTCCGAGAGCTCTCCTGAGACTATAATTGAGCATTCTATTCTCCGATGGTGATTCTCTTCATATCATACAGCTCGATCGGATAAGTTACAAACCCCTCGACATCCTTCTGCGTGACATACAGCATTATCGGATCCTGGAGATAGAGGGCGGGAACGTCGTTGGCGAGGATCCTTTGAAGTTCCTCGACAAGTTCCGTACGGATTTTCCCGTCGCTTTCCTTCTGATACAGGGCAAGGATCTCGTCTACCCTCTTGTTCGAGTAGTTGAAGTAGTTCTCTCCAGACGTGCTCGTGTACCTCTGGAGAAGGCCATATGGATCCAGACGTCCTGTATGTCCTACTACGGTCAGATCGTAGTCACGGCCGGTGTAGACCCGCTCGAGCCAGTCGGACCACTCCACTATCTCTATCGAGCATTCGATTCCGACCTTCTTGAGCTGGTCGGCGATGACTATTCCAGCATTCACGTACTCCTGATAGCTCTTCGGCAAAGACAGACGAAGCTTCAGACCGTTCCCGTATCCGGCCTCTTCCAGCAGCTTTCTCGCACTTTCCGGATCGTAGCCGTAGGTCCCGCTCAGGTCGACGTATTCCGGGAGCACGACAGGATAGTGGCTTCCGATCTCTATACCATAGCCCCACCAGACCGCGTCGATGACGGCCTGCTTGTCGACGGCGAGGTTTATCGCCTGGCGGACACGTATGTCCGAGAGAGCCTCGTTTGCGAGGTTCATAGCCATCAGCTGGACTCCGTTTCCGGGGCTTTCTATGAGGTTGTATTCCCCCTTTCCGTCGATCGCAGGAAGCTGGTCTCCGGTTATCAGCATGATGTCTATCTCCCCGTTCAGAAAACTGGAAATCTGGCTCGCAATGTCCGGCATGATCACGAATTCGACCTTGTCCACACCCACAAAACCGGGATAGCTCTCGTTCCTGACCAGCACGATGTCCTGCTGTGCAATCCAGCTCTGGAGCTTGTAGGCCCCGGTTCCGACGGGTTTCATCCTGAGCTCGTCTCCCTGCGAGACATCCACTATGGCGGCCCAGGAATAACAGAAGTTGGAAAGTGCGGCGACATCAAGCGAAGAATAGCGGAAACGTACGGTTCTGTCGTCGATGGCCTCGATGCTCTCGATGAGGCTGTAATAGTCCCTGCGTGGACTTGTAGGATCCATCAGACGCTCGAAAGAGGCGATGACGGCCGCGCTGTCGCAGGGCTTCCCGTTAGAGAAAACCGCATTCTCCCTCAGCGTGAAGTCGATCTCGAGCCCGTCGTCGGAGACAGACCAGCTCTCGGCAAGAGCAGGTACGACATTTCCTTGCTCGTCCACCGTGACGAGGGTCTCGTATATGTTGCTTGTGATCTGGAACGTCGATGCAGCGGCGGTACGCTGCGGATCGAGACCATCGGGATCGACCGGAATCGCCATTATGATGTGGCTATGGCTTCTTCCGCCCTGGATGGTCGGATCGGATCCTGTCTTCTTCATGCACGAGGAAAGCAGGACGGACGAGATTGCGAATATGGTCAGAAGGATGAGCAATCCTTGTGTTCTACGGGATTTCTGCTTCATGTCCTCTTTATACCACAAAAGACAGGTTTGAAATATCATCCTTTGTCAAGGCCGTGTTAATTGGGTATTAATTCTGCGTTCCGCGGCCGGAGAGTACGCCGGACAATGGAAATGCCGTACTCTTGCAAATGTCCGTTTTGTGGTAGAATAAAGCCATGAACAAGGTTTTGATCGTAGTCGACTACCAGAACGACTTCGTCTCGGGAGCCCTGGGCTTTCCCGGAGCGGAGAAGCTCGATGCAAGGATCGCGGAAAGAATAAGGAAATACAGAGCAGACGGCGACGACGTGATATTCACGCTCGACACCCACGGGGAGGAATACCCTGGCACGCAGGAAGGTCGGAAGCTTCCGGTTCCTCACTGCATATTTTTCACGCCCGGACATGACCTGTACGGTCTCACGGGAAAGGAAAGGTGCGACACCGACAGATGCTTCGAGAAGGATACTTTCGGTTCCGACCGGCTCTACGAGTACCTCAAGGGCATGAACTATTCTTCAATAGAACTATGCGGTCTCGTCCTGGACATATGCGTGCTCGCAAATGCCGTTTTGGCAAAGACGGCGCTGCCCGAGGCGGAAATCATCGTCGACAGCAATCTGGTGATGAGCTTCGACGAGGAAGCGGCGAAGGCGACCTTCAAGGTGATGAAAAGCCTTCAGATCGAAGTGATCTAGAGCGGAGGAGGAAATTCCACGTAGCATGCCTTTCCGGTCGTTATCTCCTCATGGAGAGCCATGACCAGATGGGCGAATTTGTCCTCGTCGCCGAAAGCGCACTGCCATACGACAATCACCCGGAAACCCATCTCATTCAGTTTCGAATGATTCTCCGCATCGCGCTTTCTGTTCCTTTCGAGCTTCGCATCCCAGAATTCCACGTTGCTTTTCGGTCTGGTTGCATATCTGCAGTTTTCGTGGCTATGCCAGAAACATCCGTTGACGAAAATCGCCGTCCTGTACTTCGGCAGCAGAATGTCGGGGGATCCCGGGTATCGTCTGTCGTTCTTCCTGTATCTTAGGCCGTACGAGAAGAGCGCGTGGCGCAACAGCACCTCAGGTCTGGTGCCTTTGCCTTTTATCCGGCTCATAATCCTGCTTCTTTCCTCTTTAGTCGAATAATCCACAAAACAATCATAACATGATCCACCTCATTCTGTTATACTCCTTGGATAAGGAGGAACAATGATCAAGGTCGGAATCATCGGATGCGGACACATCGCCCGCACAATGGCGGATACACTATCGGGAATGGAGACGGCAAACCTCGTCGCCGTGGCATCGAAGGACAGGACAAGGGCCGAGAACTTCGCGAAGGAATTCGGCGTCGAAAAAGCGTACGGAAGTTACAAGGAGCTCTTCGAGGACGAAGAGGTCGAGCTGGTATATGTCGCCACTCTCATGAGCCAGCACAAGGACAACATGCTCGAGGCCATTTCCTATGGAAAGCCGGTACTCTGCGAGAAGTCGTTCACAGTGAACACCGAAGAGGCGGAGGAAGTGTTCAAGGCCGCCAAGGAGAAAGGCGTATATGTCGCGGAGGCGATCTGGACACGGTACATGCCGGTAGTTTCCTACATCAGGAACTTCATCTCTTCCGGCAGGTTGGGAAACATCAGGACGATCACAGCGAATCTCGCATACCCGATCGCGGAAAAGGAAAGGATACGCGACCCGAAGCTCGGTGGCGGAGTGATGCTCGACATCACTGTATATCCGCTCAACTTCGCACTTATGTTCCTCGAGGGACAGAAGATACTCTACCAGTCCGGATCATGCGCAAAGAACGAGTTCGGAGCGGACATAAGGGAATCGTTGACAATAGTCACCGACAAGGGAGTATGCTGTTCCCTGATGGCAGACGGCGATACCCTGAGCGACAGGAAGGGAATGATCTATTTCGACAGAGGCCGCATCGAGGTAGAGAACATAAACAACCCGGAGACCGTCAGGGTCTACACCCTCGATCCTGGCTCCAGAAAGCTTTCCCTCATCGAGGAGAAAGCGTTCAGACACAGGTGCAACGGCTTCGAGTACGAGGTCGAGGCGGCCGAACGTGCCATAAGGCAGGGGAAGCTCGAACCGGATGAGATGCCATGGAGCGAGACGCTGCGCGTGATGGAGCTCATGGACACTTTCCGCCAGAGCTGGGGAGTGCAGCTCGGAAGCGAGCTTTCATGACTTTTATCAAAGAGCGTTCGTAAAAATGCTCTCTGCTTCTTCTCTTTAAAAGCGACAGATGATCCCGTCTTCGGATGGCAATTGCAATCGGAAGACGGGATCGGCTTTTTTCATCCGATCAGAAAAGATTGAAATGCCAGACCAGGTTTCCCCCACCCCTGTGCTCTCCGTCGTAGATGTAGAAGCCCTCCACCGAAAGACTGTCCACGATTCTCCAGCATACCTTCAGCTCGTTCTCGATCCGTAGGCTGTCGTATACCGTCGAATAGAGCATGAGATCGAACCTGTCCGCGATCGCCACCGGTCCCAGACGGAGAAAAAGAAGGCTTCTTGCCGCAAGGCTGTACTCCCAGCCGTACGAGGAGAATCCGTTGTCGAGGCCGACGGACAGCAGCGCGTCGGAGCAGCCGAACGAGATTCCTGCATATAGATGTCCTGATACGAAGAACGTCTTTCCCTGAAATCCGGCGGAAAACGACGACGAGAAGCTCATCCTCTTCTTCAGGGCAGTGATCGGCAGATAGCTGTCGAACGAGAACACATCCAGGACGAAGCGGTCGAAATCGGTTCCGGCGAAAGCAATGGAGAATCCGAGCGCCTTCAGGTCCATTACCTCGTGATCGACATAGTTCTGCTCGCCGAAGGAATTGAACACAGGCTCGAACGACAGCGAAAACACTCCCCGTGGCGCCTCATAACCCAAGGACAGCGACGAGAACCTGTTGGATACAGTCTTCCTCGTCGGCCTGGACGGTTCGGGATTGACGAACGGTGCAGCGGCATGGCCAGGGATGGCCGCTCCGTGGATTTTCCTGTAGAGCTCCCTCAGCGGCTCAGGGGAACTTCCGTCTATCATGTCCATCCATGCCGGAAATATCAGCCTTGCCTCCGCAATGATTCCCATTTCCCTGAGTACCTGGACGGCAGTCTGGGGCGAAAGGGCCCTGTCCATCGGGAATTTTCTGTCGACATATATCTTCGAAAGTGCATCGAAAAAACCGTGGGTACAATTGTTGAACAGGAAATTGTAGTTCGGGAAACTCCCGTCGTGGAGACTTTCCACGGCAGAGGCGACTCGAGACTTCTCATCCTCATCCATGATGAACGGAAAGAGAATGAGCGAACGGTCCAGTCTGGCCGTATATTCGATATAGTGATAATAGAACGGCCTGATCTCATAGTAACTTGGAAGCCTCCCGGCAAGGCCGTCCACCACCCTCCTGATTCCTGACGAGGCTGTTATGTCCCCGAAGAAGTTTATGCAAGGGGAAATGAACGGTGCCTCGTCGTCGTAGAATATGAGGAAGCTGTGTCCGAAATAGGACATAGGTGAATCGAGGGTCGGAGAAACGAACATCAACGAAGCCCCGTTTGGACAAAACAGAATGTCGAGAACCTCGTCCTCTCCCATTCGCTCGCCGCATTCGACTATTCCCGCTACGTATTGCTTCAGCCCTTCTGTATCCATGGCGGCCACAGCGGCCTTCAGTCCGTCTGCATCAAGCGATCGATCGAAGAACCCGAGGGCCTTCTCGAAAGACCTGTAGAACGGCCCTGTCCCATCTTCCGAAGCAAGGTCGTTGATAATCAGCTGGTCGTATCGCGATATGAAATCGTCGAAATCGAAATCGTAATATGGCAGGATGTTTGCCGCCGCAAGAGACGATGCAAAAAGAAGCAGATATACCGCAAAGGACATGAGTTTCTTTGGCATTGCGTAATCATATACAGAAACATCGTCTTTGGCAAGAGCCTCTTTCCCGCATGATTTTCCCTACAAAAAACATGAATTTCCGCATTGCGGATCTACCTGTCCAAGCCGATGTTCACCCTTACTGTCAGATAGTCCAGGCATTCCCCGTACCGGGAAGGACCATATGCCTTGAGCCCATATGTCATGTCGAGCGTCACAGCAAAGATATCAAGCCCGAGGCCGCATGTGAAGTATCCTCTGTCCAGACCGGCTCTCGCTATCAAGGACGTGAGGAGGTATACCTCGGCACCCATGCGCAGATGGTCGACGAAGGCACCTCTTTCCAGCGGTCCGTTCCTGAAGAATCCCACAATGTCGACAAAGTCTACCGCTATTGTCGGTTTGAAAAGATACTTCCACATTCCCTCGTTTCCCCAGCTCCAGCTTGCACCTATATCCAAGGTCATAGGCGTCTCAAGCACATAGCTTCTCTCGCTACCATCCTTCTGGCGTACCCTCATGTCGTAGTTTCCGTTGATATTGTTGAGCGCAAGGGCGAAGGAAAATCCGTACGGAACCTCAAGCTTGGTGCCAACGGACACAGGGAATGCCCAACCTACGGAAAGCGGGATATCGGAAAGGACCTCGAGAATGGCGTTTCCTGCTCCCTGCAAATCCTCGCTTTTGTTGAACACATCGGAAACAGTGGTAGCTCCTATTCCCGTCAGATACACATCGTCTGCAGTGAGATTCTTGTACATCGCCCTGACTCCCAGTCCTACGGATAGAGCCAGATCGTCAGAGAATTCATGCCTGTAGGAAAAAATCGAGGTAAGTGCAAGATTGATGTCCACTCCTATGTTGCTGCTGATATCCCCGGGACCGAAAGTGAAGATGTCGGCATTAGCATCCACGGAGAACGAAAAAAACTTCATGGCCAGACCTGCCCCCGCATCGAGGGACATAAAATCCTTCACGCCGCCTGGGATGTTGTTTATGAAGCCAACCGCGGAATCGAGAATCCCGGCCTCGTCGGTGCTCGAGATGACATCCTTGACGACAGGTATGTTGTTTCTGAGATTGTAGGCAGTAAACGACAGCGATGGCACCGACAGACCGAAAACGCCTGCGGCATTTGCGGGATTGAGGAATCTGGCACCGTAGGTTCCATTCACGGCAAGTCCCGCACCTCCCATCGCTGCGGTTCTTGCGGAAGTCGGATTGTAAGACGATATCATCGTGCTGTCGGCGCTCGGGAACTGGGACGGACTGACAGCCGCAAGGTCTGCAAGGACGAGAGACAGCAGGCATACGGCAACGACTTTTCTGATCATTGGGTACCTCCCTGCAAAATGGATCCAAGCTTTCCGACATCGAACATTGTTATAGAGGAATTGTACTTGTTGAGGAAAGTATATGTATAAGTGACCTGGTCGATCACTTCCGTACCGCCAAGAAGGACCTTGAACAGATCGAAATTCTCGAGATAGGTCTTCACATCCGCATCCTGAACAGAGTCCATATACGAGGCATAGTCCCTAGCCACGGCCTCCGGGATGGCCTTGAAGACGATGGAGACGATCATCTGCGTCGCTATGAAATCCCCGATCTTGAGACCATCCGTCCCATCCGGTATGTCCATGGCCTCCCCGAGCGTGAAAAGGCTTCCCGAGGACTCCTCATTTCCGAATATGCTCGTCAGCAGCCTGAAGAAGTCACTCATGGCCTCATAGGATTTTTCCTCCGAAGACAGGGACAAGGACAGGAGATCGCCCATCACCGCTATGTCCTTCTCGCTGTTGAGGCTCAGCAGTGCATAGACAAGCTCACGATCTACCACAGGAATCGTCTTTATCTGCACTCCAAGAGGAATCTCGTTATCGCCAATGATGCCTATGACAAGATCATCGATATCATCTGGCGGGATTTCCAGACCAAGTTTATTGCTTAAATCGGAAATCGTATTACAAAGAAATTCCTTCAAGGTGATATCCTTGTTACCTATATCGATTTCCGATGGCATCGCAAGATAGTTTTTTACCGTTGCGACCTTCTCTCCGGCGGTACTGTCGGCTTCCGGACTGACAAGAAGGTTGCCGTCGAAAATCGCATTCTCGCAAGATAAAAGAGAAAACAGCAGAACGGTGACAACTGCAACTAAAGCGATCTTTTTCATCAGCCCACTCCTTACAGAGTATTCTACCACAGATGCGAGGAACAAAAAGATTATTTGAGCACTATTCAACAAAAACCTCAAATGAGGTACAAGAGAAGAAGAAACATTTCCGGAGAAGACATTGATAAAACTCAGCAACATCGGCATGCATTTCGGAGGACGCACGATTCTCAGCGGTGCGGACATGCTCGTCAGAAACGGGGACAGAATCGGTCTTGTCGGCCCCAACGGAGCAGGAAAATCGACGGTATTCAAAATCATTGCAGGCATCGAGATTCCTGACGAGGGCGAGATGATTTCGGATCCAGGACTTTCGATAGGATATTTTTCTCAGGACACAGGCGAGATGAGAGGCTCGTCCGTCATCGAGACAGTGATGGGCGGTGACAAGGTCACTTACGACATAGGTCTACGTCTCAGAAAGCTCGAGGAGAGGATGGGCGATCAGGGCGATGCGATAACGGAAAGGGAAATGGACGAATACGGTCAAATCCAGACGATGTTCCTCGAACGCGACGGATATGGCCTCGAGGATAGGGCAAGGACCATACTAACGGGACTGGGAATACCTCAGGATCGTCAGGATGAGGACGTTTCGACTTTTTCCGGAGGCTGGAAGATGAGGATAGCGCTTGCCAGGATTCTTGCCGGGAATCCAGATGTGCTGCTCATGGACGAACCGACGAACCACCTCGACGTTGAATCCATCGTCTGGCTCGAACAGTGGCTGAAGAGTTTCAAAGGGGAAATAGTCATGATCTGCCATGACCGGGAATTCATGACGAAACTTTGTTCGACAACCGTCGAGGTTGCTGGCGGGAAGTTGGTATCCTACTCTGGAAACTACGATTTCTACCTCAGGGAACGCGAGATACGAAGACGACAGATTGAAGCTACTTATGCCCGTCAGCAGGCCCAGATAGCAAAGGACGAGGAGTTCATTTCCCGCTTCGCCGCAAGAGCTAGTCATGCGAATCTGGTACAGTCACGGATAAAGATGCTTGAAAAAATCGAGAGGATCGAGCTTCCAAAAGAGGATAGGACGATGAGCATCGCCTTTCAACCATGTCCACGAAGCGGAGAACAGGTAGTGGTGATGGACGATATCTTCAAAAGCTACAAAAACCGTAGCGTCCTCAAAGGAATCTGCGGCATTGTCAGGCGACTTGACAAGATTGCTCTTACAGGAATCAACGGAGCAGGAAAATCCACTCTGCTAAAAATCATCGCAGGAGAAATCGAACCCGATTCCGGGTCATCGACGCTCGGTTCAAGCGTAAGAATGGGATATTTCTCGCAGTATTCGTTCGAAAGCCTCGATCCGGAGCTCACCGTATTCGAGGAGATGTGCCATCGTCTTCCCCAAGCTACGACAGGAGAGATAATGAGCATTCTCGGAGCATTTCTGTTCTCCGGAGACGACACGAAAAAGAAAATCTCCGTGCTTTCAGGAGGAGAGAAAAGCCGAGTGATGCTCGCAGCCATCCTTTCGCAACCTGTAAACTTTCTTGTGCTCGACGAGCCGACAAACCATCTTGACATAGGATCCCGAGAGGTGCTGCTGAAAGCGTTGAACGACTTCGACGGCACGATAGTGATCGTAAGCCACGACAGATACTTTCTGAGCAGAATGGCAAATCGGGTGTTCGAGATAGACGACGGAATGCTCGTCGTATACGAAGGGGACTACTCCTACTACCTTGAAAAAACAGGAAGAGAATACTTTCTCTAGCATGCAGACGCAAGAATGTCCTATACCGACATCGACAAATCAGAGAACGATCATCCGGCCATCCTCCGAGATCTTACGCAGCACTCCGTCTACGGCCTCGTAAGCTCTCCCGTACAGAACTGTTTTTTCATCGTCCACCTTTATGTATGAACCATCCGGTATCAGCACGAATCTTCGCCCCATGCTGTCAGACAGAGTGATGTCCTCGACGATTCTCATTCCGTCCAGGACCGCGTCACGGATCGAGTCATAGTGCGGGATTATATTCACTTCAGTGATACCAAGCCCCTCCAGGAAACGCTCGTAGGTCGGACTCGAAGCCTCCCCTTCCTCCTCAGGTTGGGCATATACGACCTTGGCCGCGTTCATGCTTCCTGCGCTTATCGCAAGCAGGACATTGCCATATCCGGCAAGCTTCTCCTTGAGCCCGATCCTCCTGAAGAAGGCGTTCTGCGTCGGAACATGGCCGCCGGCAAGAATTGCAAGGTCGATTCCGTCAAGATCAAAAGAAAGGCCGTCAAAGCCATCCACGACACGAAGGAGCGAAAACTCGATACCGGCGTTGCGGAACGAACGCTCGATCCACCTTGCCTGTCCCAGGGAACCTTCGCTGTCCGCGGGATCCGAGGGGAAAAACATCGTCCGTATAAAATTCTTGCCCAGCGACTTCGCTATTGCGGATGCGAATCCGTTCTTCTCTTCGAGCTCCTCGCTCCAACCCTTTGTGGGACTGCTTGTCAGAAATGCCTCCATCTCTCCTCCTAAAGTGGAATCTACACTACCAAAGGGATCGAAAGCAACAAAAAACGGGACTTCCCGCAGGAAATCCCGTATTCTACAGCAGCTGACGCTTACTTGCAGAGTGCCTTGAACTCGTCGGCGACGAACTGTACCTTCGGTCCGATGATGACCTGGACTGCAGTCTTGCTCGGGCGGATGACACCCTTGACGCCTGCACTCTTGATCACCTTCTCGTCGACCTTGAGTCTGTCCTTGACCTCGAGGCGGAGACGTGTGATGCAGTTGTCGATGCTCGTGACGTTTTCCTTTCCGCCGACACCCTGGAGAATGATCTTTGCGATCTCTGTGTAGTCGTTGGAAGCAAGCTCGACCTTGAGCTCATCCTCTACATCATCCTCTCTTCCAGGAGTCTTGAGGTTGAGCTTCTTGATCAGGACGTAGAATACCACGAAGTAGATGGCACCTACGATAACGCCGATGACCAGCAGCCATGCCGGATGGAGAGCATGAGGAGCCTTGAAGGAAAGGATCCAGTCGACGAGTCCTGCGGAGAAGTTGAAGCCGGCTCTTACTGGGAGAGCTGCAACGATTCCGACAGAAAGTCCTGTGAGGATCGCATGTGCGAGATAGAGCTGCGGAGCAAGGAACATGAACGAGAACTCAAGAGGCTCCGTAACGCCGGTGAAGAAGGAGCAGAGAGCTGCAGCGAAAAGGATACCGGCAGCATTCTTCTTGTTCTTCTCCTTCGCAGTGAGATACATCGCATAAGCACCTGCAGGAAGACCGAACATCATGACAGGGAAGAATCCGGCCATGTACATTCCGGTCTGTCCGGTGATGCCGGTACCTGCCCAGAAGTTTCCGAGGTCGTTGATTCCTGCTACATCGAACCAGAATACGCTGTTGAGAGCATGGTGGAGTCCGACAGGGATGAGAAGTCTGTTGAAGAAGCCATAGATTCCTGCTCCGACAGCGCCGAGACCGACGATAGCCTCGCCGAACTTGACGAGTGCACCGTAGATGAACGGCCATACGAATGTCATCGGGACACAGATGATGAGAGTGGCGATCGCGGTGACGATTGCAACGGATCTTCTTCCGGAGAAGAAGGAAAGGAACTCAGGAAGCTGCGTCTTGTGGAATCTGTTGTAGCAGTATGCACCGATGAGACCGGCAAAGATACCGATGAACTGGTTGTTGACCTTTGCGAAAGCCGCTGTGTCGAGCCAGGAGATGTTTGCTACGACAGTCGGGGAAACTCCGCCGAGAATGGCCTGGAATACGAGCCAGGATACAAGTCCTGCAAGAGCGCTGGTACCCTCCTGATCCTTGGACATTCCGACTGCGACACCGATCGCGAAGAGAATTGCCATGTTGTCGATGAGGGAGCTTGCAGCCTTGATCATGAACAGTGCGACGACGCTGTTCGAGCCCCAGCCTACCGGGTCGATCCAATAACCGATACCATAGAGAATTCCGGCGACAGGAAGACATGCAACCGGAAGCATGAGAGACTTACCGAGTCTCTGTAGAGTTTTCATCATGTGAAATACCCCTCCTAAGAATATTCAACATTCTATGAATGTATGTCTGATTCCAGAATCTCCTCAGAGATTCGCCTTGAAGAATGCCTCGAGCTCTGCGGCCGCGACATCTTCGTCCTCGCCCTCTACCTTGACAGTCACTGTATCGCCCTTCTTGACGACAAGCTTCATGACCGCCATGATCCTCTTCGCATCCGCACTTCCTTTTGCGGAAGAGAGAGTGACGGAGCTCTTGAAACCGGAAGCCTTCTTTACGAACTGGCCTGCCGGACGTGCGTGAATACCGAGTTCATCGGTGATTGTGTAGGTGAATTCCTTCATTTCTATACCTCGCTTTCTATTACGTTCTTTCTAAGTGGCAATATCCTGGACGGACTCACACTGAGCTCGTCGTAGCCCATCTCCAGGAATGTATCCGTAAGAGAAAGGTCCGCTGCAAGCTCTCCGCAGATTCCGGCCCAGATGCCGGCCTTGTGCGCATTGTCGACGATCAGCTTGAGAAGCCTGAGCACCGCAGGATGATGGGCGTCGTAGAAGTAGTCGAGCTTTGCGTTCTGCCTGTCGATCGCAAGCGTATACTGCGTCAGGTCGTTCGTTCCGACGCTGAAGAAATCGACTTCCTTCGCAAGCTCGTCGCTGATGATGGCCGCGGCAGGCGTCTCCACCATGATTCCCAGCTCCGTATCCTCTCCTATCCTGTATCCGTCGTTTCGGAGCTCCTCCCTGATGCCGGCGCAGAACTCCTTTATCTCTTTCACTTCCTTGACGCTGATGATCATCGGGAACATCACGGAGACCGGACCGAAGGCGCTTGCTCTGTAGATCGCCCTCATCTGGGTACGGAATATATCCTTCTCGAGAAGGCAGATCCTTATGCCTCTGTAGCCGAGTGCAGGATTCTCCTCGCTGTCGAGCTTGAAGTAGTCGACCTTCTTGTCGGCCCCGATGTCCAGGGTCCGGATGACGACTCGCTTTCCTTTCATTCCCTCGACGACCGCGCGATACTTCGAGAAAAGCTCTTCCTCCGTGGGATAGTCATCCCTGCCGAGATAAAGGAATTCGGATCTGAGAAGTCCTATGCCCTCCGCATCTCCAGCGATGACGTACTTGAGGTCGTCGACATTGCCGATGTTCGCAAAAAGATTGATCTTCCTTCCTTTCTTGGACACGGACGGCTTTCCTCTGAACTGCTCCAGGCCTTCCTTGACGGCCTTGGCCTCCTTCTGCTTGGCGAGCATCCTGTTCATCGTCTCCTCGTCGGGATCGATGTAATATTCTCCGGAGAAACCATCGACGATCATCGTCCTGCCGTTGAGGGAAAGCTCTATGTCTATGTTCGTCTGGACCAGCGAAGGAAGATTCATAACGCGGGCCAGGATCGCCGTATGGGAATTGCTCGACCCCTGCCTGGTGACGAAAGCCAATATCTTGTCCTTCTCGAGCTGTACCGTCTCGCTGGGCGTGAGGTCCTCCGCTACAAGGATTCCAGGCGTTGCCATCCTGAAAGTCGTATCCGATCCCAGAAGGATCCTCACGAGCCTGTCCGATATGTCCCTGATATCCGTGGCGCGGGCTTTCATGTACTCGTCGTCGAGCGATGCAAAGAACGTGGCCTGGGCATCGCCGGTCTCATGCACGGCGAAAGCGGCATCGCAGCCCTGCTCTATCATCGCCTCTATCCCTTCCTGGAAATCGAGATCGTCGAGGAACATGATCTGCACGTCGATGATTCCGGCCTGCTCCTCGCCGATGTCCTTCAGCGTCTTCTCGTAGAGTGCCTGAAGCTGCTCGTGGGCCGTTTCCTTTGCCTTGTGGAATCTTTCAAGCTCCTTCTTCTTGTCGCTTGCATTCTTCTTCAACTCGGTCTCGACCTTCCTATATACGTATATAGGACCGATCGCAACCCCGTCATAGACGGGTCTACCACTTCCCTTTATCATCTGCGATCTCCTATTACTTGGTCCTGATCTCTATTACAGTATCTCCGGGAACGACATCCTTTCCAGTGATTCCCTTGACCTCGGCATAGTCGTCCGTGTTGCAGATGACCATCGGAGTGATGATATCGAATCCCTTCTCGAGCAGAAGCGCTCTGTCGAACTCGATCAGAAGATCGCCCTTCTTGACGGTGTCCTCGTTCTTCTTGAACGTCTTGAAACCTTCGCCCTTCAGACTGATCGTCTCCAAGCCGACATGGATGAGCACCTCGACCCCGTCCTTGCTCTTTATATTGACGGCATGTCCCGTATCGAACATGAGATCGATCGTCCCGTCGCACGGGGCATATACCTTGCCCTCCTCGGGATATATCGCCATGCCCTTTCCCATGATCTCCTCTCCGAACGTGGGATCCGAAACCTCGCTCAGAGGTACGGCCTTGCCCTTGACGTGAGCCGCAAGTGCGATCGTACCGTCATCCTTTGTCTTGAACAGCTTGTCGAATAATCCCATTTCTTCATCTTCTCCTTTCTATGTACTTCTCATAGCAATATATATTCGCTTCCAGAAGCGCCCTGTCGACGCCCGAAAGCTTCCGACGGCTACCTTTGAAGAGCAACGCGGCAACCTCGTCGGCAATTTCCTTCACTCTGGGGCATGCATGCTCGATCAGATTCGACAGCATGTCCTCGCCGTCGTCGGTATCGCCGGACTCCCCATACACCCGGAACACCAGGAACTTGAGGAAGCTGATGAGCTCCGAGCTCTTCGGATCGTCCTCGCTCGAACCGACCCCCAGCCGGGAATCTATGAGGAACAGAGTATCCCTTATCGTCCCGGTGATTCCGACCACGGATCCTATCTGGCTGGAGAACTCCGCGTTTACTATATGGAGCGCGATCGAGCAGGCCTCGTCCTCTGGAAGAATCACACCCAGCTCCTTTCGTATCGCGGAAAGGGCGTACCTGCCAACGGAATACTCCCTCGGATAGAATATCCTGACCTCGCTCGTCAGCGCAGATCCGACATGCATTCCTTCCCTGAAGCGCGAGATCGCGAAGTTCACGTGGTCCGTAAGGGTCAGATACACACTGTCGTTGAGGCTTGTCGAGAGTATCTCCTTGGCATAGTCGATTATCCCGACGCAGACTTCGATCTGCTTTTCGGGAAGCTTCGAAAAGAGGTTCTTGATGCTGTCGTATCCGCTCTGTTCGCTGATTTCGAAAATCTTCTCCACTCTCTTCATGTCGAGTGTGGCTCCGGCCTTGAAATCGAATCCCAGTCCGCGGCCCATCGCGATCGACTCCCTGCCATCATCTCCTATGCAGGCAACGATGTTGTTGTTGATCGTCTTTGTAACCAGCAAAAGAATACTCCTTTTTCCGTCCTGAAACAAAAAAACCAAATTCTATAGATACTCAAATGCGGAAGAAACTCTCCCACAGTTGAAAAACTATAAAATTTGGTTTTGCCCTCGAGTAGGTAACAATCCTTAACTACTGAATATTAGAACATCGAAAAACGAAGCTGTCAAACAAATTCTTTCAAAATGCTATAAATTGTCTAAAAACCGCAATAAAGTATCCGAAACAGGCTATCGGACGAAAAAAAATGGCCGCCGGAAAACCGATTCCGACGGCACGAGTACGATAGCGGAAATCCCTCTTACCTGTTCAGAACCTTCGGCATGACGAAAAAGAATCCGATTCCGAACACTAGCAAGGTCGCGAACCATGCGACGAGCAAGTTCAGGCTCAGGCCTCCGGCAAGCGCTCCGACCATGGCGCAGAACGCCGTAAAGAACGCGTAAGGCAGCTGTGTCGTCACATGCTCGAGATGCGGACATCCGGCACCTGTCGAGGAAAGGATCGTCGTATCGCTTATCGGGGATGCATGATCTCCGAAAACGGCACCGCCGAGGACCGACGAAATGCAGATCAGCGTGGCGTTGAGAAGAGCATCCTGTCCAAGGCCCTGTGCCTGGCCGAGGCCGACAGCTATCGGCATGACGATCGGTATCATTATGGCGAATGTGCCCCAGCTGGTTCCGGTCGCGAATGCGATCAGCGCCGAGAGTACGAACACTATCACAGGTACGATCGAAAGCGGGAAGCCTCCACCGACGACCACTTCGCTCAGGAACGAGGCAAGTCCGAGTCCGCCGTCTGCAGGACTGCTCTTGATTATCGAACCGATGCTCCAGGCCATCGTCAGGATGATGATCGCAGGAACCATGCTCTTGATGCCTTCTATGAGAGCGTCGCTTGCCTCCTTTATCGAGAAAAGCCTCCTGGCGATATAGTAGATGTAAGTGAGAGCCACAGTCAGTACACCGGCATACCAGAGTGCCATCGAAGCGTCGGTATTGAGGAACGCATCCGAAAGACCCATCATGGAGAACGCCTCGGAAAGCCCTACTCCCTCGGAGGAAGCAAGTCCCATGTATGTCGTGAGAGGGAAGAAGACGAGCGCCGTGACGATAAGTACGATTATCGGCAAAAGCATGTCGATCGTCCTTGCCTTCGCGCTCTTGTCGTCCCCTGCGAGCTCGACCTCGCCCGGCGCCTCCCCGTAGCTTCTGTCGAAGATCTCTCCCTTCTCAGCAAGCATCTGACTCTTTCTCATGGGTCCGAAATCGCGTCCGGTGAAAATCACCGCAAGAACCATGACCAGGGCCAGGATGGCATAGATGTCATAGGGAACGGCCTTCATGAAGAAGGCGAATTCGGTCATGCCGAACGTCTCGAATCCCTCGCTTCCCTTGACGATGCTCATGACGGTTATGACCCAGCTCGACACAGGGACAAGGATGCATACGGGAGCCGCGGTCGAATCGAGGATATATGCAAGCTTCGCACGCGGAACCTTGTTCTTGTCCGTAATCGGGCGCATTACCGTTCCGACCGCAAGAGAATTGAAGTAGTCATCGATGAAAATGACAAGTCCGCAGAACCATGCCATCAGCATGGTCGTCTTGGGACTATGGAGCTTTTTCGATGCCCAGTTGCCGAAGGCTCTGGCGCTTCCGGTACGCGAGAGCATGCCTACAAGCCCTCCGAGCAGCGAGCAGAAAAGCACTATCCTGATGTTCCAGCCATCCGAAAGGACGGATGCAAGAAGATCGGTGAGATTGAGAACCGCCGTGAAAGGATTGCCGCCGGCGACTATAAGCGCGCCCGAAAGAATCCCGAGGAACAGGGAAATGACGACATCCTTTGTGATGAAGGCAAGTGTGATTGCCAGAACCGGGGGAATGAGTCCCCACGCTCCAAAGTTTTCCATAAGAAAAAACCACTCCGATTGATTTGATTACGGCAATACTCTATCGCAAAAGAAAAACAATTGATAGTGGGTTTTCAAGATTTTTGTTAATATTTCTACTTTTTGTTATTATAATAACAGAAAACTATACAAATCACCTGCCGGAATCAGGGTAAAAAGGAAACCGGCAGGTCGAATGCAGTCACCTACATAGGAATATAATCGTCGGCTTCGGTGAAACAGTGCATCATCAGAGGAGGAAGGATCTTGAGCCCTGCGCCGAAAGTATAGTCCTCGTTCACCGCCAGCTGGGTCGCCCTGTTTGTGAAGTACACCCTGTAAAGGGCAAGGAGTTCGTCGCTGAACTGGCTCTTGTGGAACTCCATCGCCTTGAAGCGCCGTACCAAAGTAGTGGATACGTCGAGTATGACGTTCGGCTTCGCAGTCAGGTAGTAGGCCATCAGAGTGACCGAATGGGGAGTCGTCGACGTTCCGCGCGGATACTCCATCAAAGAAGACGAGATCACCGCCTGGCTCGTGGCCTTTGCCGTGACGATGTGGTCCATATGCGACTCGTATGGAAGATACGGATCCGGAGAGAGCACTAGATCGGGCCTGTAGCTTCTTATCACCTCCGCGATGCGTCCTGCAAGCGCGGGCACATCCTTCAGCGCTCCGTCCTTCTCGTCGAGATATGTGAATCCGTCGACTCCCAGATATCTTCCACTGGCCTCCGTCTCCATTTTGCGTATGGCCACGATGCTCTCCTTTGGAATGTCGGGGGAATTGACGCCGAGAGAGCCGTCCGTCACCGTCAGGTAGTGGATCTCCGCCCCGCTGTCATGGAGCTTCGCGATCACGTCGCCAGCGCCTACCTCGGCATCGTCGGGATGTGGCTGGACGACCAGCACTCTCCTCATTGAAAGAATGTCATACTTAGGAAGCAATTCGCCAAGTTCCACTTTTCATGCCCTCCTTAGGCTTAAAACGGGCACAGCCCGTCAAGAATTCTCTATGATCTCATATCCGCCGAAGTCGTAGAAATCGAAATATCTGTCCTCCAGCGGTATCCACACGTTCACGAACTTCACCATCTGCTCCTCGCCGCTGCGCACCCAGATCCTGTCCAGCCGCCTTCTGTAAGGCGCGTCGAGTATGAAACCCATGTCGTAGAACTTCCTGAATGCGGGAAGGAGACTGTAGACGCCCTCAACTATCACCACGTCCTTGTCCACGGCGATTTCCCTCTCTTCGATTGTATCCTTTCCGCAGTCATATGGACGATAGCAGAACGGCTTTCTATGCGAAAGAGGTATCATCACCTCCTCCAGCAGGCGTTCGCTGTCCACGTTTCCGCCCGGCATCTCGAGCCTTTCGCGGGTCCTTTTGGACGAAGGCAGGAAAAAATCGTCCACATGGATGATCGAACAATCGATGCATTGCGAGACAAGACGCGCAAGATGGCTTTTTCCCGTCCCGCTCTTTCCGTCGATCGCGACAACTACCATGTCTCGGGACTTCTTTCCGTCCTCGATGGCGGCGATCACCTTGTTCAGCGCATCCACCGGCGACCTCTCAGTTTCCCAGTTCCTCGTCCGTCGGGACGGTGGCCTGGAACAGTCGGCCGGAGACGAACACTTCGAGCTTGCCGATGCAGGCCGGAACGAAACAGCACTCGCCCTTCTTCAGCTCGAGACTTCCAATCTTCGCAGACCCGTCCGTACATAGCAACATGGACGGAACGTCGTCGTTGAGCACATATGACGAATCGCTCATCACCTTGAGAAGGAAATCATCGCTTGGAGTGCGGACGACGGAACGCCCTTCTGCATCCGGGGAGATTTGTGCCTTCCCTCCGGAAAAAGGCTCCGCAATCATGACTCTCATAAGCTCCGGTACGTCCACCTTCTTGTGCGTAAGACCGCCACGCAGGACATTGTCGGACAGGCTCATGAGCTCGATGCCGTTTCCGAGCACATAGGCATGGAGCGTCCTGGGCTCAAGGTAAAGCGCCTCGCCCACATCCAGCTCCATGACGTTGAGAAGATACGGACAGAGAAGCCCGGGATCGTAGCCATAGAGTTTCCATGCCCTTTCCGCGATTCCTCTGCGCGTAAGGAACACCTCCCTGTCCCAGACGGGCTCCCCGCTTCTTGCGAGGGAGTCGACGTATTCGTCTATGACCTGCGAGAGATCGTCGCCGGAAAGGGTGTATAGTCTTTCAAAAAGCTGCGCGATGTTCTTCATCGAAGAGAAGTACTTGGCATATGCAGCCGGAATGAGCCTTCCAAGGTCTTCGACGATTTCGTCGAAGCTGCGGAAACCGCACATGGCAGTGACCGGAGTAAGCGCATATATCACCTCGGCCTTCTGGTTCGGGTCCTTGTAATTGAGCTCAGACAGAGGAACTCCCTTCTCTCTGAGAGGAGCTTCCTTTGCATAGCCTTCCCTTGCAATCTCGCGCGTCGGGTGGCACTGTATTGAAAGCGGAGTGCTTATCGCCAGCACCTTGAAAAGCATCGGAAGACTGTTTCCGAGCCTGTCGACGGTCGTGCGCCCGAGATATTTTTCCGGATCTTCGGAGATCAACGAGGAAAGAGTCCTGCCATCCTCGAGCAGAGCCTCACCCAGCGGATGGGTTCCGAACCACGCCTCTGCCTGCGGCTTTCCCGTCTCTGGGTAACCGAACAGTCCGGGAAGGAAATCCTTGCTTCCCCAGTCGTATTCCTTTATAGTTCCACGAATCTTCAATGCTTCCATGATTGCCGACTCCTTGATTTTTTAGAATGATAACACATTATCACGTAATAAAAGCGAAAATTCAACGAAAAAGGCCGTCCGAAGACGACCTTTGTCCTGCATTCATCCTATTCCTAGTTCTCCAGGTCGACGAATCCTATCATGTCGTTGATGCTTGCGCCCGGGGCGACCATCGGAAGCACTTTGTCGTCCGTAGGAATCTCGCAGTCGATGACCACGGCCTCACCGAGTCCGATGGCCTCCTTGAGCTTCTCCTCCGGATCGTCGTCGAGGGATATTCTCATTCCCTTGATTCCGTATGCTCCCGCGAGCATCACCCAGTCGATCGGGGTATCGAGCGTGGTCTCGCTGTAATGCCCCTCGTAGAACAGGGTCTGCCACTGGCGCACCATGCCGAGGCAATGGTTGTTCATGATGAGGATTATTATCGGCAGGCGGTACCTGGCGATCGTCGCAAGCTCGTTGCAGTTCATCCTGAACGATCCATCTCCTGCGACGTTCACGACCCTTGTCCTGGGGTGGGACACCTGTGCTCCTATGGCAGCCCCGGTGCCGTAGCCCATCGTCCCGAGTCCGCCGGAAGTAAGGTAACGGTTCGCCCTGAGACTCTTGACGAACTGCGCAACCCACATCTGGTGCTGTCCTACCTCCGTCGTGATTATGTTGTCCTCGGGCAGCTGATGGACAAGCGCCCTCAGAATCTCCCTGGCTCTTTTGCTCTCCGTCGTCGTCTTCATCGGGAAACGACGTCTGGCATTCTGGATGAACTTTAGCCATTCCGAATGGTCAAGATTCTCGTCAAGCATGCTGTCGAGCCGCTCGAGCACGACCTTTATATCGCCCATCACCTGGTGATGCGTGATGATGTTCTTGTTGAACTCCGCCGGATCGACGTCTATCTGGAGCACCTTGGCCTGCTTGGCGAAAGAGTTCGGATTAGAAATGACCCGGTCCGAAAACCTTGCACCGACCACAACGAGCAGGTCGCAACGGTTGACGCTCATGTTCGAAAGCTTCGTGCCATGCATGCCAACCATCCCCGTGAAGCGCGGATTCTGGCTGAATACCGCACCAAGTCCCATGAGAGTCGAGCATACGGCCGAGTCCGTCCTGTCGAGGAATCTGTTGAGAATCTCGCTGGCCCTGCTGCGGATCACGCCTCCGCCGATGTAGAACATCGGTCTCTCAGAGGCCTTGATCATCTCGAGAGCCTTCTCGAGGTCCTTCTGTCTCAGATGCTTGACGACAGGCTCCACCTTGCGCGGGACGGCAGGAGTGAACTCCGTGGAGTTGACCTGGAGGTCCTTCGGCACATCGATCAGAACAGGTCCCGGACGGCCTTCGCGGGCGATGTAGAAAGCTTCGCGGATGGTATCTGCAAGCTCTTCTATGTCCTTGATGATGAAATTGTGCTTCGTGATGGGCATTGTTATGCCTGTGATGTCCACCTCCTGGAAGCTGTCCCTTCCGAGCAGGTTGAGCGCAACGTTGCCTGTTATGGCTACCACGGGGACGCTGTCCATGTACGCAGTCGCAAGACCGGTTACGAGGTTGGTCGCTCCCGGGCCGCTCGTAGCGATGCATACCCCGACGTTGCCTGTGCTCCTCGCATAGCCGTCGGCGGCATGGCTCGCGCCCTGTTCATGGGCCGTAAGAATATGCCTTATCCTGCCTTTGTTCTCGTACAGGGCATCGTAGATAGGAATGACGGCACCTCCCGGATAGCCGAAAACGGTGTCGACACCTTCCTCAATGAGACATTCGATTATAATTTCAGCACCTTTGAGCAGCATCACTCCTCCTTGATTATCGCACCTTCGTCGGCACTGCTCACGTGCCTGGCATAGCGTGCGAGATATCCTGTCCTTATCGGAGCCGTATACGGCTTCGCCTCTTTTCTTCTTTTCTCTAGGGTCTTCTCGTCAACGAGAAGGTCCAGCGTCCCGTTCTCGATGTCGATCCTGATCATGTCCCCTTCCCTGACAAGGGCTATCGGACCTCCGTCGGCGGCCTCAGGAGAACAGTGGCCTATGGATGCGCCGCGCGTGGCTCCGGAAAAGCGTCCGTCCGTGATAAGCGCGACTTCCTTGTCCAGACCCATGCCTGCGATCGCGCTCGTCGGCGAGAGCATCTCGCGCATTCCCGGACCGCCCTTCGGTCCCTCGTAGCGGATGATGACGACGTCTCCGCTTACGATCTTGCGTCCGAAGATGGCCTTAATGGCCTCCTCCTCGCTGTCGAACACACGTGCCGGTCCCTCGTGCTTCATCATTTCAGGTGCGACCGCACTTCTCTTCACGACCGCGCCAGACGGGGCGAGAGAGCCCTTGAGAACCGCAATTCCTCCAGTCGGGGAATAAGGATCGTCTATCGGCCTTATGACGGAAGTATCGTAGTTCACGGCATTGAGGAAGGATTCCCCGATTGTGCGCCCGGTGACCGTCATGAGATCCGTGCGAAGGAGATTCTTCTTCGAGAGCTCGTGCATGACCGCCATGACACCTCCCGCAAGCTCGAGGTCCTCCATATGATCGGGTCCAGCAGGTGCCAGATGGCAGAGATTCGGAGTCGTCGCGCTGAGGCGGTTTGCGTCGAAGATGTCGACCTTGATGCCCGCCTCGTGGGCGATTGCCGGAATGTGGAGCATCGTGTTCGTGCTGCAGCCGAGCGCCATATCCACCTTGAGAGCGTTCTCGAACGCATCCTTTGTCATTATGTCGAGAGGACGGATATTTTTCTCAAGAAGCTCCATGACCTTGTATCCGGCCTCCTTTGCAAGACGCTCGCGAGCCGAATACACGGCGGGAATGGTTCCGTTGCCGGGCAGGCCCATTCCGATCGCCTCCGTAAGGCAGTTCATGCTGTTCGCAGTATACATGCCGGAGCAGGATCCGCATGTCGGGCATGCGGAGTTCTCCCATTCGAGGAACTCCTTGTCGTCCATTTTTCCGGCCGCCTTCTTTCCGACCGCCTCGAACATGGACGAAAGGCTCATGCCCTTCTTAGAGCCTCCGCGGACGTGTCCGGCAAGCATCGGGCCTCCGGATACGAAGATGGACGGGAGGTTGAGCCTTGCTGCGGCCATGAGCATTCCGGGCACTATCTTGTCGCAGTTGGGGACGAACACCAGGGCATCGAACGGATGCGCCGTGGCCATGACCTCTATGCTGTCCGCGATCAGTTCCCTGGAGGCGAGCGAGTACTTCATTCCCTTATGTCCCATCGCGATTCCGTCGCAGACGCCGATGACGGGGAACACGACAGGATTTCCTCCGGCTTCCCTCACCCCGGCCTTGACGGCCTCGACTATTCTCGCGAGCTCCTTGTGTCCGGGAATTATCTCGTTCTGTCCTGATACTATGCCGACGATCGGCATCTCTATTTCCCTGTCGGTCCACCCAAGAGCCTTCATCAGGGATCTGTGGGGAGCCCTGTCGTCTCCCCTCTTCATAAGGTCCGATCTCATACAATCCTCCTTGCAATCTCATCGCCCATTGCGGAAGTGCCGATCCAGGCCCCGCCTTCGGAAGCGATGTCCTTGGTTCTCAGTCCGTCCGAGAGTGCGGAGGCTACGGCTTTCTCCACCGCATCCGCCTCCCTGGCCATCGAGAAGCTGTATCTGAGCATCATCGCGGCGGAAAGTATCGTCGCGATCGGATTTGCCACATCCTGGCCGGCGATGTCCGGCGCCGATCCATGTATAGGTTCGTACATGCCGTAGCTGTCTGTCCTGAGCGAAGCGGACGGAAGCATGCCGATAGATCCTGTTATCATGCTGGCCTCGTCCGAAAGAATATCCCCGAACATGTTCTCCGTGACGATGACGTCGAACTGCGCAGGATTGCGCACCAACTGCATCGAGGCATTGTCGACATAGAGATTCGAAAGCTCCACGTCCGGATAGTCCTCCGATACTGCCTTCACTGTCTCTCTCCAAAGTCTCGACGTCTCGAGCACGTTGGCCTTGTCGACGCTGGTGACCTTTCCTCTCCTCCTGCGGGCGATCTCGAAGGCCTTGCGTGCAATCCTGTCGATCTCCCCCTTCGAGTACGACATCACGTCATAGGCTTCGTTCCCGTCGTCGATCCTGCCCTTCTTTCCGAAGTAGATTCCGCCAGTGAGCTCCCGCACGACCATCACGTCAAGTCCATCGCCGACGATATCGCTTCTGAGAGGACAGGCGTCTGCAAGTTCCTTGTACAGGATCGCAGGACGGAGATTGCAGAAAAGTCCGAGACCGCTTCTGAGTCCCAGAAGCGCCTTCTCGGGGCGCATCGCGCCCGGAAGGGAATCCCATTTCGGGCCGCCTACTGCTCCTAGAAGCGTGCTGTCAGCCTTTTTCGCCCTGTCGAGCGTCTCGTCGGTCAACGGCACACCGTACTCGTCTATGGAGCATCCGCCGGCCAGCAGATAGTCGTATTCGAACTCGTGGGAATACGCCTTGGCCACCTTGTCGAGAACCTTGACAGCCTCTCTGACGATATCGGGTCCGATCCCGTCCCCGGGAATGACGGCAATTCTCTTTTTCATTTTCCGGCCTCCTTTGCCATGTACGGAGCAAGTCCGCCGGCCTCTATCAGAGCCTGCATGAACGGAGGGAACGGCTCGGCATGGTAACTCCTGCCGCTCGTGATGTCGTCTATTCTGCCGGACGTGAAGTCGACCACGACCTCATCTCCGGCGGCTATCTCCCGGCTCGCTTCGGGACACTCTAGGATCGGAAGACCTATGTTAATGCTGTTGCGGAAGAATATCCGGGCGAAAGTCTCGGCGATGACGCAGCTCACTCCCGATGCCTTTATCGCGATCGGTGCGTGCTCGCGGGAAGATCCGCAACCGAAATTCCGTCCTGCAACGATGATATCGCCTCTGGCGACATTGGAAACGAAGTCCTTGTCGATGTCCTCCATGCAGTGGAGAGCAAGCTCCTCGGGCTTCGACGTATTGAGATATCTGGCCGGTATGATCACGTCCGTATCGACGTTGTCTCCGTATCTATGTACCTTTCCTTCTGCCTTCATTCCATAACCTCCTCGGGATGGGCTATCCTGCCCAGCACCGCACTTGCCGCGGCGACGTACGGGGATGCCAGATACACCTCGCTTCTGACGTGTCCCATTCTTCCGACGAAGTTGCGGTTCGTCGTGCTGATGCATCTCTCGTTCTCTGCAAGTATGCCCATGTAGCCTCCCAGACACGGTCCGCATGTGGGAGTGGAAATGACGCAGCCCGCATCCAGGAATACGTCGAAGAGGCCTTCCTGCATGCACTGCCTCCAGATTTTCTGGGTCGCCGGAATCACGATGCATCTCACTCCGTCTGCTATCTTATGCCCTCGGAGTATCTCCGCTGCAGCCCTCATGTCGGAAATCCGTCCGTTCGTGCATGATCCTATCACTGCCTGATCGATCCCGACATTTCCCGAATCCTTTACAAGATGCGTGTTCTCGGGAAGATGCGGGAAGGCCACGGTGCATTCGATATCTCCGAGGTCGATCTCGATCTTCCGGGAATATGTGCAGTCCGCATCGGCCTCGAATATGCGCGGTTCTCTGGCACCCGATTCCCTCAGGTATTCCAGAGTCTTTTCGTCGACGGGGAAGATTCCGGCCTTGCCTCCAGCCTCGATGGCCATGTTCGAGATCGTGAACCTGTCGTCCATGCTCAGGTTTGCGACGCCATCGCCGGAGAACTCCATCGATTTGTAGAGTGCCCCATCAACTCCGATCATTCCTATCAGGTGGAGTATTACGTCCTTTCCCGTGACGTAGCGCCCGAGCTTTCCCTTCAGGACGATTCCGATGGTTTCGGGAACCTTGAACCAGGCCTTTCCCGTCGCCATGCCGCAGGCCATGTCGGTGGATCCGACGCCGGTCGAGAACGCGCCGAGCGCGCCGTATGTGCATGTATGGCTGTCGGCACCGATGACGACGTCGCCGGCGGTCACGAGCCCTTTCTCAGGAAGAAGTGCATGCTCGATGCCCATCTGACCGACCTCGAAATAGTTCTTGATGCCTTCCTTCTTTGCGAATGCCCTGACACAGGCACACTGCTCGGCGGCCTTTATATCCTTGTTCGGCGCGAAATGATCAGGTACCAGGGCGACCTTGTCCGTATCGAACACGTGGTCCCTGCCGAATTTTGCGAATTCCCTTATTGCCACGGGACTCGTTATGTCGTTTCCGAGGACCATATCCAGGTCGGCCATGATAAGCTGACCGGGATGGACGCTGTCAAGTCCGGCGGCACGTGCGAGAATCTTCTCGCTCATCGTCATGCCCATATTTCTACTCCTCCCCTTTCTTGTCCGTGTGCTCGAAGAGCATGTCGTTCTCGAATGAGAGCTTCGTGGCCGTATTCACCCCGTCTGCCCCCCTGATTGCGCCTTCCTGCTCGCAGAGCATCTTGTTGACGGCATTGAGACAGGCCAAGATGCTTGCCTCGACGACGTCGGTCGAAACGCCGCGTCCGCGGTATGTACCGCTGCTGTCCGTCACCTTGACGAGCGCCTCTCCGAGAGCATCCTTGTGTTCGGTTACCGCCTGGAGCTGGTACTCGTCCAGGCTGAACGGATGCTTTATTATTTTCTCCACGCATCGAAGCGACGCGTACACGGGTCCTGTACCCGCAGCCACCTCCTGATAGAGCTTTCCGTCGGAAATCTTTTTGAGTGTCATGCAGGCGGTACTCGTCATATGGTTTCCGCTGTTGACTACGAAGCTCTCGAGGGCCCAGATGGTCCTTTCGGGATTCTCCTTGGCCTCGACGAGGGCGACGATGTCCCTGTCGGATATCTTTTTCTTCTTGTCGCAGAGGTTCTTGAAGTCCTGGAAAAGACTCGTCTCCTCTTCCTTCGAGACAATGTAGCCGAGCTCCTCGAGCTTCTTGGAGAAGGCGTGCTGACCCGAGTGCTTTCCGAGCACCAGGCTCGTCTTGACCACGCCGACCGACTCCGGGGTCATTATCTCGTATGTCTTCTTGTTTGCCAGCATCCCGTGCTGGTGTATTCCGCTCTCGTGGGCGAACGCGTTGTCTCCGACGATCGCCTTGGACGGATTGATCTTGACACCTGTGGTGTTCGACAGCAGACGCGCCGTCCGGAATATCTCCTCGGTCACGATGCCGTTCGTGTATTCGAACTTGTCCCCTCTGGTCTTCATAGCCATGACAAGTTCCTCGAGGGCGGCATTTCCTGCCCTCTCTCCGATACCGCATACCGTACACTCGATCTGCCGTGCACCGGCCTCTATGCCGGCAAGCGAATTTGCAACCGCGAGCCCGAGATCGTTGTGGTTGTGCATGCTGATCACGGCCTTGTCTATATTGCGTACATGCTCTTTGACGTACATGACCATCGCCTTGATCTCGTCAGGCGTGGAATACCCCACGGTGTCCGGAAGGTTCACCGTAGTAGCTCCGCACTCGATCGCCTTCTCGACTGCCGCGGCAAGGAAGGCAAGATCCGTCCTTGTCGCATCCTCGCAAGAGAATTCGATGTCGTCGCAGAGACTCTTTGCGTACGTCACGTTCTCCTCGATGCGTCTGAGAGCCTCCTCGCGGGAGATTTTCAGCTTGTATTCGAGGTGCAGATCGCTCGTCGCGAGGAACACGTGGATCCTCGGATGTCTGGCCTTTTTGACTGCATTCCATGCGGCGTCGATGTCTTTCTTCAGTGCTCTGGCCAGAGATGCGACCACCGGGCGCTCGACAGCGCCCGCAATCGCTTCTACCGATTCGAAATCTCCGGGGCTTGATATGGCGAAGCCCGCCTCTATTATGTCGACTCCCAGTGTCTCAAGCTGCTTGGCCATCCTGATCTTTTCGTCGAGATTCATGCTGTAGCCGGGCGCCTGCTCCCCATCACGGAGCGTAGTATCAAATATAAAGATTCTCTCCGCCATATCCTGTCCTCCCCTTTGAAAAAATTATTTCTTGAGCCAGCTCATGAGGCTCCTGAGTTCCTTTCCGGTCTTCTCGAGAAGACTGTCGGCCTCCTGCCTTCTCCTTGCGTTGAAGTATGGTCTGTTGACCTGGTTCTCGAGGAGCCAGTTGCGGGCGAACGTGCCCTCCTGGATGTCCTTGAGCACATCCTTCATCGCCTTCTTGACGTCGTCGGTGATGATCTTCGGTCCGGTGATGTAATCGCCGTATTCCGCAGTGTCGGAGATGGAGTATCTCATGTATGCCAGACCGCCCTGGTTGATGAGGTCGACGATGAGCTTCATCTCGTGGCAGCATTCGAAGTATGCCATTTCAGGCTGGTAGCCGGCCTCGACGAGAGTGTCGAATCCCGCCTTTATGAGAGCGGACACACCTCCGCAGAGAACGGCCTGCTCGCCGAAGAGATCGGTCTCGGTCTCCTCCTTGAACGTCGTCTCGAAGACTCCTGCCCTTCCTGCACCGATTCCGCAGGCATATGCAAGAGCGACCTTCTCGCTGTCCCCGCTCGGATCCTGTGCCACGGCGATCAGGGAAGGAACTCCCTTGCCCTCGAGGAACTGGCTCCTTACCGTGTGGCCCGGGCCCTTCGGTGCGATCATGATGACGTTGATGTCTGCCGCGGGCTTGATCTGTCCGAAATGGATGTTGAAGCCGTGTGCGAACGCAAGATACTTGCCGCTAGTGAGATAAGGCTCGATCGATGTCTGGTAGAGCTTGGCCTGCTTCTCGTCGTTGACGAGGATCATGATGATGTCGGAGCACTTTACCGCCTCCTCCGTGGTCATGACCTTGAGTCCGGCCTCCTCGGCCTTTGCCCAGCTCTTCGAACCGTTGTAGAGACCGACGACTACGTCGATTCCGCTCTCATGGAGATTGAGCGCATGTGCATGGCCCTGTGAGCCATATCCGATGATGGCAACTCTCTTGCCTTCGAGTACGGACATATCCGCATCCTTGTCGTAGAACATGATTTGTACCTTCCTTCTATCCAGTCTACCTAATTGGGTATTTTATGATTCTCAGCGATCCTCCACCGAGTCCAGACTCGAAAGAGGTCTGGAACCTCTCTCGAGAGCGGTGATGCCGGTCCTGGAAAGCTCCACGATTCCGAACGGCTCGGCAAGGGAAAGGAACGACGCAAGCTTCTCGAGCGAGCCGGTCACCATCAGCGTAACGGTCTCCGGAGTAACGTCGATTATCTTTGCCTTGTAGATCTCCCCTATCTCGATGATCTGCGTCCTGGTATTCACATCGGCCCTGAGCTTGATGAGAACGAGCTCCCTCTGTAGGGATCCCGAACCGGTCATCTCGAATACGTTCCTTACGTCGAAGAGCTTCCCGACCTGGCGCTTGATCTGCTCGATTATCCGTCTGTCGCCGGTCGTGACGATTGTTATGCGGCTCACGCGGCTGTCCTCGGTCTCCCCTACGCTTAGAGAGTCGATGTTGTAGCCCCTTCTCGAGAAAAGTCCTACAACGCGCATCAGCACGCCCGCCTTGTTGTTCACAAGTATTGCAAGTGTATAGCGTCCGCTCTTTTCGTTTTCGTCCATCCGGCACCTCCTTGATAAAAAAAACGACCCGTGGATTCTCTCTGCCACGGGCCTATACGAACATCCAGCTACAACCGTGGTCTAGCAAAAAATAAGTAGGACTACGAGTGTAAGAAGGAGGGAGGACAATCCATGCTTCATCTTTTTTCCATTGCTTGTCATCTCTGGCCTCCTTCCGGGATTCTTTCTTTAGATATCATCGTTTTTACGCTTTTAACAAAAGAAAGTCAATCAATTTTCATACATAAATATTCATTTTTTATGCATCGTTGTTGCATATCGGCATGACAAATCCGCATAATTCCTTCTCGTGCAAGAAAAAGGTTTCAAACCGATGAAACATGTCGGGAAAACGGACATGTGTACAATTTCAGCTTCCAGTCGTAATTTGTTGCATAGTAAGCAACATTCGGAAATAAAAAATCCTTTTTTGTTGCATTTTCTCCCTTGAAAGCCACTTGCCTTCTCTGATATGTTGTAGCCATCAGCAAATATCGCAACAAGGAGCATTGCCGTGAAAAAGGTTGCAATAGTGATGGGAAGCGACTCCGACGTGGAAATCGGGAAAAAGTGCGCTTCCACCCTGTCCGAGTTGCTTGTACCCAGCACAGTACATGTCATCAGCGCACACAGAAGCCCGGAAGAAGCTTCCGCATTCGCACGCAGCGCCAGAGAAAACGGCTACGGAGCCATAGTCGCCATCGCGGGAAAAGCCGCCCATCTCGGAGGGGTTCTCGCGGCGTACACCACGCTTCCGGTCATTGCCGTTCCCGTGTCGTCGAAAGATCTTGGGGGTCTCGATGCGCTGCTGTCGTCCGTTCAGATGCCTCCGGGAATCCCTGTGGCGACTGTCGCGATCGACGGCGGAGTCAATGCGGCGATTCTGGCTTGCCAGATCATCGCCGTCTCGGACGACGAGCTTATGTCCAGGCTGGAAGAGCAGAGGACAAGAATGCACGAGAAGGTTCTTGAGAAAGACAGACAGATAATGGAGAGGATGAAATGACCAAAGGAAAACAGCTTTACGAGGGAAAGGCCAAGAAGGTCTATGCGACAGAGACCCCTGACGAATGCATCGTATCCTACAAGGACGATGCGACGGCTTTCAACGGCCTGAAGAAAGGGACGATCCGAGGCAAGGGGACGATAAACAACCGGCTTACGAACTATCTGATGGAAAGGCTCGAAAGCGAGGCGGGGATCCCCACTCACCTGATCAGGGAGCTCAGCGACACCGATACCCTTGTCAGGAAGGTCGACATCGTACCGCTGGAGGTGATAGTCAGGAACGTCGTCGCAGGAAGTCTCGCAAAGAGAGTCGGAAAGGAGGAAGGGACACCGCTTGCACGTCCGATACTGGAATTCTGCTACAAGGACGACGGACTTGGGGACCCGATGGTCAACGACTATCACATCCTCGCCATGGGATGGGCCGACGAGAAGACGCTCGAGACGATCAAGGACTATGCGTTCAGGATCGACGACTACCTGATTGCGTTCTTCAAGGAAATAGGCATCGATCTGATAGATTTCAAGCTGGAATTCGGCATCACTTCCGACGGCAGGCTTGTCCTTGCGGACGAGATAAGCCCTGACACATGCCGATTCTGGGACTCCGTCACGAAGGAAAAGCTCGACAAGGACAGGTTCAGAAGGGACCTTGGCGATGTGGAGGGGGCCTACAAAGAGGTTCTCGAAAGGGTCTTCGGAGAGAGGAGGTAGCATGGAAGAGAAAGGAAAGCTCAACGAGGAATGCGGACTCTTCGGCATCTGCCTTCCCGAGAAGAAGGACGTGATGCACCTTTCATACTACGCCCTCTATGCTCTCCAGCACAGAGGCCAGCAGGCTGCGGGAATCGCGGTGGCGACAGACGGCGCGATAGCCTGCAGAAAGGGAAAGGGGCTGACCAACGAGGTATTCTCGAAAGAGGTGCTGGAGAATGCGACAGAAGGCAACATGGCCATCGCGCACTGCCTGTACGGCCGGCAGGAGAGCGACGCCGCGGAAAACGCACAGCCCCTCTCGACCAGCCATCTCGAAGGTCGCATGGCAATTGCGATGAACGGGGCTCTGACGAACGGAAAAATTCTGAAAGAGGCCCTTGAAAGGCAAGGTTGCCTCTTTCATACCAGCAGCGACTGCGAGATAGTGGCATATCAGATAATAAGGCACCGCTTGAGCGAACCAAGCCTGGAAAAAGCGATAGAAAAGGCTATGGACGAACTCGAGGGTGCCTTTTCAATTCTGGTCATGAGCCCGACGGAACTGATCGCGGCCAGGGATCCTTTCGGCTTCAGGCCGCTTGTCCTCGGAACGTTCGAGGGAGGCTGCATAGTAGCCAGCGAGACCTGCGCACTCGATTCGATCGGAGCGGGATTCGTGCGCGACATACGTCCGGGCGAGATACTTGTCATGAAGAACGGGAAGGCGACAAGCTACGACGGCCACTGCGGTAAAGTGCCCAAGAGGCTCTGCGTATTCGAGCACATATACTTCGCCAGGCCCGATTCGTTCATCGACGGCGCATCGGTACAGATAGCCAGGCAGAGGGCCGGAGCGTTCCTCGCACTCGAGCACCCGGTACAGGCCGACGTCGTCGTCGGGGTACCGGACAGTGGAATCGAGGCGGCCATGGGATATGCCAAGCAATCGGGGATTCCCTACGGCATCGGATTCATAAAGAACAAGTACATCGGCAGGACGTTCATCGCTCCAGGCCAGCGTACCAGGGAGGACCTTGTGAGGATGAAGCTCAATCCGGTGGCATCGACAGTCAAGGGAAAGCGTGTCGTCCTGGTAGACGATTCGATCGTCCGCGGAACGACCAGCAGGATCATAGTGAAGCTGCTCAGGGAGGCGGGCGCAAAGGAAGTACATCTGATGAGTTCCGCCCCGAAATTCCTCTATCCCTGCTTCTACGGCACCGATATCTCCTCGTCGGACTATCTCATCGCATACAACCACACGGACCGGGAGATGGAAGAAATCATAGGAGTCGATTCGATCGGATTCCTGTCGGTCGAGAACGTCGTCAAACTCGCGGACAACGGGGACAGAGGGTTCTGCACGGCATGCTTCGACATGAAGTACCCAACAAAAATCCATGCCGAAGTGAAAAGATGCAGATTCGACCTCGAACCCGGCAAGGAGGACAACTGATGGTAAAGAGCCACAGCGAGAGCTACATGAAAAGCGGAGTCGATATCACCGCCGGCTACAGGGCGGTGGAACTGATGCGAAGTCATGTCGAGCGGACAAGGACTGCGAACAGTATCGACTGCATAGGAGGCTTCGGAGGGTGTGTGGACATCTCCGGCGAGAGCGGCGATGTGCTTGTCAGCGGTACCGACGGAGTCGGCACGAAGCTCAAGCTTGCATTCCTGATGGACAGGCATGATACAATCGGCATAGACTGCGTGGCGATGTGCGTGAACGACATAATCTGCACGGGGGCGCGTCCTCTGCTCTTTCTGGACTACATCGCATGCGGTAAAAACATACCCGAAAGGATAGCCGAGATCGTCAAAGGCGTCGCGGACGGATGCGTCGAGGCCGGATGCGCGCTCATCGGCGGGGAGACGGCGGAGATGCCGGGCTTCTACGGCGAAGAAGAGTACGATCTCGCAGGATTCTCCACGGGAATCGTCGAAAGGCGGAAGATGCTCGAGAAGTCGTCCGTCAGGGCAGGCGACGTGCTTATCGCCCTTCCCTCCTCCGGAGCGCACTCGAACGGATTCTCGCTTCTGAGGAAGGTTTTCGGAATAGACGACGACCCGGCAGTGCTTTCCGGAACTTTCGCCGAGCTCGGCGGAAAAAGCCTCGGTCAAGCGCTTCTGGAGCCTACGAGAATCTACGTCCGCCCGGTTCTGGACCTGCTTCGTGAAGTAGACGTGTGCTCGATCGCACACATCACCGGAGGAGGGTTCTACGAGAACATCCCCAGAGCTCTTCCGGACGGACTGACTGCCCGCATAGAAAAAAAGGATGTGCGCATCCCTCCCCTGTTCGACCTTGTCGCAAGGGTGGGAAACATCCCTGAAAGGGACATGTTCAACACATTCAACATGGGCGTCGGCATGGTCGTCGTAGTCCACAGGGAAGACCTTGAAAAAGCGCTCGGCAGGCTTGCCCTGTCGGGAATCGACGCCTACAGACTGGGAGAGGTCGTCCCGGGAGACGAGGGGGTCGTCCTATGGTGAGGATCGCCGTGCTTGTATCGGGAGGAGGAACGAATCTGCAGGCGCTTCTCGACGCGGAGCGGAAAGGCATCCTAACCTCGGGGAAAATCGTCCTGGTCGTCGCCGACAGGGAGGGTTGCAAGGCTCTGGAAAAGGCAAAAACGCATGCAGTTCCGTCGCTGATGCTCGACAAAAATACGCTCGGCAAGGCGGAGTTCGAGAAAAAGCTGGTAGAAGCGCTGGAGGAAAACGGAATCGGACTTGTCATCCTGGCGGGATTTCTTTCCATACTGTCCGGGGACTTCTGCAGACGCTTCGAAGAAAGGATGATCAACGTCCATCCGTCGCTCATTCCCTCATTTTCAGGGAAGGGGTTCTATGGACTCAAGGTCCACGAGGCCGCGCTTCTGCGCGGGGTAAAGGTCACAGGAGCGACGGTGCACATCGTCGACAATGTACCGGACGGAGGCAGGATACTGATGCAGAAGGCGGTCGAGGTCATGGACAACGACACACCCGAAACGCTGCAGAGAAGAGTCATGGAGCAGGCGGAGTGGATCATACTGCCCCAGGCCGCCGAGATGATGTGCAGGACGATCGACGGAGAAAAGGAGAATACGCTATGACAGTATACGAATACTTGAAAGGAAAGAGATATCCGGGAAGGATAATACTCGCGGGAACTTCGAGAAGCCACGAAGCGGTGCTTGCCTATGCGATAATGGGCAGAAGCGAGAACAGCCGGAACAGGATATTCGTCCTCGAGGACGGAACGCTCAGAACGCTGCCGTACGACAGCGCGAAGGTGGAAGATCCGTCTCTGATAATCTACAACGCCATGAGAAAGTATAACGACACCACGATCCTGACCAACGGGGACCAGACAGATACCATCTACGACGCTTTGTCGAACGGAAAGCAGCTTGAAGATGCACTTTCGTGCAGGACGTTCGAGCCCGACGGACCGAACTACACCCCGCGCATCAGCGCAACGCTATCCGAAAAAGATCTTTCGTATACGCTTTCCATAATAAAGAGAGCGGACGACGGCTCCGCGGAGAGGACAATATACCGCTATCAGGCGAAAGACTCCCTGGTGCACGTCATCCACACGTACGTCGACGACGGGAATCCGCTGCAGTCCTTCCAAGGAAATCCCCGTCCGTTCCTCCTGGAGGAGGACGGGATAGACGAATTCTCGGCGGCACTGTGGAACAGTCTGGACGAGGAGAACAGAATAGCACTTTACGTCCGCATCGGCGGACAGGAAAGAATTGTCGGCAAGGAGAGGGAAAATGACCGAAACTCTTGAACTGAAATACGGATGCAATCCGAACCAGAGGAATGCGAGCATATCGATCGAGGGCAAGCTTCCTGTGAAGGTGCTCAACGGCAAGGCAGGATACATAAACTTCCTGGATGCGCTGAACGGATACCAGCTTGTGCGGGAGCTTAGGGAAGCTACAGGTCTTCCGGCCGCGGCGAGCTTCAAGCACGTCTCGCCTGCAGGGGCCGCAGTCTATACTCCCCTTTCGGAGACTGAGAGGAAGATGTACTTCGTCACGTCGAAAACGGAACTCTCCGAGCTAGCTGTGGCCTACATAAGGGCACGAGGAGCAGATAGGATGTCGAGTTTCGGAGATTTCATAAGTCTCTCGGACACATGCGACCGCGCAACGGCCAAGGCAATTGCCAGGGAAGTCTCCGACGGGGTCATCGCTCCGGCATACACCGACGAGGCGCTCGAGATCCTCAAGGCAAAGAGAAACGGCACTTACTGTATAATCTCGATCGATCCGGACTACATGCCTTCCCCTGTAGAGACCAAGACTGTCTACGGCATCACCTTCACACAGGAGCACAACTCATTCGTTCCGTCCGACAAGGACTTCACGAACATCGTCACGCAGAACAGGAATCTGACGGCGGAAGCAAAACTGGATCTGACGGTAGCCCTGGTCGCACTGAAGTACACGCAGTCGAATTCCGTGGCGTATGCCTTCCATGGCCAGACGATCGGCGTCGGCGCCGGGCAGCAGTCGAGAATCCACTGCACGCGGCTTGCCGGAGGTAAGGCAGACCTGTGGAATCTCAGGCAGAGCGAGAAGGTCCTGACCCTACCCTTCAGAAAGGACCTGTCGAGGAACGACAAGGACAACGTGATCGAACAGTACCTCTCAGACGATCCCGAGATCGACGTGATCTCGGCATGGCAGGACTACTTCACCATTCGTCCCGTCCCGTTCAAAACGGAAGAGAAGAAGGCTTTTCTTTCGTCGCTGTCGGGCATCTGCCTCGCATCCGATGCGTTCTTCCCGTTCGGAGACAACATTTCAAGGGCGGCAAAAAGCGGAGTCGGATACATCTCCGAGCCGGGAGGATCCCTCAGGGACGACCTTGTGATCGCAGAAGCCGACAGACACGGCATGGTGATGTGCTTCACGGGCGTAAGGCTCTTCCACCATTGAAAGGAGGCTGCATGAACGTACTAGTGCTCGGCTCCGGGGGAAGGGAGGACGCCATCCTCACCTTCCTTGCGGAGAAGAACCCTGATATACGTCTGTTTGCGCTTCCCGGGAATGCCGGGATGGAGGACAAGGCAGTGCTGCTTCCATTCTGTGCAACGGACAAGGATGCAGTGCTGGCCGCAGCGAAGGCCAACGGAATAGACTTCTGCATCGTCACTCCCGACGATCCGCTCGCAATCGGCATGGTCGACCATCTCGAGGAGAACGGCATAGCCTGTTTCGGTCCCGACGGAAAGGCTGCGAGAATCGAATCGAGCAAGAGCTTCGCGAAGGACCTGATGAGGAAATACGGAATCCCGACGGCCCGATACGAGGTTTTTACCGACAAAGATGAAGCGAAGAGCTACATAAGGCGTACAGGACTTCCGATCGTCATAAAAGCCGACGGACTCGCCCTCGGCAAGGGCGTCGTGATTCCCTCATCCATGGAGGAGGCCGACGAGGCTTTGGAGAGGATGCTGTCGGGACAGGCTTTCGGAGAAAGCGGGAAAAAAGTGGTCATAGAGGAGTTCCTAGATGGTCCGGAAGTATCGGTGCTCGCCTTCACCGACGGGAGGACCATCCGTCCGCTGGTCTCCAGCATGGACCACAAAAGGGCATATGACGGCGACAGGGGACCGAACACGGGTGGAATGGGAACCATAGCCCCGAATCCCTTCTATACGAAAGAACTCCAAAGTGAAGCCATGGAGAAGATATTCGTTCCGACCATACGGGCGATGGAGAAGGAAGGCTGTCCTTTCAGAGGCTGTCTGTACTTCGGTCTCATGCTGACAGCCGACGGGGTCAAGGTGATAGAGTACAACGCGCGGTTCGGGGACCCGGAGACCCAGGTCGTGCTTCCTCTGCTGGACGGCAATCTCCTCGAGATAATGCAGGCGACGAGAAACGGATGCCTAGACAAAGTCGGATTCTCGTTCGTCGACAAAGCTACAGCGTGCGTCATTCTCGCCTCGGGCGGCTACCCAGGTCCTTACAGAAAGGGAATGGAGATATCGATCGGGCAGAATCCGGCGGACTGGATATTCTTCGCAGGTGTGAAAAAAGAGAACGGCAGACTGTCGACGGCCGGAGGACGGGTGCTCGGCGTCGTTGCCGTGGACGATACGATCCAATCTGCGGTCGGAAGGTGCTACGAAGCGATCGGATACATCAGCTTCGAGGACATGCAGTTCCGCCACGACATCGGAGCGCGGGCCATAGGAGGTCTTAATGGTATATAGAATCTACGTCGAGAAGAAGGAAGGATTCAGGCAGGAAGCCGAAAGCATCCGAAGGGACATCAAGGAAAGCCTGGGACTAGACGTCCCATCGCTCAGGCTGATAAACCGATACGACGTCGAGAACATTCCGGAACCTCTTTTTTCCCGTGCAGTCCGCGAAGTTTTCTCCGAACCGCCGGTCGACTCCATCTATGCCGTACTGCCGGAGGCGGAACACGCCATAGCGATATGCTACCTGCCCGGACAGTTCGACCAGAGGGCGAGAAGCGCAGAGGAATGCATAGGCTTCCTTTCCCCCGGATCGAAGGCGAAAGTCAGATCCTGCAGAGTCTTCCTCCTCGACGGGATCGCAAAAGAGGAAAAGGACCGGATCAAGGACTTTCTGATCAACCCAGTGGAGGCGATGGAGGACAGACTTGATGAATTCGACACTCTGGAAGAGGAAAACTATGCGCCATCCTGCGTAGAGAGGCTGGACGGATTCATTACCATGGAGGAAAGCGAGCTCGTGCAGTTCATCGCCTCGCGTTCCCTTGCAATGGACACGGCGGACCTTGCGCTTTTCCAAAGCTATTTCAGAAGCATCGGACGTGATCCCACTATAACAGAACTGCGGGTGTGCGACACATACTGGAGCGACCACTGCCGTCATACGACATTCCTCACGGAACTCGATGACGTATCGTTCGAGGACAGCAGTGCAGAGGAGACATACAGAAGGTATCTGGAGATCCGCCGGGAGCTCGGAAGGGACGACAGGCCTGTCACGCTGATGGACATCGCGACGATAGGAGCAAAGTATCTGAAAAGCAAAGGCAAGCTTTCAGCCATCGACGAAAGCGAGGAAATCAACGCTTGCTCGATCAGAATCGATGCGGAAATCGACGGCCGCAATGTCCCCTACCTTCTCATGTTCAAGAACGAGACGCACAACCATCCCACCGAGATAGAGCCGTTCGGCGGAGCCGCAACCTGCATAGGCGGTGCTATCCGCGATCCTCTTTCCGGCAGGGCTTACGTCTACCAGGCCGCGAGGATCTCCGGAAGCGGGGACATACTTGCGCCGTTCGAAAAAACCCTTCCGGGAAAGCTCAGCCAGAAGAAGATAGGAGTTGCAAGTGCGGCAGGAAACAGCAGCTACGGCAACCAGATCGGGCTTGCCACCGGCATGGTCGACGAGATCTACCATCCGGGATACATGGCGAAACACATGGAGCTCGGAGCAGTAGTCGCCGCAGTCCCGCTTTCGAACGTCAAGCGTGAACGACCTGCACCTGGGGATGTCGTCATCCTCCTCGGCGGAAGGACCGGGCGGGACGGAATCGGTGGAGCCACAGGCAGCAGCCGGAAGCATGGTACAAAGAGCCTTTCCACCTGCTCAGCCGAGGTCCAGAAAGGGAATGCTCCCGAGGAACGGAAGTTGCAGAGACTTTTCCGCAATGCCGAAGCCGCCGGAATGATCAAGAGGTGCAACGATTTCGGTGCGGGAGGAGTCTGCGTGGCGATCGGAGAGCTTGCCGACGGTCTCTCGATCGACCTTGATAGGATAAAGAAGAAGTACCAGGGACTCGACGGTACGGAACTTGCGATCAGCGAAAGCCAGGAAAGAATGGCGATAGTCGTCGACAGGAGAAACGAAGCGAGGTTTCTCGAGCTTGCGCGAAACGAGAACCTAGAAGCGGTCACGGTCGCCGTAGTCACTGCCGAACCTGTGTTGAGCATGAGGTGGAACGGCAACGAGATCGTGCATATCGACAGGAGCTTCCTCGATACTAACGGAGCGGGAAGGAAAACGTCTGCGACCGTCGAAAGGCCCAAGGACTTCACCTACCCGAAGATGGACGTGGAGAGCGCCCTCGGCACCCTCCCCCTCGCATCCAGGCAGGGGCTATCGGAGAGGTTCGACTCCACTATCGGACGCGGCACTGTGCTGATGCCGTTCGGAGGAATCCGGCAGAAGACTCCGGCAAAGGCGATGTGCGCCCTGATTCCCGTACTCGAGGGCGACTGCCGGACGGCAAGCGTGTTCTCTTACGGCTTCGAGCCGTATCTGAGCGATTCCAATCCGTACAGAGGTGCCTACGACGCCGTGGTGGAATCCATCGCAAAGCTTGTCGCGACGGGAGCCGGAAGAAAGGGAATCTACCTTTCTCTGCAGGAATATTTCGGCAAGCCAGGATCCGAGCCGAAGCGCTGGGGACGACCTCTTGCGGCTCTTCTTGGAGCTCTTCAAGCCCAGCTCGACTTCGAGGTTGCCGCAATCGGCGGCAAGGACAGCATGAGCGGCTCGTTCGAAAATCTGGACGTACCGAACACGCTCGTTTCTTTCGCCATCAATGTCGTGGACAGGGACAGAGTCATTTCTCCGGAGTTCAAGAAGGCTGGGTCCGGGATATATCTCATGGATGCGGAAAGATATACTAAGGAGTATTTCGACCATGCCGCTGCCGAGTTTTTCGAAAAAAAGGTACTTTCCGTCTCCACCGTGAAAAATTCCGACGTGACGAGCGAGATTGCAAAGATGTGTTTCGGCTCCGGAATCGGGGCAAAGGTCGAGGAAGGTCTTGTCGCAGGATGCGGAGCTTTCATCATAGAATCGGATGTACCTATCGACGGAGCAAGGAAAATCGGATGCACCATCGAGGAGGAAACGCTTGACGGCAGGAGCCTTGATAATCTTCTGAAAGTATACGAATCTACGCTGGACGGAGTCTATCCGCTGTACGGGCCAGAGGCCGATGCTCCTGTCAGGACGATCACGTCCCTAAAGACTTCTTGTGCGGAAAGAGTCGCACACTCGGCAAGACCGAGCGTCCTCATCCCGGTATTTCCCGGGACGAACTGCGAGTACGATGCGGCAAAAGCCTTCAGCGAGGCCGGAGCCGAGCCCCGGATATTCGTCGTCGGCAATCTCGACGACGACATGCTCAGGCAGAGCGTGGACCTGTTTGCAAGAACGCTGGACAAATGTCAGATGCTCTTCATCCCGGGCGGATTCTCCGGAGGTGACGAACCGGACGGATCGGGAAAGTTCATAACCTCCTTCATGCGCAATCCTGCAGTCAGGCAATCCATCGAGAAACTTCTCGGCACCCGCGGCGGACTCGTCGGAGGAATATGCAACGGATTCCAGGCGCTGATAAAGCTCGGACTCGTTCCGTTCGGAGAATTCAGGGATCTTGAGGACGAGAGTCCCACGTTGACGTTCAACACCATCGGACGTCACGTTTCGCATCTGGTCAGGACCAGAGTCTGCTCGACCCTCTCCCCCTGGCTTTCCCGTTACAGTCCGGGAGAAATGGAATTCGTGCCCGTGAGCCATGGGGAAGGACGTCTTTCGATAAGTCCAGCTCTTGCGGAAAAGCTTGCCCTTTCCGGACAGATTTCCACGCAGTACGTCGATGCTGACGGCATCGCCACGATGGATCCGAGATGCAATCCCAACGGAAGCACATATGCCATCGAGGCTCTCTCGAGTCCGGATGGCCGTGTCTTCGGTCGCATGGGACACATCGAGCGATGTGCCGACGGCCTCTACAGGAACGTCGCACCGGGATCCAGCCTCAGGTTCTTTTCCGGAGCGGTGGATTTCTTCAAATAGGCCAGCCATTTCAAGGGCGCCGAAAACCGGCGTCCTTTCTTTTTTTCACTGGATTGCAATTCATTAAGAGATAAATATTTATAGATAACGTTTTATAAAATGAAATATAGTTTCATTTTTTTCGTTTTTCATCTTTCAATTCCTTTTCATTTGTGCTATCACATTCACAGAAAGGAGTCGACACATGGTACATGTCATAGCCGAGGCGGAAAGATGCCTGCAGTGCAGGAAACCGCAATGCATGGAAGGCTGCCCTATCCACACGCCTATCCCGATGATGATCAAGGCCCTCAAGGACGGCCAGACTAGAAAGGCAGGGGCTTTCCTCTTTGAGAACAATCCCCTTTCGGTCGTATGCTCGCTCGTATGCGACCACGACCTGCAATGCGAAGGGCACTGTGTGCTCGGTCGCAAGGGACAGGCCGTGCACATATCCAGCATCGAGAACTACATTTCGGACGCCTGCCTGGACACGCTCGAGATTTCCTCGGCAGAGCCCAACGGAAATATGATCGCTGTAATCGGCGCCGGACCGGCAGGGATAACCATAGCCATCGAGATGAAGAAGATGGGATACGACGTCACAATCTTCGACAGCAAGGACAGAATCGGAGGAGTACTGAGGTACGGAATCCCGGACTTCAGGCTCCCGAAGACCATAATCGACAGATATGCCGTGATACTCAGAAAGCTAGGGATACATATCAGGCCGAATACCACTATAGGAGGCGCTCTAGAAATAAGGGATCTCCTTAGGGACGGCTACAAGGCGATCTTCATAGGAACGGGAGTATGGCGTCCGAAGAAGCTCGGAGTTCCTGGGGAAAGCCTCGGAAACGTCGCATTCGCAATCGACTTCCTAGCAAATCCGTCATCCTATGTCCTCGGGGAGGACATCGCGATAATAGGAGCAGGAAACACTGCCATGGATGTCGCAAGGACGATACTGAGAATGGGCAACCACAAGGTCACGGTATTTGCGCGCAAACTCCGGATCGACGCCTCCGCGGAAGAGAAGGACTATGCGGCGCTCGATGGAACCGAATTCGAATTCGGGATGAAGTGCATACGCATCGAACCGGACGGACCGGTGTTCCACAGGAACATCTTCGACGAGGAAGGCAATCTGGTCAAAGAAGACGAAAATGAAATAAAGGTACATGCCGACCAGACCATCGTCGCGATAAGCCAGGGACCGAAATCGAAGCTCGTGAACACGACCGACGGCCTAAAAGCCACTTCTAACGGTCTTCTCATGACCGACGAAAAGGGTGAGACTACCTGCCCAGGGATATTCGCCGCAGGCGACGTGGTTCTTGGAGCAAAGACCGTGGTGCAGGCCGTGAAATACGCAAAAGAGGTCGCAAGGAACATGGATGAATATGTCAGAAGCCTCGAAGGCTGAGGATATAGATAGATTTTCTCCTGCAGAAAGGGCCCGTCGATAGGCGGGCCCTTCTCTCTTCTGCAATAAAAAAATGGCCGCACATGGCGGCCACGGACAAAAGAGTCCTCTAAGTCCTGATCTCCCTGTTGAATGGCTTTCCGAGACTTGCCGGAGCACCCTTCTGGTTCCTGCTCGTAAAGGAGAGGACGACGATGACGAGAATGTACGGCAGCATGACCGCAAATTCGTACGGGAAAGGGATTCCGAGTCCCTGCATGATGACCTGGAAGGTCTGTGCAAGCGAGAAGAGGAGTGCTCCGCCCATTATCTGCACGGGATGCCAGTGTCCGAAGTACACGAGCGCGACCGCGATGAATCCGCGTCCGCTTATCAGTTCGTCGGAGAACATCTTTGCCTGCGCGACGGACAGATAAGCACCTGCGAGGCCCGCCAGCACGCCACCCACGACGAGGGATTCGTAGCGGATCCTCGTCACGTTTATTCCCATGCTGTCAGCGGCTCTCGGATAGGTACCTACAGCCCTGACCTTCAGTCCCCACGGCGTCTTGAACAGCACGAAGTAGGAAAGCGGGACAAGAAGGAACGCTATGTACACCATCAGGTTGTGGCTGAAGAATATCTCTCCTATCGCAGGGATCTTGGAAAGCAGCGGAATCTCGACATCCGGAATTCCGGGAATCGACTGAGTTCCGCCGACGAAGTACCTGAAGAGAGTTCCTGCAGCTCCGACGCCGAACATCTGCAATCCGATTCCCGCGATTCCCTGCGGTGCCCGGAAGGTGATGACGACGACGCCGAAAAAGAGTCCGAGAATGGCTCCGACGGCACCGGCCGCGACAAACCCCAGCAGATTGTATACTTCCCCTACCGGCCCACCATGTCCTGCAAGGAACGGAATGAGCATGCCTACAAAGGCGCCCATCGCCATAACGCCTTCGCATCCGAGATTGAATATTCCCGCCCTCTGGTTGAACATCTCTCCGAGTGAGGCAAGAAGAAGCGCCACCGCGCTCGGAATGCAGATTGAAAGAACGTTTACGACAAGATCCATATCAGGCCTCCTTCTTTACGAGCTTCTGCCACCTTCGCCAGACCTTGTCCTGGAGATAGGTGTTCGAGAGCACCATCTGGGCTGTGACTATCACGAGTATTATGATACCCTGCATGACCTTCGAGATGTTTGCAGGAACCCCTACCTTTCCCGGAGCCAGCGTCGAGCCGTATATCAGAAGGCCGAAGAAGAACGATGCCGGGATTATCCCAAGCGGATGCAGACCTCCGAACAGGGCCACGACGACACCGGAGAAGCCGTAGTTGTTCGTTATTCCCTCGATTGCCCTTCTATGCACACCGGCGACCTCGACGCCGCCTGCGAATCCTGCGAAACCGCCGGAGATGGCCATCGCGGCAACAAGGTAGAAAGGAACGGATATACCACCGTATCTGGCAGCCCTGTCCTGGGCTCCGGCCGCTCTCATCTTGAAACCTATCGTCGTCTTCCACATCAAGACGAAGATGAGAAAAGCAAGGACGATCGCGATCATCAGACCGTAGTGTAGACGTCCTGAAATCCTTCCGAGCCATACGTTCTCGGTGAGCTTCATGGACATAGGTGTACCGCCTCCGCTCATCTTCTCTGCGGGGTCCATCATCACGACCCTGAGACAGAACGTATAGAACTGCGCCGCGATGTAGTTAAGCATGACGGTGCTAAGAAGCTCGGACACGTTCAGCTTCGCCTTCAGGATTCCGGGGATGAAGCCCCAGAACGCTCCTCCAAGGACTGCCGCAATCAGTGCGACGGGAAGGAGGATGAAACGAGGTACGTCTGGCATCGCAAGAGCCACTGCAGTGAAAGCGAGGATTCCCATCGCCATCTGTCCTTCGGCTCCGATGTTGATTATTCCGCTTCTGTATGCCACAGATATTCCGATTGCGATTATACATAGCGGAATCGCCCTGATGAGAACCTCCGAGATATGCAGGCTGTTCGTGAGCGGAAGTATGCATATCGTATAGAATGTCAGAGGAATGTCAGCTCCGATGACAAGAAGAATCACGCAGCTGAGAAGGAACGCGGCGATACAAGAAAGGATTATGATGCCGATCTTGTATGCCAGTTTGAAGCCGTTACTCATTTTTCACCCCCGCCATCAGTATTCCGAGCTTTGCTCGGGTTGCGTCGTCGCGATCAAGGACCTGCTGGATCTGGCCTTTGTAGATTACCGCAATTCTGTCCGAAAGATTCATTATCTCATCAAGTTCCTCGGAAATCAGCAGTATTCCTACCCCTTCCCTTCTCTTCTTGAGAAGCTCCTGATGGATGAACTCCACTGCTCCCAGATCGAGTCCTCTCGTCGGATAGACCGCAATGATGAACTTCGCTCCGCGGGTAAGCTCGCGTGCAAGGATCACCTTCTGGATGTTTCCGCCCGAAAGCGCACCGCTTGCAGCATTGATTCCTGGAGCCCTGATATCGAAATCATCCTTGAGACGTACCGCATTCTCGTCTATCGATTTCCTTCTGAGCAGCCGCTTGAGCGAGAACGGTTTCTTCTCGACATCTTTGAGGACAAAGTTCTCCCTGAGCTGGAACTGGGGAACGATTCCCTCGATGTTCCTTTCTTCGGGTATGTATCCCATGCCCTCGCCTATGACCTGGTACGGAGTAAGGTTCTGTATCTCCTTGCCGAAGAAGCGGATGGTCCCGGACTCGGTCGCCCTGATTCCGTTTATGGCTTCCGCAAGTTCCCTCTGCCCGTTTCCGCTGACTCCGGCAAGCCCTACGATCTCACCGCTTCTTATTGCGAGGGAAAGCTTGTCAAGAGCCAGGTTGCCGCGATCGCCCCTTACGCAGAGGTCCGCAATGTCCAGAACGACCTCGCCATGCATGTCGGGTTCGCAATTCTTCGGAAGTTCGACCTCGTGACCGGTCATCTTCGCGGCTATCTCGCCGGGAGAGTAGTCGTCGGTATTTCCGTTGAACACAACCTTGCCGTGGCGTAGTATAGTGACCTTGTTAGAGAGCGCCTTCACCTCCTGAAGCTTGTGGGATATGAAGATTATGCTCAGTTCCTTCGTCATGTTCCGAAGCAGCACGATGAGATCGTCCGTCTCCTGCGGAGTCAGTGCGCTGGTAGGCTCGTCGAGAATAAGGAATTTCGCGCCGAGAGAAAGCGTCTTTACCAGCTCGACGCGCTGTTGCTCACCGACAGAGAGCTGCCATATGTATGCATCGGGATTCACGGCAAGACCGTACTTCTCGCTGACCTCCACGACCCTGTCGCGGACCATTGCGAGATTGAGTATCCCATGCTTCCATGCCTGCTTGAAGCCGAGTGCGACGTTCTCCGTGACGGTCATGTTCTGTACAAGCATATACTGCTGGTGGACCATGCCGAGTCCTGCGTTGAACGCGTCCTCGGGTCCACGGAAACGGACTTCCTCGCCGTTTATGAGTATGCGCCCCTCGTCCTGCTGGTAGATTCCCATGAGGATGTTCATCAGCGTGGTTTTTCCGGCACCGTTTTCGCCGACCAGGGCAAGGACATCGCCCTCGCCTACATCGATCGTGATGTCATCGCTCGCAAGCACTCCTGGAAAGCGCTTGGTGATATGTTCCATCCTCAGTGATCTTATTTTGTTTTCCATATTGTACCCAAAGTAGGAGAATCAAAGAAATGGGGACCCCAGAGGCGTCCCCATCCTTCATCCTGCAAATGATCAGAGAGTGTTGTAATCGACTTCCTTCCAGTTGGAAAGGACACCAGGAGCAGCCTTGAAAGCCTCGAGAGCCTCATCCACGGCAGCCCGGATATCGTCCGTCACGACCGAAGAAAGCGCATCGTTGTACTCGAATACGAATCCGTCGTTGTTGAAGTTCATCGGGATGACCTCTCCTCCGAGGACTCCTTCCTGAATCTTCTCGACCATGCCGACCACGACGGCCGCATAGTTGTAGGAGGATGCCGCTACGCACTTTGCCTTACCTTCCTCTGTGGTAAGCTGTGCGAGATCCTGTCCGAGCCAGAGGGCATTGGGATCCTCGGCCGTCGATCTGAGAGCTCCGATCGCCTGCTGGGAAGAACCTGTAAGCACGTCGGCTCCGCTCTTGATCTGGGATGTGGCGACCTCTCCGGCCTTGACGAAGTCGCTGAAGGATCCTGTATGAGCAACAAGGATCTTCGCGGAAGGATTGACCTTCTGGACGCCGAGGACGAATCCTCTGTTGTATCTTGCAGCGTCACCGCCATCTACAGGACCTACAAGGCCGACGATGTTGTTCTTCGTGAGCATTCCCGCGATGATTCCGGAAAGATATCCAGTCTCCTCGCTTTCAGGCATGTAGGTGAATACGTTTGCAGGACCGATCTCATCGGAGGTTCCGAATGCGAAAGACACCGACGGGTATTCCTCTGCGACCTCGAGAACCGGATTCTTGAACTGCGCGCCGTGTGCAATGATAAGATCATAGCCTTCGGCCACGTACTGTCTGATGATCGATCCGGCATCGACGGTGCTGGTCTTCTCGTTATAGGAATACTCGATCGTATCGGGCAAGAGATTCTGGGCTTCGATGATGCCGTCGTGCATGGCCTGGCACCAGCCCTTGTCGTCGATCGTATTCTCTATGATGAGTGCGACCTTCACCTTTCCGTCAGACGCATCCGCCGCTGCTTCCTTAGAGCCGGCAGCGAACAGACTGAAGGCGGTTGCAAGTACGAGTGCAAAAACTAAGAACTTCTTCATATTCGTTCCTCCGAAATATATTTTTTTTTATTATTTTACCAGAATATCCAGGAAATAGGAATTATTTTTAGAACATATAAAGCGGCATTCTGCAATGAATACAATTGTATCGATAAATAAATATATATAATAAAATGTATAAAAACCCGTAAAAAAATTTTGAATTCCTCCTTTGCCTATGATACCATTAGATAAAACTAGGGAGGTGTATGACTATGATCGACGCAATCTACGACACCAATGCAAGCCAGTTCATCGAATCCTGGCTAAGTGCGGACATGGCAGAGCAGTACAGCATATTCGAAAAGGAACTTCACCCCGGAGCAAAGATTCTCGACGGCGGCTGTGGAAGCGGACGCGACAGTCTCTACTTTCTCATGAAGGGCTACGATGTAAAGGCCTTCGACCCATCGAAGGAGATGATCAAGTATGCAAGCGAATTCACGGGAATCAAGGTAGCCTACGGAAAATGGGAAGAACTCGACGAAAAGAACGCATACGACGGAATATGGGCCTCCGCATCGCTCTACCACGTCGCAAGACCGGACATGGCAAGGACGTTCCAGAGAATCGCGGATGCGCTCAAGAGCAAGGGCGTGTTGTTCGCCTCGTTCCGCGATCGCCCCGATGACTTCACGGAAAATGGCAGATCGTTCACGTCGTTCAACAAGGAGACTTTCGAGGACTTCCTTTCACCGCTGGGACTTTTCGACGTGATAAAGATCCAGGAAAGAATAGACACCAGGAAAGGCAAGGAAAACGAGAAGTGGCTCTTCGCGTTCCTTAGAAAGAGCATCTGATCATATAAGCAGAATCAAGGTGGTGGCTACTAGAGCCACCGCTATGCTCACGATCATGGACCGGCCAAGATAAGAGACGGCGAAAGCGGCTACGATGCCGATGAATCCGGCGTACCACTGCGATCCGAAATCGGTGAGAGCCGCGGGAAACAGGAGCGCCCCAAGTGCGGCAATAGGCAGCAGGAGCATGCACTTTCTCAGATAGCGCGGAAGTCTGTCCAGTCCATGTATGAAAAGCGGCAGGATGCGCGGGGTCATGGTTGCCACGGCGCAAAGAAGAATCATGACGATCCTATTCAATTCCGAATACCTCCTCGTCAGTGTATATGAAAGAGGCGAAAACGGTAGCCCCAAGCATCGCAATTATGAATGAAAATCCGGTAGCTATGTGCAGACAGAGCACCGAGAAGCTGTTGAGAACTGCGGAAACGACAAGGACAAGAAGCACCTTGGCGTTTTTTTTCGTCTCAGAGCCGAGTATGGAGGCAAACATCGCATAGATGGTGATGACGGCGGCCTTCTGCACGACCGGTGGCAGGAACGACCCAGCGACGAAGCCCACTGCAGTACCGGAAACCCATCCGGAATATGTCGTCAATATCAGACCCGTCATATAGCCGATCGGGAGCGGACGGCCTTTGAAGCTTGCAATCGCAAAATTCTCGTCGGTATCGCCGAATCCGATGAAGAGCCGCGAAAGAACGCCTTTTTTGTCCTCCAGATGCGGATATAGACTTGCAGACATGAATATGTAGCGGGAATTGATGAAGAAAACGCTGATGACGATCTCCAGAAGGAAAGATCCGGCATTGTAGAGATTCATCATCAGGAACTGTCCGCTTCCTGCGTAGTTCGTCAGACTTATAAGGACGCTTTCGAAGAATCTGAGCCCGCTTGTACGGCAGAGAAGCCCGAAAGCGACCGCCGTGGCAAAGTATCCGAGGAATACGGGAGAGCCATCCCTGACCCCCTCCTTGAAGAGCAACTTTTCTTCCATAGGGGAAAATATAGAACTTCTTTCGAAGGCATTCAATGGCGTAACTTCACAATCAAAGGCAAAAAAGCTACAATCTGCACCGTGAACATACTCAGTGCGGAAAATCTCGAAAAGACAGTCAACGACGAACCTCTATTCACTGCCCTCACCTTCGGCATCGAAAAAGGTGAAAAGGTGGGAATCGTCGGACGGAACGGAACCGGAAAATCCACTCTTCTCAAAATACTCGCAGGAATCCTTCTTCCGGACGAAGGAAACGTTTCCGTCAAGAACGACCTCCTCGTAAGTTATCTGTCTCAGAATATTGAATACACAGAGGGGTCTACTGTAAGGGATTATTTCCATCAGGCAAGATCGCCTCTTCTGGATGTCGTCAAGGCGTACGAGAAAGCACTCGAGGATGGCGATGAAAGAACTTACACGGCACTCTATGAAAAGATGGAGAAGGACAATCTATGGGATCTCGAAAGGGAATACTTCGCCATGATCGACGAGTTCGATACAGGGTGCAAGGCAGATGACAGGATCGATACGCTCTCGGGAGGCCAGCAGAAGAAGATCGCAATTGCCAGGACACTTTCGCTGCGAGCCGGCCTCGTACTGCTGGACGAACCTACGAACCACCTCGACATAAGGACTATTGAAAAGCTTGAAGAAATGTTGAAGGCTCCGGAACTTTCGGCGATCATCGTGACCCATGACAGACACATTCTGAACACTGTCTGCTCGACGATATTCGAACTGGACAGGTCATCGTTCTACAGGCATCCCGGAAATTTCTCATCTTACCTCGAGCGCAGAGCCGAAAGAATCGCATTCCAGCAAAAGGAGCAGGACAGGCTCAAGACGATACTCCGCCGCGAACTGGAGTGGCTCAAAAGAGGTCCCCAGGCGAGAACAGGCAAGGACAGAGGACGCAAGGACAGAATAGCTGCGATGCAGGACATGCAGGAGAACGTACAGGACGTAAAGCAGAAGGAGTTCGCATCGATCTCGCGAAGACTCGGGAAGAAGATACTTGAACTTGAGCACGTTTCCAAGGGCTTCTCCGGTCGGATGCTTTTCAAGGATTTTTCTTTCTCTTTCACAAAGGGCATGAAAATCGGTCTTGTCGGAGACAATGGGTCAGGAAAATCTACGCTTCTGGATGTGATCTCCGGCTACACAGAGCCGGACGAAGGTACGGTCGACATCGGAATCAACACCCATTTCGGATATTACGACCAGAAGAGCCGAAATCTCAAGATGGATAAGACGGTGCTTGAATACATCTCGGACATAGGTGAAAAGATAGACCTCGGAAAAGGCGAGATAGTATCAGCAGGAAAGTTTCTGGAAATGTTCGGCTTCCCCCAGAAGATGCATCCATGCCTTATATCCACGCTTTCCGGAGGTGAAAGAAGAAGGCTCTATCTAATATCGCGCCTTGTCATGAACCCGAACTTCCTTCTCTTCGACGAGCCGACGAACGACCTGGATCTGGCAACGATGGAAAATCTCGAGGAGTACCTATCATCTTTCCAGGGATGTTCCATCATATGCTCGCACGACAGGACTTTTCTGGACATCACGACAGACATGCTCTTCATACTCGAAAATGGAAAAATAACCCTGTACCCCGGTCACTACAGCGACTGGAAGGAAGAAAGGGACGAAGCCGAGAGAGAGGAGAAGGAAAAGGAGAAGGAAAAAGTTCCCTCCCCTTCCCAGAATGTCCAGACAAAAGCCAAAGAAAAGAAAAAGGGACTCACTTTCAAGGAAGGAAAGGAGAAAGAGGCACTAGAGAAAGAGATAGAATCGCTCGAAAAGGAAAAGTCTGAGATTGAGGAATCCTTCACCACCCTTCCCGCCGACGACTACGTCTCGCTGCAGAAAAATACCAGACGCTACGAGGAGATAGAAAAAAGGCTCGAGGAAGCGACCGAACGCTGGCTCGAGCTTGAGGAAAAGGCCTAGACGTCTCCTGATAGATCGTCATCCTGCGTAATCAGAGTCGCATCGGATGCTTTCATTGAAATCGGCTTCTTGACGAACGGCGAAAGCCCCAGGAATGTCTTCCGGAACTCCTCCTCGCTCTCCTTGAGCGCGGCCTGCCATACAGGCGCAAATCCAGGGCTGTTCAGGCTCAGGCGGTCCGCAGCAGTCTGATATACCTGGAGACGCTGCATCTCCTTCCGCCCGGGCTTTTCCCTGAATGCATGAAGGCTTATGCGGAGATTCTCGTTCTGCTGCTTGAGCTCCTCGTTCTCCTTCTTGAGCTTGGAGATCCCTTCGCTCTCGAGTTCCATTCTATCGGTGAGCATCTTCTTAAGACGCTCTATCTCCTTCGCGCTGTCCTTCTTCGTCGCACTATTCTTCGAAAGAAGTACGATCATGACCACAAATGTGGTAGCCAGACCTACAATGAGGCCAACAATAAAATCGTTCATAAGTAGATAGTAACTTAAGATCGGATAAAATCAAAGTATCATGTGCCAACAAAGCTCTATTCGACACAATCACTTCCTTTTTTCAATGAATTTGGTTAGAATACTATCTGTCGCCCAGGTGGTGGAATCGGTAGACACAAGGGACTTAAAATCCCTTGGCCTTTGGCCGTACGGGTTCAAGTCCCGTTCTGGGCACATCAGTACAACGTAGTAATACAATGATAGCCAGTCGATATGACTGGCTATTTTCTTTTACTGTAAATATTTATATAAAAATATAGCATTACAGGCTATTGAAAGTATCAAAGAATTTGCAAGAAATTTGTGTCTTTCCCCAGATTCTAGCCACTTTCCACAATAGAAAAGTTTTCTGATTAGGCATTAAGTTTTCAAGTTACTAATAAAAAATCTTTAATTCCTTGTCACTTATGACATTCATCAATCGCAACAGAAATTGTTTATCCGAGTCTCATAGTACTTTTCAATATAAGGATGCTGACTATAGTCATGTATCGAGACGTAGAGGTTCCCTATTCTCAGGCATGATATTCTGTGCCGACTGCGGTTCCCCTTTCATCTCAAAGACATGGCACTCAAACAGCAAGTACAGGAAGGTCGTATGGCAGTGCGAGTGGAAATATAATAATTCACGCAAGTGTACGACACCCCACCTAAGCGAAGAGGAGATCAAGACTGTCGTTGTAAAGGCCATCAATAGCATTCTTCGAAACAGGAAGGAGATGATCTCCGTACTCGGGGATACATTGGAAAACGTATTTTCCATCGAGGCCCTTGAAAAGGAGATTACGGGTTTAGAAAACGAACTCATGCTGACAAAGGGAATGCTTGAAGAGGCGTTTCAGAAAATGAGTACTCTTGGCAGCAGGCAGAAGGAAGCGTCCAGCATATATGACGATCTTGCCTCCAGATATTCAAGACTGCAAGCGGATTACGAGGTCATGCAGGAAAAGCTAGGGAAAAGAAAGGAGCAGAGAGTCACTATCGAAACCTTCATCGACGCCTTGAAAAGTCAGAAGGAGCTTCTCACCGAATTCAGTCCGGAACTATTCTCAGCACTTGTGGAAAAGATGGTAGTCCAGTCAAGGGAGAAGATAAGCATCTACTTCAAGGACGGGAACACTTTTGTTGCAAGCATGGACTAGTCAGCCCTGCTTGCAATACTCACTTATGGGACAGTGGGTACATCTCGGATTCTTGCCGCAGACTTGGAACTCGCTATCCCTGCAGAAGTTCCATATCGCCTCATCTATGAGAACTAGGCTGAGACCTGTCCTTCTTTCAATATCACTACAGATATCAATAACTTCCTTTTCAGTTGCAGGAACATGTGTACCATTTCCCATACGATCGTTACCGAAGAAGCGCTTCATATGAACATCCGGTTTGACTTCGTTGAATCCTACATTCCTCAGATACTCGGAAACAAGGGCCTCGCCCATGTTTTTCAGCTTGTATCTTCCTGAAGCCAGTTCCTTTATCGCTTTCGACAAGCCCTGCTCGTTGACAAAAGCATCAAGGCTGCCATATTCGTCAACAATACTTTCAAGAACAGAAATATTGTTTTTCAGTTCCTGCATCTGGCGGGCAATCTGCCTGTTTCCGCACTTTATCCTTCTAAGCTCTTTTTCAAAATATTCTCCGTTTTCCGGCTTCTTGAGGAACTCCACATCATCATAGTCATGGAATATAGCATCGATACGCTCAAGATTCGGAGCAATATTCCTCCCCCAGTTGGTCTGGTTGCTTAACAGGGCATGAACCATGCCTTTCAGATGCTCCTTGAAGGAGAACTCCTGCCCATCCTCCCTCTGCTTCACCTTCTCTACCAGTTCGCCATTGGCAAGCCCTTTCGAATATGCCCAGTCGACAAGCGTATGTATCCATTCATAGTCCTTCGTTGTCTTCTTACCTTCTGCAAATACACTTTTGAAGGCAAGCTCAAATGCATCGACAGCAGGATTATCCGAAGGGCCATAGTAGGCCTCCGGCTCCTTCATGAATGGACTGTCCAATGGCATGTGAAAATAGACATACCCGCTTCCAAAAACGAAATTGGTATGATTCCTGTTCTTCTCATAATAATCCAATATGTGCCGGTACAAGCTCTCAAGAATAGGCAATGAATGAACGGGTGCATTATCATCGTCATAGAACTCGTGTACAGCTCTATTCCTGTTCAACCTTATGTCATCGCAGAAGCTGTACATCCTAGGATTGATTTCATTGAGTTCATCCTTCAGAAAGGATAGCATGTCATCCAGATCTACATACCTCTTTCCATTCTTAGCAGGTATGCGATTATACAATCCCTTTGCATACAGATACTGCTTGATGATATGTTCCAGGAGCATCCCTTGTTTTATCATGCTGGAATTCGGATCGGAATACATATATGTCTCAGCATACATTCCCAGCTTGCTACCAGTCGGATCAACCTTGGAATATTTTTCAAACGCACTCATATGTTCACTCCTACTCTCATCTACAATCATAGAACTGAATATTGCAATTGTCCAATATTCGATCCAACTCATAAAGAAAAATATGCTTATGTCATGCACAATATCGGATTAATATGAAATACCATATTGCAACAAACAGATGGATGTTGTAGATTGTTCAAGAAAAAAAGGAGGGGAGATGTTCGACAATCCATTTTCATTATCAATGACACTAGGTTTTCAGTCTCCGGCTGTAGAGAATTTCATCGAAATCGATGGAAGGACTTATGCAACAGGAAAAGATGGTAGAAAACTTTATAGGCTTGTTCCTGCAACAGAAGCACGCTTTACAAACGAGGCAGTCTTAGTAAGCGAAACTTTCGAATATGATGTACGATACGAACTAAGGAATGCCATAGAAACTGAATTGAATAAAAAAATATGAACTTCATAACGGGATGTTGAAAAATCTCAACATCCCTCAAAATCCCCCCTGCTACTCCACGTCTTTCCTAGAAGTCCTCATGGAAGACACTTCTGCGGTAGACATGTCGTAATACATGATTCGATTCTCCATATCAAATTCTCCAACAACAGTATATTTGAGAGAATCATCGAAATCAGGAATGAGAAGGCTTATTGTATCCTTTAAATTCTTGTTGGTGATTGACAGCATTGAAACCTGCTCGCTTTTAGGTTTTGAGAAAACAGCAGCCCTGGCTTCATTACCATTGCATGGTCTTATTGCAAAAACCCTGTTCTTTACATCCATGCAGAACTGTACGTTCGCAGGGTAGTTGAGATCCTCCAACACCTTCTTGCTGAAGGATATGACCATACAGTGAAGGGCATAACGTCAATGACCGCGATGCTCGGAAAGAAGAGATTCAACGAGCTGCTAGGTGTTCTCATAACCAAGCCAGCCGGAAAGCCGACAATCGCTCCTGAGAGCGACCGGAGACCGACGATAACGATAAACGACTTCACCGACTTAGAGGAGTAAAACGAATGTCGAAGAATGCATCACCAACAAAAGTGGTCACAGGACCAGAGACAAGATTCTCATACTGCCACGTATGGGAACCGACAGCCATCAACGGCGGAACACCGAAGTACAGCATCTCGCTCATCATCCCGAAGAGCGACAAGATACTGTGGCGAAGATCAGGATGGCCATCGAAGCAGCCTACAACGACGGAGCCGGGAAGCTCAGGGGAAACGGCAAGACCGAGCCTCCTCTCTCGTCAATCAAGACACCGCTCCGCGATGGCGATATCGAGAGGCCTGATGACGAGGCGTATGCGAACGCATGGTTCATCAACGCCAACAGCACAACTGCACCAGGAATCGTCGATAAGGCGTGCAAGCCTGTCCTCGACAGCAACCTCGTGTACTCGGGTGTCTACGGACGAGCTGCGATAACATTCTACGCCTTCAACTCGAACGGCAACAGGGGAATCGCCTGCGGACTTCAGAACCTGCAGCTCATCCGCGCGGGAGAGCCGCTCGGGTCCAAATCCTCACCGGAGGATGACTTCGGAGATATCGAGGATGATGAGGATTTCCTCGCGTAAGAAATCCTGAATTTCTGGGCGATGGCTAAAGAGATACAAGCCTCGCCCAGATAGCATTTCCAATCATCAAAAGGAGAATCCACAGCACATGGAGGGAATCTGGAAAGATATACCTGGCTACGAAGGCAGATATCAGGCAAGCAACATGGGCAGAATCCGTAGCCTTGATCGCAAGGTCCGTGGCGTGTGCCATTTTACAGGAAAGGAATTTTACCGAAAGACTAAAGGGTACGGGCTAAGACCTGGAGCAATCAAATCTGGCCATTTATCCGTTGTTCTAGGGCATGGGACAGCTGGAATACCCGTTCATCAGTTAGTCATGAAGACATTTGTCGGGGAAGCTCCAGAAGGAAAGGAGATTCTTCATGCAAATGGCAATCCAGCAGACAACAGACTTGGAAACCTCAGATACGATACTCGTAGAGAAAACATATTCGATGTATTCCGTCAAGGAAAGGCATGGAGGAAACTGACTGCTGATGATGTACAGGCGATAAGATTCGAATTGTATTGCGGCTTCAGAGGATCGGATCTCGCCGAAATGTACAACGTATCACAAAGCTGTATATCAGCAATACGGCATGGGAGGTCTTTCTCATGGCTAAGATAAATACTCTGGAAATCGATATCGAGTCGTTTTCCTCCATTGATTTGGCAAGATCAGGAGTCTATCGCTATGCTGAATAACCAGACTTCCGCCTCCTGCTATTCGGCTATGCTGTTGACGATGGAGATGTGAACGTAATCGACCTCGCCTCAGGAGAGGAAATTCCCTGCGAGATAATAAACGCTATCAGGGATGAGAATGTTGTCAAATGGGCGCATAACGCCTCATTCGAGCGCGTGTGTCTCTCGCGTTATCTCAGGCTACCACCGCATGAGTATCTCCCACCTGAATCCTGGAGATGCAGCATGGTGTGGTCGGCATATCTCGGCCTTCCTCTGGCCCTCAAGGATATCGGTAAGGTTCTGAGGCTTGAGGAGCAGAAGATCGACGAAGGGAGGAAGCTCATCAGGCTCTTCTGCTCGCCCACCGTTCCCTCCGCCAAGAACGGATACTTCCAGCGTAATCTCCCTAAGTTCTTCCTTGATGAGTGGCAGAGATTCATAGATTACAACAGGCGGGATGTCGAGGTTGAGGTTGCCATAGCGAGGAAGCTCTCCCCCTTCCCTATTCCTGACTTCATTTGGGATGAGTACCACCTGAACGAGCGGATCAACGACAGAGACGTCCTTGTCGACACGGCATTCGCAAGGAAGGCCATAGAGCTTGACGACGCTGCGGAGAGGGAAATCGTAAGCCGTATGCAGGTCATAACCGGCCTTGAAAACCCCGAATCCGTGCAGCAGCTCAAGACGTGGCTCAGGGAGAACGATGTCGATATCGAGTCGCTTGGCAAGAAGGAAGTCAAGGCTCTTCTTGATAAAGTACCTCCAGAGCTGAAGGAGGTGCTGGAACTCAGGCTGAAGCAGTCGAAGTCATCGGTGAAGAAGTATCAGGCTATGGTGAACGCCGCATGCTCTGATGAGAGGGCAAGAGGCATGTTCATGTTCGGAGGGGCCTCAAGG
>CASEKE010000005.1 GCA_949288415.1 uncultured Spirochaetales bacterium
CTCGACTTGCATGCTTAAAACGCGCCGCCAGCGTTCGTTCTGAGCCAGGATCAAACTCTCCGTCATGGTTCATCCGCGGCTTGCGCCGCGGCTACTTCCATTCTTTCCGGACGAGCTTCCCCTGCCATCTCGCTGGCAATATAATTGCCTTGTTCGTGAATTGACAGAAGCTCCCTCAAGCTTCCTCGTCTCTCTCTTCTCCTTCGCTTCCGAATGTCGAAAAATCCTGCGCCTTCCGGAACCCTCGCCCCGACGCGCTCAAATAACCTACACCTTCCTGCAACATTTGTCAACAATCTTTCTATTTTTTTATTGCAAAATATTTGTTCAAATATTTAATTTCTTGTTGTACAATGCTTTATATGGATAAACAAAAAGAAATAAGACAAGCTTTCGAGAGAAACAACTTCGGTTTCACCTATCTGGAGAACAAACAGGAGCTTCCGGCTCTTCTGGATGGAATGATGAAAAGCGGATCGGTCGTATCGGTAGGCGGTTCTATGACGCTTTTCGAGACCGGAGTGATCGATTATCTGAGAAGCGGACGCTTCGACTTTCTGGACAGATATGCCGAAAATGCGGATACAAAGAAGATCTACAGGGAGAGCTTCTTTGCAGATTACTACCTTGCAAGCGCCAATGCCCTGACGATGCATGGCGAGGTATACATGGTCGACGGTACAGGAAACAGGGTCGCGGCCACCATCTATGGCCCGGACAAGGTATTTCTGATATGTGGGACAAACAAAATCGTGACCGACTTGAACGAAGCCGTATACAGAGTCGAGTCGACGGCTGCACCGCTCAACGCGAAACGGCTCAGACTCAAAACTTTCTGCAACGAAAACGGACGATGCGCACAGAACGGCCTGGACGAAAGGAACCTGATGTGCGGTTTCCGCTGCAGCGAGACCATATGCTGCTCCACGGCCGTGCTCTCCAGGCAGAAAGTGAAAGAGAGGATACATATCATCCTCATAGAAGGAAACTTCGGTTACTGAAAGAAAAAGGCAGCCTCGGCTGCCTTCCTTGTTTTGCTCAATTCTCCTGGAGTACCAGCGACGACAGTTCCTGCGGACTGCCTACGTTCTTTATTGCCTTTATCAACGAAGTGTTCTTTGCAAGCTTCGCAATCTGGCTGAGGACCTGTACGTGCTCGCTCGGATTGTCTGTACTTCCCAGAACGAGGAAGAAAACCTTCGTGGTATTTCCGTCCGGCGCCCCGAAATCGATGTCCTTCCGGGATACGGCAAGCGCGACAAGAGTGTTCTTGATGAAATCGAGCTTGGCGTGCGGAATGGCGATGCCGTTCTCAAGCCCGGTGGAGCAGAGAGTCTCCCTTGCAAAGACTGCATCCTCGACGTGTTTCCTGGAAATCTCGTCGAAGCCGTATGCGGCACAGAACTTTTCGATGAGGTCGGTCAGTACGCTCTGCTTGTCCTCACCTTCAAGCGGATAAAAACAAAATTCCTTCTTCAACGCATCCATCAGTCCCATTAGAAATCCTCCTCGAACCTTGTCCATATGTCATCCGAATCCTTGACGACAAGAACCGGACATGGACATGTCCTCAACATCCTGTCGCTCTCGCTTACAAGCTCCTCCCTTCTGCTTCTGATGACGTTGACAGGTCCCAGAACAAGAAGATCGATGTGCTTGTTCTTGATATATTTCATCACCTCGGAGTGCGGAGAGCCTTCAAGCTCCTCGGTCTCGATCTCCATCCCCTTCTGCATCGCAAGCTTCCTCGCATGTCTCAGATGGCGCTCGGCATCCTTCTTGAGATCCGCAAGATACTCGCTCTTCTCCTGGTCGATGAAGATATGGCTCATCACGAGATCACCCAACGCCTTGCTGTTGACGACATACAAGGCATGCAATCTCGAACCGGTGCTTCTGGCAAGCAAGATCGAATACATGAGAGCGCTTATCGAACCCTCCGATCCGTCCAGATAAACCAGTATATCCATAAATGGAGCATTGTTCATCAGTTTTCTCCTTCTGTTTCCACTATCGTTTCACCCTGCTTCTGCATCCTGTCCTTCACGACCTTAAGAAGTATGAAGGATTCCCTCTCCTGCTCCTCTATACGGGAAAGAAGATATTTACAGGTCTCTTCCTTGTCAGGGATGACAAGCTTCTCGAGCGCATTTACCTTGCGTATCGTCTTCTTGACCTCCTTGGCCAGCCTCATTATCGAGACCTTGAGCTCGGCCATCCGGCCCATGAGCTCCAGGGCCTCCCTGTACTTGTTCAGCGCGACTTCGCTGAGCATGCTGGTCCCCTCAGGAGAGAAGAACGGCCCCTCTCCCTCGAAAGACGTTTCAACCTTCGGAAGTGTGACACCCATCACCTTCCTGCTCTTCAGATCTATCGAAGAAGTGATGTTGACTGCACCTGCAAGGTTTGCGATCTTGAGCCTGCCCATGTGCATTATAGCATCCTGAAGGGCCTTCTCCGCGTCGAGAAGGGATTTTTCAACACGGTTCTGATAATCGACGGCCTGGTCGACCAGAGTCAGAAGCTCGCTTACAAGGATGCTTCTTTTCTGGTCCAACAAATCATAGCCGAGCCTGGAGAACGCCAGGTCCTCCTTGAGCTTCATCAGATTGCTTCGCGTAGGTGCAAGACTCGTATCCATTGATCAACCCTTGTAATGCGCGTTGATCTCGTCTTCGGTGAGGCGCGCAAGCTCCTCCGCAGGAAGAATCGACAACGCATCCCAGCCGAGATCGAGGGTCTGTTCTATCGACCTGTCCTCGTCATATCTCTGGGCGACGAACTTCTTCTCGAAGAAATCGCCGAACTCGAGGTACTTGTGGTCGACTTCGGTAAGCTCCTCCTCTCCGATGACGGACGCGAGGTTTCTCACATCTTTCACGTGGGAATATGAAGCGAACAGCTGGTTGGACAGATGAGGATGGTCATCCCTCGTCATACCCTCTCCGATTCCGTCCTTCATGAGTCTCGACAAAGAAGGAAGACAGTTGATCGGCGGATATATGCCTCTACCGTGCATATCCCTGTCGAAGACTATCTGTCCTTCCGTGATGTAACCTGTCAGGTCCGGGATAGGATGGGAGATGTCGTCGTTCGGCATCGTCAGGATCGGCAGCTGCGTGATCGATCCGCTCTTTCCACTGATCTTGCCCGATCTCTCGTAGAGCTCCGCAAGGTTGGAATAGAGGTATCCTGGATATCCCTTTCTTGAAGGAATTTCGCCTCTGAGCGTCGAAATCTCCCTGAGGGACTCGCAGTAGTTCGTCATGTCGGTCATGATCACGAGAACCTGCTTGCCTTTGTCGAAAGCAAGGTGCTCGGCCAAAGTGAGCGCGGTTCTGGGCGTGATCGTCCTCTCGATCGATGGATCGTCGGCAAGGGACAAAAAGAGCGCGACGTTGTCAAGGACGCCTGTCTCCTCGAAACTGTCGATGAAGAACTTCGCGACGTCGTACTTGACGCCCATGGCAGCGAAGACGATCGCGAAATCGCTCTTTCCGCCGCGGACCTTGGCCTGACGGGCTATCTGCGCGGCAAGCTGGTTGTGCTCGAGTCCGTTTCCAGAGAAAATCGGGAGTTTCTGCCCCTGTATCAGTGTGGTCATACCGTCGATGACGGATATTCCGGTCTGGATGAAATCTCGGGGATACTCTCGCGCGGTCGGGTTGATAGGAACGCCGTTGACGTCCCTTTCGTCGAACGCGGAAGGATTCCTGGCTCCGTCCCTGCTCTTTCCGAGTCCGTTCATGACCCTTCCGAGCATCTTGTCGGTGACACCGAGAGTGAGAGGTTCTCCAAGGAAGCGCATGCTCGTTCCCGGTAGCGAAAGTCCGTCCGTGCCTTCGAATACCTGCACGCACACAGCCTCGTCGGAAGTGTCGAGGACCTGTCCGGACTTGATCTCCCCATCTGCCGTCCTTATCTCGACCAGCTCGCCATATCCGACCGGATGGGTGTTTCTCATGTATACAAGCGGTCCGTCTATTTTCGACGCACCCTTGTATTCCCTTCCGGCAAGCAGCGTCCTGTCGCTGGTCTTCAATAGAGTATCATTAGTTTTCATCATACAAACTTCCTAACTGCATCATGGACCTCTCCAGCTTCAAGGAGAGCTTATCTATGTCGTCCGCTTGGTCGTTGGCGATGTTGAATCGCATCTTCTGAATCTCCTGGACGACGGAAAGCCGTCGGATCTTCACCATCGGAACTCCCTTCGAAATCGCCTCCTGGCCGAGGTCGTAGTAGTGAAGGATGATCTCGAGCATCTTCACCTGTTTCGGGACCGCACAGTACCTGTCTATCTCGTCGAAGGCGTTCTGCTGGAGGAATGCAGTCTTGAAAAGAGAGCAGACCTCGATTATGAAGTTCTGCGAATCGGGCAGCGCATCCGGACCGACAAGCTTGACGATCTGTTGGAGCCTCACTTCCTTCTGAAGGAGCTCCATTATCCTCTGCCTGTTCGAGTACCAGAGATTATTGCTGGCCCTTCCCCACCAGTCCTTCACTTCGTCGGTGTATTCGCTGTAGCTGTCCAGCCACGAAATGGCTGGATAGTGTCTCGAGGAGGCAAGAGCCCTGTCAAGTCCCCAGAAGCAACGCACGAAGCGCTTGGTGTGCTGGGTGACAGGTTCGGAGAAGTCTCCGCCGGGAGGCGAGACTGCACCGATGACGGACACGGATCCTTCGCTTCCGTTCAGGCTTCTCATGTGTCCCGCCCTCTCGTAGAACTGTGCGATGCGCGTCGGCAGGTATGCGGGGAATCCTTCCTCGGCAGGCATCTCCTCCATTCTTCCGGAAAGCTCCCTCAGTGCCTCCGCCCATCTGGACGTACTGTCAGCCATTATGGCTACGTTGTAGCCCATGTCGCGATAGTATTCGGCCATCGTTATGCCTGTGTAGATGCTTGCCTCGCGGGCGGAAACAGGCATGTTGGAAGTATTGGCTATGAGGATGGTCCTGTGCATCAGGGACTGTCCCGTTCGAGGATCGACAAGGTGAGGGAACTCGCGAAGAACATCCGTCATCTCGTTTCCGCGTTCGCCGCATCCTATATATACGATTATGTCCGCATCGCACCACTGCGCTATGGCATGCTGCGTCATGGTCTTTCCTGTCCCGAATCCTCCGGGAATGGCTACCGTGCCGCCCTTTGCCAGCGGGAAAAGAGAATCGATGACTCTCAGTCCGGTAAGCAGAGGTGTGTCGAGGGAAAGTCTTTCCTTGACGGGACGCGGAACCCTGATCGGCCAGTACTGCGTCATCGTAAGCTTCCTGTTGACGCCGTTGCCGTCGGTTATTGTCGCAATTTCTTCGCTGACCGTGTAGTCACCTTCCTTGGCAAGGGATACAAGAGTCCAGGTTCCCTTCAGATCGGAAGGGGCCATTATCCTGTGGACGACCCTGTCCGTCTCGTCGACGCTTCCTATGACCGTTCCCGCAACGACCTCGTCCCCGAGAGAAAGGACAGGGACGAAATGCCATTTCCTATCGTGGCTGACGGCGCTCGTCGAAATGCCCCTCGCGATGAAGTCTCCGCTGAGTGCGCGCAGTTCCTCGAGAGGGCGCTGGATTCCGTCGTAGATGTTGCCTATGAGCCCGGGGGCAAGTTCCACAGAAAGACTCATCTGAGAACCGTACACGTTGTCCCCGGGAGCGATGCCTGTGGCATCCTCGTAGACCTGGACCGTCGCCACGTTCCCGTTCAGCTTTACTATCTCGCCGACGATGCCGAGCTCTCCGACATGGACGAGCTCCTCCATCTTCGCATCGGTGATTCCGCTGACCTGGAGGACAGGTCCGCTCACCCTTTTGACTCTACCTACTATTCTGCCTTGCATTTTCTTCCTGCACTATCTTTCTGATGTCCTTCAAGTAGCGTCTTTTCCTGACGCTGAGAAGGTTGTCGTAGCTGACCTTTCCGTCTTCGGAAGAGACGACGACTCCGAGCTCGCTGCATAGCTTCTCGTCGAGGCAGAGATCTATCTCGGCCCCCGTTCTCTCCTTGATGATGGCTGCGGCCTCCTGCAACATAGTCTCGTCCACCCTTGCATCCTTGGACGAGGAGACCACCGCCTTCCTGCGGTCGAGACCGATCGCGGCCTCGACGGTCCATTCGACAAGGGCCTTGCGGATGCTCCCATCCTTGACCATGGCGGCAATCCTTCTGTCGACCTCGGCCATGATGAGGGAATAGGATGAATCCATGTTCCTAAGCTCTGCAAGACGATCGATGCTGCGCTTTGCACTCTCTTCCTTGAGCTCGAGCTGCTGGAGCCTGAACCTGCAGGTCCTTTCTTCCGCCTCAAGCGCGCTCTCAGCTTCCTTGACTCCGTCTTTCCCGATGAGTTCGGCCTCATCCTTCGCCTTGGAAATTATGTTCTGCGCCTTTGCCTCCGCATCCGCGAGGATGCCTGCAATGAGCGCATTGTCCTTTTCGATCATATAGAAACTCCTATAGCCTCGTTGACGAGCTCCCTCAAGTCACGCTTGAATTTCCCGTCGCGCGACGGGATTTCGACAACCAGAGGGAAAGATTCGGAGAAAAGATACCTGTCCACCGTCTCCCTGATGAGGTCGGCGGTATCCTCCGTTATGATGATGACACCGTATTCCTTTCTCTCCAGGACCTTCTGCCAGGCGGAAAGAGCCTCTTCCCGTGTATGGACGACCTCCCCCAGCACTCCTACTATGGAGAAGCCGAGCACGGTGTCATCGTCGCCGATGACAAAGTATTCCATATTCCCGTCAGACCTTTCCAAGAATCATGAGCGCCGTGATGAATCCGAATACTACAAGACCCTCGGCAAGACCGATGAAGATAAGAGCGTTCGAAGCGATCTCGGGCTTCTCGGAGATGGCGCCCATTGCAGCCGCTCCTACGGTGGAGATTGCCCAACCTGCCGCGATGGCACCGAATCCGAATGCAAGCGCCGCTGCGAGGCAGATCCACGAAGCATTGTAATCCCCGCCTGCGACAGCCTCCGCAGCCGCGTAAATCGTCGGAGACGAAACAAATGCTGTAGCGAAAAGAAGTACGACAGTGAGCGTGATCGACATTGCGATCTTCCTCTTCAATTCAATTGCGGTCATTTTGACCCTCCCATAAATTTCAATCGGCCTTCCGGACGCCGTCGAGTCCTATCGGGCTATAGGCGATTCCGTGACCGGTAAAATACTTGGTGAAGAACTCGTAGTAGTTGAGTCGGAGGCTGTTGATTCCGGCGGAAAGTCCCTCGAGAACAATCACGAGAACATTGCCCAGGATGATTATCACGACAGAGAAAAATACGTTTCCCGTCATGTCGGCCATATCCTGGAACGCCGTCATGAGCGATACGTGCGCAATTCCGAGTCCCGCGACACGCATGAACGAAAGCGTGTTAGCCAGGAAACCGGAGAAAATCTCGAGCATCTGTATGATGAACTCCATAACAGTGTCGATCACAAGCTGTCCGACCGACTTCCTGCTCTTGTGGCGACCGTGCAACGCATAGTGGAGAGGCTCCTTGAGCACCGTAAGCACGATAGGGACAAGTATCACAGGCAGAAGCCACGGAGCCGTGGGGAATACCTTGTAGTCGCTTGCGACGAAGCCGAAACCGAACCACACGCCCACAGCGTACATAATGCCGCCGACAAGACCGTTCTTGTCGAATATCAATTCAAAATATCTCTTCTTTCTGAAAAGATTTATCCAGTTGAGGACAAGTCCCAGAGAGATGATGCAGATACCGAATTTGATCGTTATGCCGAGGATGTCGTAGATATCCTGTATGTAACCTGAACCGCCATGTCCGTTGACAACGCTATGATAGTTGAACCACAGAGCTGGGAACCAGGAGTATCCGAAGCAGGATCCAAAGAGAAGCCCTCCGACCATTGAAGCCGGCCCGAGATACACGAGCAGCGAGCAGAGATACCTACTGATGAGTCCGTCCTTCTTCAAGGGATGGGTCTTGTAGCTCCACTTGCCGATTAGGCCGACAAGAAGAAGTACAAAGCCCTGTCCGAGATCGGCGAACATCAGCATGAACATCAGCATGTATGCCACTGCAGTGAACGGCGTCGGGTTGATCGAACCGTATTCGGGGACCGCATAGTTGTTGACGATGTGCTCGAACGGCTTGAGGAACTTCGGGCTGGTCATGCTCGACGGGACTTTGTCCCTGTCGACCGCCTCGGCATCCTTGCCTTCGATTATGCATCTGCCCTTGGTGACGCTGCGTATGGTTTCCTCGACCATCCCGTAGTCCTCTTCGGGGACCCATCCGGAGAACAGCGTGGTATTCTTCGTATAGGAGAAGAACGACTCGACGTGCTCGCTGAGCTCGAAGAGCCTCACCTGCTTCCAGTATCCGACTAGCTCGTCCTTGTTCTCGAGTATCCGGGCCTTCACGTCGTCGCCGAGCTTTGAAAGAGTTGCCTTGTCGGTGGCGATCTTCTCCTCGAGACCGGCTTTGGCTCTATCCATAGCTCCGTGCTGGGCATCGACGTCCGTACTCTCGGTCCAGGCGAACTTGTCGAATATCTCGTTGGTCCGCGACGAATCCCTCTTGAACGTGAGAGAGACCATAGGATCGCAATCCGAAATCACGATTCCGCCAAGCGGTGTCATGCGGGCAAGGAAATCGTCCTTTCTCTGTGCGACGGTGCCGACTCTAAGGTCGAGGTAATCCTTCCTGCCCTCGTTCACATACCTGAGCATCTCGGTCTCGTTGAGCAACCTCTGGTTGACGTTCTTCTGCTGCTCCTTCAGGTTCTGCATGCCCATGCCGAGCCTGTCGAGGAACTTTCTTATCCTGTCCGTCTCGACCGGTGCAGGATTGTCGAGATCCACCCCGTCAAGCGACGGAAGGACCACGTCGGCCTGCTTGAAAAGGACTTCAATCCTTCCTCTGAGATCCCCGAGGACCTGTATGTTTTCGGCATCGTTGCGGGTGCCGAGCTTCTTCAGCTGTTCCTCGCCAAGGGAATCAAGCCGGACGAAATCCATTACGCCCTTCTCGAGAAGATGCCTTACGACCTTGTCCCTGTCCTCGTCCAATACAACCGCAGTGAGCATCTTCATTCTGCGGGTAAACATGCTCATACGAACGCCTCCCTTATCCTGTTCTCATCCCATCTGTAGTATTTCGCAGAGAGGATCGCTCTAATGCGTCTGTCCTCGTCCTTGTACATGAACAGATAAGCTAGGATTATGCCTATGGAAAAAGGATTACCTGAAAGTATCCTGGTGAATTCACGGCTCCTCGTCGCTGCGAGGTTGTCCTCCATCATGAGTATGTGCTTCGCGTTCTCGTCCCGCGACGTAAGCTCGTCATCGTTTCTCCTGACAGTGGCAAGCTCGTCGAGAAGCGTGCTGTACCGTCTCCTGACGATCGAACGCACCACATCGCTGGGATCGGACAATGCGAATACCTTCTTCGCGACCATCTGGTCGTAGATGAAGCCATAAGGAATCATCACTGATGAAAGATCCGAATCCGAAAAAGCATGGTAATAGTAGTTGTACCTGATGAACAGCAGTATGTTCTTCAGATCCACATCCACCATATATATATCCTTCGATATGCGACTGTCGTCTCCCGACAGTCTCCCTATTCCGTCGAAAAGACGCCTGAACCACAGATGGTCCAATGAGATTTCGAGGGAAAACAGCCCCTTTGCCGACAATTTCTCGAACGAGAACGACGAAAATACCTCGTGATACGGAGTTCCCTCGACAGAGGCAAGGACGTCCGCATATCCGGTCGCATTTATTATCCGGGTGTAGTTTATATCGTTGACGATCCTGTCCTTGTATATGTAGCTGGCGCGATAGCTTATCTGATGGTGCCTGACGATGTTAGAGTACCACAGTCTGACCGCATTCTTCAGATTGTCGATCTCGACCTTCTCAAGAAGGATGTCGACAAACCCGCATTCCCTGCCCTTCAGATATCCGGCTATCTCCTTGTGCGTGGCAATCTCCTCCTCGAGGAGCGCCAGCTCGACCTGCTGCAGGTCTCCAGTCCTGTCGTACACATCCACCAGATGGTCATGCCTAGTTCCCTTCAGGACCGCAATCGATTCGACCAGGGAAGGAGCCTTGATCATGTCGTCGAGGACCTTCGAGGAATGCAGCATTCCGATCCTTGCCCTAAGCTTGGCATTGATGAATGCGTATTCGCTGACCTTTCCCATGGTTCACGCTCCGAGAAGAACTTCGACGATTCTGGCCGAAGCACGTTCGAGAACGTCCGGATCGACGCTCGCGGCGCTTTTCTCTATCTCTTCCTTTTTCTCCTCGTAGATCGCAAGATGTTCCTTCAGAAGACTTTCAGCCTCCTCGAGGGCGGCATCGTTCTCGCGTCTCTTGGCCTCGAGACGGCTCTGCACATAGTTGCGCTTGTCCTCCTGGGCCTTGAAGATGATCTCACGAGCCTCCTTCTCCGCGTTGTCAACGATCGAAAATGCATTGTCCTCGACTTCGAGAATCTCATCGATAATACCGCTATGCATCGCTCTCACCTCAGCACAAAATACTTTGATTTCTTTTACCCTTCGATGTCAATATCAAATGGAAAAAAAACAGCGTCGCCATGAAGCGGCAGAAGGTCGTTCCTCTCCACAGAAATCACATCATACGGAAAAATAAAAAAGGGTACTGATATATACAGCCCCTTTTCCACATTTCCCTCGAAATCTTTCGGATAAGGCGGATTTGAACCGCCGACCCCAAGTCCCCCAGACTTGTACGCTAACCCCTGCGCTATTATCCGAAGTACAACGACATATTATCCATAATGTCGGTTCATGTCAAATGGCTTTTTTCATTTTTCCTTTCCACATCCGGCAATCGTCTGTCGGCATCTGTCCTTTCGATGCGTGATTCAGCTTTTTCGACGCGCGTCGGCCGAGGGCGTACCACTTTCCTCAAAACAGTTGATGAAACCCGACTTTGCCTATACACTTGACAGAAGTCAAATATGTAAATGGAGGAAGTACTATGTCCAAGAAAAGCAGAAAGCTGCTCTCCCTGGTTCTCGTTACTGTGCTCGCAGCGGCCGTTCTGGCAGGATGCGGAAATAGGAGCGGCGCGGAGGAGACGAAAGCAGCATCGGTTTCCGCAAGCCCATCAGCGGCAAGTTCCGGTTCAGCGAAACAAGAGTCCTTGCCGGTCTCTTCTCCTTCGCAGGCGGACAAGACGCTCGTCATCGGCGTTCCTGCGAACTTCGAGGAGAAATGGAATCCGTTCCTTGCTGAATCGGCATACGACAGACTGGTCATCGATCAGATATTCGTATCACCGACTAGGCTGAATGCTCACAACGAGGTAATCCCGTACGCAGGCAACATCACCAGCGAGATGAATGTCGACGGTACGGTCACCTATACGGTCACCGTCAACGAAGGGATGTATTTCACCAACGGCGATCCCGTCACAATCGACGACTACATCTACTTTTTATACGTGTGCGCGGATCCTTCGTACACAGGCCCGATGGCTCTTGTCAACCAGGACATAAAAGGCGTCAAGGAATACTATTACGACGATCCGAACTACGCTATAAGTGTCGGAGCCTTCGAGAAGGAAGCCGCAGCGAAGTATTCGCAGCAGACAATCTCGCAGGAGGACTTCATGTATTACCTCGTCGAGTCCAGACTCGAAGGATGGTACACGGGACTCGATGCATACGACTGGATCGGCTACATCGATGCGGAGGGTTTCGGCGATGAACTGCAGTACATCGATACCAGCGACGAAAGCCAGCTTCTCGAGCTTCTTGCGCTCGTCGAGTACGCGAACTACCGCGACTCGTACGATCCGGAGACATGGTGGGCGAAACACCTTGCCGAGAGCTACATCGCGGAAAATCTTGCAGGCAGCGAACACGTTGACACGATCAGCGGAATCAACAGGATAGACGACTATACCTGCACCGTCACGTACAACAGCGTCGACATCAACGGCGACAGGAACATCTCCGTCTACCTCGTTCCAAGAGGATACTACGGAGACTTCGAGAAGGGAGACGTCTCGAAGATCCTTGCCAACATGAATCCCGTCGGATCCGGACCCTATGTGTTCCAGGGCTTCAGCGACAATATAGCGACATGCGTCGCAAACCCCGACTACTTCGAGGGAGTGCCGAACATCGGAACCGTCAAGTGGCAGTTCGTTCCGGAGAACGACACGCTACCCTCCATTGCCAGCGGCGCGATAGACATCGCCAACCCGTCCGGATCTATGGAGAACATCGATGAGATGCAGGCACTGGGAATCGAATACGATCTCATACCGTTCGCAGGGTACGGCTACGCGGGATTCAACTGCACCAACCTCGACCTCTACGTCAGGAAGGGTCTCTTCTCCCTCATGGATAGGCAGTCTTCCGTCAAGGGCTACTACGGCGATGTCGCACAGGTCATCGAGCGCCCGCTCGTTCCTACTCTTGCAGAGTATCCTGTCGATGCGACCGTCTACTACCCGTATTCCGTCGAGAACGCTCTCAAGTACTTCGAGCAGGCCGGATATACCCAGAAGGACGGCAAGCTCGTCGACGCAGAGGGCAAGCAGCTCGTAGTCAACGCCTACATCGGAGGAAGCGGCACCGGTGACCATCCGGCATATGCCATGCTCACGAGTGCAGCGGAGGATCTCGCGACGCTCGGAGGGGAGCTCCAGATCAACGATGTCAACTTCGCAGTCCTCCAGGCGGCGATGAACGACGGGACTGCGGACATATTCATTCTCGCATGGGGCAATGTCACAAGCTGCGACAAGAGGGACCAGTTCAGAAGCACAGGAGGACAGAACAAGTACGGCATCGCCGATGCGGAACTCGATGCCCTTCTCGACGAAATCGTGGTCACCATCGATCTCGAAGAGAGGAAAGCCCTGGTCTCCGAGATGCTCGACAGGGCCATGGATCTCTGCATCGAGCTTCCGCTCTACCAGAGAAACGATATTATCGCATACAACGTTCAGACAGTCGACATGTCCAGTCTTCCCGAGGAATCCACAGCGTTCTGGAACTACGCTTCCGAGCTCTGGAAGCTCAGGATGAACTGACCGTCCGCTTCTTCACAACGACAGGGGGGGGGAACACGACTCTCCCCTTCTTTTTTCCAGAACAGGACGGAATCATGAAACAATACATTATCAGACGAATACTCATCAGCCTGATTGTTCTCTTCGGAGTTTCTCTTCTGCTCTATACCCTGGTCCGGCTCATGCCGAGCGACTACGTCACTCTTTCGACCTCGACGAGCCAGAAGATGACCGACGAACAGAGGGACAACCTCAGAGCAATCTACGGCCTGGACAAACCGATCATCACAGGATATCTTGACTGGGTCAATGCGGTCCTGCACGGCGACCTTGGAACTTCGCTGACAAGGAACCGACCGGTAGCCGAGGTCATCAGGGAATATGCGCCGGTCACATTCTCCGTCGCATTCATTGCCTTGGTTCTGGAACTTCTGATAGCAATCCCTGTCGGCATACTTGCCGCGAGAAAGCAGTATTCCAGAACCGACTATTTCATCACGACGCTGGTGTTCATAGGCATCTCGCTGCCGATATTCTTCATCGCCGCCATCCTCAAAAGGTGGTTCGGCTTCTACGGACTGAACGTCCTCCCGGTCTCGGGAATGCTGACCGCGAGGGTGAACTACCCCGAGTACATGACCTGGGCAAAGTTCTGCGACTATGCCAGGCACCTGGTCCTCCCGATAACGTGCTTCGTTCTGACGGGGGTCGGCAGCTACGTGAGATACATCAGAAGCAACATGCTGGAGGCACTTGGCTCGGACTACGTCAGGACGGCGCGGGCAAAGGGCGTCAGCGAACGCTGCGTAATCTACCACCATGCGTTCCGCAACACGCTCATACCGCTTGTGACCCTCCTCGGAGGAACGCTGCCCGGACTGTTCTCCGGAGCGGCCATCACGGAAGGGATATTCGCGCTAGAGGGTCTGGGGAACATCGCGCTTACCGCCTCTTACATGGCGGACGTCCCCTACCTCATGGGCTTCAACATGTTCCTTGTGTTCCTCACGATAGTCGGCTATCTGATCACAGACATTCTCTACGCAGTGGTCGACCCGCGCGTGAGACTCAGCTAGGAGATTCGAAATGGCAACTGAAGAAACAATCAGAGGCAACATGGAGGCAGAAAGGGAGGACTACGAGGCAAACCAGGTGTTCATGACACCCAGCCAGATGGTGATCAGGAGATTCCTCCGCAACAAGCTTGCGGTAGCGGGACTCACCACATTGGTGATCATGGCCCTCTTCTGCTTCGTCGGACCGCTTTTCTCCCCATATACGGAGACGGAACTATTCTACAGGACCGACACAAAGGATCCAGAGGCGGTCCAGTACTACAAGAAAGTAGTCCATGAGAACGCGGCAGGCCTCAACATCTCCTCGTTCTACAACATGAGTACTAAGACGTTCGCGACGGAAAGCGAAATAGACAACATCGTCCTCGATGTGAGGGCGGTGCCGTCCGCCATGCATTGGCTCGGCACCACGGAGATGGGACAGGACATGATGACGAGACTCATGTACGGAGGAAGGATCTCGCTTATGGTCGGCTTCGTGGTCGTCATTGTCGAGATGCTGGTCGGGGTCACGATGGGAGGAATCGCAGGGTACTACGGCGGAAAGGTCGACATGCTGGTCATGCGCCTAGTGGAGATCTTCCAGTCCATCCCATTCATTCCGTTGATGCTGATAATCTCCAGCATACTCATCTCTCTCAAGGTCAGCCCTAGGGACAAGATTTACTACACGATGTTCATCATGGGAGTGATCTTCTGGGCCGGGGTCGCAAGAATGATCCGGGGTTCCCTGCTGCAGGTCAGGGAGATGGAGTACATGCTCGCGGCTGAGGCGACCGGCATACGTCCAATGAAGAAGATATTCAAGCACATGATCCCGAACGTGATGCCGATCATAATAGTCATGGCCACGATGGACCTGGGATCGATCATACTTATGGAATCGACCATGAGCTACCTGGGAATCGGCGTCGGGGCTCCCTACGCCTCATGGGGTAACATGGTCTCGGCCGTGAACTCGACGATAGTCATGAGAAGCTGCCCGTACCTATGGGTTCCGCCAGGAATATGCATTCTCATGACCGTTATGGCGTTCAACTTCGTCGGAGACGGTCTGCGGGATGCTTTCGACCCTAGAATGAAGAGGTGACAGATGCTCAGCGACAAGGAAAGAAACAGACAGCTCAGGCAAATCAAGAAAGACAACCTGAGACGATATAGACAGTTCGGCAGAAAGCAGGGACGCAAGATAGCGCCGGAGGAATACGAGGTGCAGATGAGAGATCCTGACAATCTCGTGGAGATCGACGATCTGCAGACGCATTTCTTCACGGACATCGGCACGGTGCGCGCCGTCGATGGCGTCACGTTCGACATCCCGCGAGGCAGGACCATAGGCGTCGTAGGCGAATCCGGATGCGGAAAAAGCGTCACCAGTCTGTCGATAATGAGGCTACTTCAGGAACCGCAGGGCCAGATCACCGGCGGCCAGGTACGGTTCTCGCTGCGCGACGGAAAAGCGATCGACCTGACAAAAGCTCCGCTCAAGATGATGCAGCACATCAGAGGCAACGAGATCTCGATGATATTCCAGGAACCGATGACGACCCTCAATCCGGTATTCACCGTCGGAAGCCAGATCGACGAAGTGTCGAGGCTCCACTCGGGCCGGATGAAGAAGGCCGATATCAGGAAAAGATCTGTCGAGCTTCTCCGACTGGTCGGAATCGCCAACGCCGAGAGGGTCTACAGGATGTATCCACACGAGCTCTCGGGCGGAATGAGGCAGCGCGTCGTAATCGCGATGGCGCTGGCATGCGACCCCCAGCTCATAATCGCAGACGAGCCTACCACGGCCCTCGACGTCACCATACAGGCCCAGATTCTGGACCTGATGCGCTCGCTCAAGGACAGGATCAACTCCTCGATCATGCTCATAACCCATGACCTCGGCGTCGTCGCCGAAATGGCCGACTACGTGGTCGTCATGTACGCAGGACGGATAATCGAGCAGGGAACGACAATGGACATCTTCAAGAACCCTCTGCATCCGTATACCGTCGGTCTGATGAAAAGCAGGCCGAACATGATAGAGGAGGGAGAAAAGCTCTATTCCATACCCGGCAACGTCCCGAATCCCATCGACCTTCCGGACCACTGCTACTTCAGGAACAGGTGCGCAAGATGCATTGCAAAGTGCAGCGATCCTTATCCGCCGCTGATTCCGATTTCCGATACGCACAAGGTCGCATGCTGGCTTTACGAGGAGGAAAGAAGATGAGAGAGAGAATACTCGAGGTCGAGGACCTCAGAAAGTACTATCCGATACGACAGGGTGTGCTCCAGAAGACCGTAGGCCATGTAAAGGCAGTTGACGGGGTATCCTTCTCGATCGAGAAAGGCCAGACGTTCGGACTCGTAGGCGAGTCCGGGTGCGGAAAGTCCACCATAGGCAGAACGCTCCTCAGGCTAACCGAACCCACATCCGGCAAGGCGATATACAACGGCAAGGACATCTTCGGCTTCACGAAAGCGGAGATGAGGGCCGTCAGGCCGAAACTACAGATGATCTTCCAGGACCCCTACTCCTCGCTCGATCCGAAGATGCCGGTCGGAGAGATCATCGGGGAGGCCGTCAGGGAACATAAAATTGTCGGAAAGGACGAATACAGGGACTACATACTCTCAATCATGAAGGAATGCGGACTCAGGCCCTACCACATAGACAGGTATGCCCACGAGTTCTCTGGCGGACAGAGACAGAGGATATGCATAGCAAGGAGTCTTGCGCTCAAGCCGGAGCTGATAATAGCCGACGAGCCCGTCTCGGCGCTCGACGTCTCTATCCAGGCCCAGATAATCAACCTCATGAAGGACCTGCAGACCGAACGAGGGCTGTCCTATCTCTTCATAAGCCATGATCTTTCGGTCGTGGAATACATCTCCGACGTCGTCGGGGTCATGTATCTCGGATCGCTGGTGGAGATGGCGGACAAGAAAGAGCTGTTCAGCCACCCTGCCCATCCATACACGCAGGCGCTTCTATCCGCGGTCCCCATTCCGGATCCTGAAAAAAAGAGCAACAGGATCATACTGCAAGGCGACCTGCCGAGTCCGGCAAATCCGCCGCAAGGCTGCAAGTTCCACACGAGATGTCCTTATGCGAAGGAAATCTGCAGGCAGCAGGTTCCCGAATACAAGGACCACGGGAGCGGGCACATTTGCGCCTGCCATCTCTACGACGACGGGACCTGGATTTGACAGATGGCTGCGCCCAGCGCAGCCATTTCTCATTTCATTGCCCTTGAAAAGAGGCGGGCGAATACGGCCAGTACCGCCAGGTCCGCCACTGTGCCGAAAACGATCGTCAGATGAGGCGACATGCCCCGGTCGAGGAAGTAAGGAAACATTCCGACGACAATGCACGAAAGCGTGACAAGCATCGAAATGAACACGTTGAGGTTCTTCTTGACCGAATCCAGAGGATTCTCCCAGTCCAGAAATGGTCGTCTGTAGTCGATGTACAGCCCGGCTACGGACGAAGTTACATTCGCCGCGATCGCAAGGAGGACCGACAACAGGATAGAGACCGCGTCCGCACCCATGACAAGCGAGAGCGAGAGAAGGAGGACGAATGCGACCGGTAGCTCCAGGAGAAGATGAAAAATGACTTTCGCAACAAGTCTCTCGCGAAGCGATACGGGAAGGGACCTGACCAGCTCCCCGCCCTTTCCTTCTCTAGAGAACGACGTAGAGCTTATCGCGGTCATTCCGCCGAAGAATGCCACGCAGAAACCCGGAAGAATCGAGCGCAGGCAAGGATCGGCAACTTGCTCAAGGAGACGGAACATGTCTCCAGCCATCCCAAGCACCGTATAGATGGCGATCAGGATCAGAGGTATGAAGCACTCCGCCATTATCTCGGTCGTCATTCCGTCGTCGCTCCTGACGACCCTCAGCTCATGGCCGACAAGAGCTCCGACGACGCCCCTTCCGCTGTAGCGGAGATTGCCCCTACACCTAGCGCGGTTCTCAGCACCATCTGCAGGAAAGCGGCCGACGGAGATCCTCATGAAAAGAAACGAGACTGCAGCCATAGCAAGAGAAGCCGCGGCCAAGGGCATCGGTCCTGCCTCGTTTCCGATCCTGCCCGACATAAGCGAATCAATTGTGTTGCCGATGCTCTCTGGGGACAAGCCGAACTTCATCAGACATAGCGCTCCCGCGACGACCGCGACCGCATATATCGGCTTTCTTGCCCTGGAAGGCAGACTTACTGCCAGGAGCATCGAGAGGGACGAGGCGAACAGACAGGTGGAAAGATAGAGAACAAGTACAAGAATATGCCACGCGACGGTGCAGTCCAGCACGATCAGGGATGCTGCCTCGAACGGGATCGGAAGCATGCTGAAAAAGAGCAGGCAGTAGCTGCCAAGCACCGCGATGCGGGAAGCGAGCACGTCCTTCTTCCCAATCGGAAGCGAGAGGAGAAACTCGATGTCCTGTCCTCGCGAGAAAAGATCCACAGCGAGGCTGAAAAGAAAGAAAAATGAAAGGAGAAACGAGGAAAGGACGAATACCGCGACGGCATGCCAGACACCTTGGGACAGCGAAGAAAGAAAGATGCCGAAGAACGCGGCGCACATGACGATGTAAAGATACAGGAAAAGCACGGCCATGACGATCGCTACAATCTTTCTTCCTCCGGTGTCCGCCTTGAGCACGCCGAGTATTCCGCCATGACCTTTTCTGTACGCTTTGCAAAGCAGACGTACCATGTCAGGCCTCCGTGATACGGAGGAAGAAATCTTCCAGGCTGCTGTCGCCCCTGAGGTCCGAAGGCGATCCGGAAGCAATGAGAGTACCGTGGTCTATGATCCCGACGGTATCGCATACGTCCTCGGCGACATCCAGCACGTGCGTGCTGAAGAACACGCTCCGGCCTTCCTCGGCGAGATGTCGCATGATGTCCTTCACGTCCCTCGAGGCTTTCGGATCCAGACCGACAAGAGGTTCGTCCAGGACTAACAGATCAGGCTCATGGACCAGAGCCGCCGTAATCGCAAGTTTCTGCTTCATGCCATGACTGTAGGAGGAAATCCTGTCCTTCAATGCATTCTCTATGTCGAAAAGCCTGGCATAACGCTCTATGAGGCTGCGTCTTCTTTCGCTCTCGACTCCGAATATGTCCGAGACGAAGTTCAAATGGTCGATTCCGCGGTAGCTTTTGTAGAAGCAGGGTTCGTCCGGGACGTAGCCGATATGCCTCTTAGCTCCCACGGGATCAGTCCTTATCGAAGTTCCTGCGACCAAAATGTCTCCGCTCTGCAGAAAAAGTATTCCGGAAAGCAGCTTTATGGTCGTGCTTTTCCCGGCTCCGTTCGGACCGAGAAAGCCGTAGACCTCCCCTTTCTTCACAAGAAGATCCAGGCCTGAGACCGCATGCACTTTGTTTTTGTAGCAGTGGTCGACATGCCTTATCTCGAGCATGTAATCATTCATCTTTCCTTTCCTTCATTCTTTTGCGCACGGCCTCCGTGAGCAGATACTCGATCTGCCCGTTGAGGCTCCTGAAGTCGTCATCGGCCCATCTCATCAGGTCGTCGTAGAGACTTTTGGATATGCGCAAGGGAATCTGTTTCTTGCTCTTGTCGTCCATGTGTCAATATATGGAACCGGAGTTCACGACAGGCTGTGCATCTTTGTTTCCACAGAGCACGACGAGAAGGTTCGACACCATCTGTGCCTTTCTCTCCTCGTCCAGGGAAACCACGTCGTCCTCCTTGAGTCTCTCGAGCGCCATCTCGACCATGGAGACCGCACCTTCGACGATCTTCTTCCTCGCGGCTATGATGGCAACGGCCTGCTGGCGCTGGAGCATCGCGGATGCGATCTCCTCCGCATATGCGAGCTGGTTGATCCTTACGTCGAGGATCTCGATTCCTGCAGATTCGACCTTCTCCTGCAATTCGGCGTTCATCCTCTTCGCTATCTCAAGCGCCGAACCGCGGAGCGTAAGCTCGCTTTCCTCGGCATTCTCGTCGTCGCTCATGTTGTCATACGGATAGAGCCTCGAGACGTTCCTTATGATGCTGTCCGCCTGGTTCGACAGGTATTCCTTGTAGTCGTCCACGACAAACACGGCCTTGGTAGGATCAGCTATCCTCCAGACGACCACGGCCCCTACCATTATCGGATTGCCGAGCTTGTCGTTCACCTTCTGCACGCCGTTGACGAAGGTCTGCACCTTCAGGCTCACCGTCTTTCTGATCGACGCGCTACGCGCCTGGGATCCTCTCTTGCCCGAAACTCCTTCGGCAGCCTTCTCCGCAAGCATGCCGAACATGCTTTCGGCCCTCACCCCCGCATTCGCACTGACAAACGGATTGACGAACCAGAAGCCTTCCTTCCTGAGAGTGCCGTAGTATCTGCCGAAGAGCGAGAACACGTACGCCTCGTTCGGCCTGACCGCCTTGAGTCCGGCACATAGGATGCACCCAAGCGTGAGAAGCACGCAGAACTGCACTATGCCGAATCCGAATAGGAACGTGTTCGAATCCGCCTCGTACGCAATCATCGCATAGACGAAAAGCGCCGTGGTGGCAACGAACAGCAGAATTATGACGAAGAGCATAAGAAAGCCGTTCGCGGCTTTCAGTTCCTTCTCCTCTATTTCACAGTATGACATTTTCAGACCTCCATGTTATCTGATATCTTTTTGATATCATCATGATATTCCATGCCAAGCCGGCTGTCAACAGGTACGAAAAATGCCACGAGGAAACCCCGTGGCATGGACTATAAAGATAGGACAATCATACGGCCTTGTCGAGAACGCCCTTTATCTGCTGGACACCGACGAGTGTCTCGGCCTTGCCGCCGGAGAGAACCACCATCGTCGGAGCCTGCATGATGCCGTACTTCGTGGCCAGCTCGGGATGCTCCTCCGCATCGACGACGCTGTAGGCGACGCCGGCCTTGTCGAGAGCGGCCTTGACAACCTTGCAGTTTGGACAGGTCTTCGTAGTGAACAGAAGGCGCTCGGTGGCCTCTGCGAAATCCACGTTGCCGCATCCTTCCGCAGCCTTGCTTTCAGGCTCGTTCTTGCATCCGCCGTGTGCGAGGACGCCCTGGTGGGTAAGCCTGCTTGTACCGATGTTGTACGTCTTCCTCTCCTTGAACTCCTCGCTCTTTCCAGTGTTCCAGTTCTGTACCGGGCGGTAATAGCCGGTGATCCTGGAATAGACCTCGGTAGCCTTTCCGCAGACCGGGCAGGTGTAGTGCTCGCCTGAGATGTAGCCATGGTCGGTGCAGACGCTGTAGGTCGGGCTTATCGTGTAGTACGGAAGCTCGTAGTTCTCCGCGATCTTCCTTACGAGGGCAGCCGCGCTCCTCCAGTCGGGAAGCTTCTCGCCGAGGAAGGCATGGAAGACCGTTCCGGAGGTATAGAGAGTCTGCAGGCGATCCTGGATGTCCAGGGCAGAGAAGATGTCGTCTGTATAGCCGACCGGGAGATGGGACGAGTTCGTGTAGTACGGCGCATCTCCGTTCTTGCTTGCCGTTATGATGTCGGGATAGCGCACCACGTCGTGCTTTGCGAAGCGGTATGTGGTGCTCTCCGCCGGAGTCGCCTCAAGGTTGTAGAGGTCCCCATACATCTCCTGATAGATCACGAGGCGATCTCTCATGTGGTTGAGGCATTCGACCGCGAAATCCTGTGCCCTTCTGTCGGTAAGGTCGCAGGCGAGCCACTTGGCATTGAGTGTCGCTTCGTTCATGCCTACGAGGCCGATCGTCGAGAAATGGTTCTTGAATGTTCCAAGGTATCTCTTCGTGTACGGATAGAGGCCTTCGTCGAGAAGCTTGGTGATGACTTCCCTCTTCCTCTTGAGTGAGCGGGCGGAGACGTCCATGATGTGATCCAGCCTTCTGTAGAAGTCGTCCTTGTCCTTGGAAAGATAGCCGATTCTTGGAAGGTTGATCGTGACGACGCCGATGCTTCCGGTGGACTCGCCTGATCCGAAGTATCCGCCCGTCTTCTTCCTGAGCTCCCTGAGGTCGAGGCGCAGGCGGCAACACATGCTCCTGACGTCGTTCGGGGACATGTCGGAGTTGATGTAGTTGGAGAAATACGGAGTACCGTACTTGGCGGTCATCTCGAAGAGGAGCTTGTTGTTCTCGGTCTCGGACCAGTCGAAATCCTTCGTGATCGAATACGTCGGAATCGGGTACTGGAATCCCCTGCCGTTGGCATCGCCCTCGATCATGATCTCGATGAAGGCCTTGTTGACCATGTCCATCTCCTTCTGGCAGTCACCATAGGTGAAGTCCTGGTCCTTCCCGCCGACGATCGCGGGAGTGTTCTTCATGTCGGCCGGGCATACCCAGTCGAGCGTGATGTTGGAGAACGGAGCCTGGGTTCCCCAGCGGGAAGGAGTGTTCACGCCGAAGATGAAGGACTCGAGGCACTGCTTGACCTCCTTGTAACTGAGGTTGTCCTTCTTGACGAACGGTGCGAGATAGGTGTCGAAAGAGGAGAATGCCTGCGCACCTGCCCACTCGTTCTGAAGGATGCCGAGGAAGTTCACCATCTGGTTGCAGAGCGTCGAGAGATGGCTGGCCGGAGCGGACGTGATCTTTCCTGGAATTCCGCCGAGGCCTTCCTGGATGAGCTGCTTGATCGACCATCCGGCACAGTATCCGGTAAGCATGGAGAGATCATGCAGATGTATGTCGCAGTTCCTATGCGCATTGGCGATCTCCTCGTCGTATACCTCGCTGAGCCAGTAGTTGGCCGTTATGGCACCGCTGTTGGAGAGGATGAGACCTCCGACGGAATACGTCACGGTGGAGTTCTCCTTGACCCTCCAGTCGTTGAGCTTGAGATAGTTGTCGACGACGTTCTTGTAGTCGAGGATCGTGGAACGCATGTTCCTCATCTTCTCGCGCTGCTTTCTGTAGAGTATATATGTCTTGGCGACCTCGCCATATCCGGCCTGGCCCAGAACCTCCTCGACGGAATCCTGGATGGACTCGACTGCGATCTTGTCGTCCTTTATCTTCTTCTGGAAATTCGCTGTGACCTTGAGTGCGATGAAATCGATGATGTCATCGTTGTACTGGGTCTGCGATGCGTCGAACGCCTTTCTGATGGCGGTGCTGATCTTCGAGATGTCGAAGTCGACAACGGCACCGTCGCGTTTTGATACACTGTACATGCTTCTGTATTCTCCTTATCCTTGTCCGTGTAGAATACAGCATAGCAATACTTTTCAGTTCTGACAAGCCGAAACTCAATATAAAGTGGAAGAGATTTTTCTACACCCCATATGTAGCGTAGGTCTTATTCTCAATCTGCATCGCGTAATTGTACATTTCTTATATTGGTCTTCAGTATTCCAATATAAGTGTCAAGCGTTTTCCTATCGACCGGAGAAAACCCGTCGCTTATCGTATTTTCAGACTGAACAAAGTTTTGCAGAAAGTAATTACCGCATTTCGAGCAACGAGACGCTATGCCCATGAAACTTTCTTCGTCATGCGTCTGGGCAGTAACCGTGGTACGGAATTCGTACTCGACGACACCGCTCATGAGAAAATCCATAGATTCCTCTACAGCTTCAGTATCATATTTGTCTATTCCTATAGTGGAACCATATCGGTCAAGGCTGTTTTTTATATCCATCGCAACGTAATCGAGGAGATTCTCCCCTACCATGGCCTTGAGCATCGCGGGATTGCTGCCGTTGGTATCCAGCTTGACGAGATACCCGAGGGCCTTGACTCGCCGAACGAAATTGGGAAGGTCCTTTTGCAGCGTCGGCTCTCCTCCGGAGATCACTACAGCGTCGAGGATTCCCTTTCTTCTGGAGAGGAACGAGAATATCTCGTCCTCGTCGATTGCGGGATACTGCTCGGGATGGAGCACCAGCCCTCCGTTGTGGCAATAAGGACAGCGGAAATTGCATCCGCCGGTGAATACTATGCATGCAACCTTCGACGGGTAGTCGACTACGGTCAGCTTTGTCAGTCCATGAACGATCATGAGCCGATTATACTCCATCCAGGCATCCTATGCCACACCCGGACGAAAAAAGGCTCCGGTCGGAGCCCTTCGGAAAAAAATCAGGAAAGCGCGGCTGTTATGCCTTCGGGTATGGGCATGAGCCTCTTCGTCTCAGAGGAGACGGAAGCCACGCGCACGATTAGCACGGCCAGTTCGTCCTCGCCGCGCATAACGCGTTGGCGGAATGTAGCGCTGAATCGCTCCGCCTTCTCGAGCGTCGTGAGCACGAGGATCTCGTCGTCCAGCATTCCGGGCTTCCTGTAGTCGATGCTTATGCTCTTGACCACGAATATGAGTCCGGAACTCTGCAGATCGCTCTGACTGACGGCTGGAAGGACCTCCCGCAGCATCTCCGTCCTGGCATGCTCGGCAAAATCGAGATACCTTGCGTGGTACACGATTCCTCCTGCATCGGTGTCGGAGAAATAGACCCTTGAGGAATACCTGAATTCCCTCATAGCACCTCCTCGGGTTCGAACAGCATGGTACGCACATAGTCCTCGTACGTCTCGTCCCTCCGGATCCGGAGAATGCGTCCATCCAGCTTCAGGTACTCGGCATGGCGCAGCTTGGCGTTATAGTTGAAGCCCATCGCATGACCGTGTGCACCGGTATCGTGGATCACGAGCAGATCGCCCTTCTCCACGACAGGAAGACGACGGTCGATCGCGAACTTGTCGTTGTTCTCGCAAAGCGAGCCAGTGACGTCGTACACATGGTCGGCGGGCATATTCTCCTTGCCGAGAACCGTTATGTGGTGGTATGCACCGTACAGCGCAGGCCTCATGAGATCGGCCATGCATGCATCAAGGCCGACGTACTTCTTGTACTTGCTCGCAACGTGCCGGACACGCGAGACCAGATAGCCGTAAGGTCCCGTGATTGCCCTTCCCATCTCAAACGTAACTGTCAGTGGATCGAGCCCGGCGGGAACGATGATCGACTCGTAGAGTTTCCTGATCTCGGCAGAGAGGTACTCGAAGCTGATCGACTCGTCCTCGGGACGGTACGGAATTCCTACTCCACCACCCAGGTCGACGAAGGAGATCCTGATTCCGGTATCCTCCGCTATTGTCCGGCAGAGCGTGAAAATCATGCGGGCTGTCTCGACGATGTAGTCCGCATTGAGCTCATTGGATGCGACCATCGTATGCAGGCCGAACACCTTTGCGCCCTTTTCGCGCGCCTTTTCATAGCAGGTGGCCAGCTGTGCCCGGGTCACTCCGTACTTCGCCTCGACCGGGTTGCCTATTATGGCATTGCCGGTCCTTTCCGGACCGGGGTTGAACCTGAAGCATATGCGCTCAGGAAAAGTACCTATCGCACGCTCAAGCGCATCGATGTGCGTGATGTCGTCAAGGTTGATCAGAACGCCCATCTCGTATGCTGCCCTGAACTCCTCGTCCGGAGTATCGTTGGACGTAAGCACGATGCGGTCTGCAGGAATCCCCGCTTCCTTGGCGAGTACAAGCTCGGGAAGCGACGAGCAGTCGGCCCCGAATCCCTCCGCTGCCAGGAGTCGGAGAATGTTCACGTTCGGCAGGGCTTTGACTGCAAAGAAGTCGGTGAATCCGGGAGCCCAGGAAAAGGCTTTCCTGAGGTTTCTCGCATTAAGTCTTATCGCATCCCCGTCGTAAAGATGAAACGGAGTGGAAACCTTCCCGGCGAGCTCGATCAGCTCGTCGGAAGAAAGAGGAAGCGTCTTCTTGCTCATGAAAGACTCCTTTTGATCGACTCGACTGCAGCGACGACGTTCTCGCGATGGCCGTAGGACGACACGCGGACGAAACCCTCTCCTGCCGGACCGAAGCCCGCTCCGGGGGTCACGACCACATGTGCCTTCTCGAGAAGATAGTCGAAGAACTCCCAGCTGCCCATACCGTCGGGACACTTCGCCCAGACATACGGGCTGTCGACTCCGCCGTAGCAGACGATGCCGACGCTCTCGAGCCCTTCGCGGATGATCCTGGCGTTCCCGAGGTAGTAGTCGACGAGCGACCTGCACTCGGCGCGGCCGATCTCGTCAAGCGCCGCAAGGCCGCCTGCCTGGGCCACGTTCGAAGCTCCGTTGAAGAACGTGCACTGTCTGCGGTTCCACATTCCGTGGAGGACGCTCTGTCCGCCGTCGGCCACTGCAAGCGTCTCCGGCACGACGGTCCAGCCAAGACGGACGCCGGTGAATCCGGCATTCTTGCTGAAGGAGTTGATCTCCACGGCGCAGTCCCTTGCGCCTTCGATCTCGTAGATGCTCCTCGGATAGCCCTCGTGACGTATGTAGTCGACGTATGCGGCATCGAACACTATCAGGCACTTTTCCCTGATGGCATAGTCCACGAAACGTCCGAGCTGCTCTTTTGTCGCCACTGCACCCGTGGGATTGTTCGGGAAGCAGAGGTATATCACATCGACCTGGCAGGAAGGAGGCTCGGGGATGAAGCCGTTCTCCTCGGTGCTTTCAAGATAAACGAAGCCATCGTAAGTATTGCCGTTGAAAAGCCCGGTCCGACCTCCGACCACATTGGAGTCGACGTAGACGGGATACGCCGGGTCGGCGACTGCGATCACCGAATCCGGGCTGAAGAGCTCCTGTATGTTTGCCGCATCGCTCTTAGCTCCGTCGGAAATGAAGAAATCCGTCGGAGCGAGCGATACGCCGTATTCCCTTAGGTAGAAATCGCACAGAGCCTTCCTGAGCGCGAAGTCTCCCTGCTCGTCGCCGTAGCCAGTATAGGTGGCTCTGTCGGAAAGGATGTCGAGCTTCTTCTTCATGGCATCCACGATATGCGGCGTCAGGGCCTCGGTAGTGTTTCCGATTCCGAGCCTGAGCGGCTCGAATCCCGTCCTTTCCTGCCAGGCCTTCGTTCTCCTGGCGATCTCAGGGAACAGATAGCCCCCTGCAAGCTTGCCGAAATTGGAATTGACCTTCATCAGAACCTGCCCTCCTTCACGTCGGCCATCATGCGTCCGACCACGTCGAGAAGCCTGTTTCTGTGCTCCTCACTCTCGAGCGTGCACATCGGGAGCCTGAAGCTCTCGCTGCACCAGCCGTATGCAGCCATCGCGGTCTTGATTGGAATCGGGTTCGTCTCCACGAAGCAGACCTTGAAGAAGTCGGCCATCCAGGAATTGTATCTCTCCGCAGTCTCGTAGTCGCCTGAAAGTGCGGCCTTCATCATCTTTTCCATCTGGACAGGGAAGAGGTTGGACGCAACGGAAATCACTCCGTCCCCTCCGTTTCTGACCAGCTCCAGCGCAAGATTGTCATCGCCAGAAAGGACAGAAAAGTCCTTTCCTTTTCTTCTGATGACATCCTTCATCTGGACCATGTCGCCGCTGGCCTCCTTGACAGCGACGATGTTCGGGCACTCGTCGGCGAGCCTCATCAGGGTATCGGTCTCGAGGTTGACACCGGTGCGTCCCTTGATGTTGTATAGCACGCACGGCACCGAGACGCTGTCGGCTATTGCCTTGAAATGCAGGTACAGGCCCTTCTGAGTGGGCTTGTTGTAATACGGGTTGACGAGAAGGATCGCATCTACGCCCGCATCCTGCGCATGCTGGCTGAGCCTGATCGCCTCATGTGTCGCATTGGAGCCTGTTCCTGCGATGACGGGCACCTTGCCGGCCGCGAACCTGATCGTCTGTGCGATGACCCTGTCATGTTCCTCGTGGCTCAGCGTCGGGCTTTCACCTGTCGTGCCGCACGGAACGAGTCCGTCGATGCCGCATTCGATCTGGTTTGCGACCAGACGTTCGAGCGCTGCGTAGTCGACCGTATTGATATCGGTGAACGGCGTGATGAGCGCCGTGAACACTCCCTTGAAATTCTTCATCATATTCTTTGTCCTCCCCTGCTATCCGAGCAGATCGTCGATGAAATCGTCCATTTTGAAGATGCCATGCCTGTCCCTAATCCATTCTGCCGCAAGGACGGCACCCCTGGCAAAGCCTTCGCGGCTTCTAGCCGTGTGCGTCAGCACTATCGTATCCGCAGGTCCGTCGAAAACAACTTCGTGGATGCCCGGGACCTTCCCGACCCTTACACTGGAGACCTGAAGCGCCTCCGGGGAGATCTTCCCCTCGCTGTTTCCTGTCAGGATGCGCTTTTTCCGCTTCATGCCGGACATCACGGCGTCGGCTATCATGAGCGCCGTTCCCGACGGACTGTCCGCCTTTCCAGTATGGTGGGTCTCGGTTATGGCCACGTCATAGTCCGCAAGGCCGTCCATCAGCTTCGAGATCCGATCGACCGTCTTGAGAAAGACAGCCACTCCGATGCTGAAATTTCCCGAGTAGATTATCCTGGGATCGCACCCCTCAAGGATGCCTTCGATCTCAGCCAGCCTGTCGTACCAACCCGTGGTGCCGATGACGGCGGGAATGCCGCATCTTCCATAGAAGATGATGTTGTCGACCACGGAATCCGGAGATGAAAAGTCGATTGCGACATCGGCTCCGTTGAGCGCATCGACGCAGAGGGACTTTCCGGTCACTGCTGAGTCCACGACGAACGGATCGATCACGGCAACGACTTCGTTGTCCGAGTCAAGTACGGCACGATGGACCATCCTGCCCATACGTCCATATCCTACAATAGCGATTCTCACACTCGCCTCCCATGTGCCGAATAATACTTAAATAATGAATGTTTGTCTATATTCTAACAAAATGTTTTTATAATAACAAAATCTTTCCATCAATCTTAGACATCATATGTCCACCTATAGGCACTATTCTCTGAATATACAAGGGAGAAATAGATGAAGAGAATAGGAATATACGAAGGCAACAGAGGATCGATGTTCTTCTATGTAGTACCGCACGACAGAGCACGACACTCCGAAAGACATGTAGAACCGGGATTTTCCGTCGACGAGACCACGATAGAGCTCTATCTGGCGAAGTTTCTCTCCCGCCATCTCGATTTGGCCCTGCGCATGAACAGAAACGCCGAAAGGGGATCTTCGTTCTACAGCGTGAAAAGCTACAGAAATCTTCTCGAGGATATCAGGAACGAGACGGACTTTTTGAAGAAGGCATACCGCAACATCGCAGGCCACGGCCTCGGAAAAGCGGACTGCGAGGAACTTGCAAAATTCGACGAGAAGGAGGAATGCGGAGAAAACGAGATTTCCTCGTACGTCGAGTGCCTCGAACGGGTGATAGAATTCTACGATCGCTTCATCCTGATAAGCAACCGGATGCTCAGCCGTGACGAAAAAGCCCCGTTCATACTCATAAGGAGAAACAAGAGCGGCCTATGCTCCATGGCAAAGGCCGCCGTGTGATCACTTTCTGCGCTTGTCCCTGGCCTGCTGCTTCTCCTGGCTCTTGCGGAAGAAGTCGGCCATGGTACCGCCGCCGAAGTCCGACGAACGGGTACTGTATGCAGTTTCCCGCATCGGGGCCCTCTCGCTCCTCTCGTTACGCCTGTAGGACTTCTTGGACTCGCGAACGACCTCGATTCTTGTTTCGTATACGGCCTTCGGAACCTTCACGGCATTCTTGCGAAGAACGACCTTCACCTTGCCGCCGGAGGTAACCGATGGGCTTCTGTGCGCCGCAAGCGAGGCGCCCGTATCGACCTTGACCTTGACCTCGCGCTCCTCGTACTGGCAGGAAAGCGACTGGCAGATGTAGTGGATCGTTCCGTCCTTGTCAAGCGCCCTCATCATGGTCTTGTGGCAATAAGGACAGATTTTGCCGTCCTTGAAGTTGGGAGAGAACACCAGATTGCTGTTTCGCACCTCCCCGACAAGATCCGATGCCATCTTCTTTATATCCCTTATGAACGCCGCAGGATCCTCCTTGCCCTTTGAGATGGCCTCAAGCCTTCCTTCCCATTCTCCGGTAAGTTCCGGCGAGGCAAGCACCTTCGGCGCAAGGCGCACGACCTCGCGGCCTTTTGCCGTGGGGACCAGGAATTTTCCGTCGCGCTCGACATAGCGGTTCTGTATGAGCTTCTCGATCATGTCCGCCCTGGTAGCAGGAGTTCCGAGTCCGTTCACGAGATTTCCCTTGAGTCCGGCATCCTCGACGAATCTCCCGGCATGCTCCATGGCCGAAAGCAATGTTGCATCGCTGTAACGCTCCGGAGGAGTCGTGGAACTCTTTCTGACCTTCACCGATGAGAGAGTCACCTCGTCTCCTTCCTTCATCCGCATAAGCGCAAAGCTGTTGTCGCCTTCCTCGCCCGCCCCGGCGGCGCTTCTCATGCCTGCAGACTCCGCGACACCACGGTAGCCCTTCCTCCTGGCAAGGGTAAGCCTCGTCTTGAATGTATAGCCGTCGACGTCGATCTCGGCCGTCGTCGTACTGTACGAGTAATTCTCTCCGAGGACCTCGAGGAAGCGGAGCGCTATGAGGCGCCAGAGCTTTTCCTCGTCTGCCGACAGCTTGGAAAGATCGACCTTTTGTTCCGTAGGAATGATCGCATGATGGTCGGAAACGAGCGAATTGTCGACGAATCTCGGGTTGTTCTCGACGTACCCGTTCTCGAGGTATTCGTCGCACTGGCGCGAGAACACTGTCTCCCTGATCGCCTCTATCCTCTCTCTGAGCGTGGGGACGATGTCGTCCGTTATGCATCTGGAATCGGTTCTAGGATATGTTACAATCTTGTGCACCTCGTAAAGACGCTGGAGAATGTCCAGAGTCTCCTTCGCGCTGAAACCCAGCATCAGGTTCGCATCCCTCTGCAGTTCCGTGAGGTCGTAGCCGAGCGGCACGAGCTCCTCCTTGTCCTCGCTCTTCAGCGAACGGACGAATCCCTTTTTGTCCTTCCAGGAGGAAAACTGCTCGGCCAGGGCATCGTCAGTGAAACGTATCGAATTCTCCTCCGGATAGTAGGAAGCCGCAAAGAGTCCAAAGTCGCCCCGTGCCGAATAGTAATATGACCCGAGGAACGCCTCTATCTCGTCCTCCCTCTTTGTCATGAGAGCAAGCGTAGGTGTCTGGACGCGTCCCGCAGAAAGCTTCGAGTCGTAGAAACAGGTAAGCGCCCTGGTGACGTTCATTCCGACATACCAGTCCGCGGCGGCCCTGCATTCCGCGGCATGGTAGAGATTGTCGTAAAGCGAGGAAGGCCTGAGATTCTCGAACCCTTCCTTTATCGCCTTTTCCGTCTGACTGGATATCCACAGTCTCTCCGTGGGCCCCTCGTATCCGGCAAGCTTGAGTATCCATCTTGCCACGAGCTCGCCCTCTCTGCCGGCATCGGTGGCTATCACGACACTGCCGATGTCCTGCCTTTTCAGAAGTCCGTCGATAACGGCGAACTGATCCTTCGACTCCTCGATTATCTCCTGGTCAAGGGTCTCCGGAAGCATCGGAAGATCCTTGAGACTCCATCTTTTGTAGCTGTCGCTGTAATGGCTGGGCTCGGCAAGCTCAACGAGATGTCCGAGGGCCCATGTGACTACGTATTCGCTTCCGTCTATGAACCCTTTGTCCCTGGAAAAGGAACCGAGAGTCCTTGCGATTTCACGTCCTACCGAAGGTTTTTCGGCGATTACAAGTTTTTTCATGAGCTCGATTGTAGCAGAAAACGGCTTCGAAAGCCATATTTACGGCCGCTTGGAAGAGGCTTTTCAACCCGATTGCCATTGACCCGTGCTTCAACACCCTTTATAATATATCCACATTCTCATGAGAAGGAGACTAACAAATGGCTTACAAGATTACTGACAGCTGCGTAGCTTGCGGAACATGCGCAGGCGAGTGCCCGGTTGGTGCAATTTCCGAGGGCGATATCTACAAGATCGATCCGGATACATGCATCTCCTGCGGAACATGTGCGAGCGTCTGCCCGACCGGTTCCATCGAAGAGGAGTAAACACTTCTTTTCCGGCCCATGGGGCCATTTTGCAAAGTCTTCCTCCGGGAAGGCTTTGTTTTTTTCGTACAATCCCTTTTTCCTCCGCCCTGCGACTGCTATAATCGATAGACATGATGGCTGACGACATTCTCATCGACAAGGTCCTTTCCGTATCGGAACTGGCGACACTGATCTCCAGATCGATGAAGGAGCTTTTCTATGCCCTTTCGGTGGAAGGGGAAGTGACCAACTTCAGGAAAACCGGCTCGAGCGGACACTGGTACTTCTCGCTCAAGGACAAGGACGGTTCGATCATCAATTGCACCTGCTTCAGGAGCAGGAACTGGAAGGAAAGGATGCCCGAGAACGGAGAGGTCGTGATTCTCACAGGCTCTCTCTCCTTCTGGGAAAAGGGAGGAGCCCTTTCCTTCAACGCGGATACTATAAGACGCAAGGGCGAAGGGGACATAAGGGCCCTGATCGAAGAGAGAAGGAAGAAGTACGAGGAACTGGGCTATTTCGATCCGCGACGGAAAAAGGCCCTGCCTGAGCACGTAGGGCGCATCGGGGTCGTGACTTCCGACACTGGCGCCGTCATCAAGGACATAATCAGGAACACATCAAGGGTTCCCGGGACGACGATAGTAATCTTCCCTTGCCAGGTGCAGGGAGAAGGCAGCGAGAACACGATTGCAATGAGGATAAGGCAAGCGAACATCTTCTCGGCCTGCGACGTGCTCATAGTAGGACGCGGCGGAGGAAGCGAGGAGGATCTGCTCCCCTATTCCAGCGAGGCCGTGATAGAGGCCATACACGAGAGCACAATTCCCGTCATAAGCGCCGTCGGGCACGAGAACGACTGGCCCATCTCGGACTTCGTCGCCGACATGAGGGCATCAACTCCGACCGCGGCGGCGATCCTGGCCACGGAGAACGACTTCAGGAGGCTGGAGAACTTTCGAAACGCGGAAAAGGAAATAAGGCTTCTTGCGATGGAAAAGGTGCAGCGGTCGGCGGCCAGACTCCATGCGGTCCGTCTCAGACCGGAAAGCCTTCTGCTGCGTCTGGAAAGCGCGAGGGAAGTACTGCGCGACGAGAGAAATCTAGGATCTGTGCTGGACTACAGGATACGCAACAGCTACCTCTCGATCGACTACAGCATGGAAAGCCAGCTTGCAGCAATGCAGTCGAGGCTGAAGGCCCGGAGGGAGACGCTGAGACACGAGGAGAGTATCCGCGAGACCGCGATGCGTTCGCTTGTAGAAAAGAGGAAAGCGGCACTTAGCCTTCTCATGGACGGAGCCTCTAACCTTGTCGACGCGATGATGGCAAAAAAGAGGAACTCATTGGAATCCCTTGTCAAGGAATGCGATGCGCTGGATCCATTCTCGATTCTTGAAAGGGGCTATGCGATAATCATGGACAAGGACGGATTGCCGATAGGAAGCGCCGCGAAACTGGAAAGCGGCGACGAGATAAGAATAAAAATGAAGGACGGTGAAAAGACTGCAGCCGTCAAGGAGTAGAAAGATGAGCTTTGAATCGGATCTCAGAAGACTTGAGGAAATCACGGCGCTGCTGAAGAAGGAAGAGACGGGACTCGAGGAGGCAATCGCCCTCTACGAGGAAGCCGGAGCACTCTCGAAATCGCTGAACAGGACTCTGAACTCGCTTCAGCGAAAGATCGAGAAGGTCACCAGCGAGGAAGAGGACGAATTCGTCATGGAAGAAAAAAAAGAAGAGGACTACCTCGAGAACTGAAAGGATTTTCCTGAAAGCAGAAAAAAAAGCCGCATTCCATCTGCAATGCGGCTTTTCTGCATCCATAGAGAGCTTCCGTCAGAGGGCGGAAATCCTCCTGTATCGCCTTCTGGTGAAACTGTTCTCGAGTATTGTTCCGACATCTCCGGCTTCCAGCTCTTTCGAAGAGAGCATCATCAGCGCAATGTTTCCTATGGCCGAGGCATCCTCGCTGGCTATCACGACTTCCTTGCCGGTCATCATGGCCACAAGGTCGTCAAGGTAGCTGTCGCTTCCGCCGCCTCCTGTGATGACGATTCTGGAGAACGTACGTCCCAGCAGCTTCTCGAGCTCATCGAGCTCCTTCTTCACGCCCGCGGCAAAAGATCGGTATAGAATTGCGGCGGCATCCCTCCTTTCGCTTATCTTCTCATGTTCCTCGAGCACGTCGTTCAATACGTCCACCATGCTCCTCGTCTTGTCGATGGAAAGCTTCCCGAGATCGACGATGCTGTAGCACTCGCTGCTTCTGGCCTCTTCCATGATCATGTCGTAGGTCGTTCCATCCGGAGCCTCGTTCTTCAGCCTGTCGATCATCGAAAGTCCGTAAAGCCTCTTGTAGACGGCATACTCGCCAAAAGCGGATACGCCGGACGAGAAACCTCCGTCGAACGCCTCTTCTGTGACGATCGGACGGGACGAAGGAGTCGCAAGAACCGTTCCGATGCCGGAGAGGATGACACAGGTATCCTCGTTCCTAGGTGCGGAAAAGAAGGACGACGCCTTGTCGTACGAGGATGCGAGCACGACCTGTGCAGAATATCCGATTTCCTTCGCGATCTCGTCCTTGACCGGACCGAGCACCGTTCCGGGGTCAGAAATCGAAGGGAATATCCTCATGGGGACACCTATCTCCCTGAGAATGTCGTAATCCCAATCTCCGGTGAGGGCGGAAAGGAGGTTGCTGGCACTTGCCATGGTCCTCTCGACGGTCTTCACGCCTGTGAGAAGGTAGTTGAAATAGTCCGGCAGGAACATGAATGTTTCCGCATGACCGAGAAGCTCCGGCTCCTCCTCCGCAAGAGTCCTGAGCTGGCTGATCGTGTCTCCGGGATAAGGGATGTGCGCCGTCGAGAAAAACACTTCCCTTCCATCGGGAAGATTGACAGCCCTGTCGCCTCTCTGGTCCTTGAACGCCACTACCGGCCCAAGGGGATTGCCCGCCGCATCCAGAAGGACGAAATCGGACGGGAAAGAATCTATAGCGATGTAATCCGCTTCGAGCGCCTTTCCAAGTCCTTCGACGATATTCTCGAAGATCTGGCCCACGCTCCAGACGAACTGTCCGTTCTTCCATACAGGAGACATTCTGAACCTGGAGACGAGCTCCGTGGAGATGTTTCCTTCGAAATGTTTCCCCTTGACGATCTTACACTTGGTACTTCCAATATCAATAGCTACATACTTCATGTCTTCCATTATCCTCCATGGCCCATTCCCGAATTGTGTACTTTGTATGAAGAAAGGCTTTTTTCAATCGATAGTTACACTTACATCTCCCAAGGAAAGCGAAAATGCCTCGAGCCCGAACTCATCCGCAGGCCTTCCACCATATAGCGTGTCACCGTCGAGTGAGTGCCCGCTCCAAGCCATATGCGACCTCACCTGATGTCTGAATCCCCGGCAGAGCTCCACGACCGCAAGCCCATGGCTGAAGGAGATGATTTTCGTCTCGTAGAATGCGGATGCGTACCTCAGTCTGTTGCGGTCTGCGTAAACCGGCCGCACTGCCTTCCTGCCTTCACCGTATGGACGGAAGGCGCTTCTTATGACGGTCCCTGGCGCCAGGGAAAAAGGAAACGGCTCGAAGCCGTCCGTCCGGGCCCCGTCGGAAAAATATGCTCTGTACCTTTTCACGAACTTGCCATCGGTCTGGAGTGCAACGGCTCTTTCGTATGCGGCGACGTTCCTTGCAAAGAGCACCAGCCCCCTGGTAGGCGTATCTAGCCTGTGAAGGCAAAGTCCTTCCCAAGGGTTTTTTCCTCCGGCCTGCATGACCTCGGGAAAATCCTTTCCGACGCAATGAAGAAGAGAGGACCCGTTCCGTCCCTTGAGAGGAACGGTGGCGAGTCCGCCTTCCTTGTATGCTACGATGTAATTTCCATCCACATAGGGATAATCAGTCATTGTTCCTGCCGAATATCCTGAGCAGATATAGGAAGATGTTGATGAAATCGAGGTAGAGGTCGAGTGCACCTATGATGCCCAGCTTCGTAAGCTCGCTGCTTGTCATGTCGGCACCGAACTGCCTGTTCATAGCGCAGATCTTGTTTGTATCCCAGACTGTGAGACCTGTGAAGAGAACAACTCCGAACGCGCTTATGATGAGATCGAGCGTGCTGGTATAGAATATGAGGTTGATCAGGGTCGCGATGATGAGACCGAAAAGTCCCATGAAGAGGAATCTGCCCCAGCTTCTCACGTCCTTCTTGGTAAGAGAACCATATACGCTCGCTCCGAGAAATACAGCTGCCGCGGAGATGAACGCCTTTGTGATGGACGCCTCGGAGAAGAGAAGGAAAATCGAACTGAACGTCACGCCGGTAAGACATGCGTACACCAGGAACGAAGCGATTGCCCCGCCCTCGCTCATCCTTTCCGCCCTCGCGCCGAGAGACACCGCCACGAACACCTGGACACAGGCGATCACGATCAGCACGAACGGATTGCCGTAGATCAGGCGAAGAAGCGTAGTAGACATCGACACGCCGTATGACACGGCCGCCGTGACCAGCAGGCCTGCGAACAGCCACATATATACACTTCTCAGCAGGGATGACTCCCTTGCCTGAACATTCTGAAGAATCGAACTGTCTTTCATTGAATAACTCCTATGATTAGCAATATAGCATTTTTTTGCGACAAAGGCAAAAACAAAGAGCGCCCCTACATGAAAAATGCACGTTTTTGCAGTTTCTGCCTTTATTGCAAAGCATGCGAATAGAAAGTATAGTTGAATTGTGTCCATAAGAAAAATCTCGATCGTGGCGATCGTCATCGTCCTGCTCGTCTCCTGCAGGTCAACGGAAACGGAGACTGTACTGACCGACGAGGAACAGAGAATCCTCGAGGAGACCAGGCTCGATGCACTGGAACTTCTCATGGAGGATTCGATCGTCATGACCAGGGAGAACATAAGTTTCACGGATGAGCAGATAATGACGCTCATACCGGAGGAAATACTGGTATACAGCGAATACCTTCCTCTGTACGACAAGCTGCTTGCCGACTACAGAACCAGCATCGTATCGACCGCGGACGATGCCGCAAGAAAGGCCTTGGACAGGCTCGGTGCAGAAATCGAGCTGGACATCGATGCATCGACCTACCTTTTTGAACCGCTTACTCCGCTGATCGAGGAAAAATATTCGAACTCTGTGTCAAAAGCCGTCTCATCCTGCATCGAAGAGAACTACGAGACCGAGACGGAAGCCTACGAGAGACTCAGGCTGGAATGCTCGATCATAAAGGCAAACTACGACAATCTTAAAAAAATCGGAGAGGACAAGGAACTGCCGGATCCGGTGCCGATCGATGTCGATGACCTCTCGGCGTACATCGTCGACGCGATTTTCGACGAACTGCTCACAGCGGAGACGTATCTCAGAAACAAGCCTGTGACGGACACGGACAACCAGCTGTACAACGTCTTCTGGGAGGAAGTCTGACATGGATCTGTTCGAAAGCGCAGCAAACGTTGCAGCGGAACCTCTTGCTTCAAGAATGAGACCTCGCAACCTCTCCGAATACGTCGGACAGGAACACATTCTCGGCAAGGGAAGACTTCTGAGAAGGGCGATCCAGATGGACCAGCTTTCGTCGGTCATATTCTACGGTCCTCCGGGGACCGGAAAAACTACGCTCGCGAAGGTCATAGCAAACACTACGAAAAGCCACTTCTCGACGATGAACGCAGTTCTTGCCGGTCTCAAAGATCTGGACGTGGAGATATCGGCCGCAAAAGAAAGGCGCAGCCTATACGGTATGCGGACGATACTATTCATCGACGAGGTGCATCGCTGGAACAAGAGACAGCAGGACGCGCTGCTTCCATGGGTCGAGAACGGAACCGTCATCCTGATCGGAGCGACGACAGAAAACCCCTACTTCGAAGTCAATGCCGCCCTTGTCTCGCGCTCAAGAGTATTCCAGCTGAAAAAGCTCGAGGACGAGGATCTCTTCAAGATCGCCAGGCAGGCGCTGGAGGACAAGGAGCGCGGATACGGACGCTACGACGTCGAATTCGAACCAGGTGCGCTGGAACACCTTGTGAATGTCGCGGCCGGAGATGCGAGAAGCCTGTTGAACGCGCTCGAGCTCGCCGTCGAGACGACAGGCGATAGTTTTCCTCCAAAGGACGGAGAGAAAATATACATAACAAAGGAGATCGCAGAGGAGTCGATACAGAAGAAAGCCGTGCTCTACGACAAGGAAGGCGACTACCATTTCGATGTGATCAGCGCCTTCATAAAGTCGCTCAGAGGCTCCGATCCTGACGCGGCGCTGTACTGGCTTGCCAGAATGGTCTCCGCAGGAGAGGATCCCAGGTTCATATTCCGCCGCATGATGATATTGGCAAGCGAGGACGTGGGAATGGCCGACCCGTTTGCGCTTGTATTCGTCACCTCCTGCGCAGAGGCATTCGACAGGATCGGACTGCCCGAAGGCAGATTCCATCTCGCGCATGCGGCAATATATCTGGCAACCTGCAGGAAAAGCAATTCGACGCTAGCCTTCTTCGATGCACTCAGCGACGTCGAGAAGGAGAAGAAGGACGAAGTTCCGAACCACCTCAAGGACCCCAGCAGGGACAAGGACGGCTTCGGTCACGGGGAAGGCTATCTCTATCCGCATTCGTTCAAGGACCACTGGGTAAGCCAGCAGTACCTTCCGACCGGTCTCCAGGGCAAGATATACTACAGGCCGGGAAACCTCGGATACGAGAAGCAGATAAAGGACGAGGTTCTCGAGAAAAGGCAGATACAGCTCGAAACCGTCGTGGAGGACGAGTTCGAGGAGATTCTCACATACTCTCCCGGGGACAGGAAGAGGAACATGTGGATCGAACGGGCCATGGGCACAAGGAGCTTGAATCTCAAAGCCCAGGTCGAAAGGCTATACGACGGCCTTTTTCTCAGAAGACACGAGAATGTGCTGGTACTCAATGCCTCGAGCGGACTTCTTCTATGGCCGCTGATGAAAAAGAACCCGGAAGGACTATCCGTAGCGGTAGTGGAAAGAAAGGAACAGAAGGACATCATAGACCATTACGCAAAAGAGCTCGACGAACTCTCAAGGCCCCTTGTCATCGTAAGCGATGCGGCAAGCTGCTTCGGGAAGCTTGAGGAGGGGCTGAGATTCAGCGCCATAAGCGCCAGGAACATTTTCTCCCGCCTGAGCGAATCCGAGGATTCGCTCAGGAACATAGCAGGTCTTCTTGAGAACGACGGATGTTTCTACCTGCTCCAGAGCGTCCCTTCCCTATCCTCGCGCCTGAGCGATTTCTCCGACGAACTTTCAAGCGAGCTCAAGCTGGCCGAGGAGAAAATATACTGCAAGTCTAATCCGCTGACGAGCTGGGGCGAAAAGGATCTTGAAAAGCTGCTCGGCAAGTATTTTCCATTCGTGGAAACGGAAAAGATGGAAGAAAAAGAAAAACGCATTCTGAAAAAGGAAATGTTGTCCTCGTGGTACGACAACAGCTACAGGAAGAACCTCGAGAACGACATCGAGGATCGCTTCATGAGTGAGCTTTCGGACAAGGAAGTCGAGTTCAGCACTACCACGATCGTCGCCAGATGCAGAAAGAAAAAAAGGACGGACAAGCGTACCAAGAGTCCTACGGAAAAGGACTGGGAGAAGGTCCACGAGATAACAGGCTAGAGCGTCCGGATGGATTTGGAAATCGTATTTTCCATCTATCTGCAACAAAGGTCGCAGGAGAAAAAAACCCCGGTCTCCATTCGGAAGCCGGGGCCTGCCTGAAAAGATCCGACTATGCGATCCTTATGTCGATTATGGACTTCACATGGGGCTTGAGAAGCTCGAGCACCTTGTCGATCTCCTTTGTGGCGACCTTGACGGTGCAGATCCTGTTGGAAATATCCGTACCGCTGAAAGTTCCGAAGGCTATGATGTCATATCCCGCATCCGAAAGAGCCTTTGAGACCTCCGCGATCTTTCCGGACTTCTCGTCCACGAGGAACGAAACGCGTACTCCGAGGCTCCTTGCTCCGAAGAGCTCTATGAGGATCTTGAAAAGATCGCTCTTGGACACTATGCCGACAAGAGTTCCGTCGTCGACGACAGGAAGAGCCGAGAGATCCTCATCCGCCATTATCCTCGCAGCCTCCTCGACCGGGATGTCCTTTCCGACGGTGACGGGATTCTTTGTCATCAGTTTCTTGACGGTAAGCTTCGAAAGAAGATATGCCATCTCATGGATGGAAAGGCTGCTTGCCGGAGATGGAGAAGCATGAAGTATGTCCTTCTCGCTTATTATCCCGACAAGCTTCTTGTCCTTGTCCAGGACCGGAAGTCTGTGCACCTTGTTCTTCTTCATGAGTTCGCTGGCCTCGACCACGTTGGCCTCCGGGGAGATCGTGACGGGATTGCGGGTCATTCTATACTCTATTGTCATTCTTCGCTCCTTTATCCTGATTCTACTACAACCGGGGGAAAAAACAACTGTTTCAGCTTCCCAGGTACGCGGCCTTGACCTTCTCGTTGACCAGAAGCGCGAGGGAATCGTCGTGCAGGACTATCGAACCGTTCTCCATGACGTAGCCGTCCGTGGAGTTTCTGAGCGCCATGCGGGCATTCTGTTCCACGAGGAAGATCGTCACATTGTCCTGCTCGTTGATCAGCCGTATCTTCTGGAAGATATCCTGTACGATCAGCGGCGCGAGCCCGAGCCCCGGCTCATCGAGCAGCAGCAACCTAGGCTTCATCATCAGTGCTCTGGCGATGGCCATCATCTGCTGCTCGCCTCCTGAGAGGCTTCTTGTCTTCTGCTTCCGTCTGGCACCGAGGATAGGAAAGAAATCGTACATCTCCTCCTTCTTTCGCTCTATGTAGTCCTGGTCCTTTATCATGAAAGCACCCATATCTAGGTTCTCTTCGACCGTCATGTCTGCAAACACATGTCTGCCTTCCGGTACGAGCGCGATGCCCATCTTCGCTATCTGGTCGGTAGAACGTTTCTGGTGTCCCTTGCTGCAGATCGTTTCCCCTTGATAGGAAATCGTCCCTCCTGCAAGCGGCTCGAGATTGACAATGGCCTTCAGCAGGGTGCTCTTTCCGGCTCCGTTGGCACCGATAAGACAGACTATGTCACCTTCGTTGACATGCATGGAAACGTTCTTGAGCGCACGTATGTTTCCGTAGTCGACGCTGATGTCGTCTATAGTCAGGAGTTCACTCATCCTCGTCCTCCTCCCTGCCGAGATAAGCCTCGATGACCGCAGGGTCGTTCTTGATGTCGTTCGGCGTACCCTCCCCGATCTTGTTGCCGAAGGAAAGCACTGTTATCTCATCGCAGATGTTCATCACAAGCTTCATGTCATGTTCGATCAGGACTATGGAGACACCGTTGTCCCTTATTCTCCTGATCGTCTCCATAAGGTGGTCCGTCTCCTGGGGATTCATTCCCGCGGCGGGCTCGTCCAGAAAGAGGAGTTTTGGCTCGGTCGCCATCGCCCTTGCGATTTCCAGCTCCCTCTGATGGCCGTAGGGAAGATTCCTCGCGTCCTCTTCTGAAAACCTGTCAAGCTCGAAAAACTTCAGATAATCCATGGCTTCATCGTAGATCCTGCGCTCCTCCTTCTTCATGAAGAAGTAGCTTTTGACGGCCTGACGGAATCTTCCATGGTCCTTGTCTCCTACCTTGAAGTGCCTGCCGATCATCACGTTCTCGACGACCGACATTTCCTTGAACAGCCTGATGTTCTGGAACGTCCTCGCGATTCCGAGACGGCAAATCTCGTGCGCACTCTTTCCAGTTATGTCCTTGCCCTCGAAGAGGACCCTTCCGCTCGTAGGCACATCGAGCCCTGTCATATTGTTGAACAAAGTGGTCTTTCCCGCTCCGTTCGGTCCGATCAGTCCGGTGATCAGTCCCGCCTGGGCATGGAAGTCGACCTCGTTGACGGCGACTACGCCGCCGTAGGCTCTTGTAAGCTTTTCAGTCTCCAGCAGCATGTCAGGCCTCCTTCTTCCTCTGCAGGAAGGATCTCTTTTTCTTCTCCATTGAGAACTTTTCCCGTCCGAGAAGTCCCTGCGGTCTCCAGATCATCATCACGACTAGTATGAGGCCGAAGAGAATCTGCTTGAACTGTGCGGGAATTACATTCGTAAGTCCCGTCAGCTGCGGGAAGTACGAAATCAGCTGGATGATGAAAGCTCCCAAAATGCACGCAAGGAAGTTTCCCATTCCTCCGAGGACCACCATACAGAGCACCATGATCGACACCATGAAGGTGAACGTGCCGGGCGTGACGCTGAGCGTGTACTCGACGAAAAACGAACCTGCGACTCCTGCGATCATGGCTCCGAGAATGAACGCCGCGACCTTGTATGTAGTGGTGTTTATCCCCATGGACTCCGCGGCGATCTCGTCCTCCCTCACCGCAGTGAGGGCCCTTCCCATGCGGGAGCGCGCAAAGCGGCGATAAAGGATGTACGAGACGATGACGAATATCCATACCACGATGATGAATCCCGTCTTTTTGTACGGATTGATCTGTATTCCGAAGAAGGAGATCATCGGTATCTTCTGTATTCCCATCGGGCCGTTGGTCAGGCTGTCCCAGTTGTTGAGCACATTTCTGACTATCTCGCCGAAACCGAGGGTGGCGATTGCAAGATAGTCGCCCTTGAGGCGGAGAGTCGGAAGTCCGATGAGAAGTCCGCAGAGCCCGGAGACAAGCATCGCGACCGGAATGGTGGCCCAGAAGGACCATCCGCATTTGACCGTGAGTATGGCTGTGGCATACGAACCCAATGCATAGAAGCCAGCCTGGCAGAGGCTGAGCATTCCGCCGTAGCCTGTTATAAGGTTCTGACCTATGGCCATCAGGGCATATATTCCAGAGTAGATCAGTATCAATAGAAAGAAACTCATCAGACCTTCTCCTTTTCGGCCTTGCCGAGAAGTCCCTCCGGCTTCAGGAGGAGTATGAGTATGAGTATCGCGAACGCGATCGTATCCTTGTAACCCTGGGGAATCCCGAGGACCGCGACGCCGAACGTCTCAAGCAGACCGAGCAGAATGCCTCCCAGCATCGCTCCAGAGATGTTCCCTATCCCGCCTGCAACGGCTGCGACGAATGCCTTGAGGCCTGTCATGGTTCCCAGCGATGGATAGCACTTGTAATCGAGGGCGATGAGCATTCCGCCAACTGCCGCAAGGGCGCTGCCGATCGCGAAGGTAAGCGAAATGACCATGTCCACGTTTATTCCCATGAGCTTCGCCGTATCCTGGTCCAGAGATGTAGCGCGCATGGCCTTTCCCAGCCTTGAGCGGCTTACGAAGAAAGAAAGCGCGACCATCATCACCAGAGAGACGGCGAGGACCAGGATCTGATGCGGGGTTATCGAGACGCCAGCAATGATTATCGGTGAATTGTCGAACGGATAGTCGAGCTTTCTGGACTGGGTCCCCCACAGCCATGCGGCTCCGTTGGAAAGAATGAACGACACTCCGATTGCGCTCAGGAGAGGTGCGAGTCTGGTAGCTTTCCTGAGCGGCTTGTACGCGACGCGCTCGATGACGATTCCAAGTCCTGCGCAGAACAGCGCGGAAAAAAGCATCGCGAGCATGAACGCCGCAAAGGTCCAGGCCCCAAGAGGAGCCGAACCTCTGAGATAGTTGAAGACGAACATCCCTATGTATGCACCGACCATCAGGATGTCGCCATGGGCGAAATTGATGAATTTGAGAATTCCATATACCATGGTATAGCCCAGGGCGATGAGCGCATAGATTCCGCCGAGCGTTAGACCGTTGGTAAAATGTTGAAAGAATACTGCGACCGAACTCACATTCTCCTCCCGGGCAGGCATATGGCCGCCCATCAATGCGAGAAGACACCCCCAGAAGGGGATGTCTTCATCTCGGAAACGTCCTCAATGGGAACGACGTCAGTCGACCTGGATGAGCTTTCCGTTGTCAACAGTGTATGAGCCGAGGAACACTGGAGTGGTTCCCTCGACCTCGTAGATACCCTGATATGCGACGAGGTCGCCGTTTGCCGCAAAGTTGACGGTACCCGTCACTCCCTGGTAATCCTTGATTCCCGCGATTGCGTCACGGACGGCAGCCCTGTCGTTGCCGGCCTTTGCAATTGCCTCGAGGATGATGTTGGTAGCATCGTAGGCGTTGGTTGCGAACGAATCGGGAGCTACTCCGAACTGCGCGGTGTACTCGTCTACGAACGTTTTGTATGCCTCGCTCTCCTCGACCTGTGCAGGAGCGACGTAGATTACGCCGTCCGTATAGTCGCCGGCAAGGTTGTAGATGTCAGGATTGGAAAATCCGTCGCACGAAAGGAACGGAACGTCGATTCCGAGCTGGGATGCCTGCTCGAGCTGCTGCGCCATCTCTACGGTGTAGTTCGGTATATAGATAGCCTCGACGCCCGAAGCCTTGAGTCTGGTGAGCTGCGTCTTGAAATCCTTGTCGCCGATCTGGGCAGTCTCGACTGCGCTGACCGTTCCGCCGCAGGCCTCGAATGCTTCCTTCATTCCTTCATATAGTCCCTGGCTGTAATCGTTCTTGATATAGAGGCAGCCGATGTTCCTGTAGCCGAGAACCTCATAGAAGTAATGTCCTGCGACATCGCCCTGAAGTCCGTCCGAAACGACGGTTCTGAAGACGTAGTCGCCAATATTGGTGATGTCCTTGTGGGTTGCCGACGGACTGATCATGGGGATACCCTCGTTCTGGCATCTCTCGCCTACCGCGAATGCGACACCGGTGAACACAGGACCGACAAGTGCGGTGATATTGTCCGAAGAACTGAGCTTCTCGATTGCGGCAAGGCCCTTCTCGACCGTACCTTCGCTGTCTTCGGTGATCATATTGACCATCTTGCCGTTGATTCCGCCATTTGCGTTGCACTTGTCGACCGCAAGACGGACTGCGTTCTCGCAGAGAATGCCGTAGTTGGCGTTGTCACCTGTCATCGGGCCTATGAAGCCGATGTTGTAGCTATCGGAGTCCGTACTGCCTGCGGCAAATGCGCCGGAGACTGCAACGAGAGCAACCATTGCAATGGCAAAAAGCTTTCTTCCCTTCATTTCTTACCTCCAGAATCACTTTTTCAAGCGATATGAAGATTGTATACACAAATTTGTATATTTATGCAACCAATATGCTTGTCTATTTTCAAAATATTGCATTTGAGCGAGGTCGAGATGTCCAGCAGGCCCAGCCCTGAGAAGATAAGGACGGCAAAATTAGGAAAAAGTGGCACAATGTGCGGCGATGGGTTAGACTTTCTGCATGGACAGGATAAAGGCTCTGTTTCTGGACATAGACGGAACGCTTCTTTCGCACAGAAGCAAGCAAATACCCCCATCCGCAGTCCGGGCGCTCTGCAAGCTGCAGGAAGAAGGCATTCTTCTCATTGCGGCAACGGGAAGGCATTACGTCGATCTCGGAGGACTCCCGATCTCGCAGATCGGGTTCGACTACCACGTAACTCTCAACGGACAGCTCATCTTCGACAAAAACGGGAAACTGCTCGTGGGCAGACCTTTCAGCGTCGATGCGACCCGGGCGGTCAAGAAGCTCTTCGACGAAAAAAAGGTTGCTGTGATGCCTGTCACGGAAGGCGGAAACCTTATAAACTTCATCGACGCCAAAGTAAGGTATGCATTCGAAGCGATATCCACAAAGCTCCCGCTTGTCGGATCCTACGACGGCGAGACAATATACCAGGCGATGATATACTCGAGCAAGGAATACATGGAAAAGGCGGCAGGAGAAATACCGGACACCTACCCCGTCCGATGGAACGAGTTCGCAATCGATATCCTCCCTAAAGGAGGCGGAAAGGAGCATGGAGTGTCCGACATGATGGATATTCTCGATCTGGGAAAAGATGAAATCATCGCTTTCGGGGATGGAGAGAACGACATAGGGATGCTTTCACTTGCCACCAGAAGCGTCGCCATGGGGAATGCCGACGAGGATGTCAAGAAAGCGGCAAGCTACGTCACTACGGACATAGACGACGGGGGAATCGAGAATGCGCTGAAGTATTTCGGCCTGATCTGATCAGAACTCGACGGAACCTTCTATCGAGACGCTGGTATTGTCCAGCAGCTCCGTCGGATCCTCGAGCCAATCGCCGATCTTGTCCAGACTGACTTCTCCATGATACGTAGGATATGCAATCAGCTCCACTTCAGGTCCATCCTGTCTTACGTCATCGTCCTCTCCGATGCCCGGCAGGTCGATTATCGAACTCCTTCGCTCCATGGCCGGAGTCGCAGGAATGCGTACAGGTTCGATTGCGTTACGGCGAAGGATCAGTACGATCATGACAAGCACAAGGCATGTCAGCACCGCCGCAAAAAAGCACATAAGCTTGAAACGTGAATCGTCCTTCATATCAGAAAATATAACATATCACATCGCAAACGGCAAAGAGAAACGGGGCCGCAGCCCCGTTTGTCATGAAAGGAAATCCTCTCTCTTCGGAGTGAAGATATCGATGAGCGTCCCCTCTTCCAGGCATACAGCCCCATGGACGACCATCGGCTGCTTGTACGTAGCATCTCCCGCCGATACGACCTTCTTGACGCCGTCGATATCGAACTCGAACTTTCCGCTGACGATATAGGAAATCTGTTCGTGCGGGTGTTTGTGAAGACTGCCCACGGCACCTTTCTTGAAATGCAGCTCGCATACCATCAGATTGTCGCTGTACGCGAGGATCTTTCTCGTAACTCCGGGATCGGTTTCCTTAGCGGCAATCTCGGAATTGAAATGGAAATTCTCGACCATAATAATTATTCTCCTTTCCTTGTCGGATGAAATTCGATTGTAAAACAGCTTTCCCTCTCGTCTCCGGATGCCACCTCGACGAGTGCAGCCTCCTTCACGAAACCTTTCGCATGGAGATTATGGGCATCTGTAGACCCCGTCTGCGGCTCCACGCAGACGAAGTTCTTGTCAGGAGATGAGTAGACCACCACGTGCTGGAAATCGGAACTAGCCGAAAGGTCGGCCACGAAGTCCCTGTATATCAGCTCCGCATGGAATGAGCCGTCCGTCATGAATACGGTGTCCATGTCGATCTCATCCTTTGCAAGTTCAAGATGAGGCACGGCCACGGTCTCTCCTGTAGGAATCTTGTCGCTGCGCATCTTCATCTCTCTGGCGGTATCTACTTTTATCTTCAGGAGGGAATCCTTAGTGAAGAACGGATGGAGCGCAAGACTGTAGGCAAAACCGACACTGTCGCTGTCAATCACCGAAAAATGCCAGTGCAGCGAATTCTCGGAAACCTGCAACGTCAGATAGAAACTGCCCTTGTAGGGAAAGAGCACGTTGTTACCATCGAAATCCACATGGGCAACCACTCTGTCCTTCTCGAGACAATCCACTTTGAACTTCTCATGACGCAGGAAACCATGCATCATTCCCTCTATCCTTCTACCATCATATACGTAGAAGCCTTCGTCCACCCTGTTCGGCGTCGGAAAAAGCACTGGTATGGCATAGGTCGCTCCTTCGGCCTTCCTGACATCGTCGGCAACGACTATATCGAAACCTCTGTAACAGACGGATCTGACCGTCATTCCGTCATTCGGGTCGAACACGACTCGAATCGGTCCATTCCCAATCTCAAGATAGTTTTCCATTGTATCCACACACAGATGATACAACAGATGGCCGGTTTGGGCCATAAGCAGCGCCATTCTTTTTTTTCGGGAGGTCGAGCATCGCGCCGGAAAATAGACAAAACCTTGCCGTGCAACAAGATGAAGGAAAAGAGACAAAGTCCCGGAAGGAAAGGATTGCAGAGGACATGTTTTTTTGAAAAAACTGTTGACACTATATCGTAAATTTGGCAAGATACTTCACGTCGAAATCGAACGGCATGCCGCCGATGTCGTCAAATGGTGGAAGTAGTTCAGTGGTAGAGCGCCAGATTGTGGATCTGGTTGTCGAGGGTTCGAATCCCTTCTTCCACCCATACGCGCTCTTAGCTCAGCTGGATAGAGTGTCGGACTTCGAAT
>CASEKE010000006.1 GCA_949288415.1 uncultured Spirochaetales bacterium
CTTCGTATAGCTCAGTCCGTAGCCGAACCTGTACAGGGGATCGTTGGGTCCATCCAGATACTTCGACTCGAAATGCTCCGTACTTCCCGGGATATGTGGACGACCCGTGTTCAAGGCATTGTAATAAAGAGGAATCTGGCCGAGATTCCGAGGGAAGGACATGCTCAGATGTCCTGACGGATTGACCGTCCCTGATAGTATCTTCGCAATTGCATGGCCTGCCATGCTTCCAAGATCCCAGGCAAGGAGCAAGCCGGACAGCCTTCCCTGGTAGCTTTCCAAAAGAAGCGGGCGGCCGGTCACAAGTACCATTACCGTGGGCTTGCCAAGCGCAAGAATCGCCTCAACGAGATCCTTCTGTCTACCGGGAATCGTTATATCCTGTCTGGAGCAGGCCTCTCCGCTGATCACGCTGCTCTCGCCGACCGCGAGTATGACCACGTCAGAGTCTTTGGCGATCCTCACGGCATTTGCGATTCCGCCTTCATTTTCATCGAAAATCCCTGTAGCAGGTTCTGTCGCAATATTTTTGAATCCTTCGGCGACGAGACCGTCGTAGATATTGACGCTTTCCTCCCTTCTGTGGGTAAAGCTCCAAGCTCCCGCGTGGTCGTGCTCAGTCGCATAAGGCCCTACCAGTGCAATCCTCGCATCCTTCGAAAGAGGGAGAACACCGTCGTTCTCCAGCAGGACCGCACTTTCCTCGGCCATCTTCTCCGCCAAGGCCAGATGCTCTCTGGAGAATATTACCTGGGACTGCTTCTCCGGACGGCAATGTATGTATGGATCATCCATCAGCCCGACCTCGTATTTCTTCGTGAGAATCCTTTCGACTGACGCATCGAGCTCAGCCTCGCTTATCTCGCCGGACCTGACCATGTCAGGAATGTACGAAAGATAGTAGTTGGTCGTCATTTCTATGTCCGTGGTGGCGGAGAACGCGCGCTGGGCGGCTTCCTTGCCGTTTGCCGCCACACCATGGTTCATAAGTTCCATGAAGGCACCGTAATCGGAGATGACTATGCCGTCAAACCCGAGTCCTTTCCTGAGAAGTCCGCCGACAATCCGGCGATTCGCTACCATCGGGATGCCGTCCATGACATTGAACGCAGTCATGACGGAATCAGCACCGGCGTCGATTCCCGCGGCAAAAGGCTTGAGATACGTATTGTACATAGTGGTCGTCGACAGTTCCACGGTATTGTAGTCCCTTCCCGCCTCGGCTGCACCGTATCCGAGAAAATGCTTGAGGCAGCTCAGCACGCCGCCATCGCGGAATCCTTCGACCTGCGCCCTCGCGATGAGCGCTCCGAGATATGGATCCTCGCCGGCACTCTCGCATACGCGTCCCCAGCGAGGATCGCGTACGATATCGACCATCGGGGAAAACGCAAGATCTATGCCTGCGGTCCCTGCCTCGGCGGCGGCTGCGGCGACGCACTTCCTTATGAGTGCCGGGTCGAACGAACATGACCATGCAAGAGGGATCGGGAATACGGTCTCATAGCCATGGATCACGTCCTGGCACATGAGAATCGGGATTCCGAGTCGGGATTCCTCGACGGCGATCTTCTGCAGTCTCCTGATCTTGCTCTCAAGGACCGATGGCTCGTCGACCTGAATCATCGAACCTATCCTCCCCTCCCTTATGAGCGTCTCGACATCTACCTTGACTCCTGTGGATCCGATCGCGGTGATGTCGGCACCTACCGATTGGTAGAGCTGGCCGGCCTTCTCCTCGAGAGTCATCTTCCCGACAAGCTCCTTGACTGCGGAGCGTATCTCATCACGTGTTCTGAGATTTGTGCGATATGCCTTCATCCTTGTCCTCACTTTGCCGACGGAATTCCTGAGAAGCTCAGGCTGTCAAGCGCGAATTCATCGTTGTCCGAATAGATCGATATGGTTGCGTTCCTGTATACGGGTACCTTAACGTCGATTGTTCTGTACATTGTGGAAGCAGGTACTGTGAAGGAAGCTGTTCGGCCGTCGAGTACAAGAGAGACCTTTGCCTTGGACCTGCTCCGATATGTCAATGAGAGAGCCTCTCCTCCTCTTACTTCATCGAAGGTAATCATATTCCCAGGACCGACAAGTCCGGTGGCGACCAAGCCGCCGCCCGCCCTTTCATCCTCCGTCGCCTTTGCGTTCCTCCCATACTCTGCCTCGATTTCCTCCAGGAACAGGACGGAACGGACGGTGAGCGGAACATCTGACGAAAGCTCCAGCTTGAAATCGGCTCCCGATATTCCTATGACAGGAATCCCTATCACGGCTGGCTCAGGCGAGGCCGGAAGCACGACTTCCTTCCTGACTCTTCCATCCGAATACAACTTCACGGATGCATCGTCCTGCGACGAGTACGATACGGCAACCATCTGCAGTTCCGGTCCTTTCTCATAGGTCATCGAATCTCCACTGCTTCTCATAACCACATAGCCGTCGGAATCAAGTTCTGCGGATCCATCGAGAGTCGCATATCCGGCATCCATGAGTCCCTTGGCGGGATAGTCCAGGCACCAGTCGAGCATCATCGGAGGAATCCCTTCCTCCTTCAGGAGATTGAAACCGAAATAAAGACATCCTCTGACCTGGGGATAGTTCTCTTGGTAGAAATCGACCGTGGCCTTTATCGCACGGCTCTTGGCGGCCTTGTCGTATACTACGCCTGCGGTCTGCGTCGGCATAGTCCAATCATTGAACTCGACCGTATGGAATCCCCATTCCATGACCACTGGCGCATCCCCGTACTGCTTCTCGTATGTCTTCATGCTTATCGCAAGCCTCTTGGCGTTGATCAGCTTGTCATCCGGCATGTCCGCCGTCGGTGCCGCTCCTGTCGCCAGATAGGAATAGTTGTTGATGAAGTATCCGTCGGCCCCTGCAGAGGCGTAGCTCGGGGTCTTGAACGTATTGTCCCAGCCATAGAAAACGCTCAGGTATACCCTGGCCTCCGGGAAGCCGTTTGCTGCAGTCTCCTTCCTCATCAGGGAAACAATCTCCTCGGCATACTCGACCTGGGCTTCCTGCCATGGCTTTGAATTCAGCCCGCCTGCGTTCTTCTGGACCGCGAGGTCGTCAACCGGCATGTTGACTGCGAAATATGCAACTACATCCCTATGTCCAGGCTCGGAGCAAAATGCGATGAGATCTCTATGGTTGGAGATCACCTTCTCGGCATCGCTTCTGGAGAAGGAGAAGTCGGAGGCATAGGACTCTATCCTCACCACGATCTTCATGCCAAGACGCTCGAGCTCATCGAAAAGGAAGTTTCTTATCTCGTAGCTGAGCCCCTCGAGGCCATATACGGTGATCGTATTGATATTGAAAAGACTGTTGGCTCTTTCCAGTTCCTCCGAAAGAGCGCTTTTGTCGATGAGCCCGCCCTCAATCATGAACGTCGCTCCATTATAGAACTCTTCCGGATCAGACATCTCTTCATATGGAGTCATCACTCCGGCATTTGCGCATAGAAGTGCGGAGCCGAGGAGCGATACGGTCAGAAACATGCAAAATCGTTTGAATTGTGTCTTGGCAGACATGGTCTTCTCCTTTCTTAGCAAAGACTATAAACCCTGATTATTGACAAAGATACGCCGTTTTTCGACAAGTATTACTCAGATTTCAACTTTTTAATTGTACTTCAGGCACCAATCCATCACAGCTGAAGGACTGCCTTCTTTCTTGTAAAGGTTGTAGCCGAAATACATGAAACCTTTGACAAATTGATAATTTCCGGTATAAAAATCATACGTTGCGGAAAGAGCCTTTCTCTTTGCATCCAGATCTTTGACGAGACCGGCGCTCTGTTGCGTCGCCTTCCTGTCGTTGTACTCGGCAGTGTGTATCCCCCACTCCATCACGAGAGGGACCGAAGTACCATACTGGCTCTTGAACTTATCCATGCTGGTCTTCAGTCTCGTGGCATTGATCAGGTCGCTCCAGCTCCAATCGGCGGAAGGAAGATTTTCGTACGCATTTGATGAATAATCATCGAAATTGTAGTTCTTGGGATATGAATAGTTGTTCATGAAATACCCGTCGGCTTCTGCCGATGCATAGCTTGGGATCTGGAAATCGTTGTTCCAACCGTAGAAGACGCTCAGGTATAGCGGAGCCTCAGGATATCCGGCCTTTTTTGTGATTTCCCGGAGAAGAGATATGATTTTTTTTGCATATACGCTCTGGGCGTTTTTCCACTTCTGGGTATTGAGCCCACCAGCATTCGACTGAACCCTTCCGTCGTCGACCGGCATATTGACTGCAAAGTATGCAAGTATGTCGCGGTTCTCCGCACTGCAGACTTCCGAGACGAGATTGCCATAGTTGGCTGCAACCTTCTCCGCATCGCTTTCCGTGAACGCGAACGACGAATCGTAAGACTCGATGCGCACGGCAATCTTCATGCCGAGGCTACGCAGGGACGAATACAGCGTGCTACGTGTAGTCCTAGAAAGATTCTCGAGGCCGTATACAGTTATCGTATTCAGGTTGTAGTATTCTTTTGCAACCTTAAGCTCGGCATATATGCTTGAAGCGTCGGAAGGAACCTCGAAGGTCGCTCCGCAAAAGAATTCGTCAGGGCTGTATGCCTTGTCATACGGTGTCAGGACATCCTTTTCCTCAGGGACGGTGACATCACTTTCTCCGATATTGATGAAATTAAGATCGCAGCTCATTATAAGCAGTGGAAGAAAAAAACACAGAATCAAGGAGTGTGTCCTTTTCATTCGATACCTCCAGAATAGAATCTAGATTAAGGATAAGTGCATAATGGTGATAAAGATATGCCGGTTTTCTACGACATTTACTCACTTATTGACTTTTCTGAACTTTGTAGGAGGTATCTTTACGCATTTGAGGAACACGCGGTTGAATGTCTTCACACTTGTGAAACCTACACTTTCAGCGACCATGCTGATGCTCATGTCCGGCTTCTGGACAAGAAGATATTGTGCCTTGCTTACCCGGAAATTGCTCAAATAATCGTAGAAAGTCACGTTGGTATATGATTTGAAGAATCTGGTGAAATAACTTGGATTGAACCCGGCCTCAGAAGCTATATCATCCAGAGTTATCGGCTCTGTGTAATGCTGCTCTATGTAGTTGAACACTCGTTGAAGCTTGACCATTGCCTTGTTCTCTGTCTGATAGTTTATCCGTTTCTCAACCACCTTGTATTCATCCTTGGAATAGAGGAAAAGCAGCTCAAATATCATCGCACGCACAAGAAGCTCGCGCCCGAACACGTTCTGGTCGTTCAACCTGGCAAGTCGCCCGATGATGTCGATGAGCGCATTTCTGTCCTCTTCACTCCATCTGCTGCATGTCTTCTCGTTCATCTCAAGCCGGGTGTTGAGTTCCTTCTTCAGTTCCACGAACGAGGAAGAACCTTCGATGATGTCAAGATCGACCAGTATGACAAGCCTTCGGTGGTCGGTACTTGCAAAATAGAAATGTGTGTCACCGCCGTTGATCAGGATCGCCTCATTCTCATGTACTTCGTACATCTCATCGTTGACAAGCAGGCGGGCCACACCTTTGAGTATGAAACTTAGCTCGAGCTCCTTGTGCCAATGCGTAGGGACAACCTGGTCCCCATTGTCATAGAAAAGTATGTAAGGAAGGTTCTTCTCAGTAGTATTGAACAGAAATGGCGCGCTCATGACAAAAGAATACACCGAAATCTGATTTGAGAAAACACGGTATAACAATCCAATCCAGCCCTTAGACGTCCCTTTCTTCCACTTTTTTGCAAAACCCTCTTTACAAACAAACCGATTATCTGCTATAAACACTCATGTCGCCGCTTTAGCTCAGTTGG
>CASEKE010000007.1 GCA_949288415.1 uncultured Spirochaetales bacterium
CCCTCGTTTCGAAGGACAAGGTCAGCAAGATTGGATATCAGTTCAAGGACGGAAAGAAGATCCGCGTTGCTAAGAAGACAGGTGAGGTACTCTGATGGCAGAAGAGAAGTTTATCCCTAATTTCAAGAAGAAGTATCTTGAGACCGTCGCTCCCGAGCTCAACAAGGAGTTCGGCTACAGCACCGTCATGCAGATTCCTCGCCTTGAGAAGATCACTGTCAGCGTTGGCGTCGGCGAAGCTACCGTCAACAAGAAGCTTCTTGATGCTGCAGTCAAGGAGTTGGAGCAGATCACTGGACAGCACGTCGTCAGGACCAAGGCCAGAAAGAGCATTGCAAACTTCAAGATCAGGCAGGGGCAGGAGATCGGAGCCATGGTTACCCTCCGCGGAGACAACATGTGGTATTTCCTCGAGCGCCTCATCAGCATCGCTCTTCCCCGAGTCAAGGACTTCAAGGGAGTCAAGCCGAATGCGTTCGACGGACACGGAAACTACTCTCTCGGAATCACCGAGCAGATCATTTTCCCGGAAATCGACTATGACAAGATCGAGAGAATAAGCGGCCTTAACGTTGCAATCGTCACATCGGCGAAGACGGATGAAGAGGCGTATGCACTTCTTAAGAAGCTTGGCATGCCTTTTGCAAAGTAAGGAGCTAGGTAGAATATGGCAAAGAAATCTTTGATTGTTAAGGCTAAGAAGGATCCGAAGTTCTCCACACGTGCTTACAACAGATGCAGAATTTGCGGACGCCCTCGTGGCTATATGCGCCAGTTTGACATGTGCAGAGTATGCTTCAGAAAGCTGGCTAGTGAAGGCCAGATCCCTGGCGTTACCAAATCGAGCTGGTAGGAGAGAGATATGGCAGCAAGTGATCCAATTGCAGATATGCTTACAAAGATTAGGAATGCTAGTCTGGCTAAGCACGAGAAAGTTGAAATAACGAATTCGAAGATGAAGCTTCAGATCGTGAAGATTCTCAAGAACGAAGGCTTCATCAAGAATTTCAAGAAGGTTACTAAGGACAACGTGACTTACATTCGCGTATTCCTCAAGTATGACGACGATCAGAATCCTGTAATCCATGGTCTTGATCGTATCTCGACTCCGGGCCGCCGCGTCTACTGCGGTTACAAGGATATGCCCAGCGTATTCAATGGCAACGGTATCGTAGTCGTTTCCTCTTCCACAGGCGTCATCACAGGCAAGAAGGCTGTAGATGCACGTGTCGGTGGTGAGCTGCTCTGCACAATCTGGTAAAGGAGTCCTGAATGTCAAGAATTGGAAAGTTACCGGTTGAGATCCCGGCTGGAGTAACGGTTACCGCCGTCTCCGGACTCATCACAGTGAAGGGCCCGAAGGGCACTCTTTCCCTTCAGACCAGGGACGAGGTAAGCGTCGAGGTCAGGAACAACGAGGTATACGTGACCCGCAAGGATGACGAGAAGGCCAGCAGAAGCTACCATGGACTTTACCGCCAGCTGATCCACAATATGGTCGTAGGCGTGTCCAAGGGCTACAGCAAGGTCCTCATGATCAACGGAGTAGGTTACAGGGCAGAGGTCAAGGCCAACATCCTTTATCTCAACCTCGGATATTCCACACCGATCGAGTACATGATCCCTCAGGGAATCGCAATCACGGCCGACGGCCCCTCGAAGATCACTATCTCCGGAATCGACAAGGAGAAGGTCGGACAGGTTGCAGCGGAAATCCGCTCTCTCAGAGGACCTGAGCCGTACAAGGGCAAGGGCATCAAGTACGAAACCGAGAACATCCGCCGCAAGGTCGGTAAGTCCGGTGGAAAGAAGTAAGGTGGTAAGAAATGGACAGAATGATCGACAAAAGAAGAAAGCAGCTTAAGAGAAAGGCTCACATCAGAAAGAGCATCTCCGGAACTGCAATGCGTCCTCGCATGACTGTTTTCAGATCCAACCTCCACATGTACGTCCAGGTCATCGACGACACCTGTGGAAGAACCCTGGTCTCCGCATCCACACTCGAGGCTGAGCTCAAGGGTCTCAGAAATACCGTCGCCGATGCCGAGAAGCTCGGAGAGGTTGTCGGCAAGAGACTCCTCGAGAAGAACATTGAAACAGTTGTATTCGACAGAAACGGATATCTCTATCATGGAATCGTCAAGTCAATCGCTGACGGTGCAAGAAAGGCCGGCGTAAGGTTCTAGGAGAGGATATGGAAAAGTCTAAGGAAAGAGAAGTAAAGGACGGATACGTAGAAAAGCTTGTAAAGCTCAACCGCGTAGCCAAAGTAGTAAAGGGTGGTAGAAGATTCTCCTTCTCGGCTCTCGTCGTGGTAGGCTATGGCGATGGCCGTGTCGGATACGGCTTCGGCAAGGCGAACGATGTCACCGATGCGATCAGAAAGGCGACGGAGAAGGCCAAGGCTTCCCTGATCACCGTTCCTTTGAAGGGCAACACCATCCCTCATGACGTTGTCGGCAAGTTCAAGAGTGCATCTGTGATCCTCAAGCCGGCCGTACCTGGAACAGGTGTCATCGCCGGCGGTGCGGTACGTCTCGTCTGCGACGCTGCAGGAATCAAGGACATCATCTCCAAGTCCCTCGGCTCCAGAAACGGAATCAACACCGTCAAGGCTGCGTTCGACGGACTCGAGAACCTCTTCGATGCAAGCAAGGTCGCAAAGAACAGGGGCAAGTCCCTCAAGGAAATGTGGAGCTAATATGGCACAGATTAAGATTACATTGGTAAGGGGAGTCGCTGGAACTCTTCCGAAGCAGAGAAAGACCATCAAGGCTCTCGGTCTCGGAAAGATCAGCAGCTCCGTCATTCGTGAGGACAATCCTGTCTTCAGGGGCATGGTCCGCACAGTTTCTCACCTTGTGAAGGTCGAGGAGGTATAATATGGCACAGATTGTCAAGCCGGAAGGCGCAACAAAGAACAAGACAATTGTCGGACGTGGTGCTTCCTCGAAGGGAAGAGCCTGCGGCCGCGGTCATGACGGACAGAATTCCAGAAGCGGCGGCGGAGTACGCCTCGGATTCGAGGGCGGACAGATGCCGCTCTACAGGAGAGTCGCACGCAGAGGTTTCTCCAATTATCCTTTCAAGGTTACTTGCCAGGCTGTCAGCCTCAACGATCTTGAGGTGTCCTATGAAAAGGGCGAGCTTGTGAACGACGAGACGCTCAGGGAGAAGGGACTCATCAAGGGCAAGCAGACAGTCGCGAAGATTCTTTCCGACGGTGAGCTCACAAAGGCTCTTGTAGTCGAAGGAATCAAGTGTTCTGCCGCAGCTGCAGAGAAGATCAAGGCTGTAGGCGGAGAGATCAAGTAACAGAAAAGAAGGTATCCTAATGGCAAACACTCTGGTAGATATGTTCCGCTTGAAGGAAATCAGGAAGAAGATCCTCTTCACATTCGGGTTGCTCATAGTAACCCGAATTGGAGTTGTGATCCCTATTCCCGGAATCAATCCTTCGGCGATCTTGAATTACGTTGAAGCAAACACAAATAGCTTCACAGCCTATCTGAACTTCTTCTCCGGTGGTGCGTTCAGCAACTTCTCGATCTTCATGCTCGGTGTAATGCCTTACATCAGCACGCAGATCATAGTACAGCTGCTTATGCTCGTAATACCATCGCTCAAGAAGCTGGCTCAGGATCCACAGGGTGCGAAGAAAATTCAGCAGTATACCCGATATGGTACGATCGTCGTATGTGCTCTCCAGTCCCTTGCAACGACTTTCTATGCAAGGAACATCCCGGGCGCTCTCGTGATGGGAACAGTCCCCTTCACGATCGTTGCGATGATCACTGTCACCGCAGGCTCCATGCTTATGGTATGGCTCGGTGAGAAGATTACGCAGTTCGGTGTCGGCAACGGCATCTCGCTTCTGATCTTCGCAGGTATCGTAGCTAGAATGCCAAGCGCATTCTACTCACTGATCACAGCGGTATCGGCCGGTACGCTCAATCCGGTATCCGTGATTCTTGTGGTAGTTATGTTCTTCTTCGTAGTTGCTCTGGTAGTATACGAGGAGCAGGGGCAGAGAAAGATCCCCGTGCACTATGCAAAGAGAGTCCAGGGAAGGAAGATGTACGGTTCACAGTCGACGTTCATTCCTTTCAAGATCAACCCGTCGGGCGTCATCCCTGTCATTTTTGCATCCGCACTTCTTTCATTCCCCCTCCAAATCGGATATAATTCTCAGGTCAAATGGATGCAGAGCGTTGCAAACTTCCTTAACCCGCAGGGTGCCCCCTATCTTATTATCTACACCTTGCTGATTATCGGTTTTGCATTCTTCTACACTCAGATCAGTCTCAATCCGGTGGAAATGGCAAAGAACATCCGTGACAACGGAGGTTCCATACCCGGAGTAAGGAACGAGAAGATGGAGGAGTATCTGACAAAGGTTCTCAACCGCATCGTGCTCCCCGGTTCGATCTTCCTTGCGTTCATCGCTTTGATTCCGACTCTGATCCAGATGTTCTTCGATTTCCCTCAGGATGTCGCAATGCTTTTCGGTGGAACTTCGCTGATCATTCTGGTCGGCGTAGACCTCGATACGATGAGGCAGCTTGATACGATGTTGAAGGATCGTCACCTTGACGGCTTTGTCGGCGTGAAGAAGCGCAAAGTCAATAAACTCTAATAGGAGCTCAGAATGAAAGTTAGAGCAAGTGTCAAACCAATTTGTGACAAGTGTAAAGTCATCAGGCGTGCGGGCGTAGTCCGCATCGTCTGCGAGAACCCGAAGCACAAGCAGAGACAGAAATAACAGGAGGCCAAAATGGCACGTATAGCAGGTGTTGACTTGCCGAACAAGGCGGTCAAGATCGCACTGACTTACATCTACGGTATCGGAAGAGTCTCGGCTCTCGATATCTGCAGAAAGACAAATATCGATCCTGAAGTCAGGATCAACACTCTCGACCAGGATCAGATCGCTCTCCTCAGAAAGGTCATCGAGGAGGAGTACAAGATCGAAGGTCATCTTCGCACCGAAGTAGCACTCAATATCAAGAGACTCATGGATATCGGATGCTACAGAGGACTTCGCCATAGAAAGGGCTTGCCTGTTCGCGGCCAGAGGACCAAGACGAATGCAAGAACCAGAAAGGGCAAGAAGAAGACCGTTGCTGGAAAGAAGAAATAAGGGCAGGTGAGAAATGGCTAACGTAAAAAGAAAAGTGAAGAAGACAGTACTCGAGGGTAATGTTTACATCCAGACTAGCTTCAACAATACGATCATTACAGTTACCGACCTCGCCGGTAACGCTCTTAGCTGGGCTTCCGCCGGCGGCATGGGCTTCCGCGGAGCAAAGAAATCGACTCCTTATGCTGCACAGACGATCTGTGAGGCAGCTGTGAAGAAGGCGATGGACTTCGGTCTCAAGGAAGTCAACGTCTTCGTAAAGGGACCGGGCGTAGGAAGAGAAAGCGCAATCAGGACGATCGGCGTTCTCGGCCTCAAGGTTCGTTCCATCAGGGACGTGACCCCGATTCCGCTCAATGGCTGTCGCCCACGCAAGACTCGTCGTGTTTGAATTGCTGCGGGCTTGACCCGCAGTGGTATTTATAGGAGTAGCAAATGGCTAGAAAATCTCTCCTCAAGGGTTTCAAGAAGCCCACGGGAATCACATCCGACCATACGGTATCAACGGCAGATTACGGCAAGTTCATCGCATATCCTTTCGAAAGAGGATTCGGAACTACAGTCGGAAATACTCTTAGAAGAGTTCTGCTTTCCTCAATCCAGGGCTATGCGGTGACGGCTGTCCGTTTCACCACTTTCTCCGGTGTGGATCATACTTCTCATCTTGTTACGAGCGAGTATGAGTCACTTACGGGTGTGAGAGAAGATATCAACGATATCATTGCTGCCATCAAGAAACTTCAGATCAGCATGCCTGAGGATTCGGAAGGTACTGTTCTTACCATTGCCTGCAAAGGTCCCGGTACTATCACCGGAGCCGACTTCGAGAAGAACCAGGTCACGGTTACAAACAAGGATCTTCTGATCTTCACGATGATGGAGGATTGCGATCTCGAGATGGAGGTCCAGATCGACCTTGGAAGAGGCTATGTCCCTTCCGAGCTCAACGAGAAGTATTCCGAGGAGCCCGGTGTCATTTCCATCGATGCATTCTTCTCTCCGGTCAAGAGAGTAAGATATTCCATCGAGCCGACCAGAGTCGGACAGAGAAACGACTACGACAAGCTCATCCTCGAGATATTCACCGATGGAACGATCTCCCCAGAGAATGCCCTCGGCGAGGCTGCAAAGATCATCAAGGAGCATTTCACGATCTTCATCAACTTCGATGAAGGCAAGATTGCCACGAATGATGAAGTCGACGAGGAAGAGGAAAGGATCAAGGCTATTCTCGAGACCCCGGTCGAGGAGCTCGAGCTTACGGTAAGATCCTCCAACTGCCTCAAGAATGCCGGCATCAAGACAATCGGTGATTTGGCTAAGAAGACTGAAGACGAGATTGCCAAGACGAGGAATTTCGGCAAGAAGAGTCTTTCCGAGATCAAGGACAAGCTCAAGGAATGGGGCATGACTCTCGGCATGACGGACTTCAGTGTATTAAAGACGTCTATCAAAGTTCCAGAAAACAAGGAAGTGGAGAATGAAGCATAAGATAGGATTCAACGCGCTTTCCCGCACAACAAGCGAGCGCACAGCTCTTAAGCGCAACATGGTCACATCCCTCTTCAGATACGAGAGGATCGAGACCACAAAGGCAAAGGCTCTTGAAGTGAGAAAGATGGCCGAGAGAATGATCACACGTGCGAAGGTCGACAGCGTTCACAACCGCAGAATGATCGCACGCGACATCAAGGACGAAGCTATTCTTGACAAGCTCTTCAAGGAAATCGCTCCGATGTTCACTGAACGCAAGGGTGGTTACACAAGAGTTCTCAAGACCGGTTATCGTCTTGGAGATGCGGCCGAGATGGTCATCCTCGAGCTCGTCGAGAAGACTCAGAAGAAGGATGCCAAGGCCGAGAAGAAAGAGAAGAAGAACTGATTTTCTTCTCTGTAGACAGGTCAATCCTGAAGCCGTCACGAAAGTGGCGGTTTTTTCTTTTCTGCCTTGCCCACAGTTTTTCCTGTTATCCTTGACAGGAGCCGAAGTTTAATCCATTATCAATAGATAAGTTACTGTTTCAGGAGGAAAAGAAATGGCAAATGTCGTGACGATCCTCCTCAGTTGTATTGTTGGTATCGCCGTCGGCTATCTTGGCCGTTGGATATACGCCAAGTTTAAGCTTACCTCTGCGGAGCAGCAGGCTGTGAGAATCAACCAGGAGGCCATGGCCAAGGCTGAAGCCAGTGCAAAGGAGCTTATGCTTGAGACTCGTGACGCTCTGCAGAAGGAGCAGCAGCAGAACGAGCGTGATGCAAGAGAAAGAAGACTTGAGCTGCAGAAGAATGAGAGAAGACTTCTGCAGAAGGAAATGAATCTCGAACACAAGCAGAGCGAGCTTGATGCTATCAGACGACAACTGGGGGAGAAAGAAAACGAGGTCGAGGAGCGTGAGCGACTCGTATCAGAAAGAGAGAATACTCTCACTAGCGAGCTCGAGAAAGTCGCTTCGATGTCCCGTGAGGAAGCGAAGAACATAATAATCGAGCAGATGAAGACCGAAGCCGTACACGATGGGCAGGTCTATATCAACAAGATCGAGAGCGAGACCCAGCTGCAGGCAGACAAGATAGCACGGGATATCATTGTCACCAGCATCCAGAGATTGGCGACTGAAGTGTCGGGCGAGATAACGACTTCGTCCGTGTCGTTGCCGAGCGATGAGATGAAGGGCCGGATAATCGGTCGCGAGGGCAGAAACATACGTACGCTGGAGACGTTGACAGGTGTCGATATCATCATCGACGATACTCCGGAAGCCGTCGTCATATCCTGTTTCGATCCTGTCAGAAAGGAAATCGCGAGAGTCGCGTTGGAGCGCCTCGTACAGGACGGAAGGATTCATCCTGCAAGAATCGAGGAAGTCGTAAACAAGGTTTCGAAGGAAGTTGGAAGGATCATAGTCGACGAAGGAGACAAGGTCGTGTTCGATCTTGGAATCCACAACATGGGTCCGGAGCTGATCAGGGCTCTCGGCCGTCTGCATTTCAGGACGAGCTATGGGCAGAACGTTCTTCTGCATTCCAAGGAAGTGGCAATTCTTGCCGGCATGATCGCCGGAGAGGTCGGCGCGGATACGGAAATCGCAAAACGTGGTGGACTGCTGCATGACATCGGCAAGGGCGCGGAGACTGAGAGCGAGGCCAACCATGCGGAACTCGGTGCTGAGCTCGTGAAGAGACTCGGAGAGGATCCAAAGGTTGTAAACTGCATTCTTGCCCATCATGGTGATGTGGAGCCGAGCTGCATAGAGGCAGTCATCGTGCAGATCGCAGATGCCATCAGTGCAGCTCGTCCCGGTGCCAGAAGAGAGTCGCTCGACAACTATATCAAGCGTCTGGAGTCACTCGAAAACATCGCAAAAGGCTTCGAAGGTGTCGAGAATGCCTATGCGATCCAGGCCGGAAGAGAGCTCAGGATACTCGTCAACAGCGATACGGTAAGCGACGAGAAGTCCAGAGAGGTTGCTCTTGGAATCGCCCAGCGAATAGAGGCGGAGCTCAGGTATCCCGGAAAGATAAAGGTCACGATAATCCGCGAATACAGGATTGTGGAGTACGCAAGATAGTGAAAAGACTTAAAGTCATGCTCATCGGGGATGTATCCGGAACCCCGGGAATGAGAGCCCTGTTTCTGGGGCTCTCTTCCTTGATTGGAGAGGAGAAGATCGATTTCGTCATAGCAAACGGAGAGAATTCCGCCGGCGGTTTCGGAATCGGCCAGGGGGAGTATGATTCGATGCTCGGTATGGGCATAGACGTCATAACCAGCGGCAACCACATATGGCAGAAAGAGGAGATCTTTTCCGTACTTGACAGGAGCGACAGCATTCTGCGTCCTGTCAACTATCCGGAAGGAGTGCACGGCAGAGGCTGGACGGTCAAGAAAGGCATTGCCGTGATAAATGCACAGGGAAGACTTTCGATGCCCCAGACGGATTGCCCGTTCAGGACAGTATCCTCGCTTGTCTCGAAGCTCAGGAAGACCACACCCCTTATCTTCGTCGATTTCCATGCGGAACATACCGAAGAAAAGGAAGCTTTTGCGTTCAGTCTGGATGGAAAGGTGACATGCGTCGTAGGTACTCATACCCATGTGCAGACTGCCGACGAGAGAATCCTGCCGGGGGGAACTGCGTACATAACCGACCTCGGTCTTACAGGTGCCTTGGACGGAGTCATAGGCTCGAGAGAGGACAAGGCAATCGAACGGATCATGACGCAACTGCCTCTGAAGAGCGAGGTCAAAGATTCTCCCGGACATATACAGGGAGTCATAGTCGAGGCAGATCAGGAGACTGGAAAGGCCCTGGCAATAGAACGCTTCACCCGATGACGTCCTGTCCTACCATAATTGCGACCCTCAGATTGTTCTCCTGGACGCTGAGGGTTTTTTCTATCTGTTCGATTGCCTTTTCGATATCCGGCGACGAAAGAAGCTCATGCGAGAAGGCTGCTACTACGAGCTTTTCCTTGCGGGAGACCCCGACGAGCTTCGTGCCTTCGGGAATGAACGAAATCAATCCTTCGCCGAGTTCCACATCCTCGGAGGGAAGCAGCAGGGCCTCTAGAGTAAGGTGGAGATTGTCCTTGAATCCCGTCTCTATTTCTCTGTAGCACAGCACAGGGCCGTCCTTCGAGAACAGAAATACAGGGAATACCTCTGTAGGAGCGGTGCTTATCGTCTCGACGTATCTTCTGTATGCCTCGATGTATCCTCCTTCGGAGAAATTCTTTTCAATCCGTGGAAGAAATATGGCAAGCGATCCTGCGAGAAAGATCAGATAGAGGATGGTCACGGAAATGAAATAGCGAATGGGAAAGTAATGCCTTCGTCTCTCTTCTGCTGTGAGCTTGAGTCCCTTCTGCTGTTCGTAGTGCGCATCCTGATCTATCATGCCTAGATTATAAGGCAAAGAAGGGCCATGTCTCAAGTGAGAGCTTCTGTGCCGAAGCCGCCGTTTTATACTCCTGCTTTCCCTTAAAATGGGATATAATGTCATGCATGAAGGAATTCAGCGGGCTATGCGCAAGCGAAGGCTATGCGCTGGGAAAAGCTTTTATATACAGGCATGATACGATAGTCGTATCGCATGGCAAGATCGGTCCTGACGAAGTGGAAAAGGAACTCAAATCTCTTTCCGATGCCTTCTCTACGGTGATAGGAGAGAAAAAGGAGGCTCTTGAGCATGCAGTGAACGAGGAGGAGAAGGCGCTTTATACAGTCGAGATCCTCATGCTCGAGGACCCCGAGTATCGGTCTTCGATCGAACGCCTGATAATGGATAGCCGATATAATGCATCTTTCGCCATAGAGGAGGCTACCGGCGATATCGTCGATACGCTGAATTCCAGCGAGGACGAGTACTTCAGGGAACGTATACTTGATATCAGGGACATAGAACGCAACCTTCTTGAGACAGTGACCGGAAAGAAGCGTACCTGTATGGTCCTTTCTAAACCTTCGATAATAGTCTCCGACAATATTCTCACCAGCGAACTTATAAGCTTCAAAGGATACAGCAATCTGCTTGGCATAGCGATAGACGCAGGAGGTCGTACCAGTCATGTGGCTATCCTTGCGAAGAACCGAGGCATCCCGATGATAGTCGGTCTGGAGAATTTCTCGCTTTCCGTATCCGAAGGCCAGATTGTAGCGCTGGATGCCTACAAGGGCAAAGCATATTCCGAACTTAACAAAAAGGCCTCTCTATTCTTCGAGAGCCGAATAGACAGGATGAGGACGGAGTCCGAAATCCTGAAGACCAGCATCCGCAACAGGGACAGGAAGACTTTCACCAAGGATGGCCACAGGCTGATTCTGGAAGCGAACATCGAGGATCTCAGAGGCCTTGAGGACGCCATAGGCTCCGGATGCGAGGGAATAGGCTTGTTCCGGACGGAGTTCATATCCCTCAAGAAGGAGAAATATCCCAAGGAGGAGGATCGGGCGAAGGTCTACTGCACCGCCGCATCCAGGATAAAGGATATCGGAGGGTACGTGACGTTCAGAACGCTGGATGTCGGTGGGGACAAGAAGGGGGACGAGTTCGAGATTCCGGAGGAGAATCCGATACTCGGCTGGAGAGCTGTCCGCTATTGCCTTGGCAATCCCGAGGTGTTCTCTTCCCAGATACGAAGCATACTGCGGGCAAGCCGCTCCGGCAATGTCCGGATCATGTTTCCTCTGATATCCGGAATCGAGGATCTCGATGCCTGCATGGAGATATTCGAGAAGGAGAAGGAGGCTTTCCGGAAGGAAGGCGTCCCGTTCGACGAGGAGATAGAGGTCGGTACGATGATAGAGGTACCCTCTGCCGCGATAACCAGCGACATTCTTGCCAAAAAGGTGGATTTCTTCTCTGTAGGGACAAACGATCTTGTGCAGTATCTCATGGCAGTCGACAGAGGAAACGAACGGGTTCAATCGCTCTACCGCCCATACCATCCGGCCGTCATCAGGATCATTTCGGAGGTCATAGGCAATGCCCATGCCGAAGGGGTACGCGTTGGAATATGCGGTCAGTTAGCCAGCGATCTCGAGGCTATTCCACTGCTTGTCGGCCTTGGTTTCGACGAGCTTTCCGTCTCGCCTCATTCGCTGCTTTTCGCCCGTTCCCTCATAGAGGATCTTGATTCTGCCGATTGCCGTAAACTCGCAAATAATGTACTCTCAATGAGAAGCTATGTCGAAATAGAAAAAGCAATTAAGGAATTCAACGATGAGCGAGAAACTCGAAATAAGAAATAAGGCCGACATAGATACGGATCTGCCGGTGATCTCCATAATCGGCAGGCCGAACGTCGGCAAATCCACACTCTTCAACCGATTGATAGGCGAACGTCGGGCGATCACGGATCCTACTCCCGGGGTCACCAGGGATCCGATTCCTGCACGATATCTGCTTGGCAATCATCCGGTCACGCTTGTAGATTCCGGCGGAGTCAAGCTGGATAAGGATGGGCTTGACTATGCAGTTTCGGAAAAATCTCTATCTCTCTGCGAGATGAGCGATCTGATATTGTTCGTCCTCGACTGTATGGAGGTCACTAGCGAGGACATGATGCTTCTCGACGAATTGAGGCCGTATACCGACAAGGTGATCCTGGTGGTCAACAAAGTCGACGATCCCCGACGGGAAGATCTGGTATGGAACTATTTCAGCTACGGCTACCAGCGGGTCGTGGGCGTCTCGGCAGCGCACGGACTCGGGTTCGAGGAGTTGGAGGATACCATGCTCGGCATGCTGTCTCTCGAGAGACTCGAGGAGGTGCCGGAGGAACCAGAGACGATCAAGCTGGCAATTCTCGGAAAGCCCAATACAGGAAAGAGTACGTTGACCAACCTGCTCACAGGAAGGGACATATCCATAGTCAGCGATATCGCAGGTACCACAAGAGATGTGATGAGAGGCACGTTCGAGTACAAGGGAACCGATTATACCGTACTCGACACGGCCGGAATAAGAAGAAAGAGCAAGGTGGAGGAGGACGTCGAGTACTATTCGGTCAACCGTGCGATAAAGACGATAGACGAAGCCGATGTCGTTCTTCTCATGATAGACATCACGGAAGGACTTGCGGAGCAGGACAAGAAGATTGCTAATCTGATCGTCCGCCGCGGCAAGGGCGTCGTCTTGGTGCTCAACAAGATGGACAGGCTCAAGGGAGTGGCCAACGAGATTGAGGCGATAAAAGACAGAGTAAGATTTCTCTTTCCGATCCTTAACTTCGCTCCTCTGGTTCCGATCTCTGCACTCGAGGCAACTGACGTAGGGAAGCTGCTCGATACCGTTTGGGCCGTATGGAGACAGCTCAATAAACGCATCGAGACTGCGGATCTGAACAATGCGCTGAGCGTCTGGACAAAGGACTACGAACCTCCTCGCGGAGCAAGCGGACATTACAAGGTCCTCTACGGTACGCAGGTGTCGGTGACACCTGTAAGGTTCCTTTTCTTCGTCAATAGGATAAAGGATTTCCCCGAAGTATACATCTCGTATCTGAAGAACCAGATCCGTAAGGATTTCGGTTTCACATACATCCCCATCGAGATATCCCTCAGAGAGAGGCGGCGGAATCCTTCCCTCAAGGACAAGGGACCTGGCAAGGATGAGCTTGCCGCGAAGAGGATCGTGGCAAGAAGCGTCGGAAGCGGAACCAAGAAAGGCGTTTCGCGAAAGCCTGGGGGAAAGGCAAGGATCGGCAAGGAGATGGAAAGAGCGAAGACCATAGTGCGCAACAGCAAGCAGGCAAGGCGAGGCAAGTGATGGGCTATATAGACGAACACGGCATACGCGCGGTCTGCTTCGACATCGACGGTACTCTGTATCCACCGCGGATAACCAACAGGAATCTCGTCAAGTCGTCGTTGTTCCATCTTCCGTTCGCATTGAAATACATGAAGATGAGGAAGATCGTACGCCGTGAGGACGGTTACGAGGCTCTTCCTGTATCGAGCCATGAGGATTTTCTTCGCCGTTCATGGCGCATCATGTATCCGGACGGGCGGAGAAGCTTCGAATGGTTTTGCGCGAAGCTCGACAGGGTGTTCACTTCAAGATGGGAAAAGGACTTTTCGGATCTTGTCGGTTTCGAGGGCATGCCTGAAACTCTCAGAGCTTTGAAGAGCAAGGTCAGAATCGGCGTCATGTCGGATTTTCCGATCGGTGTGAAGCTCAAGGCTATGGGAATAGAGGACATACCCGACTTCGTATGTTCCACAGAAAACTATGGGCATCTGAAACCCTCGAAGACCTGTTTCGATATGCTCAGCGAGGGTATCGGGGTACCTTCTGAAAACATCCTATACGTCGGGGACAGCGAGAGCAAGGATGTGCTCGGAGCCAGGAACGCTGGAATGCATGCGCTCCTGATCGCAGAGGGAAAGAGGAAGATCGGCAGCAAGGCCGATCTTGTAGTCGGCAACTATATGGAAATGGCAAAAGCATTGCTTTGAAGGAGTCGTGATGATCAGTATTGTCGTGTCAGTCGTGTTGTTCTTCCTATCGCTTCTTATCTTCTTTTCCGTCAGAAGCTCGGACAGGAAATCAAGAAGTCTCCAGAATGTGAACATGCAGCTGAAGAACTTCCGTTCGGAAGCATCCCGCACCATGCAGGATATGCATACAACCACGCAGGATTGCGTGGACAGCGTGCAGAGCTACATCACTCAGGCCAGACAGACCACGGAGAACGTGATAGGGTCCCTGGAGCGGCTCAAGAACCATGCGAACGATCTTACGAACCTGGAAGGTGTATGCGTAAACTATCGTCTTGCACTCGAGAAGCTTAAGAGCGAGACGGAGCATGTGGAGGCTAGAATCACCAGCGTCCAGAAGGAGGTCCGGAAGCTGGAGGACATCTATGCGGCTTCGAAGACTTTCCAAGGCGAGGCCGATGCGCTGATCAACCAGATCCAGGACTACAAGGCCGAGTTCGTGCGTCTTGTCGCGTCCACTCAGGAATCGTTGAAGCAGCAGGCCGCCCTCCAGAAGAACGAGAACTCGGAGATGCTTTCCTCGTTCCAGGGAATCCTTGACAGGCAGAAAGTGCAGTTCGTCGAGTTCATGAACAACGAGAAGCAGGGCTTTGTAAGGGAGTGCGATGAGCAGCTGAAGATTGCAGAGTCAGCCGGTGACAAGGTGCGCGAATCCAAGGTGGAGATCGACGAATCTCTCAGGAACGCGAGCCAGGTCTACTCTTCGATGAAGGAGAATTTCCGCGCATTCATGGACGATGCGAACAAGGAGGCCGGAGCGGAGCGCGAGAACATCCGTCTCAGCATCGAGGAGGCAAGGGGAAAGCTCGACGAGGAACTTGCCGCTGTCAAGGAACGCATGGACGAGTTCCAGAAGGGCATGGAGACTTCCTTCGGAAATCTTTCCTCCGAACTCCAGAGAAAGAAGGACGATCAGGAGCAGATGATCAAGGAGAAGGAGGCTTCTCTCTCAAAGCTCGTCGCAGACAAGGGCGAAGAGGTTTCGGGATTCATTTCCGATGCGGAGAGGAAAGTCGAGGCAATGAGCCGTACGATAGAGAAGGAAAGGGATTCCTACTTCGAGAACACCCGCCTTTCATACAGAGCGGCCCTCGCCGAGGAGCTTTCGGAGTCGCGCGGGGTGCTCGAGACATTGAGAAATCTCGTGAACGAGCAGATCGAAACGCTTGAAAGCAGGACCGGAGATATAAGGACTGCGACCGAGGAGCTCTCGAAAGAATCCGTCGACAAGTTGCAGGACAGCATTGCGAGACTGCAGGAGCTCGAGGAGAAGATAACGCAGAGCGAGGCCAATCTCACTTCGATACAGGAGCAGGTGACTTCTTCGAAGGAACAGCTCTACAGTCTTCAGATGGACCACGAGAAGATCCAGAAGCTTCTTGAGGGCGCCCGCAACGAATTGAAAAGCACCGAAGAAAGCGTCAGAAAAGCCAAGGGAAGCCATCTCGAGATGGAGGCCGATCTTGCAAGGATGAAGCTCGAGATGGATAGAAAGGCTGAAGAGGAAAAGAAAGCTGCCGAGAAGAAAAGGACTGCAGAGCGGAGCAGGGCGGAAAGCCTGATACAGACGTTCCCCGAGGATATCTTCATCGGCGACGAGGAGGAAATCGATCTCTCCGACGAAGATGAAACCGATGGAAAGGACGAAGGTTGACGAACGTAAATGCGGTTGTTATCTTCATTATGAAGGCGTAGGACGTCTGAAAGGGGGGACGGGTTTTCCCGAATCCTCCTTTTTCATGAAAGGATGATAGGAAGGAAGATATGGCGGACGATAAAGACAAGAAAGAGAAGAAGCCTGACTGCACCGAATGTGCGGATGTCGAGATGAAACAGGAGGCGGAAGTCGTAGCGGAAACCGGCGATGACGACAAGCTTTCCAGGGAGGAGGAACTTGAGGTCAAGGTCAAGTCCCTTGAGAAGGAGATCGCCGATCTCAAGGATGAGAGACTCAGGACTGCTGCCGAGACCGAGAATTACAGGAAGAGGCTGCTTAAGGACAAGGAGAATGCGATCAGATATGCGAACGAGAATCTCGTCAAGGATCTTCTGGATCCGCTGGACAATTTCTCGAGGGCATTGCAGAGTGCAGAGCAGAACAAGGATTTCGATACGCTGAAGAGCGGTATTTCCATGGTGGAGGACCAGATTCTCTCGATTCTTTCGAAGAATTGGGGACTCGAGGTGATAGACGTCAAGGACAAGCCGTTCGATCCTTCCGAGATGGAGGCCTACTCCATGCAGGAGAAGGAAGGACTCAAGGAAGAGACCGTGCTGACGGAGTTCCAGAGAGGCTACAAGCTTCATGGAAAGGTCATCAGAAGCAGCAAGGTGATGGTGGGAAAACCTAAGGCTTGACGATTTCAAAGGCCTTTATTATTTTCAAGCTGTAGGAGCTGGAAAGGCTCCTCGGACAAGACTGGATAATTTTTAGGGAGATACATAAAATGGGAAAGATCATAGGTATAGATCTCGGCACGACCAACAGCTGCGTTGCGGTGATGGATGGTAACGAGCCTATAGTTATTGCAAACAGCGAAGGAGACAGGACGACTCCTTCCGTGGTCGGATACAAGGGAACCGACCGCCTTGTCGGAAGGCCTGCAAAGAACCAGATGGTGACGAATCCTGAGAACACCGTCTATTCGATCAAGAGATTCATGGGAAGGAAGTTCCATGAGGTCTCCGAGGAAATCAAGATGGTTCCTTACAAGGTAGTCGCAGGACAGAACGACGAGATCAAGGTCAATGTCAATGGGGAGCTTCTTTCCCCTCAGCAGATAAGTGCGGCCATTCTCCAGAAGATGAAGAAGACTGCGGAGGACTATCTTGGCGAGACGATCAGCGAGGCCGTCATCACGGTTCCTGCATACTTCAACGACGCACAGCGCCAGGCAACCAAGGATGCCGGAAGAATCGCAGGTCTTGAGGTCAAGAGAATAGTCAACGAACCTACGGCAGCGGCGCTTGCCTACGGTTTTGGAAAGGACAAGAGCAAGGATGAGACGATTGCCGTGTACGATCTCGGCGGTGGTACGTTCGATATATCGATTCTCGAGCTCGGAGACGGAGTATTCGAGGTAAAGAGCACAAACGGCGATACGCACCTCGGCGGAGACAACTTCGACCAGGTCATAATCGATTGGCTCGTAGCCGACTTCAAGGCGAAGAACGGCATCGACCTCAGCGGAGACAAGATGGCGCTCCAGAGACTCAAGGAGGCTGCGGAAAGCGCGAAGATTTCCCTTTCCTCCTCGACGAGCACGACTATCAACCTGCCGTTCATCACGGCAAATGCAAGCGGTGCGCTCCACCTTCAGGCAGAGCTCACAAGAGCTAAGCTCGAGCAGATGATCGCGCCTCTCGTGGAGAGGACGAAGACGCCGTGCCTCAATGCACTCAGGGATGCAGGACTTTCTGCAGGACAGATCGACGAGGTCATTCTCGTCGGAGGTTCCTCGAGAATCCCGATGGTGCAGCAGATGGTAAAGGAGCTCTTCGGCAAGGAGCCTCACAAGGGAGTCAACCCTGACGAGGTCGTTGCAATGGGAGCCGCCATTCAGGGTGGAATTCTCAAAGGCGATGTCAAGGACGTTCTTCTTCTTGATGTCACGCCGCTTTCTCTCGGAATCGAGACGCTCGGCGGAGTCAATACGAAGCTCATCGAGAGGAATACAACCATTCCTACGAAGAAGAGCCAGATATTCAGCACGGCGGCCGACAACCAGACTGCAGTGTCGATCCATGTCCTGCAGGGTGAAAGAGAGCTTGCCAGCCAGAACAGGACGCTCGGAAACTTCGACCTCGTCGGAATCGCACCTGCACCGCGTGGAGTACCTCAGATTGAGGTTACCTTCGATATCGATGCAAACGGCATAGTGCATGTCAGCGCCAAGGATCTTGGCACAGGCAAGGAACAGAAGATCGTCATTGAGTCTTCCTCCGGTCTCAGCGAGTCCGAGATCGACAAGATGGTCAAGGATGCCGAGGCACATGCGGAAGAGGACAAGAGGACCCGTGAGACGATCGAGGCCAGAAACACGGCAGAGAGCGTAGTCTATCAGACGGAGAAGGCTGTCAAGGAGTACGGAGACAAGGTTTCCGAGGCCGAGAGAAGCCAGATTACAAGCGCTGTCGAGGATCTCAAGAGCGCCCTTGCAGACAAGAATGTCACTGCGGACGTGCTCAAGAGCAAGACCGAGAAGGTTCAGCAGGCTTCCATGCAGCTTGGCCAGAAGATCTATGAGGCCAGCCAGGCGGCAGGTGCCGCAGGTGCTGCGAGTGGCGCAGGCGCAAATGCAGGCGCAGGTGCCGGACAGTCTGCTTCCGGAACGAAGAACGACGACGGAAGCGTCGATGCGGACTTCGAAGAGGTTAAGTAGATCCGCCGGATGACGGCAATGGGAAGACAGCATGATCAAACATGCTGTTTTCCTGCGTAAATAGGGGTTATGAAATAAAATGGCAAAGCGAGATTACTATGAGGTCCTGGGCGTTTCGAAAGATGCTACGCTGGACCAGATAAAGAAGGCCTACAGGAAGATTGCCATGGCCAACCATCCGGATACCCATCCGAATGACAAGGACGCCGAGGAAAGATTCAAGGAAGCGTCCGAGGCCTATGAGATACTTTCCGATGACAAGAAGCGAAAGAACTACGATCAGTTCGGCTTTGCCGGTGTAGATGGACAGGCTGCCGCAGGCGGCTATAGCAATGTATATAGGGACTTCTCCGATATTTTCGGAGGAGCCGGTGGTTTTTCGGATATCTTCGAATCCCTTTTCGGGGGAGGCGGATCCTCTTTCCGGCAGAGATCCGGTGGGGCAAGACAGGGTGCTTCGCTTCGCTATGAACTGACGATTGACTTCAACGAGGCTGTCAACGGCTGCAAGAAGGAGATATCTTTCTCCCACAAGGTCAAATGCGAAAGCTGCGGCGGAACAGGAGGAACCGGCAAGAGGACTTGTCCTACCTGCGGCGGAAGCGGACAGGTGGCCAGAGGAAACGGTTTCTTCCAGGTCGCATCGACTTGTCCGACATGTGGCGGAAAGGGATTCGTCGTGGACAATCCTTGTGCTGCCTGCCACGGTTCGGGAACTGCACGCAAGAGCGAGAAGCTTTCCGTCACGATTCCTGCAGGTGTCCAGACCGGTAGCAGACTCACTCTCAGAGGAAAGGGAGATGCCGGTGACAACGGCGGCCCGGATGGGGATCTCTACATCTTCATCACAGTCAGGGAGGACAGGTATTTCGTCAGGAACGACCAGGATGTCTATCTCCAGATTCCAATCTCGATCACGCAGGCTGTTCTCGGATGCGACATATACGTCCCGACGATCGACGGGACCGATGTCAAGGTGTCGATTCCTGCCGGGACGTCATCGGGAAAGATATTGCGGCTGAAGGGAAAGGGATTCCCGTACATCAATTCTTCCCAGAGAGGCAACATGTATCTCAAGATCGAGGTCGACATCCCGAAGAGGCTTTCTCTTAAGGCAAAGAAGCTGATAAAGGATCTCGACGAGGAACTTGCACCTACGGAGAGACCGACACCGATGGAGTATACGGAGTAGTGGAAAAGCGGCATTCAATGCCGCTTTTTCCATCACTTGACTATATCGCCGCGCTTTAGGAAAATGGACTCATGGGTGAAAGAATCTACGGTTATCATGCAATAGAGGAAGGCCTCAAGAAGGCTTTCGCAGGTTCGACGCTGTATCTTGCAAGAAACGGCGGGGAGAAGCTTTCCAAGCTTGAGTTTCAGGCTATCTGCACCGGCAAGGTTGCCGTCAAGAAGGTTTCCAGACAGGAATTGGACCGGATGTGTCCGGGAATGGACCACAGAGGCGCTGTGTTGGATCTCGGTGGGCCCAGAAAAGGAGCTTCCAGACTGCACGAAGTCAGCGTCGACGAGTTCCTGGCGTCGCTTGAGGACGGCAAGGGGGCGTTGGTTCTCGTGCTCGACGGAATTACGGATCCGCATAATCTGGGGGCGATCCTGCGCTCTGCGGACCAGTTCGGTGCGGACCTTGTAATCATTCCGGAGCGCAGATCCGTCCAGGCGAACGAGACCGTCGTCAAAGTGTCGTCAGGTGCAGCGCAGTACGTCACGCTTTCTGTCGTAACGAACCTGAATAGGGAGCTCGAGAAGCTCAAGCAGCATGGCTTCTGGGCCTATGCGGCCGACATGGCCGGGGACAGCAGCTACGATTGTCCTTTTGCCGACAGGACCGTTCTCGTGATGGGATCGGAAGGTTCCGGAATCAGTCCGCTTGTACGAAAAAACTGTGATTACGTCGTATCGATACCGATGAGAGGTCATATCGACTCGCTCAATGTCTCGGTTGCGGCCGGGATACTGATGTACGAATTCAGAAAGAAGCATAGCTGAAGAAAGAAAAAGCGTCGGGGAAACCGACGCTTGTTTTTTTACTGCTGGAAATATTTGTTTCCTATGTCTTCGCGGAACCATCCGCCTTCCAGACATAGACCGTTGATTGTGCGATACGCTTCCTGGTTCGCATGTTCTATCGACTTGCCGAGTCCTACGACGGTTATGTTCCTTCCTCCGGTTGTCACGGCACGTCCTGTACCGTCATCGTCAACCGCTCCGCTGAAGACTATCGGGTGTCTGTCTATCGTGGCTCTCTTTATCGCTGTAAGTCCTTTCACTTCGCGCCCTGTGATCGTATTCAGCGGATAGCCTTCCGATGCCAGCACTACGGCAACCGTGAAGTCGTCGCTTGTCTTCAGCTCGACTTCGGAGACTCTGTTTTCCTTCATCTTCATGTAGATGTCTATCAGATCGTTCTGGATGATCGGGACGAACGCCTGAGTCGCCGGGTCGTTGAACCTGACGTGGTAATCGACTAGCACGGGATCCTCCGGACCGGTAAGGACAAGACTGAACGTCAGTACGCCCTTGTAGGCAAGCTGCTCGACCTTGAGGCCATAGAGAGTCGGCATGAGAATCTTCTCTTTTATGGCCTGTCTCGTGTTCTCCCTTATGGGTACCGGGCAAATTGCGCCCATTCCTCCTGTCGGAGTGTTGTCGTTGCGGTTCTTCCAGGTGTATTCGGCACATAGGGGAAGAGTAAGGTAACCGTTGTTGTCCAGAAGGATCGTCACCGTCATGGCCTCGCCATCCACGAATTCCTCCAGAAGTACCGGACCTTTCTCGAGAAGTCTTGCGGCATATTTGACCAGAGCTTCCGTATCCGTCGTATGGAGCGTCTCCCTGGAAGGGGATATGTTGTTGCTTTTTATTATGAAGTCCTCGCCCTTGTGCTTCACAAGATATCGTTCGAGCATTTCGAGATCCGAGAACAGGCTTCTTCTCGGAGTCGGGATGTTGTGGCGGTCCGTGAAGGCTCGGCTGAAGGCCTTGTCATCTTCGAGTTTTATGCTTCTCGAAGGTGCTCCGAATGTCTCTATACCCCTTTCGTTGAGGTATTCTATCACGCCTGAAAGCAGCGGAGCTTCGGTTCCTACAAGGACGAAATCTATCCTGTTGTCGATGCAGGCCTTGTAGACTGCTTCCTTATCCGACGGGCTCACGTCATCAAGCTTGACCGCGATGTCGGGCGTGCAGTAGTTTCCGCTTGCCACGAAAAGCCCCGAGATAAGGCAACTACGGCTTAGCCACCATGTGATGGCATGGTCCTTGGCTCCTGATCCTAGCACGAGTACACGCATCTGACCTCTCCTTGTTCCATTCGTTATAAAATAAAAACTATCACAGCGTTTTTGCGATTTCAACGAAAAAAATCACACGATTAGTTCGTCGAGCGCTTTTTTGTAATCTTCATAGCTGAGCGCAGTCGTCAGCATGCTTTTGGTCCTGTTGGCCCCGCCGATGCCTTTGATGTATGCCATGACGTGTTTGCGCATCTCTTTGCCTGCGACGTTCGGTCCGTAGTAGTATATCATCCTTTCCAGGTGCCTGAGAGCGGTATCCTTTTTTTCCTGTACCGATGGCTTCTCGTAGAAACCATGTTCAAGCAGCTCACGGGTCTCCCTGAAGATGAAAGGATTGCCGATTGCTCCGCGGGCGAACATGACGCCGTCCATGTCGTATTTTTCCAGGTATTCTATCGCATCCTCCGGACTGAACACGTCGCCGGACGCATAGAGCCTTATGCCGTCACCTTTGGGATATTCACGCCTGAGAACTGAAAACTGCGATTTGTCCGCCGTCCCTGAATAGCCCTGTGCCCTTGTACGTGCATGCAACGTAAGCACGGATGCCCCTCCCTTGACCGCATACGATGCGAACTTGAGAAAGTTTATGCTGTCCTTGTCCCATCCGAGACGGAACTTGACCGAGACTTCCGCTCCGGTTTCGTTCCTGAGCAGTCTTACGATATCCTCGATCTTCTCGGGAGTCCTCATAAGAGCAGATCCTGCTCCGGTCTTGACGACCTTCGGCACGGGACAGCCGCAGTTGATGTCTATCATCTCTGGTTCGGCCTTCAGCAGATTCGGTATGCATCGTTCGAACGGATCGATGTCCGGACCGAAGAGCTGCATGACGAGATTCTTCTCTCCTTCAGCTCTCTCGAGCAGCGAGAAAGTCTTTTCGCTGTTTCTGGCAAGGCCTTCCGCGGATACCATCTCCGTCACGGCAGCATCTGCCCCGAATCCTTCCGCAATTTCCCTGAACGCCTTGTCGGTATATCCTGCAAGCGGTGCGAGTATGAGTTTCATGGAAATGAGGTTATCATTTTGTCCCTTCCTCGTCCATGAATTTCGTTTTTGCCCCCTCGGTGGTTGCTTATTTGGGCAGTGCATGATAACTTTTTCCTTGATGAAAAAGAAATTCGAAGCGCCAGAGATGGCCTACGTATATGTCATAAAGAACCCAAGCTACAACGACGTGTGCCTCTGCGCATGGACCAGTGTCCTATATCCGGGAACTCCCGTCGTATATGAAACCAGATTCGGTCTTGATCTCGGAATCGTGGTAGGCTCCGCTCCTGTTCCGGACAGGAAGTATGTCCCGGGAAATGCCGAAGTCATGGGCGCCTGCCTGCACTTCGGATCAGAGAACGATGTACTTATGCCGGAGGAAGGTTCCGAGGAGGACCATCAGTGCAGCTATTGTCCGGGATGCCAGATAGTGAAGGAGCCCGAGCTGATGCGCGTCGACGGGGACGTGTCTTTCCTCGATCACCTTGCGACTCCGGAGGAGATGGCCCGCTACGAGGCGAATACCGCCAAGGAGGACGATGCACTGCGCATCTGCCGCGAGAAAGTTCTCAAGCACAGGCTCAACATGAAACTTGTGACTTCCCACTTCCTGTTGGGCGAGCCGAAGGTGATATTCTTCTTCACGGCGGAGGAGAGAGTGGACTTCAGAGATCTCGTGAAGGATCTCGTGAGTGTATTCAGGATGAGAATCGAGCTTCGGCAGATCGGCGTCCGCGACGAGAGCCGCCTGATCGGGGGGCTTTCGGTATGCGGCAGGGACTACTGCTGTCATTGCATCACGAGCCAGCTCGATCCCGTCACTATAAAGATGGCCAAGGAGCAGAATCTAAGTCTCAACAGCATGAAGATATCCGGACCGTGCGGCAGGCTTCTATGCTGTCTTGCCTACGAGTACGAATACTATGTCGAGGAAAAGTCGCTCTGTCCGCCCGAAGGTACGAGACTCAGAATCGGTCACGATCTATGGAAAGTCACTGAAGTCAACATCCTTTCCCATAAGCTTACGATTCTCGGCAGCGAGGGACGTACGGCTTTCATTCCCGTCGAAGAGGTATCGTTCAACGATGAAAGCGGGTTCTGGGAGATCGACGAGGACTATATCGAGGAGTATCTGACGTAGCAAAAAGAGCAAGGCTTGAGGCGCAATCCTTTTTACTACCATAATTTACATTTTTATCTTGACCCTCGATTGAGTTTATGGTAACTTCATTAACGCTGTCATCACGATGGCGGCGTGAAAAATCGGATATATACTTATCTTGGAGGAAATAAAGTGGCTAAGAAATCCGCTCAGAAGAGTGAACGCAGAAACCAGGTTCGCAGAATGCTCAACCGCGCAGCAAAGAGCAAGGTACGCACGTCTATCAAGAAGTTCGATGCATGCGTCAATGCAAACGACAAGGCTGGAGCCGAGGTTGCGATGCATGACAGCTTCAAGCTTCTGGACAGTGCAGCGAACAAGGGCATCATGCACCGCAACACTGTCGACAGAAAGAAGAGCAGAATGGCACATGCTCTCAACAAGCTTGCCTGATCTGATTTACCCGGCTTGATTTTTTTGACTTTATCATTTTTTACGGTGGTTCGAGATGGAAGACAAACTGACTAAGGCAGCTATCATTGAAAATCTCCATAACAAGCTTGGTATGAACAGAACCGACATCCATACCGTCATCGATGAGCTCTTCGAAGAGATCAAGGATGGCTTGAAGGATGATAGGATCATCGAGCTTCGCGGTTTCGGTACCTTCGAGGTGCGCACACGCAAGGGCCGCGAGAAGGCGAGAAATCCGAAGACGGGTGAAGTCGTTGCCGTCGATAGGCACGGCGTCGCAATCTTCCGTCCCGGAAAGGAACTCAAGGAGTTCGTCTGGGATGTACGCTCGGCTTCCGAGCTCGATTCGGATGAAGAATAGTATAAGCTTTGGGAGAATGATAAGCTTGAAGACTTTCTCAAAAAGAAGCCTCAGAACTGTTTGTTCTGAGGTTTTTGTGTTGATATTGGCATCGTTCGTCTATTCCATTGCCTTCCCGGGCTTCATTTCCGAGAACGGAATAGGAATAATCGCTTTCCTTGTACTTATCCCGGTATTCATGGTGATAAGGAACACTACATGGCCATGGGTAGGCCCTTACGGCTTCCTTTTCGGCTTTATGTACTACCTCTTCTTCAACTACTGGCTCAAGACGTTCCATCCGCTTGCAATTCTGCTTGTCCCGATAATAAAGGGTGGGGAGATGTTCTTCCTGTTCTATGCCCTCAAGGGAGCCGACAGGCTGTTCAAGAAGTATGGGTACGTTCTTCAGGCTATCATCTGGGTCGCTTATTCGTATCTTCTCGAAACCTGGTTCGCAGGATATCCCTATGGAACGATCTGCTATGCTACCTGGAACATGTCGTACTTCATCCAGAGCGTCGATGTGTTCGGAATCTGGGGCATTATATTTCTCATGGTCCTTCCTCAGAGTTTCCTTGGCTCGGTCCTGCTGGACAAGATCAGGAACAAGGGGTATTCGATCAAAGGCGCTCTGAGGAGCAATGCGGTGGTAATCGCAATATATGTCGTACTGATGATCGCCAATCTTGTATATGGAGCCATCCGCGTATCGCAGTGGAGGGACAGGGAACCCGACATGTACTGGAGAGTGGCGACAGTGCAGCACAACCACGATTCCTGGGCCGGCGGACTCCAGACCTACCGGAAGAATTTCAACAATCTCAGACGCTATACGCTGGAAGCTGTCAGGGAAAATCCCGACATCGTCATCTGGAGCGAGACCGCATTCGTTCCGTCGATAGACTGGAACAGGGCGTTTCCGACGGCGGAGAACGAAGGCATGAACGAGCTCATCGACGAGTTCGTCGACTTTGCCGAGACTCTCGGGGTTCCTCTGTTGACCGGAAATGCCGACGGAGAGGCCATCGATCCGGAGCAAGGAGCGTATCTGGAGGATGGAACTCTCAACCGAAAGGACTACAACAGCGTCATCCTGTTCGACGATGGAACGATAAAGACGAAATACAGAAAGCAGCACCTTGTGCCGTTCACGGAGCACTTCCCTTACGAGAAGACGCTTCCATGGCTGTACAACATCTTGCTTGCAAACGACTACAACTGGTGGGAGAAGGGTACCGAGCCAGTCGTGTTCGAGACTGAGGGAATCCGGTTCAGCACCCCGATTTGCTTCGAGGACGTGTTCGGATATCTCTCTGCCGGATTCGTACGCAACGGAGCCGATGTGATTGTGAACATGACCAACGACAACTGGTCAAAGAGCGAGGCTGCGGCCAGACAGCATGAATACATCGCAGTTTTCCGCTCCATCGAGAACAGAAAGTCCACTGTACGAGGAACGAACAGCGGCATGACGTGCATGATCACTCCGGACGGCCGAATACACGAGGAGATGAAGCCGTTCACGATGGGCTATCATATCTACGAAGTTCCGGTATACACTCACGAAAGCTATCCGAATACTTTCTATACGGATTGCACGGATCTGTTTGCACATATCGCGGTATGGGTTTCCGCCGCAGCTCTCGCCTTAGGTCTTTTGCTGAGGGTTGTCCGCATCCGGAGTTGGAGGAAACAGCAATGAGCAGGGCAATCGTCGTCGCTCTCGGGACTGAGCTTACGCGTGGAATAATAAAGGATTCCAATTGCCATGTGATATCGAGGGAGCTTACGCATCTTGGCGTGCATGTCTCTTCATTCATAGCTATTCCCGATGACGGAACTCTCGGGAAGGTACTTGAGACTGCAAAGGACGAATTCGACATCATTGTCATAACCGGAGGACTTGGTCCAACTGAGGATGACCTCACTCGGACGCTCATCGCCGAGAGTGCCGGCGTTCCTCTCGTCAGGAACGAAGAGGCATTTGCCCACCTAGTGGAAAGGCTTGGAAAAAGAGCGAACGGTGCCAACGAGAAGCAGGCATACATTCCCGAAGGATTCTCACTGATAAAAAACGGCAACGGTACTGCTCCCGGATTCTACGGCAAGCTGTCCCGTGCCATGTTGTTCGTCCTTCCTGGACCGCCAAGGGAGATGGAGCCGATGCTGTACGACAGCGTGCTTGTCAAGGTAAGGAGACTTCTCGATATCCCCGAAGTGGAAAGGGACGAGTATGCCTCGCTCATAACGGCGGAGGCCAGACTTGAGGAACTCTGCGAGAAGGTCGGACGGAATCTTTCATGGGCCACGAGGTTCCAGGACTTCAGGATAAGTCTCTACGTATCCGGAGGCAGCAAGGAGGAAAGAGACGAGGCGATTGCAGCGCTCAGGGCCGAGGTAGGACGATACAGGATACTCAACGGCGATGAGAGTGCGCTTACCGTCCTTTCCTCGTACATGAAGGAACATGGCCTTACGCTTGCCGTAGCCGAGAGCTGTACCGGGGGGCTCCTTTCGTCCGAGCTGACATCCCTTGCCGGCGCAAGCGAGTTCTACAAAGGCTCCGTGACGAGCTATGCCACGACTGTCAAGAAAGCGGTCCTTGGGGTCGACGATGATGTAGTGAGGAACTTTTCTGTGGTATCGCGTGAATGTGCGATACAGATGGCGGAGGGAGTCGGAAGACTCATGGATTCCTCCTATGCCGTATCGGTGACGGGTGTGGCGGGCCCACAGGAACAGGATGGAAGGAAAGTCGGGACGGTATGCCTTGGCTTCTATGGCAAAGGCAGGCCATCCGAGGCCGTCGAACTCTGTTTTACCTCATGGGGAAGGGAGTCGATAAGACGCAGAGCTTCCGTAGCCGCCATGATATTGCTCTATGCATTTGCACGTGGAGAGAGCGCCGTCGAGGTCGCTTCCACATGGAGGAACATATGAGTCTTGAAAATGTCAGACCATATCTGGAAGAAAGAGGATATGCCGACAGGATAATCCTCTTCGACCGCTCGAGTGCGACAGTAGCTCTTGCCGCAGAGGCACTTGGATGCGAGGAGGCACGGATTGCCAAGACTCTTGCATTCGCAAAGGGAGAACATGCGATCATAGTCGTCGCGGCAGGCGATGCGAGGATATATTCCGGTGGTTTCAAGCATGCATTCGGCATAAAGCCGAGCTTCCTCGATGCAGAGGCGGCCGAGAGAATCACCGGACATCGTCCTGGCGGAATCTGTCCGTTTGCCCTGAAGGATCGGGAATGCGAGGTGTATCTTGACATTTCGCTGAAGCGTTTCGATATCGTATATCCTGCGGTTGGGGAGGCGAACAGCGCAATTCCGCTTTCTCCGGATGAGCTTTTCGAGCTTTCACAGGCGATTTCATGGGTGGATGTGACCCGTGACTGGAAGCGCGACAATTGACAGTCATATGAATTGGGAATATATTTAGCAGTATGTACGGGCTTTCCGTACCTTTCAGATTCCCTGATATAAAAGACTAACAAACCAGATCATTCATTGTTATATATGAACATACTCATTTGATACGGAGTTCCAATGTCGGACGAAACCATTATGACGGAGACCCAGTCTGAAGAGACGCCGCAGGTCGAAGCGGTCAAGAAACCCAGGACCAGAAAGAGCGCTGCACAGACGGATTCCACTAAAAAAAGGACAACAAGGAAGACAGCTGCAAAGAAGGCTGCCGAGACGGCTGAAGAGCCGAAGAGCGAAGCTTCTGAGGAAGAGGCCGGAGACAAGCCGGAAAAGAAGAAGTTCACTATCCGCAAGACAAGAAGTACCAGAGTCAGGATAAGGGAAAAGGAAGCTTTGCCTATTCCCGAGGTCGACGATGTCCAGGCAGACATGCCGCAGGAAGCGGTTTCCTATGCGGATGATGCTGAAAATGTGGCCAGAGAGAGCGATGCACCGTCATACCAGGACGGTGAGCCGGTTTTCGAGCAGACCGTGCAGGAAGATGGTACGACTGCAGCTTCCGACGACCAGTCAGGCAGGGAAGCCGGAGAGGACGGAGGCAGAAGGGAGGATTTCCAAGGACAGAGACGAAAGGCCCCTGAGCGCTACCAGAACAACAAGAAGGGAAAGAACGGCAAGAAGGGGAGGGAGGACTATCCGGCGGAGGTCAATCTCGAGCTGAATCCCGATGCGCCTAAGCTGTTCATTTCCGTTCTTACTACGAAGCACATAGATGAGCTCAGAAAGGAAGCTTCTGCCATGGGCATCGCCGAAGACATCATCCTGGATTCGAGAAAGACAGAGCTGATCCATAGAATGTGTCGTCTCCATTCCCAGAACGGAGGTGCAATCCTGGTCGAGGGGACATTGGAGATAATGGCCGACGGAAACTACGGCTATCTGAGATATGCGGTGAACAACTATCTTCCAGGAGGCGAGGACGTATATATTTCGGCTCCCATCATAAAGGCTACAGGTCTCAAGACCGGCGATTTCGTGTACGGTCAGATCAGAGCTCCCAGGGAGGGTGAGAAGGCTGCGGCGATGATCCGCGTGTTCAAGGTCAACGGAGAGGAGCCTAGAATGGCCAAGCTCAGGGCGCCGTTCGATACGCTTACTCCGCTTTTCCCGGACGAGAGACTCCATCTCGAGGTTATCGAGGATGGAAAGCCCAGCGATCTTTCCACGAGGGTTGTAGATCTTTTCTGCCCGATCGGAAAGGGACAGCGCTCGCTTATCGTCGCTCCTCCGAGAACCGGAAAGACGGTTCTGATGCAGAAGATTGCCAATGCGATAACGGCGAACCATCCCGAGGTGAAGCTCATTGTCCTTCTAGTGGACGAACGACCCGAGGAAGTCACCGACATGAGACGCAACGTCAAGGCGGAAGTCATCGCCAGCACATTCGACGAACAGGCAACGCACCATGTCCAGGTCGCAGAGATGGTCATAGAGAAGGCCAAGAGAATGGTCGAATACAAGATGGACGTCGTCATCCTTCTGGATTCGATCACCAGACTTGCACGCGCATACAACCAGACGGTTCCAGCTTCCGGCAAGATTCTTTCCGGAGGTGTGGACTCGAATGCCCTGCATAGGCCAAAGAGATTCTTCGGCGCGGCGAGGAACATAGAGCAGGGAGGCTCCCTGACGATAATCTCCACGGCTCTCATAGAAACCGGATCGAGGATGGACGAGGTCATCTTCGAGGAATTCAAGGGAACGGGCAACAATGAGATCGTACTCGACAGGAAGATGGCGGACAACAGGAAGTTCCCTGCGATCAACATAAAGAAGAGCGGAACCAGACGTGATGACCTGCTTCTCAGCGAGGATGTGCTCACCAGAGTATTCCTGCTGAGGACCGCTTTCGGCAATCTCGATGATATGGACATGTCAGTATCGCTCCTTGACAAAATGAAGAAAAACAACAACAATAAGGAGTTCCTCGACAGCATGAATTCTGCGGCAGTGAGCAATTCGATGTCGAGAGGCTACTAGCATGACATGCCCCGTCTGTGCAAGCAGGCGGATTTGTATAGAATCTGGAGGATCAAAATGAAGAAGGACATTCATCCGAAGTATGAATTGCAGGAAGTACGCTGCTCTTGCGGCAACGTAATCAAGACGAAGACGACGAGCAAGAATCTCACTGTGGAAATCTGTTCCGCTTGCCACCCGTTCTTCACGGGAACGCAGAAGCTTGTCGATACCACAGGACGTGTCGAGCGCTTCAACAAGAGATACAACAGGGAGAGCACGTAAGCTGCTGCTTTCCAAGAGAAGGGACGACCTGGAGGCCGCCCCTTTTTTTTGTCGATCAGATGTCCTCGATCGTCGTTTTCATTCTTTCCGGATGTCTTGAAAGGTATTCCGGAAAGTCAAGCGGAGCAAATTTTTCTTGCCTCTTTCGCCATTGTTTGCAATCATAAGACAAGGAGATTCGGAATAATGTACAGAGTGCTGACCCACCATAAGAAGGAGTATGGATGCGAGCCCGAGGTCGTCGTAGACGTTCCCGGAGTGACTACCATATTAGGGACTTTCGCCGAACTTTGCGATGGCTATGCACTCATGTGCACGAACGACCAGGGGCTCAGACTTGCCATTTCGAGAAGGCAGGATTCCACGGTCAAGGTATACAACTACACCATACAGGACAGGAAGAGATTCCAGCTTTCGGGACTCAAGTGCAAGCCTGAGGACAAGTGGATCGGTACCGTCAAGGGAATATTCATAGCTTTGCAGCATGATGGCGTACAGCTTCCCGGCATGGACATAAGCATCACCGGACGGACGGCACATTCCGATTACGATACGCTTGCTTCCGCCGTAGCGGCAGGATTCCTGTTCGGCCTCAACGAACTGCTCGACCTCAAGTACGACATACACGACATGCTTCGCATCGCGCATGCCTCGAATGCCTATTCCGTAGGCTCATCCAGGCTGCGCGACCTTCTTACGCTGTTCGTCATCAACAGGAAGGAACTGGTGCTGTTCGATCTAGAGAATTACTCCTATGAGAAGATGGAGAATCCCTTCGACAACGAGACGATAACATCGTACATCCTGGACTGCGGAATGCCGAGGAACATTCTGGCGGAAGAGGAGGAGAACCTCCATGTGGAGATGAGAAGCGCGCTCCAGAAGCTCAAGGCGAACGTCGTGAAGAGCGGTCACCTTCGTGATTACAGTCTGAGAGAGCTCAAGTTCCAGCGCTCTTTCCTCTCCGAGGAGGACATGCGCTTCGCTTCCTTTGCCATTAAGGAATCCCAACTGGTACTTCGCGCATGGGATGCCCTCAAACAGAAGGACAGGGATCGCTTCTGCAAGGTATTGGCCGAGCAGCAGGTCGGGATAGCGGAATATCTGGATTTCACATGCCCCGAGATGGAATGGATGCATAAGCGATGTGCGGAGAATCCCCACGTATTCGTCTCCTGCCTTGTATATACCGGCATCATCACTGGAAATCTGCTTGTGATTGGCGAAAACAACCTCAATGTGTATCATAACGAGAGGTTGAACGAGTATGAACACATATTCGATTTCAAGGCTACACTGAGACATTTCTCGCCGACCGGCGGGGTAAGGATTCTTAAAGACGATGCGGATATTATTGGTTAACGACGACGGTTATCAGGCCGAGGGCATCAGGACGCTCGAGCGCGTGCTGGTCGAATACGGACATGAGATATATCTGAACGCTCCGAAGAGCGAGATGAGCGGCAAGTCGCACTCGATGACTTTCCATCAGCCGCTCAGGATCACGAGACTTGGCAGGAACAGGTACTGTACCGAGGGCACCCCTACGGACTGCGTCCTTTTCGCAAAGCGGTACGGACTTTTCTCTCCGGAGCCGGATCTTGTGATCTCCGGCATCAACAACGGTTACAACCTTGCTTCCGACATAATCTATTCAGGCACCTGCGGCGGAGCGCGCGAGGCTGCACTTTCCGGCTACCGGGCTATCGCCATAAGCGCGGAGGGCGGAAACTACGAGCGCTGTGCGAGATTCCTGGCGGACCGTCTCGAACGAATCGTGCCGATCCTTTCCGAAGACTGCTTTCTCAATCTCAACTTCCCTGCAAATTTCAACGGCGAGGTCCGCATCGCGATTCCCGGTGATGTGAGATATCTCGACGAGGTGGTGCTCATCGCAGAAGACGGAGATACTATGACCTTCTCGATAAACGATGTCAAGCGCGATGAGAGGCGTCGGCCGGGAGGCCTGAATGACATCGAGGCCTGCAATGCGGGATATTGCGCGGCGAGCAGCATATCTATTTTCAGCTATATAGACGAGGCAAGCCAGGCCAGACTGGGGGAAATCCTCTCTTGAAATGGGAGGATATGTGCCTGCGCTGCGGGCTATGCTGCCACGAGAAGGTGGTCGAGGAAGACTGTCTGACCATCCTTGACGAGACATGTGCCTTCTTCGATGGTGAGAGCGGCCTCTGCAAGGTTTACAAGGAGAGGTTCTCAAAGTGTCCAAGGTGTCTGAAGGTAACTGTTGCGAGAGCAATGACCGCTCCTTTCCTCCCTGATTCCTGCGCTTACGTCATATGGGCCAGAAAACATCATATCAGATTGCGGAGACATAGGGTCACAGTCTTTTCCTCCGAGCCTTGAGAAAGCTTTTGCCTTGACGAGAAATGTACAAATCACTACCTTATATCTGATAAGGAAAAAATGTTATGGACAAAAGACATGTCTATCTAGATAACAACGCCACGACCCGTATGGCTCCAGAGGTCGTGGAGTTCATGCATGCGAACGATGAGCTTTACGCAAACGCTTCGAGCATGCATGCTCTCGGGCGTACTTCGGCTGCCGCGATAGACTGGGCAAGGGCCCGCATCGCAGAGCTGATAGATGCAGACAAGGACGAGGTATACTTCAACTCCGGCGCATCTGAGGGAAACAACAGCGTCTTCAACATCATGAGAGATCTGATCGACGTCGGATCGCGGAAGAATAGGATCATAATCTCGTCCGTCGAGCATCCGGCTTCGATCGAGACTGCCAAGTACCTTTCGTCAAAAGGCTACCGGATCGACAAGGCTCCGGTGGACAGGTCGGGCATCCTCGATCTCGGGAAGTTCGAGTCGATGATGGGAGACGATGTCCTGCTCGTGTCGGTTATGACGGGAAACAACGAGTCGGGAGCAATCATGCCGGTCAAAAAGGTTTCCGAGATAGCTCGCCGCTTCGGCGCATACGTGCATACCGACGCCACTCAGGCGATCGGAAAGATTCCTGTCTCCGTGAAGGATCTCGACGTGGACTACCTCACGATGTCGGCCCACAAATTCTATGGCCCGAAAGGAGTGGGAGCCATCTACGTAAGACGTGGAGTACCGCTTTCGCCGTTCGTCCATGGCGGACATCAGGAAGGCGGATTCCGTGCCGGTACCTACAACAACCAGGCAATCATCGGAATGGGTAAGGCGGCCGAGCTTGCCAAGGCGAACCAGGCGGAGGAGAGAAAGATGCTCTGGAGCCTTCGTGAGAGGCTGAGAAAGGGCATAATCGAGAAGATCGACAATGTGGTGGTGAACGGAACGGACGATTATGAAAGGGAACTTCCGGGGACTCTCAACGTCTCGTTCCCGTCGGCCGAAGGCGAGTCGATACTTCTCTATCTCGATCTGGCGGGAATAGAGGTTTCCACAGGGAGTGCCTGCGCCTCAGGTTCTCTCGAGCCGAGCTACGTGCTGCTTGCAGCAGGTCTCGACGTGGAGCTTGCCCACGGTTCGATACGTTTCTCCTTGGGACGCTACAACAGCGTCGAGGATGTCGATTATACGCTGGAGGTCCTTCCGGGTATCATCGGTAGGATCCGCTCGATGAGCACAAGGAAGGTGTGACATGGCAGACAGCTTCATGGCGCAATGGGTATATACGGACGTGGTCAAGGACCACTTCATCAATCCGAGGAACATCTGGAAGGAAGGCGATGATTTCAAGGCCGACGGAATAGGCGAAGTCGGATCTCTTGCCTGCGGCGACCAGATGAGGGTCGGAATAAAGGTAAAGGATGGCAAGATCAGCGATCTCAGGTGGCTGACATACGGCTGTGCGAGTGCGATCGCATCCACGAGCATGATGAGCGAAATGGCCATAGGAATGGATCTGGAACAGGCCTACAATCTTTCTCCGAAGCAGATTACCGAAGCTCTGGGCGGATTGCCGGAACACAAGTTCCACTGTTCAGTGCTCGGGGACAAGGCTTTGAGGGCTGCAATCGACGACTATCTGGAGAAGAACGGACTTCCGAATCCGTACAAGAACAAAACGGCGAAAATCATATGCGAATGCAAGGGAGTCACCGACCAGATGATCGAAGATCTTGTGAAGAGCGGAAAGGTGGATACGGTCGATGCCCTGATTGCCGAAACCGGAGCCACAACCGGTTGTGGAAAGTGCAAAAATGCGATCATCGGCCACTTCGAGGAGATGATGCACATATACGGTAAGGCCTGATGGTAAGCCTGTACAAGGATGCGCTGAAGGATGCTCTCTACCCTAAGGTCAGAGGAACGCTCACGAAGCGCAACAAGTATCTCGTCACCACGGCGATCAAGACGATGGGAAAGGACGAGATAAGGGCCCTTCGACGTTCTCTACAGCTTTCCGTCAGGGTTTTTGCCGACGTGCTCGGCGTATCTGCAAAGACAGTCGAGGCATGGGAGAAGGGGACGAACGTCCCCTCCGGTCCCGCGCTGAGGCTGATGAATGCTATGAAAAGACATCCCGACATACTGATTGAGAGCGGGATGTTCGAAGAAAGGTTCAGATGACCTTGTATATCCCGTCCCCGATGAATTCCCTCAGAATCGAATCTTCAGGGACAAGTTTTTCCTCTATCGGATAGACATATTCCAGGAATCCGAGCAGTCTGCGCGCTATGGCATAGACTTCTCCGTCCTTTTTCCTTACGCTTCGGAGCAGCGGTTCCGCAAGTGGCTTCAGAACTCCAAGCTCGTAGTCCAGCGCGGAATTGATCATTATGTCCGCATTGTTCTGGTATGGGAAGATGTGGTTCTTCTCGCCCCGTTCGACGCTCGGCCATCTGGAAAGCGTTTCGACCGCATTTATTCCCCTTGTTCTGTTGTCCCTTACCATGCGTCTTAGAATCCTGTTGTCCGTCGTGCTTATTCTCGTCTGTGAATCCAGATTGAGCTGTGTAAGCGCGGATATGTAGACTCTTACGATGAGACTGTCGTCTATTCCGGGAAGAAGGGCCGGATTGAGCCCATGGAGACCTTCGATGATCAGTATCGAGTTCTCTTCCAACCTTGTGGCATTGCTTGCCAGCGTCCGCTGCTGTGTCTTGAAAGAGAATGATGGAAGGTGAATCTCTCCTCCTGAGAGGAGCTTGTCCATATCCGTCCTGAACGCGTCGAGGTCGATTGCTTCGAGACATTCGAAGTCGTAGTCGCCGTCTTCGTCCCTAGGAACCAGATCCCTGTGCAGATAGTAGTCGTCGAGACTCATCTTTATGGGCTTCTTTCCGAGCACCTTGAGATTTTCCGCGAGCTTGAGCGAGCTTGTCGTCTTTCCTGAGGACGAAGGACCGGCGATGAATACGATTCTTGCATTCTTCCGTGAGGCTATTTCGTCGGATGCCTTGATGTATCGCATTCTCATTTGGGTCTCGAGAAGAAGTACGGTCTCCTCGATTTCTCCCGATACCCTTCTCCTGTTCAGCTCTCCGAGAGAGAAGAGCGAAATCCGGTCGCATTCCTTTTTCGTCTCCTCGAAGACTTCGAAGAGTTTGGGGTTGTCCACGAACGGTCTAATCTTGTCGATCGAACGTGATTGCGGATATCTCAGCAGCAGGCCTTTAGAATACTTTCTGAGTTGCCAGAGCGTTACCAGCGACATGTCCGGAAGCACCGGCTCCGTGTGGAGCTGCAGATAGGATCCGATCTTGACGGCCTTGCACGATTCGTCGTTGTGCATATCCAGCAGAAGGGCAGTGCTTTCGAATCCGTTTCTTCTCATATATTCCTGGACGTCCTCTTCCGGCAGGCTGATGATCGTTATCCTTTCTTTCCGCTCCACGATCTCCCTCATCTTTTTTTCCAGACTTTCCTCGTCTATGTCCTTGTCGTCGGAGTACTCGAAGTAGTATCCGTCCCCGAGACTGTGGCCTATGACAAGTGTCCTTTCCGGATATATCAGCGAAGATGCATAGGAAAGCAGCAGAGTGAGAGTACGCCTGTATATCCGCCTTCCGAATTTCGAGAAAAGACGTACTTCCTCGATCGTCGTATCTCCCTTTACTCGCTCCTCAGTGGAGCATAGGACTCCGTTGGCAATGACCCCGACGACAGGATTCTCCGCATAGCAGAGATTCTCCTCGAGCTTAAGTATGTCCCTGTACTCGCTCAGTAGCGGTACGTTCATCGTCTTTCCTCTGAACGAGATCCTTGCTTCCTTGACCATGCCTTACCTTTCCTTCATGTGTTTTCTTACTACTATAACCCAAAACCGCCAGTATTCAAAATTTCTTTGCTTTTGATTATACTTTCTCCTATGAGCATACTTTACGTCGATCTCGACGAGGAGAGGATCACAAGCGGCAGGGACGAGGATGAAAAGGGTACGGCCTTGGCTCTCAGTCTGCTCGAGAAAACAGGGACAGAGCGTGCGATGGTTTTCATCGCCACTCCCGCGGAGGCTCTTCCGTTCAAGGGAGCCTCGACGTTCCTTTTTGCCTTTACGTCCCCTCTTACCGGCCGCCGTCAGGTATTGAATTCCGTATCGGACATCGGCCTTGTGCTGATGAACATGGGATACACTGCTCTTGTGCTGAAGGGCAGGGCAAGGCATCTCTCGTACATTTCGTTCCGCGGCGATGCAATCGAGCTCAAACGTTGCGAGTTCTTCCGATCCAGGAGCTTCGAGTATGTGGCTTCCACGCTCGGTCTCAAGGATCGGTACATACTTCTTTCCACCAGCCGTGCGGCAGATAGCCTGATAGCCTATGCAGCACTCTATGAGGACGGTGTCCAGCTTGGCAGCGGAGGACTTGGATACGTATTTTCTTCTATGAATCTGAAGGCGATGGTTTTCCAGACCATCCTTCCGGAAAGAACGGAGAATGACGTATCGAGACGGTTCCTGAAGAAGCTTGCCGACAGCAGATGCGCCGGCGATCTCAAACGTGACGGATCGGCTTCTTTCATATGCAAGGCCGTGAGGTACGGCTATGCTCCGATCGCAGGGTTTTCCAGACGGTTCGATCCTCGGGCGGATTTCCTGGACGGCATGTATCTCAAGGAGAAATACGGCGCATATTCCGGGACGTGCAGCGATTGTCCGGTATCATGCAGGAAACTGACCAAGAATGGGTACAACATGCCGGATCTGGAGGATGTCATGTTTCTCGGCACGAACCTGTCGATATTCAGCCCTGAAAGCGTCATGTATCTGAAGATGCGGCTTTTCGAGGCCGGTCTGGAGGTGGTCGCGACAGCGACGGTACTCGCCGAGATGGGAATCACCGACATCGAAAAGATCGACAAGGTCATCGACGACATATTGCAAAGAAAAATCGTACTCGAGGTTCCTCATGCGCCTTTTGCGACGCTCGACTACAGAGGATGTTATGAAGGGGCCATACTCTATATGCTTGGCGAGACCATCATGCCGCTTCTTTCGATGCATGCCCCTATTCCCGTGAGAAATGTCCGTTCAAGTGCCATTCTTGCGCTGTATGGACGTCTGTATGCAAATGCCATAGTCGACAGGGGATATCCTCTGATTCCCGGTTTCGCAGCATACCTAGGGGACATTCCTTTGATATGCTATCGCGTGCCATGGCTTCTCAGACGCGTCCTGCGAAGTCGGAAGATGTTCGGCATAGACGCGGACAAGCTTCTTGAAGAGGGCTTGGCGATCGTCAACAGGAAGGATGGAAAACCGTTCAGGCTCCCGGACTGCTTCGTGTACAAGGCTGACGTGTCGTTCGATCCATCGACTGTCAGCCCGACGAGACTGATGGAGTGCTATCGCAACGAGAAACTACGTCTCGAAGTCAAGCTGTGCAAGAAGCGTTCCGTCGGGAAATGAATACAGCGCGGCCCATTCCTCTTCAAGAAGTACGTAGGTGGGGCCTTCGTTGCTACGGGGACGGGAGGGAGAGCCCGGGTTGATCAGATATACTCCTTTTTTGTTTCTTGCAAGTCTTGGTACATGTGTGTGCCCGGAGATGAATATGTCCCCGGACGAGAGGCCGTAATCCTCTGCGATGCTCCTGTCCCCGTGTGTCATCACTACCTCCCTGTTGCCGAGGCGGAAGCGCACGAACGGTTTAGGGGCGGCCATGATGGAAAAGCCATGCCATCTGTCGCAGTTCCCGCTTACCGTGAGAAAATAGCTGTCGGCCAGATATTCCATCTCCGCAGTCGGGCAGAAGTCTCCCGCCGAAAGTACTTTGTCGCACCCCGCTTTCATCGCTATCTTCGTCAAAAGCCTGAAGGCATCGACGCTTCCATGGATGTCCGAGCATACCAGATATCTCATATGGGCCTCCCGAGAAAGATTATAAAAGCGAAAAACACGATTCTGCAACCTCATGGCACGATCGGAAAAAGTGACAAGTCGTTTGATATATGATAAAATATTTTCCAGGAAGAATCGCATTATGAGAGAAGGTGAACTAGAAGTCAGAGATTCCCATCGGCTCTTCTACAGAGCATGGGAGATCGACGCGCCGAAGGCGACCGTGCATATCAACCATGGGATGGCTGAGCATTCCGGACGCTATTCCGAATTTGCCGGATATCTGAATTCGCTTGGATTTGCAGTGTACGCACAGGACCATCGTGGCCACGGACTGACCGGCGAAGAGGACGAGAGAGGATGGTTTTCCGAAAAGGAAGGGGCAATGACCGTAGTGGAGGATTCCTACGAGGTCGACCAGGCCATCATGGGGAAGCATCCCGACATTCCGCATTTCATTTTCGGGCATTCGATGGGATCCTTCATAACGCGTACCGTGATTACGATGCATCCGGTTTTCGATGCCGCGGTCATCTGCGGGACCGGTGCGGACCAAGGTCTTCTAGGAAAAATCGGCAAACGGATCGCAATGGCGCATGTCAGGAAATGGGGATCGAAGATGAAGGACGACGATCTTGACCACCTTGCGTTCGGTTCATATAACAAGAATTTCAAGGGCGAGGGAAAGTTCGCCTGGCTGACACGTGATGCCAAGCAGGTTGCGATGTATGAAGAGGATCCCCTGTGCGGATTCGTATGTTCATCCGGATTCTATGCCGATCTGATCGACCTGGTCGGGATGGCAAACGACAGAGCAAGGGCGGAACGCATTCCGAAGAACATGCCGATGCTGATCATATCCGGAGCCGCCGATCCCGTGGGAGGTTATTCCAGAGGTGTGAAGAAAGTTTACGAAATGTATCGCAAAGCAGGTATAAAGAATCTGTCATTGAAACTATATGATGGCGCTAGACATGAGATCCTGAACGAAACGAATCGCGAGGAGGTCTTCAAGGATATCGGGACATTCTTGTCCGGATGCCTTGACAAATCAAATGCTCAATAAGATCGAGAATGTATTCAGCCGTTTCATTCTCTGGTGGAAGGACTATTTCAAGGTCCTTCTGCTGTCCTTTACCAGGATAGCGAGAGACAATGTAAACATCATGGCCTCGGGCATGGTCTATTCGACGCTGATAGCATTGATCCCCGGCTTCACTTTCCTCTTTGCGTTTCTTTCCGCATTCGGGGTTCTTCAGCCTTTCATAGAGATGATGACGGAATTTTTCCAGGAGACGATGGGCGACGAGGCTGGACTGGAATTCATACATATGCTCGAGATATATTCCGGCAATGCCATGAGTTTGGGAATCGTGGGACTCATATCCTTCGTAATCACTAGCATCTTCCTTATGAACAAGGTCCATAGCGTGGTAGGTCGGATTTTCCGTACGCCTCCGAGAAGCGGAGCAATAAAGCGTTTCATGGCTTTCCTGACTTTCCTCATCGTGATGAGTTTCATAATCGTTGTACTTGTCTCTCTGCAGTCGTCTTTCAGCGGATTCATAAGAACGATCTTCAATCGCGGTGGTACACAGACGGAGGAAAGCCGATGGTCTCCGATCCTTGTGATCGCGGCTATATGGCTCAGCATGTTTGCAATAATCGTGCTTCTGCCGAACGCCAGGATACGCAAGAGAAGTGCCGCCGTCGGAGTGACCACCGGAACGGTCTCGGTTCTGATAGCCACCGAGATCTTCAAGATAGTGATAAAGTACTCCGTATCGTATTCCGTGATATACGGTTCTCTCGCTTCCGTGCTGTTCCTGCTTCTTTACCTGTACATAATATGGTTCATCTTCATGGTGTCGGCGGAGATTACCTACGTTCATCAGTTCCGTCCGGCAAAGGGCAATCTCCAGGGACGTCCCGACTCTCCTCAGAGGCAGATTTCCGAGGGACTTAACCTATTGCTGATGGTCGCCGAGAAGTATAGGAAAGGAGACGGATATACCACGGACCGCGAACTTATAAGACGGCTTGCAATTCCTACCAGCAAGCTTTACGGATATCTTTCTATTCTCGAAGATGCAAGGATACTTATGCCGGTCAATCCCCAGCGGACCGCGTTTGTTCCGGCATTGCCGCTGGACAGGATCCGGGTCGATGAGGTCGTCGGGGTATTGTATGGCCAGATGAAGGACGAGGATGTAGTGACTTTGGGCGATGTGCTCGCCCTCGATGTCTCCGACAAAGGAATCAGAGGCCTTGGGGACATAACCATAGAGAATCTGATGGAGAGATTATGATAGTCGACAGGAACACAGCTCCGGCAATCGAGCTGACCGATTGGTCCAGCCTTGCCGATACTTCCACCGGGATAGTCAAGCGCAGAAATGACGAGGATACCGGACTTGAAGTACTTTTTCACAGGATGCCGCGCATGAACAACGACGATGCGATGGTATCCGTCACGCATGCCCTTTCCGCATGGCGCGACGGTCGTCTGGTATTCCTTGTCCAGCTTGAGAGTCTGGATTTGAGAACGATGGCTTCCGCTTTGGGCGTACCAGTGAAACAGCTTATGGCCGAGTATGATTCGCATTCCGTTCTTGCTCCTGCCCATACGCTGATATACGGAAACGGCGAGAGGGAGGATCTTGGCGTATATCTCGGCGAGAAGGATGAGGCCCGGATTTTCGATTTCATGTACGATCTTTTCTCCGACTCGTTTGTGGAAGAGGAGAATGGAGACTGGTCGGATTGGATATATGACGAAGATGACGACTAGAAATGAAAAAATGGCCAATCGGCCATTTTTCATTTCGCTTGGGATTTTGTGGGCCCAGTGGGGTTTGAACCCACGACCCAAGGATTATGAGTCCTTTGCTCTAACCGCTGAGCTATAGGCCCAAAGATGATACTAGCATATTTACCGAAAAGTTTGCAATATAATATATGGAGGGAAAAATGAGAAAAGCTTTACTGTTTCTCGTGGTTCTTGTCGTCGCTGTCGCGACCTGTTTTGCCGTTCCTGTGCGTTTCATTTTTGCAGATCTGAATCAGCATACGGAAATACTGGCGGGATTTCTGCCGACATACACGGTGATAGGAGCGGGATTTGACTTTTCCGGCGGAAGCACTAATACTTCGGAGCTCCAGACCCTGGTGGGCGGCGGATTTACACAGAGAACAGTCTGGCAGAATCCTGACACGGGGTATGTTGATACATCCATCGACGGCGGTACGGGAATCACGTACGATGTCATTCAGGGCGATCTCATCTTCCGCTACATTCAGGGCATGAAGGACGATCTCCTGACTTTCCAGTTCGGTCTGGAGGGAAAGTACGAATACAACAAGGACAGTTTCATGGCCGGACGCGGGAAGAATCTTACTCTCGACGAATACCTTGGTGCAGGATATTCCGAGAATATATATCCGGATCTTACCGGAAACAGGATGAGTCTGGGCGCGATCCTCAATTTCCGGATCAAGTTCAACATGTACGAGGATACTCTCGTGACGACCGACGGATTCACCAGCTATATCGATTTCCGCTATGCTCCCGGATTCCTTAACAGCTTCAAGGGCTTCGGCCATGCCGACTATTACTCGATCTCTCTCAATGCCATTGCTGCCAAGACCATCTACAGTCTCGAGACCGAGAGCCGCAGATGGTTCAGCATAGTCATGATAGACCGTGTGAACGTCAACTGGACCGACGGAAAGGCTGTCCCCGTATACGCACAGGGATCCGTTTCGCTGGGACGCAAGGTGAGAGGATACAATACCTATACCTACAACACACAGTTCACAGTCGTGAACAACTTCGATATACGCTTTGCGCTTCCGGGCATAACCGACCAGATCAGGCCTAGGATCAACCTCTTCCTCGATCTCGGATACGGTGCGGGAAAATACTTCAACACGGATCTTGTCAGCAAGGACATGGAACATCCCGAACAGTTCCTCGGCAGCGTCGGAGCGCAGTTCGAGATGTCTTTCTGGGACATGATCGATCTCGGATACCAGATCGCCTACATCTTCAACGGCGAGAAGTTCACGCAGATCGGGGATGCGATCAAGACCAGCTTCACGTTCTTCCTCGATTTCTGATCCGGCCTGCCGTCGGTTAACATCGATTTATCTCCTACGAAAAGCGGATTTCATATTCCCGTCCTATGATGGATGCATGAGGAAGCATGAAATTCATTAGTCACTACGAACTATCCAGGGCGATAGGGGAAAATCTGGGAATCGGCGGTCTCTTCTTCGGAAGTCTGCTGTTCGGATCCGTGGAACCGGATCTGAACTTGTCGACTTATCTGAAAGGAGTATGCATGGACGGAAAACCTAAGGGGCATGACTGGAGGAATATCCGCAAAAGAATCGAAAGGCTGATACGGAAGCTGGAATCTTCGGCTTCCTTCGGCCTTCTTTTTTTCTATCGCTTCGGGAAGCTGCTGCATTATACTGCAGATGCCTTTACCTTTCCGCACAACGAGTTGTTCCTCGGTACCATCCGGCAGCACAGGACATATGAGCGTATGCTTGCAAGGGAGTTGAGAAGCGACACTTCCGTTCTAGTTTCGCCGGCATGCGGTTCTCTGCACCAGGAGTTGCTCGACCTGCATGAGAGATATCTTTCACGGACGGCAGGGACGGAGAACGACGCAATGTTCATACGTGCCGCATATGCTCTGGTCATCGGGGTCTATTGCGAAAAAAGGCTTCGGCACGAAGTCGGACTCGAGGTGGCCATATGAGGATTCTCATAGCATCCGACTGGGACGAGCATGCAGTGAACGGCGTTGTCCGCAGCATCGTCAACCTGAGAAAAGGACTGGAGATGGATGGCCACGAGGTACGATTCCTGATGTTGTCGCCATCGGGAGATGCAAAGAGAGTCGGAAAAGACTATTATCTTTCATCCCGCGATCTTGGAACGATGTATCCCGGGCTGAGGATCCGCAAGGGATTGGATTTGTGGATAATCAGGAGTCTGGTTGCGTGGAAACCCGATGTCGTCCACACGAACAGCGAATTCGGTTCTTTCCGGCCGGCCATGCTGGTTGCGCGGTTGCTCGGTGTGCCGCTTATCCATACATATCATACTGTCTACGAGGATTACACGCATTATTTCTTCCCTTCGCGACGTATCGGAGCGTTCCTTGCAAGGGCTTTCACCAGACATGTCCTTGCGAAATGCGATGCTGTGATAGCCCCTAGCGAAAAGACCCGCAGGCTTCTGGCAGGATATGGCGTGAAAACCAGAGTCGAGACTATCCCGTCGGGATTCGATCTTGTCGAATTCCGTTCCGGAGACGACGGTGTACGAGCCGACCTCGGCATACCGCTGTCTTCCGTCATGCTATTGGCCTCGGGGGGGGAGGATAGCTAGGGAAAAGAATGCCGATATGCTGCTTGAAGGGCTTTCGCTGCTTCACGACGAGGACGTGTTCCTTGTTTTCGTCGGAGACGGACCTGCCCGGGCGGAACTGGAGCATATGACCGAAAGGCTCGGCCTGGGCGACAAAGTGATATTCGTGGGCATGGTGCCTCCGGAGCGCATGCATGCATACTACCGCGCTGCGGATGTTTGCCTTTCCGCGTCGACGAGCGAGACACAGGGGCTGACATACGTCGAAGCCATGGCTTCGTCCTTGCCGCTCGTCTGTCGAAGGGACGCTTCCCTCGACTTGCTGCTTGAAGACGGTGTGAACGGATATCTTTTCGATACTGTCGACGAACTGGCCGGATGCATAGAGAAGATGGTCCATGTCGCCGACAGGAAAAACCTGGGCGAAGAGTGCTCAGGAAAGTGGCGCCGTTCTCGGTGTGCAAATTCAAATTGTCCGTGGACGGCCTCTACGATGACGAGATATCCGGAACGAGGATCGCC
>CASEKE010000008.1 GCA_949288415.1 uncultured Spirochaetales bacterium
ACGTCTTTCCTGCACCCTCCATTGTCGGGGAAGCCGCGAAGTTAGCCTGGATAAAGCCACCATAGCCAAGCGTGACGCCAGTGTAGAAACCTGTAGAATTCGTCCTTACGCGGTCAAAGTTGTTTCCGGAATTGTTGGAATATGCCCTGAGAGCTGTAACTCTGTCATTTCCGCCAAGAGAGACGACTGCGGAGAACTCGCTATCGAATCCGAGCGTATCCTCGAGAATCTTCATGGCGTTGACGTTGAGGTCTGCAGAAACAGCACCGGAATTGTCCGTGTTGATGACACCCTCGATGTTCGCATCCCAGTAGCCGTTGTCGTCAGCAACCGTAAGCGTGAGCTTGCCTGTATCTGTATCATCTCCATCCTGTCCGTAGACATGGGATGTCCATTTGTCATTATCGTAGTTGAATTCGTAGCCAGCTACGACGCTACCGCCGAAATTTACGCCGGCAAATGCAGCAGCTGCAGCCAGCACCATGACCAATGAAGTCAACAAATACTTTTTCATTTTTCTCCTAGAACTCCTATTTGTTGTAAAGCTTTTACTTAATTCTCATGTAGATATGTGTCAGTGGTATGACGGCAACTTGTTAGTTTGGCCTTATAAAATCGAAAAAGCGTGTCAAATGTGAAAAAATAGACCGAATTTGAGCCAATTATGAGGATAACGTCTCGATTATGAATGCATTATGATGATGTCAAGGGTTGGAGGTCAAAATAAAAAAGAGAAAAAAAGAAGTTGAATCAATCCATGCGACATCCGGCTCCATCATTGTGCGGCAGGCATGATTCCTGGTCGGAACCATGGTCTTTTCATGGAAAAAGATGGAGAAGACAGAACGATGATGCTCTGTCTTCTCCGTACCGGCATCATGTATTCAGACAATATACCTGATATCCTGGACGTAAGGAATCTCGTAGAACGCTATCGTATCGTCTCCGAGAAGCTCGAGCGCTTTCTGCACTCTTATTGCACTTATCCTTCTGTCGGTATAAGGACTGAAGTAGTAGGTTCCACTCTCCGAACACATCACGGATGTACAGAGCGTCTGCTCATAGTCATCATGGTCAGCGCTCTCCTTGAGAAGACCATCAGGTATATCCACGACGGCAAAGCTGTGGAACATCCTGGTCACTCCATCGATCTCGTCCTTTCCTTTCGGAGCGTATTCCTTCATGAAAGCAAGCCGAACAAACCTGCTCGGCGACGAGTATCCTCCGGGAAGGCCGAACATTCCTCCCGTTCCTTCCCCGAAAGCGGAGAAAGTCTCGCCGTCTATCGTTCTTGGCGGAGTGTGGACATTGCTTATTCCGACATAGTTCTTCAGATTTGTCTTCTGCCATTCGTAGTCCGGGCTGTTGGCCATGACTCCTATCGTATTCCTATGTACGCTGATTCCCCCTTCGACCGGTTCGATTATCACCGCCTCGCCGGTATTATCCGAGAAAATGTAATGGACCGACATGACCTTACCGTACACAGGCTCATCGGTAAGATTGATTCTCTCCATGGCCTCCACCACCTCATCCACTGAGCAACATGTCCCGAGAAGATATCCTACAAGACTGCCTGGATAGATATCGAGGTTATCAGGCCCTTCGTTGGTATCGAAATGTCCGTATCCTGGAAAATTGAGAAGACATCCCATAAGTCCTTTCTCGTTTATGCCATCCACGAACACAGGCGAGGCCGTAGTTCCCAGTACGGTCATCGACACAAAGCCGTATTCTACCACGGCTGTTCTCGAACCGTCAGGCGAAAGACTCAACGGGTATCCCTTTCCTACGACAGAAATCTTGTTGGCATCGAGATTGCCGAACATGTCATAGGTACGTCCAAGAAGATGGTTTCCATCCTCGGTCGACCATGAGAAACTGCTGCAACCGCCGGAGATCGCATTCTCGGGAGACGAGAATACCGACAAAGTGACCAGAACGGCGACAGCAACGAAAGTGAGCATCCTTTTCATGCAAATCCTCCTTGCTGTCAATCTATCAGACAAAAGGAAGCTGCGTATTGTTCTTGAAGATGCAAAACACAATAAACCATTGTGCGTGCACCGAAGTCGCGGCAAAGGACACAAACCTGACATGAAACACACTTTACGCAGGAAAAAGGATGGAAATAAAATAAAATAAAAGAAAGGCATGCCCGAAAACATGCCCTGATACGATGCTGGAAAAGAAAGCCCAGAATTAGCCATTCAGGCGATCATTCCTCCTCTTCCTCCTGTTCCGCTTTCTTGAATCTCACTTCCAGCATTCTCATTCCCTTCATCCTCGTTATGGTGAAAGTTCCCAATGGAGACTCGACCACGTCATCAAGATTGAGTATCTTCTCCGAAAGATACATCAGGTACGATGCGACAGTGTCGAACTTTTCGGAACTCTCATGCTCCGCCTCGATGAACGAAAGGAATTCCCAGAACGGCGTGTCGGCTTGGACAATATACTCATCGTCGGTTCCAGGGACAAGTCTGACGCGCTGCCGAACTCCGATTTCATGCTCATCGTACATCTCGCCGAAAAGTTCCTCGGCAACGTCCTCCATAGTGACGACGCCAGCAAACGAACCATACTCGTCCAGGACGATTGCCATCTGGAGCCGCTGGCTCTGGAACTTGCGATAGAGATCATCGACATGCACGAGATCCGGAACGAACACAGGCTTGCGCGCCACGCTCTTCAGCGTCACCCCGCCCTTTCCGTCGAGCTTAGCCTTGAGAAGATCTCTCAGAAGAACGACACCGGTTATGTCGTCGCGCTTCTCGCCGTATACAGGAATCCTCGAGAAACGGCTCTTGACGATCTCTTCGTAGCTTTCGTCTATCGTCTGGCTGTCATGAAGCATGAACACATCGCTCTGATGCGTCATGATGGCTCTCGTGAGCGTATCGCCGAAATTGAATACTTTCTCGACGAGATCCGTCTCGTACTGCTCGACAAGTCCTTCGTCCTCTGCTACATCGAGGACATGCATGATACCTTCCTTGCTCATTTTTTCTCCACCGCCACGGCTGAAGATTCTCGTGATGAGATTGCTGATCAACTTGAATACCCAGACGACGGGGAAGAGCACGATCGTCAATATCCTGACAGGGATGGCCATCACAAGCGCGATCGTCATATTGTAATTTATGGCGATCTGCTTCGGGGTTATCTCGCCAAAAATCAGGATTACGATGGTCAGAAGGCCTGTTGCGATACCGACGGCCTCGTTTCCGAACATGGCCATGGCCATCTGTGTCGTCAGAGACGATGCACTGAGATTCACGATGTTATTTCCGATGAGGATCGTTGTGAGCAATATGTCAGGAGATCCGGCAAGGTGGGCAGCCACTTTTGCAGATTTGCCCTTCCTCTTTTCCAGGTCCTTCTTCTGAATCATGGAAAGAGATGTAAAGGCGGTCTCAGTTCCTGAGAAAATAGCTGATAGAACGATCAGGACAACTACTACGACAAGCTGTGTGGTATTCATCATAAGCTTGCCTCTGAATCAAAAGTCATACAATCACTTGGTAAAGGTACGTCCATAACTAAAGTATAAAATACCAAATATGGCCATCATAGGCAACAAAGCCGACACTCTTGCGCCGAAAAAACTGTGAATGACTATATTCGATTTCGAGACGGAAGACAGAGATCGAAATGCCTTCCATCAAGATAAACAAACTGCCTGTTTCCACATCCGGAGACAGGCAGTCATGAAAACGTCAATTGTTCCAAGAAGCGAAATACGGCTCCGACAAACCTTTTTCCGCCTCATGTCCGCACTTACTTGCTGATGAGCATCGTCTTCGGGTCGAGATTCACTCCCATCGGCTTCGGGACGTTCTCGTGGTGAGCTCTGACGACGGTAAGGATGACCTTGTCGATCTTCTCATCATAGCGGAGCGCAACAAGCACATCGATCTGGTCGTAGTACTTCAGAAGCGTGTTCGGAACTCCATACTGGTCATATACGACATCGGGGCGTACAGGAGAAACGCTGAACCATACTTCAAGATTCATCTTCTCTGCAAATTCCTTGATCTTGGCGATGTCCTCGTCGCTTGCAACCGTAAGCTTATAGCCATCGAAGAGAATCGCATCAGCCTTGAAGGAACCCTGGCTGATAAGGGACTCCAGACTGGAGATGACCTTGTCGATAGGAATCTGCTCCTGTGAGAAATTCATGACGACTCTGTTCGCAAGAATCGAATTGTATACCATCGTGGCATCATCGAGGGACTGGAGCTCCGCAATCTCCCTGAACACCTCCTTGTACCAATTGATGACGTGCTCCACATTTCCGGAGAACGACACGTGTATCACGTTCTCTCCCTTGAAAAGCTTATCTGTAGCCAGGTGCACGAGACATGCTGTCTTTCCGACACCATGGCGCGATACGATCACACCGAGATTACCTCTGCCGAGTCCTCCATTGATGGATTCCTCGAAAACACGAAGGGGGCTTACACTGTTAAGTTCCTTGATGTCCATTTTGGGTTCCTCCTGAATTCTTTTTATTAAGTATAACACCTCAAAATGCAGAAAACAAATCATTATTGCAAATTTTTGTCTCCACGGCATCTCATTTCACCATAAGGGAAAAAATACCTTCTTTGATATTTCGGCATGCAAAGACAAAAAAAAGACGGCCGCTCTGATGCGACCGTCCTCGAATGCAGTCCGCCGATTATTTTCCGGCTTCCTTCTTCTTCTTTTCCTGATATGCCTTCTTGAGCTCGTCGGATACGGAAGCAGGAACTCTTCCGTACTTTGCTACCTCCATTGTGAACTCCGCCTTGCCCTGTGTGAGCGAGCGAAGAACAGTGGAATAACCGAACATCTCGGAAAGCGGGACTTCTGCGATTACCTGGCACTGGTTGTTGTCCTCAGTGGAGGAAACGATGATTCCTCTTCTCTGGTTGATCGAACCGAAGATGTTTCCCTGGAACTCGCTCGGTCCTTCGACCTCGACCTTCATGATCGGCTCGAGGATACAGGGCTTTGCCTTCTCGAAAGCTTCCCTGAAAGCGCCGATGGCAGCAGTCTGGAACGCCATATCCGAGGAGTCGACCGGATGCCATGCACCATCGTTCACACAGACCTTGACGCCGATGACAGGAAATCCGATCTGCGAACCCTTCTTGATCGCGGACTGGAAGCCCTTATCGCAGGAGGGGATGTACTCGGTCGGAATCGCACCGCCCTTGACCTCGTCGACGAATTCGTAATCCTTTGCAGGTTCGTCGTCGCTCGCGGCAACCGTAGGCTCGATGTATCCGGCGACACGTGCATACTGTCCGGAACCACCTGTCTGCTTCTTGTGGGTATAGTTGAAGTCGGCATGTGCGCTGATTGCCTCTCTGTATGCTACCTCAGGCTTTCCGACCTCGACCTCTGCCTTGTACTCTCTCTTCATCCTTTCGATATAGACGTCGAGATGAAGCTCTCCCATGCCTTTGATGATCGTCTGGTTGGACTCGGGATCGACATACGTCTGGAAAGTCGGATCCTCCTTGGTGAAGCGGTTGAGAGCCTTTGCCATGTTGTCGGCGCTCTTCTTGTCGACAGGCTTGATCGCAAGCGAGATTACCGGATTAGGAACGTACATGCTCGTCATGGAGTAGTTCAACGAAGGATCACAGAACGTATCGCCGCTTGCGCAATCGACACCGAAGAGAGCCGCGATCTCGCCGCATCCGCATTCGGAAATGTCTTCCATCTCGGCCGCATGCATCTTGATGAGTCTTCCGACGTTGAACTTCCTTCTAGTCCTTGTATTGTAGAGCGTATCGCCCTTCTTTATCTTTCCCTGATATACGCGGATATAGGTAAGCTGTCCGAACTGTCCGTCCTCGAGCTTGAATGCAAGTATGACGGCCGGCTTATCCGGGTTGGACTCGAGCACGACCTCTTTCTCGTTGTCGTCGAGATCGAGAGCCCTGTTCTCGACTTCCGTCGGATTCGGCAGGTATGAGACGACAGCATCGAGAAGCGGCTGGATACCCTTGTTCTTGTATGCGGAACCCATGAAGACCGGGCAGAGCTGGAGGGAAATAGTTCCCTTTCTTACAGCGTCCTTGATGAGATCTGTCGTGACATTGTCCTCGAGCATTGCCTCCATGAGTTCGTCGGAGCACATGGAAACACAGTCGAGCATCTCCTCTCTTCTGGCCTCTGCCTCTGCGCGGAGCTCCTCAGGGATTTCAGCCTCTCTGACTCCGTATCCGTCTGCACCGGCATCGAAATAGAGAGCCTTCATCTCCACGAGGTCGACGACTCCCTGGAGCCTGTCCTCAAGTCCGATAGGAATCTGCATAAGAACTGCATTGAGACCGAGCTTGTCGATGAGCTGCTGCTTGACCTTGTATGGATTTGCACCGGTTCTGTCGCACTTGTTGACGAAAGCGATGCGTGGAACATGGTATCTCTTCATCTGGCGGTCGACCGTGATCGACTGGGACTGTACGCCGCCGACGGAGCAGAGAACGAGAATTGCTCCATCAAGTACTCTGAGGCTTCTCTCGACCTCGATCGTGAAGTCGACGTGGCCCGGGGTGTCGATGATATTGATTTCGTGGCCCTTCCAGTTTACGTTCGTAGCCGCGGATGCAATGGTGATTCCTCTCTCCCTCTCGAGCTCCATGGAGTCCATAGTCGCACCTACTCCATCCTTGCCACGTACCTCGTGGATTGCATGGATCTTGTTGCAGAAGTAAAGAATTCTTTCAGACAGTGTCGTCTTGCCTGAGTCGATGTGGGCGCTGATTCCGATGTTCCTCATGCCCAGAAGGTCGTTGATCATAACTTTTAACCTCACTAACGAATTGCTTATATGTCTTCCTTAGGCCTTTTTCATCCTAACTTGTTTAGCCAACGTGAATAGCTGGGAAAAACTCACCGAAAATGCATGATATAGATTTTGCGTCAATTATTCAAGTATCAGCAAAGCTTTTTTATCCACCCCTAAAATGCTATAATCTTATGTCGAGGTGATATATATGCCCACAGTATTCGAAATGATCATCAACGGGGAGATCCCCAGCACAAAACTCTACGAAGACGCCGATATAGTGGCGATCCTAGACATCGCACCCAAGGCAAAAGGCCACAGCCTTGTGATATCCAAGAAGGTATACGAGACGGTCGCCGACTGCCCGACGGAGACACTTTCCAAAATGATGGAAATCGTGAAGAGACTCGATGCAAGGATGCGCGAGCAGCTCGGTGCGGACGGAACCAACGTATTCATCAACAACAGTCCCGCCTCCGGACAGGAGGTCCCGCACCTGCACATCCATGTCGTGCCGAGATACAAGGACGACGGACTATCCTTCTTCCCGCCGAGTACGAAGTACAGCGAAGGCGAGATGGCCGAATACGGCAAGAAGCTCGCCCTATGAGAGGCAGGCTGACGATTCTCGCCGCACTGGCGGCAGTCCTCCTTTTCTCATGCGCCACATATACTGTCGGCGAGGGAAAGGCCGCAATCGACATACCTGAGCGCGTCACCGAACCTGAGACCAGGTTTCGGGTGATAACCGAACGCCGCCAGGCCGAGCGTCTGCTCGAAGAGGAGAATGCCAGGCGCATGGCCGAAGCGGAAGAGAAAGCCAGGCAGGAGGAACTTGCCAGACAGGCTGCGGAGGAAGAGGCCAGGAGAGCAGCCGAGGAACTTTACCGGCTCACAGCCGTATACGAATACCCCGACGACCTCTCCTCGCTCGTCATACCGCACAATTACCGGCCTAGACGCGAGCATCTGACGGTCGACACGTCATCCAGAGCGTTGAGACTTCTTTTCGTACCGCTGGAGGACGGCGCCGACCTCGGTCAGGTCGAATCGAGCATACGCGCCCTGGAATGGGATTTCCTATTCGTAACGGGCTCGCTGGAACAGCAGGTGGAGTTCTCCAAGGATATGGGATACGACACGGTCGTGCTCGAAGGCGGTTCCGTGCTCTACCATACGAGCGTAAAGGAAATGGACGAAGACAGCGTGGTATTCAACGTCGACGACGGCAAGGATATCGAGATAGCTGTAGCCGATGCGGAGAATCGCATGCCTGCAGATGCCTCTTCAGTAGCTTCCTGGGTAGCCGGACTCGAAGGGGATGTGGACATGCTTGCCGGAATATCTCTCAAGGAGCCGAAGGTCATATTCGCCTTCTCTTCCTCCGAGCCGGCTAGCTCGGACTGGTCTATTCTCACACCGATGGGATACAGGACGGACCACACGTTCTCGAACTCCTCGTTCTTCCTTCAGGAAGGCTACTGGGACCTTTACAGGGATACGAGGTTCACCAGCGAGACGGACATGGGCAATACGAGGACGAACGGTGAAGTCTCGGAACGCATGGACTTCATCTACATCAGGAACCTTCTTCCGTCCTTTGCAAGGACGTTCTCAGTAGCGGGTATGGACAACCGGTGCATCTATGGCGAGGTGTTCGTACCCTGATCCATGATCGACCGTTAGAGTCCCCGGACATGGGAATACGGCCAAAAAAAAGACAGGCTTCCGGAAAAGAAGCCTGTCGAATCCGATGCAAATATTTCAAAGCAGCGCGTCGAGGTTGATTTCCGCGGCTACTGCAGGCATGGTGCATCCCCAGCTCTCGAGAACCTGAGGATGGACCTCTCCGAAGATTCCTACGGCCTTGCCGGCGACGATGATACGCGCCGCACGGCCTGGTATGAATCTCGGGTCATCCTCCACGCTCTCCAGCTTATAATCGATTCTCAGGAAATACAGCAGAGTATTGATGTATGCGGCGGCATCGTTGTATCCGACCTGATTGTTCGCACTCAGCAGTCCAAGACTGTTCAGAGTGACCGTTCCGCTGTTGTCCTGCTCGTCCTTACGGCAGATCTTGCCTACCTCGAAGATGTTGTGAGGGTATGTCGCATGGCCGGACACGCTCTCGCTCTCGAGAAGGCTCGGTATGACGGACGGACGGACGACCTCGTAGTTTTCGCTCATCGGATTGGCGATGAATACACAGTCGTCTCCGGTCACATGCATCCTGTCGATATACTCCTTTTTCGAACCGAGATAGTTGTACATCATCTCCTGGAAGCCCAGACCGACAAGAATGTCCTTCACCTTGCGGCTGAATTCCTCGGCCTTCGAAAGTCGTCCGACAGTGAAGTCGGAAGGCATCACAGGCTTGAAGTTCATCAGACCGTAGCCGATCATTATATCCTCGATTACATCGACGGCATGAAGGAAATCGTTCCTGTACTCAGGGCAATTGACGTAGATGTTTTTCTCGTCATGGATGGCATACACGCCCATCCGACGCAGTGCATCGACGCACTGCTGTCCGGAAAGAGGCTCTCCGAGCTTCTTCTCCACAGCGTCGATCGGGCACATCTGAGGGCTCTGGAAATAATACGGCACGGTTATCTCCCGCCCATACTTGGTATCCTTTGCGAAGCGTACCTTCACAGGAAGTATTTCGAACCCCATGTCGGCCATGTCGCATGCAAGTATCGAGGCCGTAAGCAGGAGATCGTCCAGAATCGGACCGGAAAGCTCAATGAAAAGATCGGAGTCACCGACCTCCACCGCACCTATCCTGGCGCTGTTTATGACGGGCGGGAACGACAGGGCATCACCGTTGTCGTCATAGAGATACGGGAAAAGCGGCTTGTCCGACACAATGTAGCCATAATCCCTTCCCTTGGGATGTTTCTCGCAGATTTCTCTGAGGGAAAGCTCCTCGGTCATTCCGAGAGGAACGAATCGGGTCTTGTCCGGATCCACAGCAGCATAATGCACAGGATACTTTATGAGCTCGCTCCTGTAGATTCCGAGCGCAATCGTACGTCTCTTCCTTCCGAAGTTGAAGCAGAGCTTCTCCTGGCTCTGGATGAGATTGACCAGAAGCTCGTCGTCGACCTCGCGGCCTCTTGCCGCGAAACCTATCGAGAAATCTCTTATCCCAAGCGCCGACTCGTGGTCGATGACCATCCTTCCATCGCTTGGAAGCTCGTCGTCCTTCGTACTGAAGAAGTCGTAGTACGGGATTTCGCCCGTCTCATATGTCCTGAGCGCACGGGCGACTCCCGCAGCGGACCAAAGGTCAGGGCGATTGGTGTCGTTGAGCTCTATCTTCAGGACATGGCCTTCCTCATCATGGCCGTCAAGTTCAGCCTTCGCAACCGGGAAGATGTCTACAAGCTCCTCGTCCGAAAGTCTCTTTCCGAGAAGCGAAAAGAAAAGTTTTTCAGGTGCTTCTATCTTTGGCATCAGTTTCCCCTCCTCATTCTTACCGATTCGATGTCCGGCGTGAACAGTTCTCTGAGATCGTTCAGGCCGAGATGCATCAGAGCCATTCTGTCGATTCCAAGTCCCCATGCAAGCACAGGAACGTCTATTCCGAGCGGCTTCGTGACCTCAGGACGGAATATGCCGGACCCTCCAAGCTCGAACCATCCGAGGACAGGGTGCTTTATGTGGACCTCTATGCTCGGCTCAGTGAACGGGAAATAGCCCGGAACGTACTTCACTTCCTCGGCTCCGGCGATCTCCTCGGCAAACATCTTCAGCAGGCCAAGGAGGTTGCGGAGATTGACATCCTCGCCGAGGACTATGCCTTCGGTCTGGTAGAAATCCGCACCGTGGGTCGCATCGACCTGGTCGTAGCGGAAGCACCTGACGACTCCGAAATACTTTCCTGGAACCTTTGCCTTCGTAAGCTGATGCGCAGAGAGCACCGTACCCTGGCTGCGGAGCACCTGACGACGAGTGAACTCGTGGTCGAAGGCATAGCCCCAGCCGCGGGACCCTGTGGTCCAGCCATCTGTATGGGTGGCTGCCACCTGATCCAGCCATGGTTCATCTATCTTTTTGGCATGTCTCGGATCCTTGACATAGTAGACGTCGTGAATGTCGCGTGCCGAATGGAACTGCGGCATGAAGAGCGCATCTCCGTTCCAGAACTCGTTCTCCACCAGCGGTCCGTCGAACTCCTCGAAACCGAGAGCCGTGAGCTTGTCCTTGACCCACTGCAGGTAATTGCCATAGGCATTGTGGCGCCCGGGAATCAGACGAGAGACAGGAGCGTCGACGCCATAAGGGCGGAACGACCCGTTCTTCCATGAACCGCTCTGGAGCATCTGGGGCGTCAGAAGTCCGAACTCCTCACCGGTGATATTCGCCTGCTCGAGGGCCTTTCTGACTTCGTCGCCAAGAGCCGTGAGCTCATAGACGACCTCTTCTCGTTCGGACAGTTTGAACGGAGAGGATGAAGCGCCCCTCTTCTTCGACATCTGTGAAATGACTTTCCTTTCGGCATCTCCAAGAGACGCTTCCTCGATCTCGCCTGTCTCGAGCGCCTTCTCGAGAAGCGAGCGCTGCATCAGTACTTCCTCGGGGAGAGTGTCCGAGATTGCCTCGGCCTTTCTATCCGCATTGAGGCATGCCGTCTTCTTGGACGAAAGCTGGCCGAACGCGGATCCCACGTCGCTGTTCTCCAATCCGAGCGCCTCCGCGATTTCCGGCAGCGTATGCGGCCCATTGTCGCGGAGGAATGTAAAGATGCGCTCAGAAGGAAGCCCGACCTTCTCAAGTTCACGGCCATGTTCCGTCAGTTCATAGACGACCTTCTTCTCTCTCGACTTTTCTTCGACGAGGAGTTTCTGAGCAAGCCAGGAAAAAGCCTGGTTGCACTGTCCCACCTTGTAGCCCAGCTCGGACATGATTCTTCCATTGTCGATCTTCTCGCCAAGGGACACATGTCTGAGAAGCTTGACTTCAAGAGGATGCAGCTTCTTTACATCGATATCCATTGTTTCCGCTCCTTTGATATGAAAAAGGGATGGGGAATGCCATTCCCCTATTGTCAAGTAGGATACTTGTTTGTCAACTTCTTGAAAAGAGGTCAGAAGGGCCAAAGGATGAAAGAAGATATCGGCATGCCATGGGGAAAAGGGAAAAATCGGACCTGAAGGGAAACCGCCGAGGCAGGCTCCGCACGGCAGGCGACGGATCGTTTCTTCTTCGATATCCAGACTCGGGACGATCAGAAGCATATGGTTGCGACAGTCCCGGAAAAGATCCTGCCGACCACATTCCGATGCGGCACCGAAGCATGTTTTTCTTTTGCGGGATCTCAAATGATTGCTCGACCCCTGAGGCTGTCGCCCTTTGCCCCTACGAGTGGGAAAGCTTCCGTCCTAGAGGATGAGCAGCTCGTCCACCTGGCTTCTTATCTCGTCCTCGGTCGGAATGACCGACTGCTCGAGTATCTTCGAGAACGGAGTCGGAAGCTTTCTGGCTGCGACGATGCGGGGCGCATGATCGAGCGCGCCATGTGCTCGCGTGGAAATGAGCGCGACGACCGTGTCCGCCACGGAGCCGCCGATCGGCGTATCCTCCACTACAAGCACCTTGCCTATTCTGTTCACGTGCTCTATGATCGTCTCCTCGTCGATCGGGCTGATCGTTCCAAGGTCGATGTATGTGATTCTGTCCGCAATGTCCCTGGTCGCGCGTCGGGCTGTCTGGAATGCATGGGAATAGCCTATTATCAGCAGATCCTCGCCGTTGCCGTGGACGAATGCCTTGCCCAGAGGCAGGAACGTATCCTCGTCGCCTATGTCTCCGTTGTCGAGATAGAGTCCCTTGTGCTCGAAGAACAGCACCGGATTGTTCGCCTTTGCCGCGCTCTTGAGAAGAGCTTTTGCCGTATACGGATCGCTGGGTGCGACCACGATCAGGCCGGGAGTATTGAGGAACATCGACTCGATGCATCCCGTGTGCTGACTTCCGTGTCCCGTCCCGCTTCCTATGGGGGCGCGATACACAAGCGGACAACTGAGCTGTCCTGCGGACATGAAGTAGGTCTTTGCCGCATGGTTGATCAGAGGATCGGACGCAAGCGTGGAGAAATCGGCATACATTATCTCCACTATCGGGTGCTCCCCGAGCATCGATGCGCCTACGGCCAGTCCTGTGAAGCCCTCTTCGGAGACAGGAGTCTCGAGTATCTGTCCGGGATGCCTCCTGCAAAGGTCTCCGCTGACTCCGAAGCATCCGCCATATAATCCTATGTCCTCGCCCATCATGACCGCCCTGCTGTCCGAACCGAGTATCTCGTCGAGAGCCTCGCGGATCGCATCGCGGTAGCTGCCCTTGTGGGTCGTTCCGGTCTCATGGAGGAAATCACCCCTCTTGGCAAAAAGATATCCATCCAACTCCCGGAGACTGATTGCGTCGTCCTTGGTCACTTCGGCTGCGATGAGGGCTTCGTCGACTTTTGCAGATTCCTCGTCGTGGATCCTCTTGAGAGTCTCCTCATCGCACGCTCCCTCGAGTATGAGGCGGGCCGCATAGCTTCTGATGGGATCCTTTCTGCTCCACAGCTCCTCCTCTTCCCGGCTTCTGTATACCAGACCGTCGGACTTGCTGTGGCCGCACATGCGGTATGTATCGACCTCTATGAGAAAAGGACGGGAATCCCTGAGTATGCCTGCTCTGGCTTCCTCCACGGCTTCCTTTACCGCAACGACGTCATTTCCGTCGACTTTCCGCCATCCTATGCCATAACCTTCCGCTCTTCTGGCAAGATTCCCGCCGCTGAGCATGACATCCGCGCTGGCGCTCATTCCATAATGGTTGTTTTCGAGGTAGAAAAGCAGAGGAAGGTTCCATACAGAGGCAAGATTCATAGTCTCGTGGATCGCCCCGCGGCTCGTGGCCCCGTCGCCGAATATGGCTACGGCAATGCAATCCTTCTTCTGTCTTTTGAGAGCAAAGGCAAGACCGGCCGCAATCGGTACCCCGGATGCCACTATGGCGGACGATCCGGCGTTGCATGTGGCCGTTTCGGTCATGTGCATCGAACCTCCGAGGCCCTTGCAAATTCCGTACCGCGAGCCGAAAAGCTCGCTGAACATCTTTTCCAGAGAAGTGCCGCGAGCTATGTTGAACCCGTGGCAACGATGCGTCGGGACGATCCAATCGCGACGGTCAAGTCCCGCGACGAGACCGGTATGGCTGGCCTCCTGCCCTATGCCAAGGTGCGTAGTACCATAGAACACACCGGCTTTGAAAAGGACGTCAAGCTTCTGCTCGAACAGTCTCGAGCGCTGCATGATCCTGTACACTTCCAACTTATCATCAACCACCATCAAGGATCTCCAGTCCAATCAGCAATCAGCTGACATAGATGCCGTCTATCGAGCCGACGAACATATAATGCCAGTCTCCTTGAGGATAATGACTGAGAAGGCTGGTGTCAATGAAACAATTGCCGTCGAGAAGCACCTTGGAGCACTTGGTGCAGGTTATGCACATGTTGGCTTCCGAAAACACTATGGTATTGTCCAGTTGGATCGGAGTGAGTCCGAGATCGGTCATCTTCGAAAACGTCTTGCCACTTCTGGAACCGGCCTCCGAGAGGACTTCCATGTTCCTTTCTGTGGGATCGAAGAATGAAATCGAGAACGATGACGACCTGTCCAGGAATTCCATCGTATAGCGGCTCTCACGTACGAAGACGAATATGCACGGTCTGTTCCATACGTAGCCGAAGCCGCCCCATCCGGCCGTCATGGTGTTCCATTTTCTCTCGTCGCCTGCCGTCAGGAGGAAATTGTCCTCCCCTATGGTGGAGAACGGATTAAGCTCCAGTTGCTCGGGCCTTATCTTCTTCATGCCACACCCTCCTCTTTCCTTTTTCCGATTATATCACCTCGCAAACCATAAGTGGAACTAAACTTTGCAATTCCCGGGTTAGCGTTTTCTCGTGTCGACGCTTTTCATAACCGCGGCAATAAAGTACAATGGAATGGTAAATCCCAAAGACATCAAGAGGAGCATTTATGGCAGATTCTCTATCAAGCCCACCGTTGACCAAGGATCTCAGAAGAGTCCTGATCGATGCAGATTCCATTTCAAGACGTGTCGACGAACTTGCCCGCGAAATCGACGAAAGGTACAAGGACATCGAGGAACCGCTCATCCTTGTCGGAGTGCTGAAAGGTTCGTTCATCTACATGGCGGACCTGGCAAGGAAGCTCACGATCCCGCATATCGTGGATTTCATCGCGATTTCCAGCTATGGTGCGCAGGGCGACAAGCGCGGAGAAGTAAGGCTCCTCATGGATACTAGGGAGAACCTTTCCGGCAGGGACGTACTCGTCGTCGAGGACATCCTGGATTCGGGAAATACTCTCTCTTACCTTATAAGGCTTTTCAAGTCCAGAGGGGTGAAGAGCATTTCTACGACCGTGTTCCTGGACAAGCCGGAACGTCACGAGGTTCCCGTGGACATCGCCTTCATGGGATTCGACATACCGGACGTCTGGGTAGTCGGATATGGTCTCGATTACAAGGAAAAGTACAGGACGCTTCCGTACATCGCCGAGATGTACCCGCAGAAATGACCACTGGAGGATCGGAAAAATGGCGGAAGAAAAGCTATATGTAAGCTACAATACAGTTCACAAAATGATTGCAAAGCTTGCCAGGCAGATCACGGAATCGGGCTTCGATCCCGATGTGATCGTCGCAATCGGCAGCGGAGGATTCATCCCTGCAAGGATAATAAAAACCCATATCAACCGTCCGATATACGCAGTCGGAATATCGTATTACGGCGTCGACCACAAGCATAGGGAGCATCCCACAAAGATCCAGTGGATCGACGAGGTACAGGAACAGCTCAAAGGGAAGAAGGTGCTCCTGATCGACGAGGTCGACGATACCAGGGCCACATTGGCCTACTGCGTCGGGGAGCTTTTAAGCTACAAGCCCGAGGAAATCGCGGTCCTTATTCTCCACAACAAGCTGAAGCAGAAGGACGTTGAATTCCCGCCGGAGATCAAAAGGTACTATCCTGCAATGGAGGTCGAGGACATCTGGATCAAATATCCTTGGGATGCCGACGACATAGACGAACACGACAGGCTCGAGAAGGAAATGTTCGAACGATGGAAGAAAGAAGGAAGAGAACCGGTTCTATGACAAAGGATACTAGAGTTACAGCTGTCGTCGGTGTGCAATGGGGCGACGAGGGAAAGGGCAGGATCGTCGATTATCTTGCAAAGGATGCCGATATCGTAATCCGCTTCCAGGGAGGAGACAACGCGGGCCATACAGTCATAAACGAGATGGGCAAGTTCGCGTTGCACATTCTTCCGTCGGGAGTGTTCAATCCAGATACGATGAACATCGTCGGTGCGGGAACCGTGGTGAACTTCGATACGATGCACTCCGAAATCGACAATATCAAAAGCAAGGCAGGCATAGAGGTGAACAATGTGTTCATCGACGAGAGAGCACATATCATCATGCCCTACCACATCGCACTTGACGGTGCCGAGGAAGGGAAAAGAAGTGCAAAGGACAAGATCGGCACCACAAAGAGAGGAATCGGTCCATGCTACGAGGACAAGGCAGCCAGAATCGGAATAAGAGCCGCGGACATCATGGACGAGGAGACTCTCATGAAGAAGCTTTCCGCACTGCTTCCGAAGAAGAACAGGGAACTCGAATACTACGGCCTGCCCACATACGGCCTCGACGAGCTGATGGCCGATGCGGCAAGGTGGAAGAAGGAGTTCGGCGACCACATAATAGATACCGCTCCAGTAGTCAGGGATGCCGTGGAATCGAGGCAGAGAATACTCCTTGAAGGACAGCTTGGCATCATGCGGGATCTAGACTGGGGAATCTACCCCTACTCGACGAGCTCCAATCCCACAGTCGCAGGCGCGACGAACGGTTCCGGAATACCATACTGCTCGATCAGCAAGGTAGTCGGAGTCGTCAAGGCATACGCGACCAGCGTCGGCGGAGGACCTTTCATGACCGAGCTTCATGACAAGACAGGAGAGAAGCTCAGGGAGATTGGAGGCGAGTTCGGAGCGACGACAGGACGACCGCGACGCTGCGGATGGTTCGATGCTGTGGCGGCCGACTTCGCATGCTACATGAACGGAGTGACTGATCTGGCCCTGACGAAACTCGACGTTCTCGACTCGTTCGACAAGATCCGGCTCTGCACGGGATACATGATAGAAGGAGAGTACTTCTCTTATCTTCCGGAGACACGTCTGCAGGAAAAGGCCAAACCGATCTACGAGACTATGGACGGATGGCTGACGGACACGACCGGCTGCCGGACATGGGACGAGCTCCCGGAGAAAGCGAAAGCGTTCATACAGAGGATCGAAGAGGTTCTCAAGACCCACGTGACATACATATCGGTCGGACCTGAAAGGAACCAGCTGATAATCAGATGAAAACACCGTGCCTCCCGAGGGAGGCATTTGTTTTTTCAGGACTGCGAACTCTCGGTTTTCCGGTCATTTCCGCCTTTTCTGCAACTAGGATCATGAATCGATGCAACGGAGGTATTCTATGTCGAGGTTCATGGCCGTTATTGTCTTATCAGCGTTGTCAGTCCCTGCCGCATTCCCATATTCATATGATTCGCTCTGGCTGTGCGTCACCCCTTCCCTCCTTCTGGACCTTTCGACAGGACCGGCGGTCAAGACGGTACGGTGTGGGCTGGAAATGTACTGCTTCTTCGAGAAAAGGGAGGAAAGCACAGGGATGGCGGAACGCTACGGGGCAATGCATTCGGATGCAGAAAGGCCCCGACTGCGGACTGAGACTCCAGAAAGAAACGTTCCTGAAAGGAATGTCCCCAAAAGGCTGTCCGAAGATGTGGACGGCACGGGAAAGAGGCAAGACGACAGGAAATCATTTCTCGACAAAGTATTCGGGAAAGAGGAAACGACAGCGCCCTACGGGCAAACCGCGAAGGCATGGGGAAAAACCGGCCTTGGCTTTTTCATCTCATATGCAATTTCCTCGGCAGATGGAAGGCTCGTAGGCGGCAAAGCGTTCCACGCGAAGATCGGCCACGACATTTCCTTCGGGGCCTCGGCAAGGCGAGAACTGGAAGAAAGTCTTTTTCTATATCTCTCCGCAGGAGCCGACATTCTGTTTGTCCCTTTTTTTCTCTCCGACGGCAGCAAGGATACCGCCAAGGCCGTGGCATCCTGCTTAGGAGCTGTTCTGGACATCGGCATACTGTGGGAATTTGCGTCGATATCCGGCATTAAGAGCGGAATAAAGGCCAGACTGCTTTTTCCCTCTTCCCTTGCAGGCCCGGTTTCTGCCAGCATCGGGGAAGGTCTCTCCGGACTTTCGCTTCTGCCCTATATGGGAATCGGCTTGTCCTTCTGATGGACAGGGAAAAAAGAAAAACAACATGACCAGTGTCCGAAAAGGAGGATCGAATGAAAATGAACATTGCAGCATCCGTCGCAATCTTTGCCGTGCTCATTATTACCGCAGGTTGCCGGCACACAGAAGGTTCTTACGCAAAGGATCCATCGCTTCCGTCGCTGGCCGGAGGAGAAGGAATGTTCCCGATGAGAAGCATAGAGGTGACGTCGATCGACGACCTCGGGAGCGGAAACTTCAGGATTCTCGGCACTGTCGAGGGAAAGGGCGACGTCGATGCGTTCGACCCGAGCGACGGGGATACATTCCGCTACGGCACTCTCGAGCTCGACGAGAGTGCAAGGATGTACTACCCGGTCGATATGGCAAGAACCGATGCCTACGGGATTTCATTGAAGAATGCCGTGCACGAGCTGATCGTCGACGCCCGTTCCGTCGGCGCTACATTTCTGACGTTTCCCAACTACACGGTGGAATATACCCCTGAAGACAGGATCGTCACGATCGTAAACGCCGTAGCCGTGCAGCTCGTCGAAAGCGACGTGCAAGGCGAGACGCCTCAGGACGCCACATGAATACGTGCCGGTATTTCCGATTCCGTATATGATATGACGTCGAAAAACCGTCCGCTTTCGTGCTATCATGTGCTCATGAGCTACAACCATCCATATCTCGAGAAACCGGAAATCTTTGCAGTCGGACGCGAGGATGCAAGAAGCATATTCGAGCCTTCCGGTCCCATGGACACTTTTGTCGATCTTTCAGGCAAATGGAAATTCGAGTACTTCGACAGTCCAGATGCGGTTCCAGGCGACATTGCAGACAAGGACAGAGACATTTCGAAGCTCAATCCGATAGACGTTCCGGGAGAGATACAGCTACAAGGGTATGGAAGACCGCAATATGTGAATGTGCAGTACCCTTGGGACGGCATCGAGGAGTTGACGGCACCGGAGATTCCTTCACGGGAAAACCCGACGGGAGTATATTCCAGGGATTTCGTGCTTGAAAATACCGGGTGCACGTTCATCCGGTTCTACGGAGTCGAGCCGGCATTCGATCTCTACGTCAACGGGGACTTCGTAGGATATGCGGAAGACAGCTTCACATTGAGCGAGTTCGACATAACGAGACACGTACACAAAGGAACCAACAGGATCACGGTCAAGGTATTCAGATACTCTTCCTCATCCTGGTTGGAGGACCAGGACTTCTGGCGTTTTTCCGGCATATTCCGCCCTGTGACCATTCTGACAAGACCGGAAGGATACATAAGGGACATCGACGCCAGAGCCACGCTTTCCGACGATCTTTCAAAAGGTACGCTGAGCGTCAAAGTCGCGACTGGCGCACCGCGCGTACGTCTTTATTCGGACGGAAGGACCGTGGAGACATGGACAGATGAAGGCAAGGCGAAACTGGAGCTGACATTCGACAGCCCGGAACTCTGGTCGGCGGAGAAACCGAATCTTACCAGGTACACTGTGGAGACTCTCGACAGGGAAGGCGACACTATAGAGAAAGCCGAACTGAAGGCAGGCTTCAGGAAGATAAGCATAGAAGATGGAATTCTGATGCTGAACGGCAAGCGCCTTGTGTTCCATGGCGTCAACCGCCACGAATGGGATGAACGTCTTGGCAGGGCGATTGACAGAAAGGAGATTCTTTACGATATCCTCACGATGAAGCGGAACAACATCGACGCTGTCAGGACAAGCCACTACCCCAACAATCCGTACTTCTACGATCTATGCGACGAATACGGTCTGTACGTTATCGCCGAAACGAATCTGGAGACACATGGAACATGGCAAAAGCTCGATCATTCCACCGTCGGGAAAGGCACGGTGCCCGGAGACGACATGCGCTGGCTTCCTGCAGTTCTCGACAGAGCGAGAAGCAACTACGAATCGTTCAAGAACCATCCGTCGATAATCATGTGGTCCCTGGGAAACGAATCGGCAGGAGGAAATGTACTGAAGCTCATGGCGGACTACTTCCACTCCGCAGATCCGTCGCGTCCGGTACATTACGAAGGTGTGTTCCACGACCGTACATGGTCCGACGAGACGAGCGACATCGAAAGCCAGATGTACACTCCAGCCTCGCTTGTCGAAGAATTTCTGGAAAATGACCATAGAAAGCCTTTCATAATGTGCGAATACTCCCATGCCATGGGCAACTCATGCGGAGACATCATGAGCTATATCCGTCTGGAAAGAAAGAATAAGCACTATCAGGGAGGCTTCATCTGGGACTTCATCGACCAGACGATAAAAATCGGTGGACGAGCCGCTTACGGCGGAGACTTCAGGGACCGTCCCAACGATTTCTCATTCTGTGCCAATGGTCTCCTTCTCGGGGACAGGACGGTCACGCCGAAGATGCAGGAAGTGCGATACGCATACCAGCCGTTCGAAATCGATGTGGACGGGAAATCCGTCAGGATAACCAACAGAAGTCTCTTCTCGGATCTCGACGAATACGAACAGGTCCTGGAACACTTCAGGGACGGCCGGCTCTTGGAAAGCAGGCCGACCAAGCTCTCCCTCGCGCCGGGAGACGCTGTCGAAATCGGACATCGATTTTGCATTCTCGAGGGATCGTGCGACTGCATAAGGTTCTCCGTGAGACTAAAAAAAGATACCGAGTGGGCGACGAAAGACCACATTGTAGCCCATGGGGAATTCTACAGCATCGCAAAGACGGAACCGAAGGCCGCAGGTGGCGTCGAAACAGTGCATGGAGATGTGAACTACGGCTTCAGGATGCATTGTCTTACAGCATTGATATCGAGGGCCAAGGGAACCATGACGTCGTTCTGCAAAAACGGCGAGGAGCTGTTCATGGCCTCTCCTTACCTATCCTTCTGGAGGGCGCCAGTGGACAACGACAAAGGCTCCGGACTCTCTTCAAGACTCGCCCGATGGGCCGTCGAAGGACGACTGGCGACGCTGAAAAGCTGCGTACTGGAAGAAAACGGCATTGAAAAAATCGTCAGAAGCCGGTTTTCGCTTGCTGTCTCAAAGGATGAAATCGAGGTCGAATACGGATTCCCGGGGGACGGGAAGATCAGGATTACGATGCGCTATCTCGGACATGAGGCTATCGTACCGGAATTCGGCATGGCGCTGACGCTTTTCCCGGAGAACCATATTGTCACCTACCTCGGTCTCGGTCCGGAGGAAAACATGCCTGACAGAAAGGAAGGTGCTCTCTTCGGGCTTCACAGCTTCGATGCAAGGAAAAACCTCACCGGCTACCACGTGCCTCAGGAAGCAGGAACACGATGTGCGGTCAAGCGGGCCACAGTCGGAAACATCTCGATAGAGGCTGAGGACGAGATGACGATAAGCATCTCCCCCTGGACATCCGAGGAAATCGGCAATGCAGGACATCCGGACGAGCTTCCTCCAGTCGCAAAGACCGTGGTACGCGTACTCAAGGGCATGACAGGTGTGGGCGGCGACGACTCATGGGGTGCACTTCCTCACGAAAAGGACATGTTCAGGATAAAGAACGGAGATTATTTCACATTCTATCTTTCATAAGGAGTTTCGATATGGAATACGGTCACGATACATTCATCAGTCCATTCACATGGCGCTACGGTTCCGAGAAAATGAGATCAATCTTCTCGGAAGAGCACAAGAGGAAGCTTCTCAGACGGGTCTGGGTAGCCTTGGCAAGAAGCGAGATGAAAGCAGGCCTGGTCAGCAAGGAACAGGTCGAGGAACTCGAGGCAAGGAAGGATGACATAGACATCGACCGTGCCTCCGAGATCGAAAGCGAGATACATCACGATCTCATGGCCGAGATAAGAACATATGCGGAGCAGTGTCCGAAGGCCGGAGGAATGATCCACCTTGGAGCCACGAGCATGGACATCCTGGACAACGCAGATGCCATCAGGTTCAAGGAAGCGCTCGCACTGATCGAGTCCAAGCTTACGGAACTGATCGATCTCCTTTGCGAAAAGGCGCTCGAATACAGCCAAGTTCCCACAATGGCTTTCACCCACATACAGCCGGCGGAGATCACGACAATCGGCTACAGGCTCGCACAGACCGTCCAGGATCTGAACGACGACAGAAAGGACCTCAGGCACCTTGAGCAGACGTTCAGGGGAAAGGGCTTCAAGGGAGCCGTCGGAACGATGGCAAGCTATGCGGAACTTCTCAAGGGAACGGGAATCACACCCTCCGAGCTAGAGCGGAGCGCAATGGAAGAGCTCGAAATAGTTCCTTTCACCGCAACTACGCAGATATATACCAGAAAGCAGGACCTCCGGATGATGGAGAATCTATCAAACATCGCCTGCTCGCTCCACAAGTTCAGCCAGGACTTCAGAATTCTCCAGTCTCCGCCGATAGGCGAATTCTCCGAGCCGTTCGGGAAAAAGCAGGTAGGTTCTTCCGCGATGCCATTCAAGAGGAACCCGATAAACAGCGAGAAGATAGATTCCCTTGCAAGGATAGTTGCATCGTTCCACTCCGCGGCATGGGAAAATGCGGCATCCACGGTATTGGAGAGAAGCCTCGACGACAGTGCGAACAGAAGAATCTTCATACCGGAAGCCTTTCTTGCGTTGGACGAGATGCTGGATACGGAAGTGAAGATCGTAAAGGCGATGTCAATACATAGTGCCGCGACGAATCGCCTCATGGATTCCTACGGGATTTTCAGCGCCACTGAAAGGCTTCTCATGGAAGCAGGACGCCGGGGAGCGGACCGTCAGGAAATGCACGAAGTGATCAGAGAGGCATCGATAGCCTCATGGGCCATGGTACAGGAGGGAAAGGCGAATCCGCTGAAGGACAAACTGATGGCGGACGACAGGATCCTGCGCTATTTCGACAGAAAGGAGATAGAAGAGCTTCTCGATGCCTCATCCTACATAGGGGAAGCGGCCTCGAGAACGGAAATAGTCTGCAGAGAAGCGAAAGCCTGAAAAGGCCTCGCTTCCTGTTCACGGTCGAACGCAGAAGAACTTTCTCACGTCCTCGACAGAAGAAAGCACGATTCCACGGAAAAGCGGTGGTCTTCCGCCGCCCTTGACCGATATCTCCTTCTTTATCTCATCGAATCCGGCCGGGGTCCCGTAATAGAGGAATTCCGGCCGTTCGGAAACGCGCAGGATGAAGACATTGGAAAGAGCGAGTTTCTCCAGAGCTGGAGCAAAATCGTCCAGAGCCAGCGAGGTCTCATGATAGCCGCCCGATATAGTCTCGGCTTCCTTTTGGGCAAGAAGACAACAAAGTCTGCGATTCTCCCTTCTGAGCTCCTCGAGACCTGATAGCTTGGCCTCCAAAGTCTCGACGATCCGGTCTTCGGGACTCGAAAGCAACACAGAGACGCTGTGCGCAATACTCGAGTCCTTCCTTCTTTTATTCACCGCCTGGTCGGAAATCTTCCAGACAAGACGTTCATGACCACGGATGGTCTCCCGTCCGCAATAGGCAATCTCCCCTATCTCGGAGGTATCTTTTACGTGAACACCTCCGCAGGCGACCACATCCAGATTTTCAATGCTCACGAGCATGACCTCCGGTGAGTCGACCTTTATCGACCGACGCATGTGAAGTGCCTCGGCCTCTTCTCTCAAAACGGTCCTCTGACTGATGGAAAGACCTCTGCGAACGGCGGTACATGCCGAGTCCTCGACCTCCAGCAATTCCTCGTCGGAAAGCACCTTGTTACCCAGCTCTATAGTGATCGCATCTTCCCCGAAGTGCACGGCGACGGTTCCGGCATCCTTCTCGTGGAACAGAATCGCCGACAGAAGATGCTGCGCGCTATGGTACTTCATGAACCTGTAGCGATGATTCCAGTCGAGCACAAGCTCAGCCTCGAGACCGGGGACAAGACCGTCGACCGAGGAGAACACATGGGCCACATCTCCGTTCTTCTTTATCGTATTCTCTATCTTCCAGGATCCGAACGTACCTCTGTCGCCTGGTTGCCCGCCACCCTCGGGATAGAAAATCGTCCTGTCGAAAAAGACCTCGTTGCCGTCTATTTTCTCGACTTTTGCGACAACTTTCTTCAAGTACCCGTCTTCGTAGTATAACTTCCTTGTCATTTTTTCCTCTCTTCCCCATGCATTCTGGCAACCGGAAGCCTGAGATGGAATTTGTATCCTATGATCCTGAGCAAAGTAGTAAGGATCGCTGTCGAGAACAGCATGCTGCTCTGGTCCAGCGAAGTGCATTTATATAGGAAAACATAGAAAAAAGATCCGAGTATCGACGCTGTCGCGTAGAAATCGGATGTAAAAACCATAGGTATCTCCTTCGAGAACACATCTCTGAGGATTCCACCGCCGACTGCCGCGAATGTACCGCTCATGACCATACCGACCACGCCGATTCCCATCTGGGCGGCCTTCTCGACCCCGAGTGCAGTGAAAACCCCGAGCCCGATGGCATCGAAGTATATGATGATCGACCACCTGCCTACGGCCTTCGGCGCAAGGAGGAACACGGCAAGTGCAGAAAGAATGCATACGATGAAATATGCGCTGTTGTCGAATACGGCGACAGGAACGCTGCCGATCAGGACATCGCGAAGCATTCCTCCTCCGCAACCGACGGTTATAGCAAAGAACAGGACTCCAAGCAGATCCAGCCTGTTCCTGACTCCCTTCACGGCCCCGGTGATCGCGAAGATCATCGTCCCGAAGAGATCGAATAGGAAAACAATGTTCGATTCCATACGACACAGCTTAATCCAAAGCGGAAAGGTAAACAATAGAGAAAAAGAGCGGCATGCCATTTTCAAATGACTGGACGCAGGTTATATTGACAGCATGGACAGCACCATATTCGATTATCTGCGCTGGAGAGGAGACATATCATTTGACGTCCTCGATCTCACGGACGAGGACCAGCTGGTGTTTTCGTGCCTTGTCTACATAGACTTCGCCCCGTTCATGACGAAGGACGGCGATTCCATCGGAAGCCTTGCCACCAGGGTTCTGTCGTCTCCCGACAGAAAGTCGCGTTTCCGTGTGGCAGATGACGAGGAGCTTCTTTCGAGACTCAGGAATTCCAGAAGATTTGCGGATCTTGTGGTCTGCGATCCGGAATCCCATTTCGACAAGGACAGTTCACGGCAGTTTTTCGCCTTCACCGTCATTGCGGGAAACGAGATCGTCGTTGTCTATCGCGGGACCGATGCTACGATCACAGGATGGAAAGAGGATTTCGACATGACTTTCTCTCCGATGGTACCCGCGCAGAAGGATGCCCTGCAATACCTGGAATCGGCGGCGGCAAGACACCCCGACGTTCCAATCGTCCTTTCCGGTCACAGCAAGGGAGGAAATCTGGCTCTCTTCGCCGCCGCCATGGCAGGAGACGGTATCGAAAAGCGGATAAGGAAGATCTACAACAACGACGGGCCCGGATTCATGAAAGAAAATCCGGCTTACAGTCGTCTTTCGCGGATCAGGGACAAGGCAGTCACGCTGCAACCCACATCGTCGGTCATCGGGATGCTTATGGAACACCCTCTTCCATGCAGGATCGTGGAGAGCTCCACGGTGTTCATCCTGCAGCACGATATCTACACCTGGAAGTTCGACGGACCAAGGCTCAAGGAGCACGACAAGCCCGGCAAGGACAGCCTTTTCTTCGACCGCGTCACGGATTCCTGGCTCGAAAAGCTTACTATCGAGGAAAGGAAGAAATTCATAACGCTCGTCTCCGGACTTCTCTATGCCTCCGGTGCGGAAAAGCTTAGGGACTACAGAAAGAATTTCCTCTCTTCTTTCATGGAAAGCGCGAAGTACTACCGTTCGCTCGATCCCGAAGAGAGGAAAATCATCCGTTCGGTGTTGCGTACCATGGGAGCGACCACCGGAAAGGAATTGGTCGAAAGTGAAATTTTCCAGCTGCTCGAGGGAAAGTGAACAAAGAATCGAAGCCGTGTTCCAAAGCCTTTCCTTTAAGCGGCTTTGATACTATATTTGTTGATATGGGAAAAATAAAAAGTGCATGGGAGATCGCCCTTGAGAAGACGCAATCCATCAAGGTCGACGAGAACAGGATCCGGGAGAACCAGCGGATCGATGAAGTGAAAAGAATAGCGGGGGCTTTCCTCTCCGATGAAGAAACGGACGATACGGGTCTTTCCAGACTCGACGGGTACAGCGACAAAGAAGTAAAGGCGGGACTGAAGGTCCTGCTTCTCTCTTCTCTTTCACTCAGTGCCGGCACTGTCGACGAGCAAAGGCTGTCGAGGCTGACCCGACTTGCGACCTATGTGTTCAAGGACGAGCAGAGCCACGGCCTGTATCTCAAGCTGCTTGACGTGATCAAACAGTATCCGGATCACAGGAAACAGCTCATAGAACAGCTCGAGGAATCGCTCGAGCCGTCGCTGCGCCAGAAAGAAGAGATGATGAGACAGAAACTTGGCAGGGATGTCCATCTCACGATCGAGGACGACAAGGAAGCCATGGAGATCGTCAACAAGAATCTCGACAAGCTCGACAACGAATACAACAAGATCATCGAAGGATCAAAAAAACAGCTGGAGTCCTACTTCGACTAGAAACGTGGACTTTTATGGGGAAAATGCATGCAGGGCAATGCCCTGCATATTTTTTCAGTTCCAGTACTTCTCCATCCTCTTTCTCAGAGATAGCCTGTACGCCTCCCAGTCATCTATCGGCCGGCGGGCGACGCCGTCCTCGACAGCGGCCTTGGCCACCGCGACGGC
>CASEKE010000009.1 GCA_949288415.1 uncultured Spirochaetales bacterium
TTTGCAAGTTTTTCTCCATCCCTGCTTAGGGCAATGCTGTCGAGAGTGCTGAAATATGAGGGATTGGATGTAACTATGCTCAATCCTTCGATATAGCTTTCGCTTGCTATATAGTTTGCGAGAATTGCAGTAATTTTTTCACGCTTCTCATATTCTTCGTAGCTTGCGTCAGAGTAGTCTTCTGCCAAAAGCGATCTGATTTCATTGTTGAGAGTGACTCTGAATAGGGCAGAGACTATGCGCGAATGTATCTCTTCCAATTGATAGCTTAGGCTGCTTAAGTTTGCTTCCATGAAAGAGGTTGCATCTTTCTTGATTACAAAGGCCGAGTACAGAGTGATTGTTGCAGTGAAAATACAGACAAAAATAATGATTGTCAGTGTGATACTAAGAAAAATCTTGTGCTGTATCGAACCTTCTTTTTTCTGCATGCATCGCCTTTCGTTTTTAAAATTGTAGGAACATATGGCTTTTTAGTCTAGAGAAAAAAGGTTTACCATGTATCCTTGCAAATAGATCAAAGTGCTGTTAAAAGCTTTTTGAATATGGAATTAACTTCTAATAACGTTGTTCCTTCTTGGATATTTGCATCAATAGGGATTGCTCCAATGTCGGTTTTTGGTTTCATGCGATATTGAAAAATGCAGTTCCGTGTCGTTCGGCAACGAAGCATATTATCGCATTTTCCAAAATATGCGCTAACTTGACCCATTTGATGCTGCTGTATCTCTTCGGGCAATTTCATTTCATGGAAGCGGGAAAGACCGCAATATGTGCAAAGCATCAGATTGCAGACCTTCCCCGAACAATGCTATCGGTTTTAAATCTATGCCACATTGTCAATGAAAAATGGAATACTAGATCTTCAGATGCCTAACTGTTTTTTCAAGCTCATTGTTTTCGCTTCGTGACAGGTATCCATACTTCGCTATATGCATAGTTGTCCCTTTCCGGATCGATTTTTGCAAACAGGAACGACAGCGAGAGTGCCAGTTCGTAGTCGGAAGAAAGAAACCATTCGCCGTATATCCGTGCCATGGTGTTCTGCATGGTGCTCGGATATTCGCCTTCGCTTGGAAATACGGCCCAAGTATGTGCTTCCATCGGATATGTTTCCAATCCGGCTCCGATATCCTTTTTTGTGGTGAGAACTCCTATCATGTGGGTAAGGTATCCTTCCTCCTTCATGAAGCTGGTGTCCGAATCGTACGATATGTTTACAACCTCGTAGGGCATGATATCCTGCAGCCTATGCATTTCCGCCTTCTGGACGTCCGTTATGCTTTCTGCCAGTTTCACTATTTCCATGTTCACGCCTTCGAACTGCATAGGTACCCGTCTGCTGACTCCGGCAAAAACAAACGCCGGCATCTCCACGATTCTGTATTCCATAAATCTACCTCCTGAAGTCCTGACTTCAAAATTCATCCTGGGGTAAGTGCTGCACTTTCTCATTTTCTGGACTTCCGACGGAAGCATACCGCTCCAGTTCTTGAAAGCCCTGGCAAAACCGTCGACGGACCTGTAGCCATACTGGAATGCCACATCGATCACTTTTGCTCCCTGCAGCAGACGTCTGTTCGCTTCCGACAGTCTTCTGTTCTTTATGTATTCGGCAAGCGTGATACCTGAAAGGGCATGAAATACCTTCATGAATTGACAAGCCGGACATTCGATATTGTCAAGCACTTCATGCGCCAGGTTTTCATCTTCCAGATGTTCTTCTATATATTTCATTGCCTTGTTCAGTTCTTCTACCATTGCTCTATGCCTATCGATAATATGTATATCACGTCGGAGGAATGAATACTCGACATTTCTATGCGTCGGGAGTCGGTTCCTGTCATTTTTTTATGTAGATATAGGAAAATCATGAATGATGGGGTAAGGTCTCCGTCGGTATTGATACGATCGTAATCCGGGAGGCCGACGAATTATTTCGCAAAAGAAACGCATGTAGCGGAAATTTTGTTTTGGCCATGAGGGATGACGTGCGTCATCGGAAATCGGAAATGCGCGTTTTTTCGAATGCCGCGGATATCACGGCGGCAAGATACCGGACGGCCTGGTGCGTCGCATGGTTGCGTACGCAAAAAAAATGGGCTACCGTCAAGTCGATTCGACTTTCCGATAGCCTTCGGAATCATCCTTACTTTACAAGGGCCTTTACGTAGTTCGCCAATTCCGAATCATCGCAGCTTGCTTCGAAGTATTTCTTGAAGTTTTCGCCGGAGAGCGTCTCCTTGACGAAATCCTGGTCGAGATTCTTCAGAATGTAAAGCATGTCGGTATGTGTGATCTTCTTGACTCCGTCGAGAATCTTCTTGTTCCTCTGCTCCGGGACGACTCTGTCCTTCGGGTATCCGTTTCCGCCTGGGGCGACGAAGAGCTGGTCGAAGATGTTCTTCAGCCTGAGCTCGGAACCCCATCCCATTCCCTTCGCATAGGGGATGGCGATAGCGTTTCCGTCATTGATCTGCATGAACATGTATGCATCTTCCGGGTCCACCACATGTCCGCAGAGCGTTCCTGGAAAAGCGTTGAGTGCAAGCATCGCACCTTCTCCTGTTCCGCAGCCTGTAACGACAAAATCTACAGCCTTGGTATTCAGAAGTATAGCGGCAAGCAGTCCGGCCTTTACGTATGTCAGCTGACATGCATCGGAAGAGGAGTACATACCGTAGTTCACGACTTCGTGGCCATATTTTCCAGCCACTTCCTTGAGGCATTCATAGACCAGCGGGTTCTTGTCCGCCTGGCTGTTTTCCATGATAAGACCAATTTTCATTTCTCTTAACCTACCATAAAAAGTTTATCTGATGATATTTTAATTATTTATTGGATATGCATCAAGGAAATACTTCGATTTTTCCATGTCGAATACTTGCGGTCTGCCTAAGAATGCGATCTTTGAGCGTATCCATCCGATAGGCATCAAGGTCATTCGTAGTACGGAATCAGGTTGATTCCCTGCACCGGAATATGCGCGATTGCGATCGATCTGGGAAAAAGGCTGTAGAAGGTGTTGCCGACTTTTATTACAGTCTTTCCGGAAATCGTTTCGACTTCTGCGTCGAATCCCTTTGAACGCAGGAACGCGACGACCGCCTCTCTCCTGGTTCCGGAGTCCGTCCCCAGTATTACGGTATCGATGAATATGCTTGTTCTTCTGCTGAGATACGGAAAAAGCAGGCTAACGCCCTCAAGGTATGGATTGCGGAACATGTCGTTCTTCGCTTTCACGGCTCTTGCAGCAAAATTCCTTGCCCTGTTCGTAAACGATATGGAGAACAGGCATCTGCAGATTTCGTCTTGCTCTGCCAACCTTTCCATTCTGTTTTTGATGCGCATCTGTTCGCTCTGGGTGAATATGTCGTGCAGTATGCAGGCTTCCCTCATCAGGACGAACAGTGCGGCATCGCTATAGTTCGGGGCCGTTTCTTCCAGCATCGCATGACGAACTCCTTCGGCTATATTCCTGTATGATGCCTCGTCCGTCGAGTACTCGTAGATTTCGATGCCGGCAGTATAATAGTTTATGTCGCAAGACAGGATGCTGAGCTTTCTTTTCATGGTTCCATCGGAAAAAAGAATCGATGCGATATCGGCTTCCGCCTTTTTGGCGGAGCGTATTCCGAGTCTGGCTATGCTTTCCCTCGCTTCCTGTATTTCCTGCAATGTCGTATTCCTTTTTTCAAGTGCAGGAGATAGAACGGATGCAGCCGCAATCGCCATCAGGACTGCCTTTTTTCCTTCAGTGAGCCTATCGGCATTCTGCGTATCGAGACCTAGCAAGGCTATCCGTTTTTCCAGTATGGCCATTTTGTCTTTCCTCGATATAATACTTGTTTCCCGATTTCCTGTTTGTCAATTGATTTTTCCTGTATCCGGAATGACTTTGGCTGGTCCGGTACAAAAGGAAGTTGCCATTTGAATATTGAAGTTTTCCCATGGCGCGGTCGATGATTCCATATCGGGAGGGCCATGAACGAGAGATGTCGACATATGTATCATAGGCGGTGGGGAAGTCAATGGGCGATACAGTTCATGAAGGATCTTGCCGCCTGCAAGGATGTCAGGGTAACAGTGAAGCTTTACGACATCGACGTGACGCGGCAGAGGAGAATGTGTCCTTCTGCGAAATGATCATGGCATTGAACGATTGCGATAGATTCTCTGTTTCGGCCTGCTCGGATTTCGGCAATGCTCTTGAAGGGACCGACATTGTCGTTGCCTCGATAGAGCCTGGACGTACCGACTGCCGGTATGGAGGCCTTGTGCTTCCGGAAAGATACGGAATACTCCAGTCCGTGGGGGAATACGACCGGGGCCGGGGGAAATCATGCGTACACGACGGCAGTTCCGTTGTTCGTCGAATTCGCGAAAGCCATAGAAAGGTGCGGTCCCGATGACTGGGGGATCAACTATACCAATTCGATGACGCTCTGCACCGCAACGTTGTTCGTGGGATTTCCGGAATAAAGGCCATGGAATGCTGCATCCGCGGCGTCCTGCAGATGACGCTTGATACGATCGTTTCAAATGATGACGAGGCGCTCGTCAAGGCATTCCTTTCCGATCCGCTCATTAGACTTCCCCGTACAAAGGCGAGAGAACTTTTCGATTCGATGCGCGATGCCTGCAGGCTCGTGTACTGATAGATGCCAATGCGTCGAGCGATGCTGTAGGCCTGCATTGAGAAAAGTCGTTGTGGTATGCTACCATTGTCATGTACGATCGCAGTTTTCATGCCCTGCCATGCGTCGCGGCGGAAAGTCTTTTCGATCGGAATCTTCTCTGCCTGGAGGCATTCAATTATGCTGTCGAGTCAATTCATGCGCATCGTGCTCGGCATACTGGTCCCGTTCGTCGGAACAACGGCCGGTGCAGCGTGTGTATTCTTCATGAAGGGTGCAATGAACGAGAGGCTCCAGAAGTTTCTTCTTGGGTTTGCCTCCGGTGTGATGGTTGCCGCTTCGATATGGTCTCTCATAGTCCCTGCAATCGAGGCGTCCTCTTCCATGGGGCGTCTTTCATTCATACCTGCCGCAATAGGTACGGCTGTAGGAATCGCATTCCTTCTCGTTCTCGACGAGATTATCCCACATCTGCATATCGGGTCGGACTGCCCGGAAGGCAGCGGGGGAAAGTGTTCGAAGATGCGCAGGACGACCATGCTCTGTCTGGCTGTCACGTTGCATAACATTCCCGAGGGGCTGGCCACCGGAGTGGTGTTTGCCGGAGTTCTCGCAGGAGAGCCCGGAATCACTATGGCCGGAGCATTGGCGCTTTCCATCGGCATAGCGATACAGAATTTCCCGGAGGGAGCGGTAATCTCCATGCCACTTGCTGGGGAAGGCGAGGGCAGGAAAAAGGCCTTCGTTCTCGGAATGCTCTCAGGTACGGTCGAGCCGGTTGCCGCCCTCGTCACGGTATTCATGGCAGGCTTCATAACGCCGTTGCTCCCTTATTTTCTCTCTTTTGCAGCTGGGGCGATGCTGTACGTGGTTGTCGAGGAACTGATTCCGGAGGCGTCCTCCAACGAACATAGCAATGTCGGTCCGATAGGATTCGGTCTGGGATTCATCCTGATGATGATCCTCGACGTCGCGCTTGGATGAAAAAGGGCTCTCCCATATGCGTGCAGTGAAAGGTCAGATGTCGGAGGCATTCGCGACTGTCGCATTCCTTTCCGTTTCTGGAGGTCTGCAGGATGCCTATACGTATGTATCTCGCGGGAAGGTGTTCGCAAATGCCCAGACAGGCAACATCGTCCTTCTTGCGCAAGGCATATGCGAGGGAAGATGGGATCTTGCTCTGCATTATCTGGTACCGCTGCTGTGTTTTTCTCTCGGGATTGCGGCGGCGGAGATCATAAGAGAGAATCTCAAGAAAGCTGAACGCATACACTGGCGGCAGATAGTTCTCCTTTGCGAGATTCTTCTGCTTCTTGCGGTAGGCTTCGTTCCCCGCTCTCTGGATGTCCTGGCGAATGCCATGGTTTCGTTTTCCTGTGCCATGCAGGTCCAGGCGTTCCGTAAGGTGGACGGATATGCATTTGCAAGCACGATGTGCATAGGAAACATAAGAAGCTGCATGGATTCGCTTTGTGCGTATTGCAGGACTCGCGACAGACGAAACCTTTCCAAGGCCGTACGCTATTTCGGCGTCATATTTCTTTTTGCCCTCGGTGCGGCGATCGGCGTGACGATGTACGAGTGGTTCGGAATCAGGACTATCTGGGCTTCATGCTTGCTTCTTTCCGCCGGCTTTGTCCTGATGTTCATAAAGAGCGAGGTGGAAAAGAAGAGTGTCTAGACCCGGTTACTCATCGTATGCCGAAGGTACGAGGCTCGTCAGTAGTCTGGCAGGCATTCTTCTGCCTGACTTCACGCCTCGGACGACCGGACTCTACGAGGCTTCTGGAAAGATATCGGCACACTTTCCTATCAGGGGTGCGGAGAAATCGTCCATAGCGCGTCCCGATGGGACAAAGATGGCCATCAGGATCTTCCGCCCCGGACAGGATGGGAAAAAACACCCGGCATTTCTTTTCCTCCACGGAGGGGGTATGCCTTTGGAAGCACGTTCTTTGCACGGAACATGATCCGCCTGCTATCGTCCTCCTTTTCCGCTCTTGTGATTTCCCCTGAATACAGGCTTTCGCGCCAATACCCGTTTCCGGCAGCTTTGGACGATGCATTTCTCGCGTTGGAATACATTGTCGCCATGAAGGACAAATTCGACTTGGATGCAGATAGGATCGCTGTGGCGGGGGAGAGTGTCGGCGGCGGACTTGCCGCAGCAGTCGCGCTCCGCGCCCGCGACTTGGGAATGGATGATATCTCGCTGCAGGTGCTTGTATATCCGATGCTTGACGATCGGCCGACATCGAGCAGCAGCGACAACTCGTCGCCGTTCTGGAACAGCGTCGGCAATCGCACCGCATGGGATATGTACCTTGCCGGCTGCGAGGCCTCGCCGTATTCCTCGCCTGCCAGGGCGACCGATCTTTCTTCTCTTCCTCCGGCTGTCGGTTATGTCGGCAGTCTTGATCCTTTCCTTTGCGAGGACGTTTCATATTTTGAAGCGCTGGAAAAGGCCGGGGTTGAAATCCGGTTCTCCGTCTACGACGGATGTTGCCATGCCTTCGATTCCGTCTCCGGCAATAGGATGGCAAGAAAGGCACATGCATTTCTTGTGTCGTCGGTCGGCGAGTTCTGGGGAATTCCGTCATCCTGATCGCACTGCGCGGTACAAGGTGGGGCTTCAATTACGTCATCCATGATGCTATCATGGCTGTATGATCAATGTAGGAAACGATTGGCAGCCTCTGTTCGATGTGGAACAGGGCAAACCGTATTATCTCGAGCTCCGGGCATTTCTGAAGAACGAGTACCGAACTAAAAGAATATATCCTCCCATGAACGAGATATTCAATGCTTTCTGCCTTACTTCGTTCGCCGACACGAAGGTCGTCATAGTAGGACAGGATCCGTACCATGAGGAGTACCAGGCGATGGGGCTTTCTTTCTCTGTGCGGGAAGGGGTGGAGGAGCCGCCGTCGCTCAAGAACATCCATCAGGAGATAATCTCCGAGGACGTGGAGCAGGGGCCCTGGTCCAGCGATCTTTCGCGATGGGCCAGACAGGGGGTGCTTCTTCTCAACAGCACACTTACGGTCGAGGCTCATCGTGCGGCCTCGCATGCGAACCATGGTTGGGAGGTCTTCACGGACAATGCGATCCGTGCGCTCGGTGTCGACGAGAGGCCGAAGGTCTTCATGCTCTGGGGCAGCTATGCAAGGAGCAAGAAGGCACTCATATCGTCCCCTGTACATCTGATCCTCGAGTCCGCCCATCCAAGTCCGTTGAGCGCATACCGCGGTTTTTTCGGGAACGGTCACTTCAGGCGATGCAACGATTTTCTGCGTTCCACCGGCCAGAGCCCGATAGTCTGGTAGAAAAAAAGAAGGAAGGGATCTGCCCCTTCCTTACTTTTTCCCGTGTTATGCCTGCTTGCCTGTGTAGAGCTTTGCGTATACTCCTTTCTTTGCCAGCAGTTCCTCGTGGGTGCCTCGTTCTATGATTCTGCCTTGGTCGAGGACCATGATGCAGTCTGCGTTCTTGACCGTCGAGAGCCTATGTGCAATCACGAACGTGGTTCTTCCCCTCATTAGTGCGTCCATTCCGTCCTGGACAAGCTTTTCTGTCCTCGTGTCGATCGAACTGGTGGCTTCGTCGAGTATGAGCACGGGAGGATCTGCCAGCGCGGCTCTTGCGATCGAGAGCAGTTGGCGCTGTCCCTGCGACAGGTTTGCGCCGTCACCTGTCAGCATAGTGTCGTACCCGTTCGGCAGTCTCGTTATGAACGAGTCGGCATTTGCGAGTTTTGCGGCTTTGATGCATTCCTCGTCGCTTGCTTCCAGCCTGCCGTAGCGAATGTTCTCCATGACCGTTCCGGTGAATAGGTGCGTATCCTGGAGAACCATTCCGAGCGAACGCCTCAGATCCGGTTTCTTGATTTTGTTGATGTTGATTCCGTCGTAGCGTATTTTTCCGTCGGCAATGTCGTAGAATCTGTTGATCAGGTTCGTGATAGTCGTCTTTCCCGCTCCTGTAGGACCGACGAATGCTATCTTCTGGCCGCTCTTGGCGTACATGCTTATGTCATGCAGCACGATGTGATTCTCTTCGTACCCGAAATCGACTCCGAGGAAGACTACCTCTCCTTTCTGCGGTGCGTACGTCACCGATCCGTCGGCTTTATGCGGGTGTCTCCAGGCCCATTCTCCGGTTCTTTCCGAGCTTTCGGTTATCTCTTCGTTTCCCGTCGTCTTTGCATTCACGAGCTCGACATACCCGTCGTCCTTCTCGCTCTCTTCGTCCATCAGTGCGAATATCCTCTTTGCTCCGGCTGCGGCTGTGATGACGAAGTTCACCTGGTTGCTTATCTGGGTTATAGGCTGCGTGAATCCCTTGTTCAGTCCGACGAACGTGACGACTGTGCCGAGTGTGACTCCTGCAAGCCCTCTGATGCCGAGGATTGCGCCTACGATTGCCACGATGGCGTAGCTGAGCCAGCCGATGTTCGCGTTCACAGGCATTAGCATGTTCGCATATGTGTTGGCCTTGTCTGCGCTGTCCCTGAGTTCGTCGTTGATCTTTCCGAAGTCCTTTTTCGCCTGTTCCTCATGGCAGAAGACCTTGACGACCTTCTGTCCGTCCAGCATCTCCTCGATGAAGCCGTCGACTATGCCGAGATTTCTCTGCTGTGCCACGTAGTAGCGGCTGCTCTTCGATGAGAATGTCAGTGACACGGTGACCATCACGACGGCGGTCAGCAGCGATATAACCGACAGTGCAGGGTTTATCCACAGCATGACGATTATGTTTGCAATCATCGTTATCACGGAGTTGACCAACTGCGGTATGCTCTGTCCCATCAGTTGCCTCAACGTGTCTATGTCGTTCGTGTAGACGCTCATGATGTCTCCGTGGGCATGTGTATCGAAGTACTTGATCGGAAGAGTCTCCATCTTCGAGAAAAGGTCCTTTCTAAGCTTGTTCATCGTACCCTGTCCGATGTTGACCATGATTCTGTTGTACATGTATGCGGACGCGATTCCTATGACGCATACCACTGCCAGCTTGACCAGTCTTGCATTCAGTGCCGAAAAGTCATGCGAGCCGGCTTGAAGCATAGGCGTTATATAGTCGTCGATTAGCGACTGCGAGAACGAGGATGCCGTAACAGTCACTGCAGCCGAGATGACGATTCCTGCAATGACGAGCAGAAAAAGGTATCTGTAGTTCTTCAGCATGTAGGAAACTACGCGCTTGAGTACGGCTGCCGCTTCCTTTCTGTCTATTTTCTCTCTCATTTCTCGTCTCCTTTCTCGTCGAAATCCCCGGCTCCTCCCTGCTGGGACTCGTAGATGTCCTTGTATATCTCGTTGGTTGCGAGAAGGTTCTCATGGGTGTCGAAGGCATTGACACGTCCTTCGTCGAGTACGAGTATTCTGTCCGCATCTGCGATGCTGGATATCCTCTGGGCGATTATTATCTTTGTCGTTCCGGGAATGTATTCCCTGAAAGCCTTTCTTATCCTCTGATCCGTTGCAGTATCAACGGCGCTCGTCGAGTCGTCGAGTATCAGAATCTTCGGCTTCCTAAGCAGCGCCCTTGCTATGCAGAGCCTCTGTTTCTGTCCTCCGGAGACATTTGCTCCGCCTCTCTCTATCCTTGTGTCATATCCGTCGGGAAAGCGGTCAATGAACTCGTCTGCGGCAGCTGCCCTGCATGCCGTCTCGCATTCCTCTTTGGTCGCATCTTCTTTACCCCATCTCAGATTCTCGAGTATCGTTCCGGAGAAAAGAGTGTTCTTCTGCAGAACTACGGCAACGTTCTTTCTAAGCGTATCGAGGTCGTACATCCTCACGTCCAGCCCGCCGACGAGGACCTCTCCGCTCTTGACGTCGTAGAGCCTGCTTATCAGATTCACGAGACTGGTCTTTCCGGAACCCGTACCTCCGATTATTCCTATCGTCTCTCCGGATGCGATATGGATGTCGATGTCCGAGAGCACGTCTTTTCCTGTGCCAGTCTTGTACGAGAAGGTCACATGGTTGAAATCCACTGAGCCGTCCTTGATTTCGTAGACGGGGTCCTTAGGTTCGGCCAGATCGCTGTTCTCGTCGAGAACCTCGCTTATTCTCCTTACGCTTGCAAGTGACATCGTGATCATTACAACGACCATCGAAAGCATCATCAGGCTCATGAGAAGCGACATGATGTAGCTGAAGAGACTTGTAAGCTCTCCGGTGGTAAGCTCTCCCGCGACGATCTGCTTCGCGCCGAGCCAGGATACCATTATTATGCAGAAGTATATGGCGACCATCATCGCAGGGTTGTTGAGGGCAAGCAGTCCTTCGGCCTTGACGAACAGACGGTATATGTTGTCGCTGGCTTTTGCGAACTTCTTCTTCTCGTAGTCCTCCCTTACGAACGACTTGACGACCCTTATCGCGGTCACGTTCTCCTGCACGCTTGCATTCAGGTCGTCGTACTTTTTGAACACGCGCGAGAATATCCTCATAGTGATGACCATGATCGTTCCAAGCGCAATCACCAGAAATACAAGTGCGATCAGGAACGTGAGGCTCAGCTTCACGCTTATCATGAGGCACATGACGTAGCTGAAAATCAACGTGAGTGGGGAGCGGACCGCCATGCGGATTACCATCATGAACGCGTTCTGTACGTTCGTGATGTCCGTCGTCATTCTGGTCACCAGGCCAGGCACGCTGAACTTGTCTATGTTCGAGAACGAGAATGTCTGGATTTTGCCGTATATGTTCTCTCTCAGATTTGCCGCGAAACCGGACGACGCCTTTGCCGCGAACCGTCCTGCCGTAGCTCCGAATATCAGCGATAGGAATGCGAATACGACCATCACCAGGCCATAGCGATATACTGCGGGAAGGTCGGCTTTTTCGAGCCCACGGTCGATTATTAGGCTGGTCATGAACGGAAGAAGAATCTCCATTATCACTTCCAGCGTGGACATTGCTATGCATGCCAACGTGTCCTTTCTGTATTTTCCGAGGCATGACAATACTTTTTTCATGATGTTCCTCCTGGAGGGATCGAGTTGAAAAACATTCCGGGACCGAAACCTTCAGCGACGCAGGCCGCATCTGTCCCGGAACGTATGTTTCTCTTTGGATATAACAAAAAAAAGGTTGCTAGGGAAATTGATTTTTGTTATATTCAATAAAAATTTTTTATAGATGAATTATATAGCTGTTTCTCAAGGAGTATTGATGAACACTATTCAGTTGAAGAGTTTCATGGCTGTTGCCAACTTTCTGAATTTTTCCCGGGCCGCAGATCACATGTGCCTGACTCAGCCTGCAATCAGCCATCAGATAGGTTCCTTGGAGGATGAGCTTGGGGTCAAACTTTTCTCCAGGACAAGCAAAAATGTGCGACTCACTGACGAAGGAAGCCAGTTCATGCACTATGCGGAAGAGATGCTCAGGATCGAAGGACTTTCGAAGGCGAGGATGAAATCGATTTCATTGAAAACCAGCAGAAAGATATCGATCGGAGTCCACAATACGTTCGAGTTGAGATTGTTGGAGCCTGTCCTGAGAATGTGCCTTGAGGACGATCCCGATCTCGTTCCAATAATACGGATGATGCCTTTCGATTCCCTTGAAAGCATGCTTCTTGATGGAAACATGGATCTCATTTTCTCCTTCACACAGCCAAAGGACAGAAATCTGCGGCTACGCGAAGTAATCAAAGCGGAGATATCTGCAATGTTGAATCCGACGAATTCTCTGGCAAGCCGAAGCTTCATTGCGATAGACGATCTCAGAGGTGCGGGCAGGATAGCCACATGCATGCCTCCTTATTGTCCTGACGAAATCTTCCATATCCAGGGACGGATGCTCGAGACTAAGGATCCCGACGACGTAATTATCGCCGACAATCTTGAGGTATTGGAATCGCTGGTTGCGACAGGATATGCCTTTGCTTGCGTAATCGACATAAAGACGGCAAGAAAAACGGGAATAGCGTACGTACCGATCAAGGATGTTCCGATGCTGCCTTTCGGCGTCCTTGTCAGAAAGAATGATAGGAGTACTGTCCTCGACGATTTCATATTGCGATTGTCTGAAAGTCTGCAGGGGTGAATATTGCGATGTCGAAATGCCAGCTCATTGGCATCGTACAGAATTAACTTTGTTGCGGACGGTCGCTGAAAGATTCTTCCATGCCAATGGCGGGAAGGATGTAGAGCAGTGAAAAAATGATCCCGCGAAAGGCGGGATCTTTCGTAAGCGGAAGATGCATCGATGCTCGAGACCGTCTAAAGTCATTCTTTCAGTTTCCATCTACAGATCGAAGCGATACGAACCGCCTAAATAGCAGGAGCCATGCAGTACCGTAGCCGCTTTCCCTGCCACCGATATGCCCACTGATCCTGCAATGCCGAAGTTCAGGCCGAAATCCATCGCTTCGGAGAAATACTTGGTTGCTCCGATGTCGACTCCGGCGCCAAGCCATACCGAATTGTTTCCGTCATCACCGGCTCGTCTCGAGTAGCTCTTGCCCGTGGCAAGACCTGTCGTGATGTCGAGTGTGAACAGTCCTGGAAGCTCGATGTCGAAGAGGGCTCCAACTATTATGTCGGATACGGAACGACCGTCGGGAATCGAGAAGGTCATGTCGAACCTGTAGCCGGGGCCTATGGACAATCGAGTTCCAGCGATGGGGAAGGTGAACCCCATATTGTTGTAGAAACCGAGATTGAATTCCTTGTTCAGACTGTCGGTTCCGCCGGACAGCCCGAAACTCATGACGTTCCTTGCGGAGAGCATGGAGGAGAAAATCACCATGCAACATAGAAATACCGTGATTCTTTTTTTCATGGTGGTATTATATCACGGCGTTTCGCTCCGTCAATCGATTGTTTCTCCGGCCTGTCCCTGCAACTTTCAACGCCTTCCGAGAACCTTTCGCAGAATTTCCAGTCCTCTGTCAATCTCGTCCTTTGAAATCACCAGCGGGGGAAGGAGTCTCAGAGTGTCTTTTCCTGCAGTCAGGGCAAGAAGCCCTTCCGTCTGCAACTCGTCCTTGACCTCGGCATGCGTCTTTCCCTTGATTCCGACACCGATCATGAGTCCCATTCCACGTACTCCGGCGATGTACGGACTGTCGATTGCCTCGATTGCCTTTTTGAGATAGTCGCCTTTTTCCTTGACGCTTTCGATGAATTCCGGCGTCAGAGTGTCGACCACTACGTTCGCTGCCGCAGCTGCCATCGGGTTTCCTCCGAATGTAGATCCGTGTGTACCGTATCCGAGCGTATCCTTGGCCTTGGATCCTGCAATGAAACCTCCGAACGGCATTCCTCCAGCGATTCCTTTCGCGAACGAGACGACATCCGGCTTTATCCCGTAGTTCTGGTAACAGAAGAACGCGCCTGTCCTGCCGATTCCGGTCTGCACTTCATCGATCAGAAGGAGCCAGTCGTTCCTGTAGCAGAGATCGGCGACGGCTTTGACGTAATCCTTGTCGAGCGGATTGACTCCACCCTCTCCTTGGATCAGTTCTACCATTACTGCGCAGACATCGTTCCCAGCGGCCTTGCCGAGGCTCTCGATGTCATTGGCCTCGGCGTAGCGGAAGCCCTCCGTGAACGGATTGAAGAACTCGTGGAAATGTTTCTGACCGGTGGCCTTGAGCGTCGTTATCGTCCTTCCGTGGAACGAGTTCACAAGTGTGATGATCGTGCTTCTTCCTTCTCCGTACTTGTCGTACGAGTACTTCCTTGCGATCTTTATCATCCCTTCGTTGGCTTCGGCTCCGGAATTTGCGAAGAATACTCTCTCTAGCCCCGATCTCTCGACAAGCTTTCTGGCCAGTTCGACGCAGGGCTCGCTGTAGTACAGGTTGGATATGTGGCCGAGCTTCTTTGCCTGGTCGTATATGGCCTTTGCCCATTTCTCGTTTCCGTATCCAAGCGAGCATACGCCGATGCCGGAGGTGAAGTCGATGTAGCTTTTTTCGTCCTTATCTATGACCGTCGCACCCTTTCCGCTTTCTATCGCGATGGGATTGCGCTTGTATGTGTGCATGATGAACTCGTCGTCCGCCTTGAATATCTCTTCCTTCGTCATTGCTGGTCCTCCTACCAGATCATCGTTCCGATTCCAGCATCCGACAGTACCTCGATGAGAATCGAATGCGGAATTCTTCCGTCCAGGATATGGGCTCTCTGTATCCCGCACTGTACCGCTTCAACGCAGCAGTCGATCTTCGGGATCATTCCCCCTGCAATCACGCCTTCATCCTTGAGGATAGGCACATCCGACGGATGGATTCTCGAGATCAATGTCTCTTCGTCGTTCCTGTCGCGCAGCACTCCGCGTGTGTCTGTCAGCAGTATGAGCTTTTCTGCCTTGAGCGCTATCGCTATCTTTGCTGCTGCAGTATCTGCGTTGATGTTGTAACTCGTCTCTGCATCCATGCCCTGTGCCACGGTCGAGATTATAGGGATGAAACCGCTGTCTATTGCGCTTCTGATCGGGGATGGGTCCACCTTGACAATGTCTCCGACAAGCCCGTAGTCGATTCCGTCCTCCTCGTGCCTGACCGCCTTGAGCATTCCGCCGTCAAGTCCGCAGAGACCAATGGCGGCTCCGCCTGCGCGGTTCAGAATGTCCACGAGATTTTTGTTGACCTTGCCGCAGAGCACCATCTGTACGACGTTCATCGTCTCGTCGTCCGTGTATCTCAGGCCGTTGACGAACCTGCTTTCCTTGCCGATCTTCTTGAGCACTTCGCTTATCTCGGGACCGCCTCCGTGGACCACGACGACGTTTATCCCGACAAGCTTTAAAAGGATGATGTCGCTGATGACCGCTTTTCTCAGCTCGGCGCTTATCATCGCGTTGCCGCCGTATTTGATCACCACGGTCTTTCCGCTGTATTCCTGGATATATGGCAGTGCCTCCACAAGTACCTGAGCCCTGTCCTGATATGAGAGATTCATCCCTATGCTCCTTATGTCCTGTACTCTCCGTTGATGCGGATGTAGTCGTAGGTTATGTCGCAGCCCCAGCATGTGCAGCTCGAATCGCCTTCGCCCATGTGGATGATTATCTCGACTTCGCTCTCGCTGAGGATTTTCTTTGCTTCTGCCTCGTCGAAGAGCAGTCCCTTGCCGTTTCTGCAGACCTCTATGTCTCCGGCGGCCGATGCGAAGTGCACTGTCACCTTGTCCGGATCGAAGTTCTCTCCGGAGTAGCCCATGGCACAGAGAACTCTTCCCCAGTTCGCGTCCGCGCCGAATATCGCGGCCTTGGTGAGGGTGGAGGAGATCACGCTCTTGGAGATCGTCTCAGCCTGGAGTTCGCTGGAGGCTCCGTCGACTGTGCAGGTGATGAGATGCTTGGCTCCTTCTCCGTCCTTTGCCATCTTTCTCGCCAGTGCGATCGAAAGAGCCTTCAGTGCTGCAACGAATACCTCGTAGTCGGCGTTCTTCTCGGTTATCTCGTCGTTTCCGGCGCTGCCGTTCGCAAGGACGAGGCATGTGTCGTTCGTGGACGTGTCGCCGTCGACGCTTATTCTGTTGAAGCTGACTTTCACAGTCTCCAGCAGAGCTTCCTTGATCATTTCGGACGAGATTGCCGCATCGGTAGTGATGAAGCATAGCATCGTACCCATGTTGGGATGTATCATTCCCGAACCCTTGGCTATGCCTCCCATCCTGACTGTCTTTCCACCAATCACGGTCTCGAGCGCGACTTCCTTCTTGATCGTGTCCGTCGTCATTATCGCATGGGCAGCTGCGTCGCTTGCCTCGTCTGTGTCGGACAGCTTCGAGTAAAGCTCGTCGATGCCGTTCTCGATTGCCGATATCCTCAGTTCCTGTCCTATGACGCCTGTGGATGCCACAAGCACGTCGTCGCTGTTGCAACCTACGACCTTTGCTGCAAGAGCGCACATTCTTTCCGCATTCTCTATTCCGTTGGGTGCGCATGCATTGGCGTTCCCGCTGTTCGCGATTACGCATACGGCCTTGCCGTTCTCCAGGTGCTTTCTCGTCACCAGGATCGGGGCGGCCTTCACCACGTTCTTTGTGAACACCGCAGACGCGGTGCACGGCCTTTTCGACACGATGAGCGCAAGGTCCTTCTTCTCTACCTTGTGGCTCTTGACTCCGACATGTATTCCTGCGGCGAGGAAGTCCTTCGCCGCCGTGATTCCTCCGGAAATGAAACTAGTCATCTTCCTATATCTCCAGCTATCGTTGATCAGATGTTCAGCCCCGAGGTTGCCTCGAAGCCCAGCATTATGTTCATGTTCTCCACGGCCGCGCCCGATGCTCCCTTGCCGAGATTGTCGAAGAGCGCGGTGATCGTGAACTGTTCGTCGTTCCCTGCGAGGATCAGCTCGAGGCGATCCGAATCCGCAAGCGCATTGGAATAAATCTTTCCGTCAGCGATTTTCTCCGATACCGACACGACGTACGAGTTTTCGTAATAGGAATACAACCTGTCGTGGATTTCTTCAAGGGACGAGACCCCCTTGAGATCGGAAATCCTAAACGGCACGGTCGTCGCCATTCCCTTGAAGTAGTCGTCCACTATCGGTGTGAATATCGGCTTCGTCTCCAGACCGCAGATCTTCTGCATCTCCGGAAGGTGCTTGTGGTTCTGGCCAAGCCCATACAGGGCGGGACTGGACAGAAAAGGTGACCTGTCGGATCTGGAGTATTCGGCTATCATCTTCTTTCCGCCGCCGGAATATCCTGTAAGAGAGAACGCCGAAAGCTGTGCCGTCCTCTCCAGAAGTCCCATCTTAGTCAGCGGGTATACGATGCTTATGAATCCGGTCGCATGGCAACCCGGATTCGCGACTCGGAGTCCGTTTCTTATCCTCTGCTCGAAATCGCTTCCCAGCTCGGGAAATCCGTATGCCCATCCCGGATCGGTCCTGTGGGCCGTTGAGGCATCGATTACCTTGACGCCTTTCTTTTCGACCAGACCTGCAGCCTCGATGGCCGCGCTGTCGGGAAGGCAGAGGAACACGAGGTCCGCACTGTTGATGCACTTCCTCCTTTCCTCCCTGTCCTTTCTCTTCTCGTCGTCGATGAGAAGCAGGTCTATGTCGTTTCTTCCGGCGAGGCGCTCGTATATCTCGAGCCCCGTCGTACCTTCCTTTCCGTCTATGTAGACTACCGGCTTCATCTGTTATTCCTCTTTTCTATGAATGCATCGAGCTCGGCTATCTGGCGCGTCGTCTCCGCAACTGCTGGTCCGCCATAGCTGCTCCTGCCTTCCATGCATGTCATAAGGTCTATTGCCTTGTATACATCGTCCTCGAACAGGGGACAGGCATTTCTCAGCTCCTCCAAGGTAAGCTCCTCGAGCAGCTTCCCTTTCTCGGTAGCATAGTACACGAGCTTCCCCGTGACCGTGTATGCATCCCTGAACGGCAGGCCCTTCTTCGTCAGATAGTCCGCAAGATCCGTGGCGTTGATGAATCCCTTGCCTGCGGCGGAGCGCATGTTCGCTCCTATTACCTTCATCGTATCGAGCATGCCTGTGAATACAGGAAGGCACATCTTGACGGTATCGAGGGCATCGAATACAGCCTCCTTGTCCTCCTGCATGTCCTTGTTGTAGGCCAGGGGAAGTGCCTTCATCGTGGTGAGCAGGGATATGAGATCTCCGTATACTCTTCCTGTCTTGCCCCTGACGAGCTCCGCGACGTCGGGGTTCTTCTTCTGCGGCATTATGGAACTGCCTGTCGAGTATGCGTCATCGAGTTCTATGAACTTGAACTCCCAGCTGCACCACATGATGATCTCCTCCGAGAAGCGGGATAGATGCATCATGAGTATGGACAGCGCGCTCATTGTCTCGAGCGCATAGTCCCTGTCGCTGACTCCGTCCAGGCTGTTGGACATGGGCCGGTCGAATCCGAGTTCCTTTGCGGTCATCATTCTGTCGATCGGATATGTGGTCCCGGCGAGAGCCCCGGATCCGAGAGGAGATTCGTTCATGCGTACCGATGCATCCTCGAGCCTTGTCACATCCCTTTCCAGCATCGAGGCGTAGGCCAGAAGGTGCTGGCTGAACGATATCGGCTGGGCTCTCTGCAGATGGGTATAGCCAGGCATGACAGTCTCCTGGTGAAGTTTGGCCTTCTTGGACAGTACCTTGAGAAGGTCGACGATCTTTCCTTCGATGTCCTTTATCTCGTGTCTCATGTACAGTCTGAGATCCAGAGCCACCTGGTCGTTCCTGCTTCTTGCCGTATGAAGTCTCTTGCCGGCATCCCCGATCTTCTCCGTAAGGAGCTTTTCCACGTTCATGTGGATGTCCTCGCTATCCCTCGAAAGCTCGGCTTTTCCGCTCTCGATATCGGAAAGGACTTCGAGAAGCCCGGTTCTTATCGCCTCTTCGTCGTCCTTGGAGATTATGCCGCAGACTGCGAGCATCTTCGCATGGGCAAGGGAACCTTTTATGTCTTCCCTGTAGAGCCTCGCATCGAAGTCGATGGAGGAGTTGAAATCGTTTACGAGTGTGTCTGTCTCCTTCTGAAAGCGTCCGCCCCAGAGCTTCATGGCAATCCCCCTATGCAGAATTTCAAAGCGGCGAATTTCTTCGCCGCATCATTGTTTTCAAAGCTTTCCCTCGTCCCTCAGTGCAAGGATCGTATCGGGCAATCCCCAGAGATTTATGAAGCCTGTCGCATCTCCCTGGTTGTAGTCGCTCTCCTGGAAGGTGACGATGTTCTCGCTGTAAAGAGTCTCAGGCGAGGTGACTCCGCTTGTGATGATGTTGCCTTTGTAGAGCTTGAGCTTCACTTCTCCTGTGACGTGTTTCTGCGTCTCGAAAGCGAATGCCTGCAGAGCCTCCCTGAGCGGTGTGAACCACTTTCCGTTGTAAACGAGATCCGCGAAGTCCACAGAGAGCTTCTTCTTCATGTGCGCGGTATCCTTGTCTATCGTAATCATCTCGAGCACCTCGTGCGCCCTGTAGAGGATCGTTCCGCCGGGAGTCTCGTATACTCCTCTGTCCTTCATTCCGGTCATCCTGTTCTCGACGATGTCGAGAAGTCCGATTCCGTTGCGGCCTCCGATCTCGTTGAGCTTCTCGATGATCTTGCTTGCCTTCATCTTCTCTCCATCGAGCGCGACCGGCCAGCCTTTCTCGAACGTGAGTGTGACATATTCGCTCTTGTCGGGCGCTGCAGCTGGGCTTACTCCCATTTCGAGGAAACCGGGCTTATCGTACTGCGGTTCGGAAGCCGGATCCTCGAGGTCCAGACCCTCGTGGGAAAGATGCCAGAGGTTCTTGTCCTTGGAATAGCTCGTCTCCCTGGAAATCTTGAGCGGTACGTTGTGTGCCTCCGCATAGTCGATCTCCTCGTTTCTGCTCTTGATGTTCCACTCTCTCCAAGGAGCAATGATCTCCATCTCAGGCGCGAATCTCTTTATTGCGAGCTCGAATCTGATCTGGTCGTTTCCTTTTCCGGTGCAGCCGTGTGCGATGGCGTCGGCTCCCTCTTTCTTCGCAATATCCACAAGGCCCTTTGCTATGACGGGTCTGGCGAACGCCGTTCCGAGAAGATAGTCTTCGTACTTCGCTCCCATCATCATGGACGGGATGATGACGCCGTCGACCATTTCATCGACGAGATCCATGACATAGAGCTTAGACGCTCCGGTCTTCTTCGCTTTCTCCTCGAGTCCTTCCAGTTCATCGTTCTGTCCTACGTTGCCGGCTACTGCGACGATCTCGGGATTGTCGTAGTTTTCCTTGAGCCATGGAATGATGATCGATGTATCCAAGCCGCCCGAATAGGCAAGCACGATCTTGTTTATCTTCTTTTTCATTGTTTCCTCCCGAAAAAACGAGTTGTTTTTTACCATGCATATTTTATGCATATTTGATGCATAAATATCAATACCTTTGCATAAATATTCGTAACATTTTTGAAATAATCTGTTTTGACGCTATTTTTTATACAATATTGCAAAAATGCATATATATAATCCGGCATTGTGCATGTCTATTGACAGGCGAGGCGGTTTCGCCACATCATTATCCAAAGCAAAGGCGCTCGCCATGGGAATACCAGGGTGGGCGCCTTTCTCTTTTTTCATGCGGGAGGAAGCAGAATGAGAAAGCATATCTTCATCACCGGCGGAGTGGTGTCGGGCCTCGGCAAGGGCATTGTGGCGGCAAGCCTGGGAATGCTGCTGAAGGCTCGCGGATTCAGGGTCGCCGCGCAGAAGCTGGATCCATATATGAACGTGGATCCCGGTACCATGAGTCCGTACCAGCACGGAGAAGTGTTCGTGACGGAGGACGGGAGCGAGACCGATCTCGACCTCGGACACTACGAGAGGTTCATCGACGAGGACCTGAACAGGTTCTCAAATCTGACGAGCGGAAGAATATACAAGAGCGTGATCGACAGGGAGCGCAGGGGTGAATATCTGGGGCAGACGGTACAGATAATCCCCCATGTGACCAACGAGATAAAGAACGCGATATTCTCCCTCGGTCGCGAGACCGGGGCGGAGATAGTGATAACCGAGATAGGCGGGACGATAGGCGATATCGAGAGCCAGCCGTTTCTGGAGGCTACCAGGGAGATAAGGACGGAACTCGGCAGGGAGGACACGCTTTTCGTCCATGTGGTGCTCGTTCCATACCTGAAGTGTTCGTTGGAGCACAAGACGAAACCCGCGCAGCACAGCGTCCATGAACTGCAGGGCATGGGTATAATGCCGGATGTGATAATCGCCAGATCCGACGAGGTGCTTGGGGACGAGATCCTTTCGAAGCTCGCGCTTTTCTGCAATGCGGACCGACAGGGGATAATCGCGGAGGAGACTCTGGACAGCATATACAAGGTTCCTGTGCAGCTTTACGACCGTGGACTGGACGCTTACGTGATGAAAAGGCTCTCCCTCCCGTCCCGTGAAATCGATCTATCCTCTTGGAAGGCGATGCTGGACAGGATGGACTTGGCAAGGGCCGACGTCGAGATCGCCATAGTCGGAAAGTATACTGCATTGCACGATGCATATCTTTCGGTGATCGAAAGCCTCAAGCATGCGGGAATAGCTCTCGGGGCCAGGGTACATATCAGATGGGTGGAGAGCGAGGCTGTGGAAAAGGACGGCGCAGAATGCCACCTTTCCGATGTCGATGCGATACTCGTGCCCGGAGGATTTGGTCAGAGAGGCATGGAAGGAATGGTCGAAGCCGCATGCTATGCCCGAAAGAATGACGTGCCTTATTTCGGAATTTGCCTAGGAATGCAGATTGCCGTCATCGAGGTCGCCCGCGATCTCGCCGGACTGGATGGCGCTAACTCTAGGGAATTCGATCCCGATACTCCGTATCCTGTGATCGACTTGATGGAGGACCAGGAAAAGACGGGCGAAAAGGGCGGTACGATGCGCCTCGGATCGTATCCGTGCAGAGTCGTCGAAGGCACACTGCTGCATAGGTTATACGGAAAGGCGGAAACGGCGGAGCGGCACAGACACAGGTACGAGGTGTCACGCCGGTTCAGAAAGGCCCTTTCGGATGCAGGTGTCGTGTTCTCGGGGCTCAGTCCGGACGGTACCCTCGTAGAGGCTATGGAGATTCCTGCGAACCGGTTCTTCGTGGCGGTGCAGTTCCATCCCGAGTTCAAGAGCCGTCCGAACCGGCCGCATCCGATCTTCCTCGGCTTCGTTGAAAGCGCGCTGAGCCATCGCACATGAAAGAAAAGGCCTTGCCGCATATCCGGCAGGGCCGCTCACGTTCCGCTTTTGCCATAGTTCGAAAGGTATCTTGCCGAAGGATCTCCGGTGTCGCAGCCCTTCCACTTCCTGTTGGGCATCCAGTAGTCCGCTATCAGTCTCTCCTGTCCGGGGTAATGCCTGTCGAATATCTGCCTGTAAAGCAGCGATTCCTTCGTGAACGGAGGACAGTACGAATATCCAGCCTTGTATCTATCGAATTCCTCGTCCGTATAGAAGGCCTCCGCGTATGCCTTCAATATGTCTACCATAGAGTGGCCTACTGCATCGGAGAACGCGGCTTTTTCTCTCATCAGGATATCGTGCGGAAGATAGTCTCCCTCCTCGAATGCTTTCCTGAGCAGATACTTCCCAATGCCGTATGTGTTCATCTTCCTTTCGGGGGAAAGCGCCATGACGTACCGGACGAATCCTATGTCGCCGAACGGAACCCTGGCTTCGAGAGAGTTCGCCGATATGCAGCGGTCTGCCCTCAGTACGTCGTACATGTTCAGTTCCCGGACCCGTTTCTCCGCTTCCGCCTGGAATTCCTCGGCCGAAGGTGCGAAGTCCGTATACTTGTAGCCGAAGAGCTCGTCCGATACCTCGCCTGTGAGAAGCACCTTTATGTCCGTATGCTCGTGGATGTATCTGCATACGAGGTACATTCCGATGCTCGCCCTGATCGTTGTAATGTCCCAGGACCCGAGGATGCCTATTACTTCATCGAGCACGTCGAGTACGTCGTCCTTGTCCATTCTGATTTCCGTATGCTCGGTCCCGAGGTATGTCGCGACCCTTCTTGCATATCCCAGGTCGATGGGATCGGTATCCATGCCGATCGAGAACGTTCTTATGGTCCGTCCGCTCTCTCTCGCCGCAACAGCGCACACAAGCGACGAGTCGAGGCCGCCAGAAAGGAGAAATCCGGTCGGAACGTCCGATCTGAGGCGTTTGACCACTCCTTCCACGAGATGTTCCCGTATCTTGGCAGCTGCCGTTTCCGCGCTGTCTTTTACGATGTTTTCCGGACTGGAGATGTCCATGTAGCAGACGAATCTCCCGTCCTTCCAGTAGTGTCCCGGAGGAAATGGCATTATCCGGCTGCATAGGTCGAGCAGATTCCTCGGCTCGCTTGCAAATGCGATCATGCCGTCTTCGTCGTAGCCGTAGTAGAGCGGTCTGATTCCTATCGGGTCCCTTGCCGCCACCGCCTCCGCCGTACTGCCGTCGTATATGACCATCGCAAATTCCGCATCCAGCATCGCGAACATGTCGGTCCCGTATTCCTCATATAGCGGAAGAATTACCTCGCAGTCCGAATTGCCGCTGAACTCGTATCGACCTTCAAGACTTTTCCGTATTTTCTCGAATCCATATATCTCCCCGTTGCAGATCACACTCCTCCTGCCGAGGCAAAACGGCTGCATGCCTTTCTCGTCGGGGCCCATTATCGCAAGCCTCTCGAAGCCGAGGAACGCATCGCCCTCGGTCATGACTCTTTCCATGTCCGGACCTCTGTATGCCGTTCTTCTGAGATGTTTCGTGAAGGCTTCCAGATCGAGCCTCCGCCCTTTGTAGAACATTATCGAACACATGTGCTTCTCCTCCTTTCATCGTACGGAGAACATCAGCTCACCGTAGCTGGGCAGTGGCCAGAATTCCTTCGACGTCAGGCTCTCTGCCGCATCCGCGGCTTCCCTGAGCCTGTCCATCGACGGTATTAGATCCTCTGCTATCTCCGTGGCCTGGGCCGCCTTGTCGCCGATGGCTTTGATCCTGGCGATCTTGGCCTGCATCGCCCTCGCATTCTCGTCGATCCTTTCCTCCGCGTCCGTCAGCTCCTCTATAAGTCTTTCCTCATAGCTGCATGATCCAGTTCCTGTATCTTTCCTTCTGAGAAGTCTTTCCAGAAACAAGTCAAGCTGGTGTCCGACGGCCGGGAGTATCATCCGCCTAGCCATATCGATCATCGTGGCGGCTTCTATCAGTACCGTCCTGGAATAGTTCTCAAGCGTTATTTCGGTCCTTGATTCAAGCTCCGCCAACGAGTATATCCCGGACTCTGTGAGCATCTTCACGTTCTTTTCGTCCAAAAGATGCACGATGGCTTCCGGAGTGGTCCTCATCTCGAGCAATCCCCGTCTTTTCGCCTCTGACTTCCAAGACTCGTCGTACCCGTTGCCGTTGAAGATTATCCTCCTGTGCTTTCGTATGGTCTCCCTTATCAGAACCCTGAGCTCCGCATCGAAGTTCTCTGCTGCCTCGAGCCTATCGGCAAATATCCTGAGGGAATTTGCCACGGCGCTGTTGAGCATGATGTTGGCGCAGGCGATGCTGTTGGATGATCCGAGCATGCGGAATTCGAACTTGTTTCCCGTGAAAGCGAACGGGCTGGTCCTGTTTCTGTCGGTTGTATCCTTCTGGAAGCGAGGCAGTACGTCGGCCCCTAGCATCATCTGTACTTTTCCATGCCCTTTGTATGGCCTGTCGTCCGCGATCGAATCGAGTATCTCCATGAGTTCCTCTCCGACGAATATCGAGACTATCGCCGGGGGCGCCTCGTTTGCTCCGAGCCTGTGGTCGTTTCCCGCCGTCGCGACGGACAGCCTCAGAAGATCCTGATAGTCGTCGACAGCCTTGATCACTGCAGAGAGAAACAGCAAAAACTGCGCATTCTCGTACGGTGTATCGCCGGGAGAGAGCAGGTTGATTCCTGTATCGGTGGCAATCGACCAGTTGTTGTGTTTTCCCGATCCGTTGACTCCCTTGAAGGGTTTCTCGTGCAGCAGGCACACGAGACCGTGGCGTGAGGCTATCTTCTGCAGCATCTCCATGGTCAGCTGGTTCTGGTCGCATGCCCTGTTTGTCGTCGTGAAGATCGGTGCAAGCTCGTGCTGTGCCGGTGCAACTTCGTTGTGCTCGGTCTTGGCGAGGATGCCAAGTTTCCATAGTTCCTCGTCGACATCCTCCATGAATGCCTTGACCCGGGGTTTTATGGAACCGAAGTAGTGGTCCTCCAGTTCCTGCCCCTTGGGACTCATAGCTCCGAAAAGGGTCCTTCCCGTGTAGATGAGATCCGGACGTCTTATGTAGAGTTCCTCGTCTATCAGAAAGTATTCCTGTTCCGCTCCGACGGACGTCACCACGTGCTTTGCATCTGTATTTCCGAAAAGACGCAGTATGCGCAGGGCTTCCCTGCCGAGAGCTTCCATGCTTCTCAGCAGCGGCGTCTTCTTGTCCAATGCCTCACCGCCATACGAACAGAATGCGGTAGGGATGTAGAGCGTCCTGTCCTTTATGAACGCATAGCTCGTCGGGTCCCATGCCGTATATCCCCTGGCTTCGAACGTGGCCCTTAGCCCTCCGGACGGGAACGAGGATGCGTCAGGTTCGCCCTTGATCAACTCTTTTCCGGAGAATTCCATTATCACTCCGCCGTCAGGGGAAGGCGCGATGAAGCTCTCGTGTTTTTCGGCGGTTATGCCTGTAAGCGGCTGGAACCAGTGGGTAAAGTGGGTCGCTCCATGTTCTATTGCCCATTCCTTCATTGTATTTGCTACCGAGTTCGCAACATTTATATCTAATTTCATTCCATTTTCGATGGTATTTTCCAGCGATTTGAAAACTTGAGAGGACAATCTTGCCCTCATTTCGCGCAGATCGAACACGAGGGAACCGAAAGATTCAGGGACGCTTTTCATTTTTTCTTCCTCCTTGAAGCAAAAAAAAAGACAAGGAATCCTGGCCATGGCCCAAGACATCCTTGTCTACATGTCTTGACTTTTACTCCCTAAAGCTTTTGCGTGTCAAGCCGTTTTCCATCGATTGACAAAAAGCATTGCAAGGAAGTAGGATGCGAAAAACGGGCAAGGACGCTCATTTCAGGGTAGAACTCTGAAGTGACGTCCTTTTTTCTTTTCCAAGGGGGTAGTAGCCATGCAGAAAGAGGGAACGATCAGAATTCCGGCCGGGTGCGCAATCGCTGCAATGATATCGAGGAAAGGAAGGAAGATGGACGGAGGAACGATTGCACGTTCGATGAAGACAATGCATGAAAGGTCGAACGGGCTTGGCGGCGGCTTTGCCGGGTACGGGATATATCCGGAGTACAGGGACTGCTATGCCTTCCACATTTTCTTCAACGGCCGAGCGGAGAGGAAGGACACCGAAGTCTTTCTGAAAGAAAAATTCGACATTGTGAAAAGCGAGCTTCTGAGGACGCGGAAGACGAAGAAGATAACGGACGAGCCGGTGATATGGCGATATTTCCTTCTTCCGCTGCGGTCAAAGCTCGCCGAGAGCCAGAAGAGCGAGGACGATTTCGTCGCGGAGGCCGTGACGCGGATCAATACGTTCCATCACGGAGCGTACGTGTTCTCGAGCGGAAAGGACATGGGGGTGTTCAAGGCAGTCGGATATCCGGAGGATGTAGGGGAGTTCTATCGTCTGGACGAGTACGAGGCATATTCCTGGACGGCTCATGGGAGATATCCCACGAACACTCCAGGATGGTGGGCCGGATCCCATCCTTTCTCCCTTCTGGACTTTTCGGTCGTGCACAATGGAGAGATATCTAGCTACGATGCGAATCGCCGCTTCGTGGAGATGTTCGGATACAGGTGCAATCTGAAAACGGACACTGAGGTCATGACGTACATGATGGACTACCTCATAAGGAGAGAAGGCCTTACCGTAAGGGAAGCCGCCTGCGTCATCGCGGCTCCATTCTGGTCCACGATAGAGAAAAAGGAGAAGAGAGAAGCCGAGGTCCTGAAGTATCTCAGGATGCGCTTTCCATCCCTTCTTGTCACAGGTCCGTTCTCGATCATATTCGCTTTTACAGGCGGCCTCATGGCGCTGAACGACCGTCTAAAGCTCCGTGGCCTCGTTGCCGGCAGCAACGATGACATGGTGTATATTGCGAGCGAGGAAGCCGCTCTTTTTGCGATGGACAATGCGGTTTCCGACATCGTCCATCCGCGAGGGGGAGAACCTTTCATAGTCGAAGTGGAGGAGAAAGCCATATGATTGCAGGTCTTGATTACATCAAACCGGAATACGAGGTCGTGAGGAAGAGTTCCTGCATCCTTTGCGGCCGATGCGTCAGGGAATGCGCCGCAGGTGTCCACTCTGTCGTGAAGGATTCAAAAGCCATAGTCTCCGACGACTCGAAGTGCGTCGCATGCCAGAGGTGTGCAGCATTCTGTCCCGTGGGGGCGCTCAGGATAGAGAAGGTAAAAGTGGGCATGAAGGAGGACGGGAACTGGAATTCGTCGCTGCTTAGGCAGAACATCCTGCAGGCATCCAGCGGAGGAATACTGCTTTCATCCATGGGCAGCAGAAGTTCGGTTCCCGTATATTTCGACCGCCTGACCATCAATGCGAGCCAGGTCACAAACCCTCCGATCGATCCATTGAGGGAGCCTATGGAGACGGCTGTCAATCTCGGACGGAGGAATGTCGCAACAAAGAGAAACGAATCCGGCAGGCTAGTACCCGATCTACCGCCGTATATCCATCTTTCAATGCCGCTGATGTTCTCGGCGATGAGCTATGGCAGCATCAGCAAAAATGCACATATCGCTCTGGCAGGCGCAGCGGAGGAGCTCGGGATCATGTACAATACCGGCGAGGGCGGCCTGATCGACGATCTGGTGCGCTACGGCGGCAATACCGTAGTCCAGGTGGCCTCCGGCAGATTCGGGGTCCATCCCGGATATCTGAGGGCCGGAGCGGCGATCGAGATCAAGATGGGGCAGGGGGCAAAGCCCGGCATCGGCGGCCATCTTCCCGGGTCGAAGATAGTCGGGGACATCGCCCGCACCAGGATGATTCCCGAGCGTTCGGATGCGATCTCTCCGGCACCACATCACGACATATATTCCATAGAGGATCTCAGGATGCTGGTCTCTTCGCTCAAGGAGGCGACAGGCTACGAAAAGCCTGTAATAGTCAAAGTGGCGGCCGTAAACAACATTGCTGCGATCGCAAGCGGGATAGCCCGAAGCGGTGCCGACATCATTGCGATCGACGGAGCAAGAGGTGGAACGGGAGCTGCCCCGACCAGGGTAAGGGACAATGTGGGAATCCCGATAGAGCTCGCGATCGCTTCCGTCGATCAGCGGCTCAGGGAGGAAAGGATAAGGGACAGAGTCTCCATAGTGGCGGGAGGAAGCATAAGGAGTTCGGCGGATGTCGTGAAGGCCCTCTGTCTGGGTGCGGACTGCTGCTATGTTGCAACTGCCGCATTGATTGCGATGGGGTGCCATCTCTGCCGTAGCTGCATGGGCGGAAATTGCTCGTGGGGAATCGCAACGCAGCGGCCGGACCTTGTTTCGAGGCTCGACCCCAAGGTCGCCAAGGAACGCTTGGTTAGGCTTATGCGAGCATGGCAGAGGGAGATAAAGGAGTTCATGGGATGCCTTGGAATAAACTCAATAGAAGCTCTTGTAGGCAATCGTGCAATGTTGCGCGCCGTCGGAATGACGGAGAGAGAACTTGAAGTTCTCGGTGTCCTGCAGGCCGGGGAATAGGAGCGATTTATGAAGGAAATAGACGCAAAGGATATCGATTACAGAAATTTGAATGAAATGATCCGCAGTTCAGAGGACAAGGAAGTACGGCTTACAAATGTCCTTGGGCAACGCTTCATAGGAACTGCGCTGGCAAGCGGAACCATTTATGTGGAAGGAATCCCTGGTCCGGCCATGGGAAGCTATCTGGACGGCGGTTGCATATTTGCCTGCTTGGACGCCTCCGATGCCATCGGAGATACGATGAACGATGGGCAGATCGTCGTATCAGGTTCGGTCGGCGATGTCACCGGGTATGCGATGAGAGGCGGACGGATATTCATCGGAAAAGATGCCGGATATCGGGTCGGGATACACATGAAGGAGTACGGCGACAAGATTCCTTCCATAGTCATAGGCGGGAATGCAGGAAGCTTCCTTGCCGAGTATCAGGCAGGCGGGCTGATTGTCGTGCTTTCGCTCTACGGCGGCGAGAAACTTGGTTTCTTCCCCTGCACAGGCATGCATGGGGGAAGAGTCTATGTGAGGGGAGGCGTAGATCGCTCCCTTTTCCCGGACTACGTGTCCATACGGATTGCCTCGAAGGCCGATATGGAGCCGATTATTTCGCTGCTGGTGGATTTTGCCTCTTTCTTTTCGTATGCCCTGGATGATATCCTGTCGGAGGAATTCACTTTGATCGAGCCTATGGAGACGGATGTGTACGGCGGTCTCTATGTGGCCGACTAGGAGGGAATATGACCGGTTATACGAAGGAGGAAGTGCTTGAATACGTACGCGACGAGGACGTGAAATTCGTACGCCTTGCGTTCAGCGATGCCTATGGAGTACAGAAAAACGTTTCGATAATGGCCCAGGAGCTGGAGAGAGCATTCGAATGCGGCATCGCAATAGACGGCTCAGCCATCCCCGGGTTCGGGCATCTGGTAGAGTCCGATCTTCTCCTGTTCCCGGATCCGGCCACGCTTTCCGTCCTGCCCTGGAGGCCCGAGCACGGGAAGGTCGTGAGAATGTATTCCGAGGTCAGGTATCCCGACGGACGCGTGTTCGAGTGCGATTCCAGAAGTCTTCTGAAGAGTGCCGTGGCAGATGCCGAAGCTTCCGGATACGAGTTCACTTTCGGCTCCGAGCTTGAGTTCTACCTGTTCCTTCTGGACGAGCATGGCGAACGTACATCCGTTCCGCAGGACAGGGCCACCTATATGGACATAGCCCCCGAGGACAAGGGAGAAAACGTCAGACGCGAAGTATGTCTCACGCTGGAAAGGATGGGAATAAAGCCGGAGAGCAGCCATCATGAGGAAGGACCGGGACAGAACGAGATAGATTTCCGCTATTCCGATGCGCTGTCCGCGGCGGACGATGCCTTCACGTTCAAGGCCGTGGTTAGCACGATTGCAGGTCGCAACGGTCTGTACGCCGATTTTTCTCCGCGCCCTCTTGCCGACCACCCCGGAAACGGATATCACATCAACCTCTCTCTTGCGGAAGGTGCCGACGATGAGGCGATCGGCCATATGATAGCAGGTCTCATGAGGCGGATCAGGGAGATCTCGCTGTTCCTCGATCCATGCGAGGAGTCCTACTCGCGTCTGGGACGCGACAAGGCGCCATCCTGGATATCCTGGTCCAGGGGAAACCGTTCGCAGCTCATCCGCGTTCCATATGCGGAGGGGGAGTACCACAGAGTGGAACTGAGAAGTCCCGACCCCGGAGTCAATTTCTACCTCGTCTTTTCGCTCGTGATCAGGGCGGCCCTGGAAGGACTCGAGCAGAAGCTTGCAGTTCCGGCAAGCCTCGATTGCGACCTTTACAAGGCTCCGAAGGAAATTCTCGATGGCCTTTCCCGCCTCCCTCTATCTCTGGACGAGGCCAGGAAGGAAGCCATGTCGAGCGGCTTCGTCGAAAAGTATGTTCCCAAGGCCCTGCTCGAGGCGTATCTGGCCAGGTAGGAGAATTTCTGCATGGACCTCAGAGAACGGATATACAGCGTACTGATCGTCTGCTCGAACGAAAGCTACAGGCTTTCGCTCCGTTCTCTTCTCTCGTCGTCCGAATACGGACCGGTGGATGCGGAATCGAGCCTTTCGAATGCCAGGCGGATTCTTCTCGAGAAGGACTACGACATCGTCATAGTCGACCATCCTGATGCCCTAGGAGATGCAATCGGATTCGCCTGCGACGAGTCTGACGGCAATTCCACGATCCTCGTGCTTGTTCCCGCGTCGGAATACGACGATTCGTTCTCTCGCCTGATGGAAAACGGCGTGTTCGCAGTCTCGAAGCCTCTTTCCCGGACTTCTTTCCTGCGTTGCATGGACATGATGAGGACCGTCCGCATAAGGCTCGGTCGTGCCGAGAGGATCACCGAGAGCCTGGAGGAGAAGATGGCAGAACTGAGGGCTGTTTCACGGGCGAAACTGCTGCTGATGGAGAAGACCGGGCTTGGGGAGGAGGCGGCCCACCGTCATCTGGAGAAGCTTGCCATGAACAACGGACTGAGCAAGATCGAGGTCGCGCGGCTCGTCATAGACAAATTCGGCCGGAAAAATTTTTGATGTTTCGTAGTTGTGTTAACTTGTAATTCGGCCTTAGACTGTAATTGAAGATAGGAAAATCGATCAGAAGGGGGAAGGAAGGATTCTGAAAGCCTTCCGGACAATGCAGATGGATATCAGACTCGACGGTCTCACTAAGACCTTCACCTCCAAGGACAGGACCGAGACGATAGCGGTCAACAATCTCTCCGTGACGATTCCGAGCGGACATCTCGTCGGGCTTCTGGGGCCTTCCGGGTGCGGAAAAAGCACGACTCTTTTCCTGCTGGCAGGATTGCACGCCCCGACCAGCGGAAAAATATACTTCGGAGACGAGGATGTCACGATGCTGCCCCCCGAGAAGCGCGGCATAGGTCTCGTTTTCCAGAACTATGCGCTCTATCCCCACATGACGGTCTATGAGAACATCGCATTCCCGCTTCGCAACAGCAAAAGCTTCAAGGAGAAACATCCGGCGGCGGCAGAGAGACGGGAAGAGATAGACAGGATAGTCAAGAACACCGCCAGAATCGTGGCCATCGAGGAACTTCTGGACAGAAAGCCATCTCAGCTTTCAGGGGGCCAGCAGCAGCGTGTCGCCATAGCCCGTGCAATCGCAAAGCAGCCCAAGGTCCTTCTTCTTGACGAGCCGCTGTCCAATCTCGATGCCAGGCTCAGGATACAGACCCGCGAGGAGATAAGGCGCATACAGCAGGCTACAGGGATCACCACAGTATTCGTGACGCATGACCAGGAGGAGGCCCTCAGCATAACCGACGAGATAATCGTCATGAAGGACGGCATCGTGCAGCAGGTGGCAGAGCCTCAGGAGACCTATGTGCATCCGGCGAACGTGTTCGTGGCGCAGTTCCTCGGAAATCCTCCCATCAACATGATAGATGCCGACATAAGGGGCGGCAAGGTGATCATAAACGGCGAAGAAGCCTTCGATACCTCTCTTGCGGACGGGAGCTACAAGGTCGGAATCAGGCCTGAGAGCTTCATTCTGGCCTCGGATGGCGGCTTCGAGGCGACAATCGATTTCAAGGCTACCGTCGGGCGCGATTTCCAGGTGCGATTCGACATGAACGGCAAGTACAGCGAAGCCTTGATAGAATCCGACAACAGGATAGAGGTAGGGGACAAGGTTCGCTTCGTCCCTAAGATGAGCGGAGTGCATATCTTCTCCGCAGACGGAAACAGGATAGAGGAATGGTAGGACAAAATCGGACAAGGACTTTCTTCAGGGCGATGCTCTATCTGCTTCCGGCTCTTGCGATCATCGCGGTGTTTGTGATTTTCCCGATGTTCCATACTGTCAGGATGAGCTTGTTCGAAAGCTTCAACATATTCGACAAGACGGGCGAAGGGTTCGGCCTCGAGAGCTATAGGAAGGTCATCTCCGATCCGAATTTCCACAAGGCTCTCGCAAACACGTTCATATATGCGATAGTCACCGTTCCCGTCTCGATTGCGATATCGCTCGTGATAGCGGTCCTGCTCAACAGCGGCATACGCGGTTCGAAGTTCTTCCAGACTGCGTATTTCCTTCCGTACGTGACCAACGCGATCGCGATAGGGCTGGCTTTCCGCTTCATCTTCCACAGCGAATTCGGCATCTTCAACAAGTTCCTCGGAGTTTTCGGCATAGACGCCATCCAGTGGCTGAACGATCCGGACTATGCGATGATAACGCTATGCATCTTCGGAATCTGGTCGGCCCTTGCTTTCAAGATAGTCATTTTCCTGGCAGGACTTCAGGATATCGATCCGCAGCTCTATCAGGCTGCGCGGATCGATGAGGCGAGCAAGTGGAAGATGTTCACCAAGATCACGATTCCGCAGCTGGGACCGATATTGGCGTACCAGTTCGTAATCGCGACCATCGGTGCGTTCAAGGCATATGTAGAGGTCGTCGGCCTGTTCGGCGATGACGGACCTCTCCATGCGGCGACGACGATGGTATACTATATGTACGACAAGTTCTATGGGGCGAACAAGTATACGATCGCCGCTGCCAGCGGCGTGATCATGTTCATGATCATCATGGTCTTCACATTCATCCAGCTGCGCCTCAGCAACAGGAAGACGGACAGGTAGGAGGGGAGATGGACGAAAACAGGATAGAAAGCAGATGGATACGGGCAGTTGTGTTCGTTCTCCTTCTCATCGGAGCCGTATTCATGCTCTTCCCGTTCTTCTGGATGATCTCCGGGTCGTTCAAGACGCTCCGGGAGATCACGAGTCCCGAGATAATATGGTGGCCGGAGAAGATGCAGTGGCACAACTATGTCGAGGTTCTGACGATGAAGTCAAATCCGTTCGGAATCTATTTCAAGAACTCGATCATAGTCTCGGTCGCCAACACCGTGTTCACGCTTTTCACGACGATTCTCGGAGCATTCGCTTTCTCCCGGCTGGAATTCAAGGGAAGGGACAAGCTGTTTTCCTGTCTGTTGGCGACGATGATGGTACCTTCCCAGATGTACCTGATAACCAACTTCATATCGATTACAAAGATGGGACTGTACGATACGCTGTGGGCACAGATACTTCCGTACACTGCGAGCGTATTCTACATATATCTTCTCAGACAGTTCTTCAACCGCATACCGGATCAGATATATCTTGCCGCCAAAGTCGACGGATGTTCCGACTGGAAGTACCTATGGAAGATGATGGTGCCTAACTCCAAAAGCAGTCTTGTCACCATAGCCCTTTTCAATTTCATCGCGAGCTGGAATGCGTATCTATGGCCGTTGCTGGTGACTGGAAGGATCGACAGGCGAGTCCTCTCGATAGGATTGCAGTACTTCGCGAGCGACGCAGGAGTCGACTACCATCTGATGATGGCGGGTGCGACGATCGTCGTGATGCCTCTTATCCTGATTTACCTCGTATTCCAGAAGTACATAATTCAGGGCATTGCCCGCGGAGGACTCAAAGGATAGCTGTAAAAACGGACATTGTCCAAAAAGATAGAAAGGAGATCTTATATGAAAAAAACTTTGTTTTTCTTCCTGATCATTGCTCTTTCCGTTGTTGCAGTCTTCGCAGCAGGAAGCAAGGAGCAGGCAGCGACCGTCCTATCGGGCGAGATAACTGCAGAGGATCTGAAAAATGCACACATCACGCTCGAGCTCTGGCATGCCCAGACGGACGAGAACGGCATCGCTCTCGACAAGGTTGTGGAGCTTTTCAATTCCACGAATCCGTACGGAATAACCGTCAACGCCACCTGCCAGGGAGGATATACCGACTGCCATACCAAGATTCTCAGCGCTCTTGCGGCCGGAACTCCCCCGAACATCGGTCAGGCCTACAACAACAATATGATGACCTACATGCCGAGCGGCAAGCTGATGGTGCTCGATGACTACCTTACGGACGACTTCGGAATCGACCAGGCTACGCTCGCCGAGGTAGTTCCGTCGTATCTCGAGGAGAACAGGTCGTTCCCCGACGGAAAGACATACGCCACCAGTCTTGGCAAGTCCACCGAGGTCATGTTCTACAACAAGACTTTCTTCGACGAGCATGGACTTGAAGTCCCGACGACGTTCGAGGAGCTTGCCGAAGTGGCAAAGAAGATTTCCGAGATCACAGGAAAGCCTGCAGTCGGTTTCGACTCCATGGACAATCTCGGAATCTACGGTCCCGTCAACTTCGGTGCCAAGTATGCGGATACTCAAGGACACCTGTACCTTTTCGATGACGAGTATATCGACAGCACCATGGCCTTCTACGAATGGTGGCAGAAGGGCATAAAGGAAGGGTACTTCAGAACAGCCGGCGAGGATCGCTACTGCTCCGGACCGTTCAGCAACGGCAACATCATAGTATATATCGGCTCATCTGCCGGAACCGCGTACATTCTTCCTGAGGGATTCGAGGCCGCCGTGGCCTACAATCCTGTAGGACCCAATCCTGCCGTAATCCAGCAGGGCGGAAACTTCTGCGGTTTTGCCACAGGTGATGAGCTTACCGATCTTGCCGCCAGCATCTTCCTCGAGTATATGTACGATCCCGAGGCATCCGGACTCTATGCCGCAAACACGGGCTATGCCCCGTCAAACAAGCTCGGCGTCGAGACCGAGGCTTACAAGGCTTCCATCGCAGCCGGCGGGATCGGACCTGCCGCAAAGGATGTCAGCGCCTCGTATCCTGACGGATATCTCGCATACGATCCGGTGTTCGAGAACAGCTACGAGACCAGACAGGCACTTGCCGACATCGTCGAAGGAATCGCACTTGACAAAAATGCCGACATCGCAGCTCTGATCGAGCAGGCAAAGAACAATATCGCGGCACTTTGACGCACTTGTCGTGCATCAAGAAAGGTCACTCTCCGGGGTGACCTTTTCCTTTGTGCATCTCTTTGATGAAAAATACCCCGGCAACGGGTATAATCCGGTATATGAACGCATTTGATATCATCGAAAATGAGAGCGGAAGATTTTCCAGCATCGTCATAATCGGCCATATCCAGCCGGATGGGGACTGCATCGGATCTTCGCTGGGGCTGAAGTATCTGCTCAAGGACAACTACGGACTGGATGCGACCGTAGTGAACCAGAGAATAGAACGTTTCGATTTCCTCGGTACGTGGACCCTTCCCGGCAACGTGGACTATTCGGATGCATTTGTCATCCATGTGGACAATTCGACGAGAGACAGAAGTGCCGATGTGCCGTTCATCGACGCTCCTGCAATACTGAAGATAGACCATCATCTTGTGGTTGACAGCTATGGCACGTGGAATGTCGAGGAGATAGTATCCTCCTGCTCGGAGATAATCGCCAGACACGCGATCGAGAAAGGCCTCAGGATAGGCCAGGATGCGGCAAGAGCACTATATGCGGGCATGGTTACGGATACCGGGCGCTTCGCCTATCCGTCGGTCGACTCTACCACGTTCAGAGTGGCGGCGACGTTGCTTGAGTCGGGCTTCGACATGCCTGATCTGATTTCCCGTATACAGGTGCGCAGTCCGGAGAGCGTCGGCTATATGGGATACGTCTATTCCTCTATGAAGATCAGCAGTGGCGGAGTGGTCTGGCTGTATGTCGCGCAGGACGTCATAGACCGATTCGGCCTGACTCCCGACAAGGTCAGCGAGGCCCTGTCGTGCATGCGGGACATCGAAGGCCATCCGATCCAGGTACTGTTCGCGGATCTCGATGGGCTGATAAGAGTCGAGTTCCGTTCGGACAGGATAGACATTGTGGATGTTGCACGTAGATTCGGCGGGGGCGGCCATGCGTTTGCCTGCGGAGCACGCCTTGCATCTCCTTCCGACATTCCGCTTGTCGTGGAGGCGCTCGAGGCCTACATGCCTAAAGTCTGAGAAGCACGGCGAGGCCGACTGCGATGAAGATCGCCGGAACGAGGAATCGTCCGGCCTTTGTCGACAACTTTTGCGCGATTGCGGTTTCTGACAGCTTCGATGCCGTGAGGCACCATAGCGCAAGCATGGCTGCGAAAACTGCCACTGTAGCCAGTATTTCCTTTCTTTCCATCGTCGCGAACACAGGCGTCCACACACCTACGTTGTCCCCTCCCGCCGAAATCGAGATTGCCGTTACCTGGAGCCAACCCGTTCCGGCTTCCGGCTTTTCCTCTCTGTCGTCCTTTCCTTTCACCAGCATAAAGACGGCAAGCAGAATCGGGATCAGTCCGAGATAGCGGGTCCTGTATTCGAGGACTGATGCAAGCTCTGTTCCCGCTATGGCGGAGAGAGCGAAAAGCACGGCCAGTCCCAGAGCCTGTCCTGCAATGATTGCTGTCTTTTCCTTTTTGTTGCGTGCTTGCATGAAAAGTACGGAAAGAAACAGTAGATCGTCGATGTCTGTGCCTACGAAAATCGCCGCAGCGACAGTTATTGTCCCTGTCATTATCCATCCCCTGGAAGGAACTTTAGCATCAGGGGCCGAAAGCTTCAATGAAACATATGGAAAAACGGAGATTTTTGATATAGAATCTCGAACGTACAGGAGGTGTGTGGGATGGAACGTACCGAAGGGGTTGCCGATACTATTTTCATTCCTCTTTTCGCACGTTGCTACGTTTCCGAGCACTTTCCCGAATACTTCTTCGACGAAAAGGCTCTCTCCCTCAAAAGCGAGATTCCCGCGGAAGGCAGAATCGACGAGTATTTGCAACTTGTTTCTGCTTCCAGACATCGCATCTCTGACGGCTTGGTACGAAGTTTCATATCCCAGTACGGATTGGCAAACATAGTGCTCCTGGGTTGTGGTCTGGATACGATGAATTTCAGACTCGGCAGTTCGGAGGCCCATTTTTACGAAATCGATCTTGAAAATGTCATAGAGCGGAGGAGAAACGTGCTCGGGGAGTGCGGAAACGAGACGCTCATAGGATGCGACATGTTCTCATTTTCCTGGAGAGACGAGATCGCAAGGCGTACTCCCACGCTGTTCGTGGCATCGGAGGTGTTCGAGTACTTCCCTCACGAGAAGCTTGTACAGTTCATAAGGAAACTCTCTTCTCTGTTTCCCGGAAGTGAGCTAGTGTTCGATGCAACCGATAGCCGCGGACTTTCCCGGATCAGGAAGACTGTCAGAAAAAACGGGAACGACAGTGCAATGATGTACTTCTTTGTCGACGATGCCGATTCATTCGCATATGAATGTGGAGCGGTGCTGCTCGATGAGCTTCCGCTCTTTGCCGACGCCAGGGAAATGCTTGCAGGCAAGCTGAAGTTCGGCACGAGGATCCGCATGAGATATGCGGACGAGATGGATATGTTCAAGATGATCCATTTCGGACTTGTCTCGAAGTAGGAGAGGCTTTCCGGTCCGGAACGCATTTTTTTCTCTTGGAGCATCACGTTTTTTGTCTTTTATGCGTTCCACATGGACCTTGTTATGTTAGAATCAGAAAAAACCTTTACCAGGGAGATAACATGAAGAAGGAATATGAAGTTCTCTTCACGCCGTGGAAGATCGGCAATGTGGAGATAAAGAACCGTTTCGTCCAGACATCGATGGGCGGAACCTCGATATTCGGTTGGATGGAACCGAACCACTTCGACGAGGAGGCGGCGCGCTTTCTGCTCGAGAGGGCAAAGAACGACTGTGGCCTGATCCTTCCAGGCATTGCGCCGATCCGCGATACCATGGGCGGCAAATGGCTTTATCAGGGAAAGGGCAAATTCCGGAAACTTGCAAAATACATGGACGAGTTCCATCGGACCGGTGCAAAGATGTTCGTTCAGCTTACCGCCGGGTTCGGTCGTTCGATGGCGATCAACGACCTGATGGTGCTCTTGATGAGGCACAAGGTCCTCGGATTTCTGGCAAAGCCGATATTCGACATGGACTTCATCACCGCTAGCGCATCCGCAACTCCAAACCGATGGGCGGACGGGTGTCCTTCGAAGCCGATGACGAAAGCCCAGATAGAAAAGATCGTCGAGGCGTTCGCCAGGACGGCAAAGCTTTGCAAGGATGCGGGCGTGGACGGAGTCGAGATCCATGCGGTCCACGAAGGATACACTCTGGACCAGTTTGCGATGAAGTACACAAACCAGAGGCAGGACGAGTACGGCGGAAGCCTCGAAAACAGGCTGCGTTTCGCAATCGACATCGTCAAGGCGATAAAGAAGGAGTGCGGAAAGGATTATCCGGTCACTCTTCGCTATTCGGTGGTCTCGAAGACCAAGGGGTTCCGTCAGGGCGCCGTCCCGGGAGAGGAATACACCGAAGTAGGACGTGACATGGAGGAAAGCGAGAAGGCTGCGAGGATGCTCCAGGAGGCGGGGTACGACATGCTCAACTGCGACAACGGAACTTACGATGCATGGTACTGGGCGCATCCCCCGGTATACATGCCCGAGAACTGCAACCTTGCCGAGGTCGAGCATATCAGGAAGTTTGTCGACATACCTGTAGTTTGTGCCGGAAAGATGACTCCCGAGGTTGCTGCAAAGGCGATAAGCGAGGGCAGGATCGATGCGATGGGCGTCGCAAGGCAATTCCTTGTGGATCCCGAGTGGATCACCAAGCTGAAGGAGGGCAGGGAAGAAGACATCAAGCCCTGCATCAACTGCCACAATGCATGCTTCACGATGGCCAAGCATGGAAACAGCGCGAACGACCAGGATCTCATGGATGCCATCCACATGTCGCGTTGCGCCCTTACGCCCGAGACCATGCAGTCCCGCAAGTACAGGATCGTCAGAACGACTCGTCCGCGGAGCGTGGCGATCATAGGCGGAGGCATAGGGGGAATGGAGTCCGCCATCGTCCTGAAGAAGAGAGGACACAACCCTGTGATCTACGAAAAAAGCGATAGGCTTGGAGGAGTGTTCATCGAGGCAGCCTCGTTCTCTTTCAAGAATCATGACAGGCAGCTGATAGCCTGGTACAGAAACGAGATCGCGAAGCTGGGGATAGAAGTACATCTGAACACGGAGATAAAGGACGTCTCCGCATTGAAGGAGGACGAGGTCATCGTCGCAACGGGAGCAAAGCCTAACAGACCTAGAATCAAGGGACTTGAGAAGGCCACGGAAGCCACGGATTTCCTGAGAGGAAAGGAAGTCGGAGAGAACGTGATCGTGATCGGAGGAGGACTTACCGGATGCGAGATAGCGTACGAGCTCTCGCTCCAGGGCAAGAAGCCTACGATCGTCGAGATGAAGGACGATCTCGTCCCTGTAAAGGGTGTCTGCCTTGCAAACTCGTCGTTTCTCAGAGAGGCTCTTGCCTTCAGAAAGGTCCCCGTGCACCTTGAGACGACGCTCCTTGAGATCGAAGACGACGGAGTCCTTGTCAGGGACAAGAGCGGGAAATCCTTCGAGATCAAAGGGGACGATGTCATCGTCTCCCTTGGCTACCATCCGTCTCCGGTCGCACCGAAAAGCAGGCGCGTCCATCTTGTCGGAGATGCCGACAGAGTAGGCAACCTGCGTACGGTCATCTGGCGTGCTTGGGACGTTGCGATGAAGATATGATAGGGGCTTTCCTTGCATCGCATTCGATGAAAATTGTATGAATATATCCGAAAAAACGCAGGAGACGAGGAGCGCATCCTCTCTCCTGCGAGTTTTTTTATACGCATGAATAGATTGGTATGTTATCATTGACGTATGGAATGCAATGAGACATTTAAAAAAGCATGTGCCATCGAGATGAGAGGAATCACCAAGTGTTTCGGCCAGGTGGTAGCCAATGACGGCATAGATCTGGAGATTCGCTACGGGGAGATCCTTGCGCTTCTTGGCGAGAACGGAAGCGGGAAGACCACGTTGATGAATATGCTTTCCGGAATATACCAACCGGATAGCGGCCAGATACTGGAGGACGGAAAACCGATCTACATACGTTCTCCTAAGGATGCCTACGAGCATGGAATAGGAATGATCCATCAGCACTACAAGCTGGTGGAGGTGTTCACTGCAGCGCAGAACATCATCCTCGGACTCGACGAGGAGAAGCTGGATCTGGACCAGACCAATGCCAAGGTGGCGGAAATCTGCGAGCGCTACGGCTTCGACATCGATCCTGTGAAGAAGGTCTACGACATGTCGGTCTCGCAGAAGCAGACGGTCGAGATCGTCAAGGTCCTCTACCGCGGGGCTAGGATACTCGTCCTGGACGAGCCGACCGCGGTGCTGACTCCGCAGGAGACGACCAAGCTGTTCAAGGTCCTCAGGAACATGAAGGCAGACGGAAAGGCCATAATCATCATCACTCACAAGCTCCATGAGGTCATGGACGTATCGGACAAGGTGGCCGTGCTCAGGAAGGGCAGGTACATCGGAACCGTCGAGACATCCGAGACAAATCCGCAGGCTCTGACGGACATGATGGTCGGACACGCCGTGTCGCTGAACATAGACAGGCCTCTTTATCCCGACCCGAAGGACAAGCTGGTAGTCAGCGGCCTTACATGCATAGACGAGGAAGGGATCACTAAACTCGAGGACGTATCGTTCACTGCAAGGACCGGAGAGATACTTGGAATAGCCGGGATCTCGGGCTCCGGCCAGAAGGAGCTTCTCGAGGCGATAACCGGTCTTTGCCCGGTAAAGGAAGGCAGCGTAAGCTTCATCGGATCCGACGGAAAGACTACGGAGCTCATCGGGAAGACACCGATGCAGATAAGGAAGACGGGTGTCGGAATGGCGTTCGTTCCGGAAGATAGGCTCGGAATGGGGCTTGTCGGTTCCATGGGCATGACGGGCAACATGATGCTCAGATCATGGAAGAACGGAAAGGGAGTTCTTTTGAAAAAGAAGGACCCGGAAGCTCTTGCGAACAGGATATGGAAGGAACTCGAGGTAGTGACCCCGGGAGTGGAATTCCCTGTGAGAAAGCTCTCCGGCGGAAACGTCCAGAAGGTTCTCGTCGGCAGGGAGATATCCCGTGAGCCGGAGGTCCTCATGACGGCATACGCCGTTCGCGGACTTGATATCAACACGTCTTACACGATATACAATCTTCTCACCGAGCAGAAGATGAAAGGCGTCGCAGTAGTCTATGTGGGCGAGGGCCTCGATGTCCTGCTTGAGCTTGCGGACAGGATACTCGTGCTATGCGGAGGACGGGTAAGCGGAATCGTGGATGCCCGGACCGCTACCAAGGAGGAGATAGGTCTGATGATGACGCATCTGCATGCAAAGGAGGGTGAATGATGTCGGCAGAATCCAGGATTCCATTGGTAAGACTTGCCAGACGGACGGATGTCGGCCCCAGAAAGGCCTGGCTGATCCGTGTCGGTTCCATAGTGTTCGCCCTGATTCTGGGCTTCATTCCGATGCTACTGACAAAGACGAATCCGATTTCGGCATACGAGGTGATAATCCAGGGATCCCTCTCCAGGCCGATATACGTGAAGCAGACCATAAAGATCGCAATTCCTTTGCTCGGATGCGCATTGGCGATTGCTCCCTGCTTCAAGATGCGTTTCTGGAACATCGGAGCGGAAGGACAGATCACCATGGGAGCCGTATTCTCGTCCTATTTCGCGCTTTTCTGGGCGGACAGAATACCGCATGTACCGCTTCTTGCGATCATGTTCATCTCAGGTGCCTTGGCAGGTGGCCTCTGGGCGCTGATTCCGGCATTCTTCAAGGCGCGTTGGAATACCAATGAAACGCTGTTCACGCTTATGATGAACTACATAGCCATCGGCATCGTGGCCTGGCTGCAGGGTGGCCCTTGGGAAGGCCGCAAGGGAAGTCAGATCATACCGATGTTCAACAACAACGCCCGTCTGCCGTCCGTGTTCGGAATCCACTGCGGATGGATCATCGTGCTTGTTTTGGTCGTACTCATGTACATATACATGAACAAGACCAAGCAGGGGTTCGAGATTGCCGTCATAGGAGACTCGGTCAACACTGCACGCTATGCGGGAATGAACGTGGGATACATCATAATGCGCACGATGTTCCTTTCCGGAGCTATCAGCGGCATCGTCGGTTTCATTACCGTAGCCGGAGCCAATTATACGCTGTACAGCGGCGTTGCCAACGGGGTAGGATTCACTTCGATAACTGTCGCCTGGCTCTCGCAGCTGAATTCGTTCGCGATGATCGCAATCTCAATGATTCTTGCGATCCTGGAAAAGGGAGCCAATACTCTGCAGACGAGAATGCAGGTCCCGACGTCCATTGCCGACATAATCACGGGCATCCTGCTGTTCTGCATGCTCAGCAGCGAGTTCTTCATCAACTATCGCCTCATATTCAGGGGAAAAAACGAAAAGGAGGCTGAGGTATGAGCGCATTCATTGCATTGATAGTCGCGGCGGTGACGTTCGGCACCGTCCTGATGTACGGTACGCTCGGGGAGATACTCACGGAGAAATCCGGAAACCTCAATCTCGGAGTCGAAGGAATAATGTATATGGGTGGAGCGTTCGGCCTTGCCGGAGCGTTCTATTACGAGAAGGTCGCAGGAACTGCCGTCAACGGTCCGCTGGCAATAGCAATAGCAATACTCTGTGCGTTCCTTGCCGGAATGGTGGCATCCCTGATATACAGCTTCCTTACGATAACGTTGAGGACCAATCAGAACGTCACGGGCCTGGCACTGGCGATATTCGGTACCGGTATAGGACAGTTCGTAGGCGAATACATGCGAGTGAGCGAGAAGGGCTATGTGGCTCTCAGCAACCACCTCAAAGATGCTTTTTCGGCAACCATCTTCCCTTCGTTCCTTGTGAATATCCCATTCCTCGGCAAGATTCTTTTCTCGCATACAGTGTTCTTCTATCTGGCCGTGGTCATTGCGGTGCTGATGCATCTGTTCCTGAACAAGACCAGATATGGTCTTTACCTCACCGCTGTCGGTGAATCGCCGTCCACCTCCGATGCAGCCGGCATCAACATAACAAAGTACAAGTATCTGGCTACTGTGATAGGTGGAGGAATTTCTGCAATCGGTGGAATGGTGTACATAATGACCACTGCCGGATGCGTATGGAACCACGAAGGACTTTCCGGGGTAGGCTGGCTTGCCGTAGCTCTGGTCATCTTCTGCATATGGCGCCCCCTGAATGCGATCTGGGGTTCCATAGTCTTCGGTGCGATGATGATCATGTACCTCAGGGTTACCCTTCCGTTCATACCGACGGAGCTGTACAAGATCCTGCCTTATATCGTGACGGTCATAGTCCTGATAATAACCAGCATACGCAACAGCAGGGACAAACAGCCGCCGGCTTCGCTCGGACTCAACTATTTCAGGGAAGAACGCTGACAAATTTTTCATTCGCAAGGCAGGCTCGTCCTGCCTTTTTTCATTTCCTTTCCGGAATTGCGGACCATATGAGCGGAAAAAAATATCGTTGATTTGGCCCTTATATGATATAATATCATCAAGGCCCGGTTTCTTCGGGACCTGAAAGGAGTAACACATGAAGAAATTGCTTACTTTTGTTTTCGTAGCTTTCTGTGCCGTCACGGTCATTTTTGCCGGCGGTTCCAGCGAGACGGCTACGGCGGCAGCTCCTGCTGCGGATACAAACACTGTCAAGGTCGGATTGCTCTGCATCGGCGATGAGAACGATCAGGGATACACCTACAACTTCATCCGCGGAAGAGACGAAGCCACAGAGCTCCTCAAGGCTGACGGAATCAACGTCGAATGGGTCACGAAGTACAACGTGAGGGAAGATTCCTCCTGCGTAGATGCCAACATCGAGGCTGCAGAGGAAGGTTGCCAGATAATCATCAACAACAGCTATGGTTTCGAGCCGTACATGCTCGAGGTCGTAGACGAGTATCCTGACATCGAGTTCATCAGCTGCACCAACTGTGCATCCGTGTTCGACGGCAGGGACAACACCCATAACGCTTTTGCGGATATCTATGAGGGCAGATACGTTGCCGGCGTCGTTGCAGGACTCAAGCTCCAGCAGATGATCGACGAAGGTACCATCACTCCTGAGCAGGCGATAATCGGTTATGTAGGTGCATACTCGTTCGCAGAGGTCATCTCAGGTTTCACGTCCTACTATCTTGGTGCCAAGTCAGTATGTCCGTCCGTCACGATGCTCGTATCGTTCGTAGGTTCCTGGTCCGATGCCACTGCCGAGTCCGACGCTGCTCTCGCACTTGCGGACAGAGGTTGCGTGATGATCAGCCAGCACTCCGACAACACGACCCCTGCGACCGCTGCGCAGTCCAAGGGCGTATTCCATACCGGATACAACAACGACATGACCGGAATCGCTCCTCAGGCTTCCCTCATCTCCACGAGAATCGACTGGGGTATCTACTTCTACGAGGCGATCAAGGCTTATGTCGAAGGTAACGAGATTCCGCAGGACTGGTGCAAGGGCATGGCAGAAGGCGCTGTCGTCATGACAGAGCTCAACGAGGCTATCGCAGCTCCTGGAACCAAGGAGAAGATGGATGAGGTCATCGCAGCCATCTCGGACGGATCGATCGAAGTTTTCGATACCAGCACATTCACGGTCGGAGGAGAACCCCTTACTCATGCATTCGCTCTCGATCTCGACGGAGATTTCACGGCAGAGACGGAGGAAGCGGTATACGATGGTGCTTTCCACGAATCCGAATTCCAGTCCGCACCGTACTTCACGGCTCAGATCGATGGAATCACATGGCTCAATTCCGCATATTGATCGGAACATGCCTGAACGACGACAAGACCGGATTGCTCCGGTCTTGTTTTTTTACATGTCAGTGCTTTCTGAGGGAGTCGAATACCTTTTCCATTTCGTCGATGTAGGAAAAAAGCGCGATTCTGCCTTTCTCTGTGATTCGGACTCTAGTCTGCGGACGTCGTCCGCCCGTCTGCCTGCTTGTTTCGACGAATCCTTCCTCCGTGAGTCGTCTGAGCTGTATCGAGAGATTGCCTGCGGTGAAAGAGAATCGTTTCTTCAATTCGCTGAACGTCTCGGTCCTGTCCTCCGACTCGGCCAGGCTTACCAGTATCATGAGCCGTGCACGTTCATGTATGACCTTGAACTGGTTGTCTTCCATCAGCTCTTTCCTTCCCAGAGGATCGACAGTCCCAGAAAGAGAAGCAGCAGGCCAAGTCCTACGGCAATCCACAGTTCCATCGATCCCGTATAGAACAGCGCGGACGCCACTGCTGTCAGCATCGCCAGAATTCCCGAGAATCTGTAGGAGTACGATTTGAGCGTCATGCCGTAATGCAGCAGCATGGCTCCGGTCCCGGAAAAAAGGAGCGGGTAGGCAAGCCATGGCTGTCCGGACCTCCAAGATACCAGAAGCGAGATTGCCGCCGTGCATCCTGCAAGGATATATCCTGCATCGATCAGCTCCTTTATGAACGGCATGCGTAGAAACTGCTGATAGCCGATCTTTTCGCCGTTTCTGCCGGCCTTGGCGCTGAAGATGTCAAGTTTCCTCTTTCCGCAGAACAGACAGTCCAAGACTATTGCAACGGCGAGAATCGTTCCCGCGTGGCTCTTGTCCTTGAATAGACTGTATAGTGCCAGCGCAATGCAGAAGAACATGGCTTGGACTATGCATAGACGACCGAATGACGGTGAAAGGAATATTCGTCTGAGCTTCGGCCTGCCGCTCTCGAGCACGTTCCTCATCTCCCTTATGTCTTCGATCGCCTGCGTTATTTCGTTCTCGTCGTAAAGCACTTTCGTCCTCCGTCAGAATCTTGCCTGCATGCCGAGACTCGCAGTCAGTGCCGCCTCTTCGTAGTCAGAGTAGGATACCGAGCACTTGATGTCCACGCCGTCGACCATCAGGAACGATGCCGAAGCACCCAGTGCGTAGCCGAATCCGGCAGAACCGAATTCCAGCGGAGCGAAGAGGCTGACCGAAGTGCGGCTTCCGATCCCGACCGTGTATGCCGGAAGTAGATGGTATTTCCCCGCTTCGAAATCTAGCAGCGAGCACAGAAACACGTTCATGGGGTAGGAGTTTCCCTCTTCTGCCTCGACGCTGAAGCTCTTTGAGATGTTTATCAGCGCTTTTGCGTCGTCTGGGGCAGAGAATGTGGATTCCACTCCCAGCACGACGTCTAGAAACAGATTCATGTCGATCAGTGCCGATGCCTTGTGGACATTGGAGAAATCGTAGCTGTAGGAGACTCTGGCTTCCTTGAAGAATCTGTCGTCGAAAGAGGCCGACAGCATGGCTGCGAGTTTTTCTTTTCCTGTATCCGTATCGAACGGTGGAACGAATGCTATGTCGGCTTTCACGATGTCTCCGAAGCTCTGTGAGGCGGAGACGATCCATGTGGAACGACCTTTGTCCTTTCCTATCTCCTCGTTCGAGAAGTCGTCAAGGAACAGCGTGTCCCCGATGCGATAGTACGATCCCATGCCCCATGAAACAGGAATGCGTCCTGCGGTCAGACTCATCATGCCGTCGTTGAAAGACGGGAATCGGAACTTCACGTATGCCTTTTCAAGGTTGAAGCCCTTTTTCAGCGTGTGCGAAAGCAATTCTTCCGCCTTTTCGTCGGTGGAACGGAAGAACATGTAGGTTCCTTCCGCTTCTGCCTTCAGATCTTCCGACGAGAAGAGTACGGAGAACCGCGGTTCGGCGACATATGCCGATACCCATCCTCCGAGACTGTCGGCGTTCATGAAGACGGCATCCAGATCGACCCCGCCCTTGAACGAAACAGATGCGATCAGTGATATCGGCAACAGTATCATCGTCAGTGCTGCAGCAACCTTCTTTACCATGACAGTTCCTCCTTGCTGAATAGTCCATCGTCTATTTCTCCGTCGAAATCGAACTCGAGTATCGTAACGGTACTGTAGTTGTCTTTCTTGACGGAGTTCTCCACCTTCATGTACGTAGGATATATTATACCATCGGTCTCGACGTACCTGTCGTAGAAAATCTCTTTGAGAAGCTTTCCGCTCCTGGAGAAGAGCCTTGATCGCAGCGGTACAAAGCGTTCGCAGTCCACGAGGACTTCCTGTTTCTGATAGGTCTCCGAGAGGGATTTCGCATTGAAAAGAATTCTGTAGCAACTGATTCCGTTGTAGTCTTCCGTTCCTTCGAGGCTGTAGTCGTATCTTTCGTCGAATTCGTCGTTTCCCGTGAGGTCCTCGTACGAGAAGTCCGAACCCAGAAAAGACTCTTTGAGTCCGGAACTCGACAGCCTTATCGTCTCGTCCGCATCGGGGTAGTAGATGTAGATGTCGTCACTGAGCCGGAGTATCTTCTGCCCTCTGTCAGGTCCGTCCGTGACTATCAGAAGCGTATCCCCGTCCGCGTTCCGATACGTGTCGAATTCGGACCTCAGCGTACCGAACCTGTCCGTGTTTTCCAGATACGCATGCAGGTATGCGTCCTCTACGTCCATGGCCTTTTCCATGCGGTCCACTATTTCCTTCGCATCCATTGCCGACAGGATTCCCGCCGTAAATACCAGCATCGAAAGGACCGAAAACATCCTCTTCATCGTCAATCCTCCTCCCTGAGGGCGTTAGCAACCTCAATTTTTCTTATCCTGTACGTGGCCAGGAACGCGGCAAGGACTGCGACTGCAAGACCTGTCGCGGTTATCGCGGCCAGCATGGGAAGCCCGATTTCCGGATAAAGCATGTTGGAGAAGTTCCATCCCTGTACGGCTTCTCCTCCCAATGCGTTCAGGTCCAGTCCTACGCTGTCGATCAGGGCCAGCGTAGCTGCGCCGGCAACTCCTGCCGCAAGGGTTCCGAACAGCGATATGATCGCCGCTTCGATTACGAATTGGATTATCACGGTGCTTCTTCGGAAACCGAATGCTATCATCGTGCCGATTTCCTTCTTCCTTTCCAGTACGCACATCATTGTAGTATTGAAGATCAGTGTCGAGGATATCAGGAAGAACAGCAGTTCTACTATGGCGTAGGTTGTGTCGAAGAGGGGAATGAAAGAGTATGCCATCGAGCTGTCCTTCCAGTAGTCTATCCGGAGATTCTCGGCATCCAGAGCTTCTTTGATTGCCGAAAGGTATTTTTCCTCGTCCTCGTTGCCGTCGCAGGTAACGAGTATTTCCAGTGCTCCTTTTTCCATTCTGCATAGTCTGGATAGGACATCGAGAGGCACGATTACCGTATCTGCATTCAAATCTGCGCTCGAGAAGGCTATTTCGCCCGTTATGTCGAACGTCGCCGCGTTTGTCGACGAGGTCGTCGTCCGGACCATGAGAGTAATTCTGTCCCCGACCGAGAGTCCGAGCCTGGATAGCAGGCGAGTCGTCGCTGCAATCTCCTTTTTTCCGTTTTCAGGCAGTCTTCCGGCAATCAGCTTCGTCCCGCCGTCGCTCGTATATGCGGACTTCCCGATCTCTACGCCTACTGCAAAGGCGGTTTCGAGTTCTCCGTCCAGGTATGCATATACTCCTGTCTTTATCAATGCCTCCGCATGTATGGCTGGATCGAGATCTTCGATGGCTGCAATCTTTTCATCCACATTGTCGATGTTGAACTGCAGAGGCATGAGATCCTCGTTTTCGAGATATGTCCTGTCCGCGATTCTGAAATCCCCCGTTACGTACTTTTTCTCGTTCTCGATCATGTCGTCGATCATGGTCTCGCAGATCGATACCAGCAGTATTATGATGTAGACGGCCAGAAATATCGAAAATGCAGTAAGAATGGTCCTTTTCCTGTTCCTGCCTATGTTTCTGAAAGCAAGCCCGATCATGCTAACCCCTCCTTAGGAGTTCCGCTATCTCCTCTTTTCCAGCTTTCCTGGATGGAATGTAGGCGAATAGCGCGGAAAGAAGTATGGCAATGAGAGGAATGCCGACGAAGCTTCCGGCATTCCAGGCGGAGTACATTGCCAGGCTGATCCTGTAGCCTATTTCGACTCCTTCGGGAATCAATGAGGAGAGGTCTATTCCGTAGTGGGAAATAGGGTAGTTGACCAGAGCTGCGATCGCGATGCCAACGGCAGAACCGATCACTCCGGATACCGTACCTTCCAGAACGAATAGCCTGCATACCGCTTTCCGCGAGAATCCCATGGCTCGCAGCATCGCATTCTCCTTTCCTCGTTCCATCACGGCCATCAGCATGGTGTTCGTTATTCCTGCCGACGCTATCAGAAACAGGAAGAAAAGCATTATGTACGAGGTTCCCTTTTTGCTGTTCATTATCGCAACTACATCCTCGTTGGATTCCTGCCATGACAGTATTTCCACTTCATCGTCCTGTCCTATCAGCCGTTCCACGTCCTTCTTTGTCCCGTCGTCCATGCCCGAATTCGTTCCTGTTGCGATGGCTATTTCCGTAACTGCTCCGTCAAGGACCAGGATCGGGTCCAGTACGTCGTATGAAATGAAAGCCATTTTTGAATTAACTGTCGGATTGCCCGTGGTTGCGATGCCCTTCACGACGATATCCCAGGTCTCCTGGAAGCCATGTCCGCTCTTGCAGCTTATTGTGACGATCGAACCTAAGGCGAGTCCTAGCCTGTCGGCAAGCGCCGATCCGACTACTATGCCGTCATCGTTTTCTTTCAGCCATGAGCCGTCCGTTACGGACGATGCAGTGCGGAATGTCGTACCGTCCGCTTCGGCGTCCGTGGCGACTAGGATGGCTGTCGTATACACATCGAGGCCGCTTTCCTCGTCGTAGTGTATGAACTCGGCTCCCGTCAGGTATCGCGGTACGTGACGGATGCCTTCGTCTGCAAGGGCATCGGATATCCTTTCCTTCGTCTCCCTGTCGATCGTCAGGTCTGTCGGAAGTTCGTCCGCCTTATCGGAATATCCTTTCGCATGTATAGTCAGATCGCCTGATTCGAAATCCAGCAGATTTCTCGTCGACTGCTCCGAGATTCCTGCAATCAAGGCATCCACCAGTATCGATACGGCAACGGACAGAGCTATCGCCGATATCGTGACCGCCGAACGGATGCGGTATCTTTTTATGTTCTTCAACGCCATGAAGCAGAGCGTCAGCATGTTTCATCTCCTACGATTCTGCCGTCGCTGAGACTTATTATCCTCCTGACGCTGGAAAGGACCTGCTCGTCGTGGGACGAGTAGAGCACCGTCAGTCCGTATTTCTCGTTGAGCATCCTCATCAGATCCAGTATCATGCGGCCGTTCCTGCTGTCGAGGTTCGCCGTAGGTTCGTCTGCCAGAATCAGTTTCGGTTTCCTGACGACCGCCCTTGCTATTGCGACCCTCTGCTGCTGACCACCGGAGAGTTCTCCCGGCTTTCTCCATTCGCATCCTTCGAGTCCTACATCCTTGAGGATTTCCATGCAGGCTCCATGCATGTCGTGCATGCCGAGTTCACGGCGCTCCGACCTTCCGAACATCCTGAATGCCAGTTCCACGTTCTCATATGCCGTAAGGACGGGGATCAGATTGTAGTTCTGGAAAACGAAGCCGAGGTTGTGCTTCCTGAACGAGGTCTTTTCCTTCTCGTCCATCTCTTTCAGGCTTTTTCCGTCGAATACTATGTCTCCGTCGCTTATGCTGTCCAAGGTCCCTATGAGGTTGAGAAGAGTAGTCTTTCCCGATCCGGATGCTCCAGAAAGAGCTGTGATCTCTCCTTTGGAAATCTCCATGTCGATGCCGTCGAGCGCCGTGACCGTCTCCACGCCTGTCCTGTAGATTTTTTTGAGTTTGATCGTCCTTATCATTTTCCCGTTTCCCCCTGCGACGATGGCCGGATGGACCTTCGACCGCAATTTAAGTTTATGGCATAAACCTAACTTCTGTCAAATCGGGATGTTTTGCCATGCGATTGTATTCATTTCCCACGCTTGGTATAATCGCAGTCGTCCAGGGAGGTTGCTGTCCGAGATGCAGAGCGAAGAGAGCGGACGGGTTTTCGAGGAGCTTCCCGTAGCTGAGGCGCTGCGGGTCATGATCGTTCCGACCGTGATGAGTCAGCTCATAGTCCTCATGTACAACATGGCCGATACGTTCTTCGTCGGTAGGACCGGAAATCCGTACATGGTGGCATCCACCTCTCTAGTTCTCCCCGTATTCAACATGACGCTGTGCCTTGCCGGACTTGCAGGGGTAGGTGGTGGTGCGCTGGTATCCCGCCTGCTCGGACGCGGCATGACCGAAGAGGCATCGAAGGTCTCCTCGTTTTCAATCTATCTTGCCCTGGCTGTCGCGGCACTGTTCTCCCTGCTCGTGCTGGTGTTCCTCGATCCTCTGCTTTCCGCTCTCGGGGCAAGCGGAAACACGATGGAATACTCTCGGCAGTATGCACTTTGCGTCATTGTCGCGGGAGGAATCCCGAACGTCCTATCGAACGTCCTATCGAATCTGATAAGAAGCGTCGGACGATCGAAGGAAGCCGGACGCGGAATAATGTTCGGCGGACTGCTGAACATCGTACTCGATCCGATATTCATGTTTCTGATCATGCCTGACGGATATGAAGTGCTCGGGGCAGGTATTGCGACCTGTCTTTCATCGTGCATGACATGCGTATACTTCTTTGCAGTCATGTTCCGCATCAGAAAGAATTCCGTCGTTTCGTTCCGGTTTGCGGGAATGCCTCTGATGAAATCGGTATCCGCGATCTTTTCGGTCGGCATCCCGTCTGCTGTGGCGACATTGCTTTTCGATCTGGACTATGTCGTGATCGACAGGCTCATGTCCGGTTACAGCGATTTTGCCCTCGCCGCCATAGGGGTAGTACTAAAGGTCGAACGTCTGCCGTTGAACATAGGAGTCGGCATATGCCAGGGCATGATGCCTCTTGTTGCATACTGCTTTTCTTCCGGAAACAGAAAGCGGATGGACAGGGCCATCGGGTTGTCGCTGCGTACCGGTCTTGTCGCAGCCGCGGTAAGCATAGTGTTTTACGAGCTGTTCGCAAGACAGCTGATCATGCTTTTCATCAAGGATGAAACGACGATAGCCATGGCGACGGTATTTCTCAGGATAAGGGTACTCGCGACGCCGCTCATGTTCTCCAGTTTCTTTACCGTGTACCTTTTCCAGGCTTTCGGCATGGGGCGCAAATCTCTTCTCCTCGGCATCATGAGATGGCTCGTGTTCAATATACCCATGCTTTTCATACTGGATTGCCTTGTCGGCATGTACGGTCTGGTTCTGTCCCAGATTGTCGCCGATACGCTCACAGTGATATTCTCGATACACACGTACAGGCGATTCAAGCCTTGTGCCGCTAGTCCTGTTGTCTCCTGACGATTCTTTTTTCACCGTTCGAGGACTTTAGGGTTTATAATCCGAAGTATGATGAATGGATTAGGATGCACAAGCTTCTCATGGAGCACCAAGGATCGGCGCAATCTGCTTGGCCGTACATACGATATGTTCGGAAATCTGGATGCGAACAGGATTTCCGTCGTGAACGAGGGTTATGGACTCTCGCTGTCTCCGGATGGATCGCGGAAAGTAGCGATCAGACGTCCATTTCTTTCCATGAGCGTGGTGGGTACGACCGCATCTCCGGTCTTCGTGGACGGAATCAACATCGACGGCCTCATGGGATGTCTGCTGAATTTCCCCGGATTCGGATGTTTCGATACCAACAAGGAAGACGATTGCGTGGATATCTATCCCGGGAGCTTCCTGGGCTACATACTCGGTACCTGCTCGTCTGTCGATGAGGCAGTCCGGGTTATGAAGAAAGTAAACATGACATCAGAGAAGGTCTATGGAAGCATAATGAGCGTGCATTACATCTTCTCGGACAGAACGGGAGAGACAATTGTCGTCGAACCTGTCGATGGAGGTCTTGCCGTGCATAGGAATACCATAGGTGTCATGGCCAACAGTCCCGACTATATGTGGCAGATGACGAATCTGAGGAATTACATCGCGATAAGCCCCGTGCATACTCCTCCTTCATACATCGCGGGCGAGGAGTTTTCTGCGATAGGAGAGGGAACCGGAGGCATGTTCGGGCTCCCCGGCGGATATTCTTCTCCTTCCCGTTTCGTCCGGATTGCATTGGCGAAGACTTTCTGCCCCATGGGGAGCGATGAGACGGATGGTGTACGAAGGATGTTCCAGGCGTTCTCCTGCGTGACTATTCCTGAAGGCTTTTTGCGCAGGAGCCCCGAAAGCGAGGATTCCGAACAGACTCTGTGCACAAGCGTGATGTGCTCGGAAAGCATGACGTATTACTTTTCGCCTTTTACGGACAGGAGAATCACTGCAATAAGGCTGCAGGATGCCCTGTCAGGGCACAAGGATCCGATATCCTACATAGACATACCGCGGAAGGAGGATATCTCGTTCATCTCATGAGGCCATGAAGGTCAAGGAGAGTCGAAAAAAATGCCGCATCATGTCCGATGCGGCATCTTTCTTTTCCGGAAAAGGATCATTCTATTTCCTTTATTCCATTCAGTATTCTGTCCTTCTTCCTTCTCTTGGGATCGATCGAATGTTCTACCCACGTGACGATCCTCGTCAGGATCGCCGATATGACGAAGTACATGATCGCCGTCACGATGAGAGGGAAGAACGCCTCGTACGTTCGGCTCCTGACAAGATCGCTTATCTTCGTGAGATCCAGAACGGCTATGTAGCCTACGACCGAGGTTTCCTTTATGAGCGTGACCACCTCGTTGCGGTAGATTGGCAGGAAGTGCTGCGCGGCCTGCGGAAGTATGATTCTGAAGAAGCTCTGATGCTCCGAGTATCCAAGTGCCGTGGAGGCTTCGAACTGTCCTTTGCCTATTGCGTTGCAGCCCACTCTCAGCATGTCGATCATGGAACATGCGAACATCAGAGAAAATCCTACTACCGACACCCATGTGCCGCTGAGCTTGGAAGATCCGAACACGATGTAGTATAGAATCATCAGCAACAGGACCGTGGGCATGCCGTGTATCAGCCAGAGGAACACGTTCGTACCTCCGTTCATTATCTTGTTACCCTTCCTGCAGAGCATGAAAATGCAGAATCCGAGGACGGTACCTGCAAGAATCGAAGTCACAGTGATCAGTACAGTAACTCCTGCACCCTGCACGAACAGCTTCCATCTGGACTCCCTCAGGAACGTTTTCTCGAAGCTCTGTCCAAGTTTTTCGAAGAAACCGAGGGCCGACTCGTCCTCGCCGAGGACGACAAGACGTATCGGGGTGGAGTAGTAGATGTCGGAAAGCGTTCCCGTCTCGTTTCTCTCCTCGCTGACTACGATGTTCATTCCTATGTCGTATTTGCCGCTTTCAACTCCGGGCGCTATCGCTTCGAAAGGAACTTCGAAGAATTCGGGCGTGTAGCCGTATTCCCTGGCGAAGCGGCAGATGAAATCGACGTCGAATCCTGAGATGTTGCCGTTGCTTATGAACGAGAATGGTTCATAACCGCCTTCGACCGCAATAGCTATGGTACCGTTCTCGCCTGTGAACCCAGTGATGTCGCACGTGTCGTTCACAGGGTCGAAGTCGGCGATCCAGTAGTCGTAGAGCTCGTCCAGAAGTCCGTTCTCATTGCTTTCCCTGATGAATGCGTTGAGCTCCGACAGAATCCTGTCCTGCCGATCGTTGTTTCCTATGATGCAGGTTGCGTTTATGTACCCGGCAGGCTCGTCCAGTACGGCAAGATCGGGATGGTTCTTCTTCTGGACTCCGTAGCTGACTTCCTCGATGAGATACGCATCTATCTTGCCGGACTTGAGGGCAAGGATCATGTCGTTGGGCATCGTGTAGTACTGTATCGTGCTGGAAGGGACCCTGTCCTTTATGAGTTCCTCGTAGAGGACTGCCGTCTGTACGCCGATATTGTGCCCGTCGAGATCCTCGATGGTCTCGAATTCGGCTGCCGTGGCGACAGAGACGACGCAGATGAGCATGACCAATATGGCAAACAGCTTTTTCATCCTTACTCCTCCTCGATCCATTTGAAACGTATGGAGATCAGATGCTCGTAACCCATCGGATCCCCTTCGATGTCGTCCTGACGCACTTCCGTGGTCGGTTCCGCAAGAAGGCTCTGGAACAGGTGGCTGCCGGAGGTGTAGACATCGAACTTTTCGCCTTTGTAGCAGATCAGCATGGAGAGTATGTCGAGCTTCTCCGAGTATTCGACCTTGACAAGTATGTCCGGCACTTCCGAATTGGAGGCGATGTTGTTTATGCAGATTTCTTCCAGCGACAGCGTCAGCTTGCTGAGACGTTCCGCCTCGATAAGCAGCTTCTCGCCGTAGGCCAGGAGCTCCTCGTTCATTGCCTCGATGTCGAAGTCGGTCGAGTCTATCTTGTATGTGAGCGAGGTCAGTCTCTGGATGAATTTCTTGGTCATCTCCTTCTTCGGATGCTCGAATATCTGCTTCGGCGTTCCATCTTCGTATATGTACCCGTCGTACATGAACAGTATCCTGTTGGAGATCTTTCTTGCAAAATCCATCTCATGCGTCACGATCATCATCGTCCTGCCGGTCTTTGCAAGCATCTTTATTACGGATTGGACTTCCCCGATCATCGACGGGTCGAGAGCGGACGTTGGCTCGTCGAACAGAATGATGTCCGGATCCATCGCGAGCGTCCTGGCTATGGCTATTCTCTGCTGCTGACCGCCGGAGAGTTCATCCGGGTATGCGAATACCTTGGATGCCAGTCCTACCTGCTGAAGCAGGTACATGGCCTTGTCGTATGCCTCCTGGCGGCTTCTTCCGAGAAGCGTGATCTGTGGATTCATGATGTTCTCGATTATCGTGAGATGCCCGAACAAGTTGAACGACTGGAACACCATGCCCATCTTCTTCCGGATCTCGTTGAGATTGCATCCACTTTCCGTGATGTCCTGTCCATCGACAATGATGTTTCCGGAAGTCGGCTCCGTGAGCATGTTGATGCAGCGGAGAAGGGTGGACTTGCCTGTTCCTGACGGCCCGATGATCGATATCACATCTCCGTCGTTGATCGTGACATTGATGTCCTTCAGCGGGATGGTATCGTCATCAAATACTTTTCTTAGGTGCTTAATCTCTATCATCGCACTCTCCTGAAAAAATGACGGAAACTATTACAGATCAAGAAAATCTATCACGTAACCACGTCTTTATACACAATTTCAAACATTTAGGCTAGCCGCAATATGGCCATATGGCGGAAAAGGGCGACAATTGTATGCCTGTAATGCCTTTTCCCGAAATTGTTCAAGGCCCTCAGAAATGGAAACCGGACGGATTCGAGCCTACTGCGACCGTACCTTTGGGCGGCACTTTTCCCCATGACAGATGCCAGGTGTCTTCAATCATGGTATATATCGGACGAAGCCGTCGTCCGACAGATAGTACTCGTACCCGTTGGCAAGCAGCAGTATATGCCTGTGGCAGGTCGCTGCGTCTCCTCGCCCTCCTGGACCGTCGAACCGCCCCATGTACTGGAGATCTCCAGACCTGGGTCTCCTGCAGTATACAGTCAGTGTCCTTTCCAGAAGCTTCACGTTTGCCGAAAGGAAATCGAATACGGCCTTCGCGAGGGAATCGGCCATGTCGGAAAAGTCGTAGTAGCGATGGATTGCATTGTCGAGAAGCAGCAGTTCATATCTGTATATCATGCTATTCTTATAGCCCGGAAAACGGATATATGAAGAGCTTCTTTCCTGTGGTGCCAGGTTTCCGTCATCCTATCTTCTTTCCAGGAGAAACGCTTCATACGGCTTCAGGACCATGCTTTCTTGTGCGCTTCTTTTGCCGTTTGAAATGACCGACATCCAATTGCCTGCCGGCAGGGAGTACCTCCGTGGGCTGTCCGAGAAGTTCAGAAGAACCAGAAATTCCTTGCCGTATCCCATTCTCGAGAATGCGAATATGCAATCGTCGCCTGTGTTGTGGAATTCCATGCTTCCTCTTCTCAGACATGGCTCTTTTTTCCTTATTTCGATCAGTTTCCGGTAGAAGGAGAGTATGGATTCATCGTCAGCCAGAGAACTTTCGACGTTTATCGTACGATAGTTCCCGTTGATTTCCAGCCATGGTTTCCCTGTCGTGAAGCCCGCGCCCTCTTCGTTTTTCCATTGCATCGGAGTTCTCGCATTGTCCCTGCTGATTGCGGCGGCTATGCGCAGTGCCTCCTCCTCCGACTTTCCTTCGAGCAATGCCGTACGATAGGCGTTTCTCGTATCTATGTCATTGTAGCAGCCGATCGAAGGGTAGTGCACGTCCGTCATACCGATCTCCTCCCCCTGGAAGATGAAAGGCGTTCCGGGCAGCGTCTGCATGAGCATGGCCAACATCTTTGCCGAGTCGATCCTGTACGTTGTGTCGTTCCCATATAGCGAGACCTGTCTGGGCTTGTCGTGGTTGGAAAGGAATCGGGCCCACCAGCCGTCGTCCTTCATAGTTTCATATGACGCGACGATGTCTCTCTTCATCTTGGCGGGGGACCAAGTCCCGATCTCGACTATCGGAGGAACGAACGGTATCGCCATCTTGAATTCCTTCCTATCCTCGCTGCAGTAGTCGCGGTAGTCGGAAAGCTTCTTTATGTTGACTTCTCCGACTGCGAATGCATCGTACTCGTCCAGGATTCGGCATATGTCCTTTATTATGGCGTGTGTACCGGGCCTGTTCGAGATGGCATCCATGTCAAGCGCATATCCTTCGGCGTTGAGCGTGTTCGTCGAATCGCAGAAGTCGCCTTTGTCCAGATAGCTTATTGCGTCCACTCTGAAGCCGTCCACTCCGAAGTCGAGCCAGCGCCTTATCATGGCGAAGATGCTCTTTCTCACTCCTTCGCTTTTCCAGTTCAGATCGGGTTGCTCCTTTGCGAACATGTGAAGATAGTACTGTCCCCTTTCCTCGCAGTATTCCCATGCGCTGCCGCCGAAGCAAGACGCCCAGTTGTTCGGTTCCTTACCGTCCTTGGGGTCTTTCCAGATGTAATAGTCGCTGTATTGTCCGGTACGCGATTTTCTCGATTCCCTGAACCATTCGTGGAAACTGGATGTATGGTTAACCACCAGATCCATTATGAGGCAGATTCCCCGTCCATGTGCCTCGTCCCTAAGCCTTTCAAGATCCTCGATCGTCCCGAATACGGGATCGATGCGATCGTAGTCGGCTATGTCGTAACCGTTGTCGTAGCAGGGGGAGACATATATGGGGGAGAGCCATATGGCATCGATTCCCAGTTTCTCCAGATAGTCGAGCTTCGAGATTATGCCCGGAAGATCGCCTATTCCGTCCCCGTTAGAATCCATGAAGCTTTTCGGATAGATCTGGTAGATTTCCAGATCCTTGAACCAGTCCTTGCTTCTTTTTTCCCTTGTATGTTCCATGGTCCCCTCCCTTGTCTGTACCGAGTCCATCCACTTCGGTTATTATACTTCCTCCGATCGCTCCATGTATATGGAATATGCATAGTTTATCGTAGCGTAGCCATGTCGAATGTACTATAAAAACCTTCAGAATGCGGACAGCGGTCTTCGTTGCCGTTTTTGACCTAAACCGATTCATAATAGTGTAGTATAAGAATAAATACCTATACAGTAAGCAATTATAAAGATTTTCCGAATCCTTTCCGGTATTTCAAATTTAACCTTTACAGGTTGCATGACCCATGTTATTATAAAACCTGTAAAAGTGATATCAGTATTCAAAAGTGATATCACAAAATAGGAGGAGATTTCAATGAAGAAACTAGCTGTATTCGCACTTGTGATTCTCGTCGCCCTCACAGGTGTCTTTGCAAACGGAAGTTCCGAGGAAACCGCATCCGGAAGCTCGGACAAGGTCTACACAATCAAGCTCGGCCACACCATGAGCACCGCGCATCCTCGCCACGTCGCACTGCTCGAGTTCGAGAAGTACGTCGAGGAGAAGACCGATGGAAAGGTCCAGGTGGAACTTTATCCTGCCGGCGTTCTCGGTTCTGAGCCCGATATGCAGGAATCCATGAGAATGGGTACCCTCGAAGCCTTTGTCGGTGGACCGTTCGACACGATTTCAAAGAAGCTCAATCTGTTCCTCATGCCGTTCTTCTTCGACGACCAGGACGCTCTGATGAGAGCCGCCAAGAATGAAGAGGTCTTCAATATAATCGCAAGCGATGCAGAGGCCGGCGGACTCAAGGTCCTCGCGATCGGCGACGGCGGTGCAAGACAGATCACGAACTCCAAGAGGAGAATAACGAAACCCAGCGACATGAAGGGCCTTAAGCTCAGGACGCCTTCCATCGAGGCGATCATGGTCTGCATGGAAACCCTTGGCGCTTCGACGGTCTCCATCCCGCTTGCCGATTGCTACATGTCTCTCAAGACAGGTGTCGCCGACGGACAGGAGAACCCGATTGCCACGATCTACGACCAGAAGCTCTACGAGGTGCAGGAGTACATCACATATGTAAACTACCAGTATCATCCGGAAGTACTTACGATGAATGCGGCGTTCTACAATTCTCTTCCCGCAGAGTACCAGCAGATCCTCAGCGATGCGGCATGGATGTTCATCGATCTCGAGAACCAGATCTCTCTCGAGAACGAAGAGGCAAGACTTGCGGAGATGATCGACTACGGTTGCGACGTCTACACACCGACAGCCGAGGAGAAGCAGGCTTTCATCGATGCATGCGCTCCTGTGTACGACCATTTCGTAAACACGCTGCACTACTTCTCTCAGGAGGAACTGGATCTGGTGAAGTCCCTTGCACAGGGAAATTGACAGTCTTCCGCTTCGACAAGCCTGGCTGTACGGTCAGGCTTTTTTAAGAGGTAAACATGAATAAACTATTGAAAATCCTGGATGGCATCGTATCGTTTATTCTCATCGTCCTTGTAGGTTTCCTCGCTGTCGGGGTGGCCATAACGATCGTTCTGAGATATTTCTTCGGGCTTTCGTTCAGCACTCTGGAGGAGTTCCTCACGATGGCTTTCATCTTCACGACGCTTTTCGGATCCGCTCTCGCGATAAGGGAAAGGCAGCATATATCGATAGCTTTCCTCGCCGACAGGTTGGCAGGGGACAGCAGGATCAGAAAGACCATATCCGTGATTCTCGTCGATGCATCGATCATTTTCGTTTCGGCCGTCATGGTCTACTACTCGTGTAGATGGATCGGGCAGGTAGGATCCTTCGTATCCCCGAACTCCCATCTTCCGATGGCCGTATATTACATTTTCGTACCTATAACGTTCGCGCTGACGATATTCTATGCGATCGTGGATATCCTCTCCCGTTTCTTCTCCATAGAGGATTCGAAGAGCGGATATACGACCGATGACGTACTCCCGGAGGAGGAAGAAAAATGAATCTTGTACTTCTTTTCGTCGCCTTGGTTGTTTTCATCCTCATTGGAGTACCTATCGGTTACTCCCTCGGAGGAGCCGGCATAGTATACTTCTTTCTGGAGAATCCGTCGTTCCTGATGAGCGTTCCCCAGAGGGTCTTTGCCGGGTTGAATTCGTTCATACTCATCGCAATGCCGCTTTTCATGCTCTCCGGAGAGCTGATGAACCATGGAGGACTCACCAACCGTCTGATCAATTTCGCACTTCTCATCTGCAAGCCGTTCAGAGGCGGCCTCGGAGAGGTCAACGTCGTCGCATCCATGATCTTCGGCGGAATAACCGGCTCGTCCGTCGCAGACACTTCAGCACTTGGTTCGATCCTCATCCCGGACATGACGAAGCAGGGATACTCCAAGGAATTCTCGACCGGCATCACCGTGGCTTCTTCCACGGTCGGAATGATAATTCCTCCATCTATTCCTATGTTGATGTTCGCCATGGTGTCAGGAGTATCTGTAGGCAAGCTATTCATGGGAGGCGTCATACCGGGAATCTGCATCGGAATATTCCAGCTCATCGTCGTATGGATCTATTCCGAGAAGAAGGGTTACCACAAAATCGAGGCAAAGATCGAGGTTTCCAAGGCCAAGGTCATAGTCGATGGAATCATCGCCTGCCTCATGCCTGTGTTCATCCTTGTTTTCACTACGTTCGGAATCACGACGGCAAGCGAGAGCGCCGCGGTAGCAGTCGTCTATTCGCTCATAGTCGGAAAGTTCTTCTACAAGGAACTCAAGTGGAAGCACATCGTAGCCGCGCTCAAGAAGACTGCGATAATGACAGCAACGATCATGATCATCGGTGGCTTCACTAACGTGTTTACGTACATACTCGCAATCAAACAGGTCCCTCTTGCGATTGCAACGTTCATCCTGGACTCCAGCATACCGACATGGGTCATCTTCCTGCTGCTCGATATTCTGGTTCTCGTTCTCGGGACATTCCTCGACGTGGTACCGTGCATCCTTCTCATCGCGCCGATACTTCTTCCCGTGTTCACGACTCTCGGCATGAGCGAGATAACGTTCGGAATGATTCTTGTGGTCGGCCTCGCCATCGGTCTTGTGACACCTCCGGTAGGAATGTGCCTGAACGTCGGAAGCAAAATTTCCGGAATGTCCATTCTGAGCGTATTCAAGGCATCCGCACCTTTCCTCGTGTGCAATCTGTGCGTTCTGCTGATGGTGACTTTCATACCGGCCGTGTCCACATGGCTGCCAAGTCTTTTGATTTAAGGAGGTAGATACATGACTTTGAAGGAGAAACTGAAAAAAGGTCCTGTGTTCGGCATAACATGCTATACGGGAATGGCTAGCGTGGTCGAATGCATCGGGGGATGGGGATACGACTTCGTATACCTCGATCTCGAGCACTCCACAATAGACGGGCTGTGCAATATAGAGAGACTGATCCTTGCGGCGAAGCACGCTGGTGTCTCTCCGCTCGTACGCGTTTCCGGTCTCCATGACTCGGAGATACGCCAGGTGCTCGAGATGGGAGCCGAGGGAGTCGTAGTTCCTCATTGCAGGACCCGCAAGGATGTCGAGGAGATAGTGAAGAATGCGAAGTTCCCGCCCATGGGCAGAAGAGGAGGCGAGAGCAACGTGCGCGCCGCGGGCTTCGGCATAAACGGGTTCTCTTGGACGGAATATACAAAAAAGAGCAACGAGGACACCATGATCATCCCGATGGACGAGGACTTCGAGTTCACCGACAACATTGAGGACATCCTGGATGTTGAAGGAATCGATGCCGTCAACTTCGGACCTGTGGATTATGCGCTTTCCGTCGGAGCCGAGGTGGGCTACAAGATTACGGATGAAAGGGTCGAGACCGGATATAGGAGACTGCGTGAAGAAGCAGGAAAAAGGGGTATAGGAATAATGGCTCCTGTTGTACCTTCCAAGGAGGAGGATCTCAGGACCGCCATCGCGCGAGGCATAAATATGCTCATACTTGGAAACGACATGTATCATCTCAATCAGGGACTGAAGGCAGTTGCGGAAGAGGTGCGCAAGGTAAGGTAATACTTCACATCGAAAGGAATAACCTGTATATTACTTTCAAAGGAACTTGAGATGGCTGAAATCAGTACTACTATATTCGAGGAATTGAAAAGGGAGATAACGACACTGAAGATCATCCCCGGCGGAAAGATAAGCGAGGCTGAGATATGTGCACGTTTTTCCGTTACACGTCCTCCTGTACGAACTGCGTTCCAGCGTCTTCAGGATATCGGTCTGATGGAGACCATACCCTACAAGGGTGCCCGGGCGACGCTTATAAGTCTGTCCTCGGTGCACCAGATGATTTTTCTCAGGACGGCGGTGGAATCGTGGATAATAAGGGATTTCATCGATTCCAAGCCGTCTCCGTTCGAGCTCGAGGAGCTCGAGCACAACATAAGGATGCAGAAACTGCACGTCGAGGAAAAGGAAGTCGACGAGAAACAGTTCTTCGTCCTGGATTCGGCCATGCACCAGTTCTGGTTCGACAAGATGCGCTGCAGCTGGGTCTGGAATCTGATACAGAACGATATCAACTATGAACGCTTCAGGATGCTTGATTTCGTGGGGACGCTCGGCTATCAGGAAATAATAAGCGATCATGTCAAATTGTTTGCCGCCATAAAGGATGGCGACAAGGACCAGATCACGCCGATTCTCTCCGCACATCTGAATGCCGGACTGAGAAGGATGGGAAATCTGATCCTTACCGACTACAAGCAGTACTTCATTCTCGATGACGACGACAACAGCTACTGGGTGGAATACAACAGGAAGATTTCCGGCCTGCTGAGGCGATGACTGTATGGTCATCCCTCTATAGCTGAAGAAGATTCCTATTCATCACCTAAAGCCGTTTTTGTTGTAGAATCTATTCCATGAAAATAACTTTTCTATCCATCTTTCCGGAATCGTTTTCGAGCTTCCTTTCTTTCCCCGTGATCGAACGAGCCGTCAGAAACGGTCTTGTCGACATCGAGGTGAAGGACATTAAGGATTGCACGGATGGAAGTTTCAGAGCGATCGACGATTCGCCGTATGGGGGCGGGGCAGGGCTACTTCTGAGGGTGGATGCTCTCTGCAATGCGCTTTCGGCTGTCGCCGACGCATCGTCGCGAACGATTCTCATGGGACCGAAAGGGAAAATGTTCACGCAGAAGATGGCTCATGAACTGGCCGAAGAAGAACATATCATTCTAATCGCCGGCCATTACGAGGGCGTAGATGAAAGGTTCAGACGCTATGTGGACGACGAGGTGTCGATAGGCGATTATGTGCTCACAGGTGGAGAGAGCGCAGCAATCGTCGTCGCAGAAGCCGTGATCAGACTCTTGGACGGCGTTCTGCGCGGTAAGTCATCGAAGGAGGAAAGCTTCGAGGATGGAATTCTGGAGTACCCTCAGTACACGCACCCTTCGGTGTACGACAAAGCAGAAGTCCCTGAAGTCCTGCTGGGCGGCAATCGCGAAGAGATATCACGCTTTTGTGAATTCGAGGCAATCAGGGATACCATCCGTCTGCGTCCTGACCTGCTGGAAGAAGATAGAAATTTCAATTTCTTTTCTCTTCACAGGGACTACCGGAACGAAAGTGGAATCATACGTTGGCTTGCCAATAGGCTTCCTGTTCCGGAAATCCTATATGAGGATGATCGATACCTTGTCCTTTCCAGACCGAAGGGAAGGACTCTGGCATCCGCAGAGCGTGAACGTATCCTGAAAACCATGGCTGCCGTGTTGAAGATGCTCTGGAGCATCGACATCTCCGACTGTCCATATGACGAGAGCCTCGGGAAAATCGTTTCCGGGCAGCGGGATAGAAGATTATCCTACGAGGCATGGCGCCTCATCGACGAATCGGAGCGGATACAGATGAGCGAGGACATGGTATTTTCCCACGGCAGCCTACGATTGGATAGAATATTTGTAAACGGGAACGGCATTTCATGCATCATTGATATGCAGTACGCAGGTATTGCGGATAGATATAGAGATTTGGCTTCCGCAATCAAATTGCTGGAAAAAGAGGGAATCGGCATGGAAGAGTTTATCAACGCGCTGGATTTCGACATTGATGAGAAGAAGCTTGAGGTATTCTTGCGTATCGTCAATGTTCTATGAGTAAAGACTTCCGTATTCCCCGTGGGCAAATTATCGTAGCTGAAGCAGGTATGAAACAGTAGTTTCTCATGGAAGTTCACTCAGTCATGAGGCATCGGTATAGCAGAAATCGTCATTAGGGAAAGTATCGATTCGCATTGTAAAAGTATACGGTACCAAGTTTTGTGACGCTTTGACAATGTCTGGCAGGTGATTATTGCTGGCAGATTTCTTCGAATATTCCCTTCTCTCTGTTTTTTCTTACATTGTTGTAATCGAAAATCCTGCCGCACATTGCTATGTATATCCCTGTTTCAAGCAGTTGAATCGCTCCTATCGCAACTCCCAGATTGAATTCGGAATCGCTGTTTTCCAGTGAATGTGGAATCATTGCTCCTGTGAACACTACTGTTTTGTCGCAAAACCTGTCATCCGACGCTAGAAGTTTTGCTGTATCGACCATAGTGTCTGTTCCATGGATTACGACAATTTTTTTCTCATTGCTTGATATTATCTGATCTACAATCTTGCGCCTTTGGTCGGGAGTCATGAAAAGAGAGTCCACTGCTACGGCATTTTCCAGCCCTATGGACAATGTTGTCCTTGATTTACGCAGAATGTCTGGAATCTGACTTTCTCTGAAAGTTAGTTCGCCCCGTATAGCATCGTATAGTTTATCGAATGTGCCGCCTGTCGTTATTATCTGGATATCGTGCATCGTCTGTTCTCCTTCTTTTCGATCGTCCATGACGGAGGGGTAGAGAAGTCCTTTCGTACTTTTCCTTGAATATAGAACAAAAAGGAGACGGCGATGACAGGTTCGCCGTCTACCTTTATCCGAAATTTCTACTTTTCGGGAAATGGTCCCTCCGGGAATACTTTCAGGAAATCCTTTTCCTGCACGTACAGCTCGTAGTATACGTAATCAAGGTGTCCATCCGCAGGGACTTGAGATCCATGTGGAAGTCCTGCTTTGATGTAGCAGACATCTCCTGCTTTCTGATGGAACTTGTGTCCGTCGACTTCCATTGTGAAATTGCATCTTCCATGGCAGATGTTGTATTGTGCAACCGCCGCATGTCCTATTTCATAGAAGCCCGATCCGGCTTCAGCATGGTTGGAACCCATGACGATACGGATCATCTGTTTGCCCACCACTACGGAACGCTGTTCAGTGTCGTTTTCTGTCAGCTTGACGTTCTGTGTATATACGAGACAATCTGATTCTTTGCGGAAGAGAGGAAGTACCAGATGGGATTCATCGTATCTCTGAAGATCATAGTCCGAAAGATAGAGATCGAACTTGGTATATGTGATATCTGTAAAAGCTGTCATTGTGAACGGTTCTTCGAGACTTGCGAAGAAGAATGAAAGCTCGGTGATTTCGTGTACCTTTTTGGATGCTACGATGTAACCATTGCCATCCTGGATGATGTATGAAGAAAGAATGCGAGGGTTCGCATTTGCCGACAATGTCGCTCCTGCCTTGATTGCACCGCGATATGTTTTGACATTGGGAAGAGCCCCTGAGAGAATCTCCGTTTCGGCTACTCCATTTACGAATGTGAGATCGATATCCTCACTTCTGACATTTGCATAGTCCATTATTTCCTCCTTTTTATGAAAACATCTTTCATAATTTCTGTTTCATAGCATTATAATAAACGCCATGTATATTAACGTCAAATAAAAAAATAAAATTAATTTTCATTTTTCGTTTTACAATTTTGCCAATCGTGATGTATTCTCTCTAATAGGGAGAGAAATATGCGATACGCTGCAAAAAAGACATTCGACTTTACTGCCGGACCGATTGCCGGACCTCTCTTGATGTTTGCCTTGCCGCTTCTTGCTGGAAATCTTCTGCAGCAGATGTATTCGATAACCGATTCGATCATTGTCGGCAGGTTGCTTGGGGCGAATGCCTTGGCAGCCATAGGTGCGGCGAGTCCTGTCATACGCTTGTCTATTGCATTGGCAATAGGCTTCACTCTCGGAGTTTCTGTTGTCATATCCCAGTATTACGGGGCTCATGATGAAAAAAACATTAGAAATGTAATCTCCACCAGCTATATTTTTTTTACAGCCATAGCGCTTGTCCTGACTTTGATCGGGGTCGTTTTCGCTCCTGACATATTGGAAATGATAGATACGCCGGAAACTGTCATGGGAGACGCCGTCGGATATCTGCGTCTTTCGTTTGCAGGTACGTTCTTCCTTCTTGGGTATAATGTATCGAGTGCCGTATATAGAGGTGTAGGCAATTCGTTGATTCCGTTGTGCATGCTTTTGGCATCGACTGTTTTGAATATCGTTCTCGATCTGCTGTTCGTAATATACTTGGGCATGGGAGTTTCCGGAACGGCTTTTGCGACTGTGCTGAGTCAAGGTATTTCGTTCCTGCTGTCCTTCCTGTATTTCAATGGAGCGTATCGTGAATACGGAATCCGGCTGTGCTCTCTGTCTTTCCGTGGACGGCTTTTGCAGCGAATATTGAAAATAGGAATACCTTCCGGGGTCAAAGGCTCCATGTATTGGCTTGGTTTCCTGCTGATAACAAGTCTTGTTAATTCCTATGGCGCGATTGCCGTAGCGGCATTCTCGATTGTCGGAAAAATCGATTCTTTCATACAGACGCCTATGATATCCCTATCCAGCTCTCTGTCCACGTACGTAGGTCAGAATGTAGGGGCAAAGAATTGCAGACGTATCTCCCGTGGGGTGAATATCTGCATACTGATTTCGTTGGTATTCGCTTTTGTCATGACAGCTTCGGTTTTTCTTCTGTCCGACTGTCTGATGTCCCTTTTCACAAAGGAACAGGAAATAATCGAGTATGGATCGATGTATCTGAAGATCGTGTCCGTATTCTATCTCGTGTATGTTTTGCAGGAAGTACCCCAAGGCGTTGCAATAGGATGCGGTGATACGATCTGGCTTCTGCTGTCAACGATTTTCGCCATGTGGGTTGTCAGACTGCCGTTGTCATATATCCTATCGGCGAGGTTCGGGTTGAATGGCATATGGCTTAGCATGCCGTCGGGATGGTTCGTTGCTCTTATATTCTGCGGGGGATACTACGTTTCCGGATATTGGCGGAAAAAATGCAAATGATAAAATAATATTTCGAAAATCGCTTTTATTTGATTGAAAAATATATCATACAGTTCGATTTGAATAAAAAAAATTGAAAAAATGAAAAAAATTTTTATATACAACTGAATCAAGGCGATTTAATATAGAAAAAAAGCAAAAAGGAGAGAAAGATGAAAAGACTTGTTTTGACATTGCTCGTTATGATGAGTATTTTTTCCATGGCTTTTGCTCAAGGATCTTCCGATTCTCCGGAATCTGGAATCAAGATGACCTTGTGGAACAGCTCGCAGACGATGGCCGATTTCTACAACGAGACGGTAATACCCGCCTTTCTGGAAGAGCATCCAGAAGTAGAGAGCATCGAGGTTTTGTATCTTCCGATACAGGATTTCGTCAAGAAACTTGCAGTGGTTCTCCCTGCCGGAGATGTTCCGGATATCATGGAAATCGAGGATTCCTGGGCGACACCTTATGTCACAGCCGGATATTTTGAGGAAAACACTCCGGAACTCAACGCAATCGTCGATCAGATGATTCCTGAAATCAAGGGATGTCTGACATACGATGGAAAGCTCTATGGAGTTCCCAGTGCTCCGTTCCACGAGTTGTTCTTCTGGAATCTCGACATGCTTGAAGAGGCTGGTATCGAAGAGATTCCCGATACATGGGATGAAGTTGTCGACGCTGCAGTCAAGATGACGAAGAGAGACGCTGACGGCAATATCGTAAGATCCGGTTTCTCCATGAGACTTGGAGGCAATCCGAGCGGAACAGCTCAGAAGTTCTGGGTTCTCGGCCTTCTTCCGAATGGTGTGAACTGGGTGGAGGAAAGCGAGACAGAGCCTGGAAAGTATCATGCAGCTTTCGACAACGAAGGTGGATACAATGCTCTCAAGACGTATATCGACCTTCTTTATAAGTATAAGGTCGACGATTTCTCGTCCATGAAGGATACGGAGGCTTTTGCCAAGGAAAAGACTGCAATCAACATGAGAGAGGCTTCCAGTTCGACGTCCATCATCGAGCAGGGACCAGATGTGAACTGGGTGACAAGCCCGATGCCGAAGGGACCAGTCGATCGTGCGACATTCCTACTTTCTCTCAATCTCTATGTACCTAAGGACGGTAAGAACAAGGATCTTGCCAGAGAATTCATCGCTTTTGCAACGTCGAGAGAGATGTACGAGAAGCAGGTCGTGGAGAGAGCTACGCTCAATCCTTATATCGACGCTGACAGACTTGCCGGTCTTGACGAGAGACTTAAGCCAGGATTTGTATTCGACGACGATCTCAAGGTATATGGAGTACCTGTCCTGAATTCCTACGACATGGCACAGACAAAGATCGGTGAGGCTCTTCCCGACATATTCGCGGACGCATCGCTGCTTGATAACCCAGAGGGAATTAAGGCTGCTATAAAGCGCTTGGCCGACATAGTAAACGATTGTCTGAAGGAATATGACGAATACGCAGAGTAATTCCTGATCATTGATCTGGGAGATGACCGATGGAATGTTGTTCATCTCCCAGTATTTTATATTATACCCATCGTTGAAGGATTGACATAATGAGTAAGAATGCGAAAAAAGAAATAGTGAAATCGGATACCGGAAGCATTCTCCAAAAGCAGAAGACCAAGGATATGATTTTTGTCTTTTCGATAGTTATTCCTGTGATGATATTGTTTTCTGTAATTCGATTTATACCGATTGTCCAGACATTTTTTTATTCTTTTATGAAAAAAAGTATGATCAGACCAGGTCAATCTTTTGTAGGTCTTGAGAATTATGCATATGTTCTGAAAGACACAGAATTCATCGGAGCTTTCGGCAATACTTTTTTCATTGCTTTTTTCTCGATGTTCGGAAGCATCGTACTGGGCTTGTTCCTTGCCAGCATGGTGAACTCCGGAAGGAGAGGTATGAGATTGTGGCAGGCATTGCTTTTCCTTCCTGTCATAGTATCAATGGTTCCTGCTACATTGATGTGGAAACTGTTGTTCGATTTCAATTACGGATTCATAAATCAACTGCTGAATTTGATCGGCATAAAGAGCATAGATTGGATCAATGACGCAAATATCGTCGGTTGGCCGATTGTAATAATCGGCATATGGAAGGAAATGGGTTACAATATGATGATTTTCTTCGTCGGATTGAAGTCGGTTCCAAAGGAACTTTATGAATCGGCGGATCTTGATGGCGTAAATCGTTCCCAGCGGTTGCTGCATATAACATTGCCGATGATACGACCAATCACCTTGTTCGTATGTGTTATGTCCATGATCAAGTTCATCAAGGTGTTCACTCAGGCCATTGTCATGACATCCGGCAGCCAGAGCTCAGGAAATATCTTCAAGACTCTTGTCTATTATATATATCAGCAGAGCTTCCAGCTCCATTCCATGGGAAGGGCATCCGCCGCTGCGATGATACTGCTTCTTGTCATTTTCATTCTTACCTGTCTGCAGATGCGGGCTCAACGGGAAAAATAGGAGAAACAGAAATGAACAAACTCGGGTTCTCAAAGAAAACCTCTGCTACAGACATAGTACTGCTGATATTATTCTTTATTGTAGTTCTCGTTGCAATTTTCCCTCTGTTCTGGATGTTTGTGACTTCGTTCAAGACCCAGGAGGAGATTACTGCGATTCCGACCACTATCTTTCCTGAGAACTGGTATTTCGGCAGCTACATAAAGATTTTCACAGATCAGTATTTTGTCAGGTATTTCATAAATACATGCATTACATCGACGATCATCACTGTCGTGTCCGTGATTGTATCGGCCTTGATCGGATACGTTTTTGCAAAGTTCAAGTTTCCCCTCAAGACTGTCTTTTTCTATGCGATACTGGCGACGATAATGGTTCCGTTCGAATCGTTCGTCGTTCCGCTTTATAGTTTTGTTCGCTCCGTCGGTTGGGTCAACACATATATGGGACTTGTTTTCCCTAGTATAATCAGTTCTTTCGGAATGTTCTTCATGAAGCAGAACATGGAACAGCTTCCCGATGCTTTGATAGAGGCTGCAAGAATCGATGGTGCCGGAAACTATTATATCCTTCGGAAGATCATCATGCCGTTGTCAGTCTCGTCCTTGTCTGTATTGAGCATATTGCTTTTTCTGATTGCCTGGTCCGAGTATCTCTGGCCGTTGATCATTGTGACGAAGAAGGAGATGTACGTCCTTGAGATTGGATTGACTCTGCTTCAGGACGAGTATTTCATCGATTATGGTGTTATGATGTCCGGTTGTGCGGTTGCTCTTGTACCATGCTTGCTCATCTTCATCTTCTTCCGTAATTACATAATGGAAGGAATCGCCATGAGCGGAATCAAGGGATGACGGACAGAAACAAGGCAATATTGCTGATACTTCTGTCGGCATTTGCTTCTGCATCGATGGGATTGCTTGTGAACCTTGCCGGTGATCTTCCATCGATGCAGAAGAGCTTCTTTCGTAATTTCATAGCATGCATATTCGCTTTTTGCATACAGCTACGGTCGGGAGAAGGATTTCGGGTCGAGAGAAGTTGTGTCAGGCTGCTGTCTGTCCGTTGCCTTGCAGGTACTCTCGGATTGATGGCATCGTTCTATTCCATGGACCGCCTTCCTCTGGCGGATTGGACGATGATAGGCAAGATGGCTCCTTTCTTCACGTTGCTTTTCTCGGCCATCATCCTTGGCGAGAAGGTGGATGCATTCAGGAAAGTATGCCTTGTCGTAGCTGCTGTCGGCAGCATGTTCATTGTAAAACCCTCCTTTTCGAATATTCTGTTATTCCCCAGCGTGCTTTGTCTATGCGATGCGATACTTTCCGGAGTTGCCTATACGTTGGTTCGTAAGCTCGGGATTGCCGGTGTTTCAGGGTCGCTCATAGTTTTCTATTTTTCTCTCTCTTCGTCCATTGCGACTCTGCCGTTTGCAATCTTCGGATACAAGGAAATGTCCGCAATGCAGTTTTTTTTGCTTTTTGCCGCTGCAGCATGCGGATTTGCAACACAGATTCTTCTGACCGTAGCCTATAGACTGGCACCGTCTAAGGATATATCCATATTCGAATATTCGCAGATAGTCTTTGCCGCATTTCTAGGATATGTTTTTCTTTCCCAGGTTCCTGATTCGTCTAGTATTGCAGGCTATGCGATAATCATTCTGGCGGCGTCGATGCTTTTTTTGTGTGATAAAGAGCGGAGACTGGAAAAATGATTTGATTTGTCATGTCGACTGGATGGAGAAATTCCATGTAGATTTTCTGCCGGACATGAAACAACCCCTTTTCGAAAGGGGTTGTTGTTCGAAAATTTTGTTTTTGCCTTAGTGGCTTCCGTTTGCGATTTCTGCAGTCTTATGCTCGAACCAGATATAGAACACGGACTTTCCGGGTTCCGATACGAGAGAGTGATCGAGTCCGGCAGGGACATATGACCATTCATTTGCTCCATGATGTATCTTCTCGTCTTCGACTGTAAGAGTGAAATCGGCTCCGGGAAGCGTATAGTTCCACTGATCGACGGCCGGATGTCCTTTCTCGATTGTTCCTTCTCCGTCGGCTTTCACAACTCCCATCAATACTCTTGCAAGATGTCCGCTGGAAATTACGGTCCAACTCTTTGTGTTCGGTCCTTTGCAAGTCTGTGTGTATTCTTCGCAATCGTCAAGTGTCTTGAAGCTTGGTAGGATCATATGCGTATTTTTATATCCGTCAAGATCGGATTGAAGCATGTCGACTACGACCATCATGTATTCCATATCTGTTGCTGCATATATTGTGTACTGCTCGGCCGCGAAATTCGGGACGAAGAAGCTCAGCTTCTCGATATTGTATGCTTTTACAGGAGTCGTAATATATCCAGTTCCCTGTCCGAATATGAATACGACTGTCTTATCCTCATACAGCTTTGGCGATACTGTATGACCTTTTTCCAGGATGCATTTATATCCCCTGACCAGCGGATGGGTTCCAGCCAGCCATTCTACCTCGCCATACCCGTTCGTTGTTTTCGGGTTGTTTTCTTGCCTTGCAACTGCAATTGCCATTTTTTTGCCTCCTTTGTGACAACAATATATTTATATGATAGCATGTTCAATGAAAAATGCAATATTGAAAATTGATTTCAAAATAAAAAGAAATATGAGGTAAAGTAAACTGACAGATAATGTAGTTTTCACGCAGGATATAAAATATTTAGAAATAATTTTTATAAAAATATAGAACTGTAATTTTATTTTTACTGACAAACTACGTTTCTATTGCCTCAAGCCGCATAAAAAATGTTTTTGAAATTATGGAAAGAGCTGGCCGCAGCAATCAGGAAAGCTGCCTGAAAAAACGTAAGACCGAATTGTCGTCTCGATCTTTAGTCGGCATGATTCCTCGATGAATATTCCATATGGTATTCTTGTCGGAACCACTGAAGTCGAAGACTCCGGAAAACGAAATCCGGTTGTTCCTGGACTGCCGGGATTGCTGCTTATATCCGGATTCAAGGCCATACCTTGCCGTGTTCAGTCGCTGTAACCCATTATATGGGAGATCTGCAAAGCAACCTTTTGAAGTTTTTCCAGACAGATATCTCTTTTCCCTGGTGTTTCCCGAAAACTTGGCCAGTTTATGCTCACAGCTGCAATGATGGATCCGTCGTGCTCATATATGGGACATGCCAACGTATGGATGTCCTGTTCGTATTCGCTTATCACTTCGTTGTATCCATCTTCCCTTGTCTTGGAAATCTGCTGTCTGAGCGTAGCCGGATCGGTGACTGTATTGATTGTGTATGGTATCAGTTTCTCGGTTGCAAGGTATTGGCTGAGCTGATCTTCATCCATCCCAGCCAGCAGGACCTTGCCGCTTGCCGTACAATATAGCGGGGTACGTTTTCCTATACGCTCATAGAATCTTGCTGTATACCGTGACTCGACCTTTTGCAGGTGGATCTGCTCATTGTTGTCGCGGATTGTCACGATTGTCGTTTCGCCTGTATCGAAGCTAAGATCTTCTATGAACGGGCGGGAAATCCTTGATAGTTCCACGTCATCTATGCTGCGGGAGGCTACTTTGAATATTTTCGGTGTTAGCCGATATCTGTTGTTGATATCTTTTTCCACGTATTCCATCCTTTGCAGGATGGAAAGGAAACGGAACAATGTCGGCCTGGACAAGCCTACGATCGGAACCAATTCCTCCAAAGTCAATCCCTTATGATACGATAAAGACTCAAGAATGCTCAAAGTTCTGAATACAGAGTTTGTTGAGAGATCTGAAAGATTGTTTTCTTCATTTGTTTCCATTGTGTCATCTTTGAACGTATCCATTAATCATCTCCATTCGGAATTATAATCCATATTATATCATACAGTTTTTCCAGAAAACAAAAAAATAGGGTAGTTTATATGTCTTTTCCTTGATATTGCCGTTGGCTTTTTGATATTTTTGCTTATTATCCATCAAGAAACTGCATCGGTTCGATCGATTTTCTCTGTCGGCGATGATTAGCAAAAAAATTCCTGTGGTGGCATGCCACAGGACAATAATCAAATCATTCCCACTCGATGGTCCCCGAGGGTTTCGGAGTATAGTCGTATACGACTCTGTTGACACCTTCGACCTCGTGGGTGATTCTGTCGACAATATGCTGCATCAGATCGAACGGAATGTTCTCGACAGTCGCGGACATGGCATCACGAGTATTTACGGCCCTTATTATGACGGTCCATGCATATGTTCTCTTGCCGTTCTTGACGCCGACGCTCCTGAAATCGGGGATTGCCGTGAAATACTGCCAGACCTTTCCTGCAAGACCGGCTTTGTCGAATTCCTCGCGAAGTATGGCATCGGACTCTCTAACCGCTTCCAGTCTGTCGCGGGTGATTGCTCCCAGGCATCTTACGCCAAGCCCAGGACCTGGGAACGGCTGGCGATAAACCATGCCATCGGGGAGTCCAAGAGCCTTTCCTACGACACGTACCTCGTCCTTGTAGAGGAATTTGAGAGGCTCGACAAGCTTGAACTTGAGATCCTCGGGTAGACCGCCTACATTGTGATGGGCTTTTACTCCATCGCTTTCTATGATGTCGGGATATATCGTTCCCTGGGCCAGGAACTCTATTCCGTCCAGTTTCCTTGCCTCTTCCTCGAATACCCTGATGAACTCGGCTCCGATTATCTTTCTCTTCTTTTCGGGTTCGGCAACACCGGCCAGCTTGTCAAGGAAGCGGTCGACTGCGTCCACGTAGATCAGGTTTGCATCCATCTGGTTGCGGAAAACCTCGATTACCTGTTCAGGCTCGCCTTTTCTCAAGAGACCATGATTGACATGTACACATACTAGGTTCTTTCCTATCGCCTTGATGAGAAGTGCTGCGACTACAGACGAGTCCACACCTCCGGAGAGTGCAAGAAGAACCTTTCCTTCTCCTACATCATGTCTGATTTTTGCGATCTCATCTGCTATGAATGCATCGGCCTGGGCCTTTGAAACGATGCGTTCCATATCCGCTGGACGTTTGTTGTCTTCCATCTGAATTCCTCCAATCTAGATAACAAGATTCTACCCAAATCGTTGTGATGTGCATAGCACAAAAGGCAAAGAGGATGAATCTTTTTCCAAAACCGTCATATGAGTTTGTATGATACGCTCCAGGAAAGGGCATGCCCTGCAAATGCGGTATCCTGATAGTACGGTTCTATCGAGAATGTCCTGTCGTTGGCCCATATCGGACTCTGATGCGAATAGTAGTCCGTAGTCATAAGCCATTCGGAATTTCTTGCGTGTATCTTTGCATACAGGAACTTCTCTCCCGGCGTAAGTACAGGCTGGAAGGATTTTTTCTGTTCTATGCCCTTGATTCTGCGGACATTGCCGTTTTCGATTGCGAAATATCCTGTAGGAGCATCGAAATATGCATCTCTGACGAGCGAGAACATTGAAAGATCCTCCCTGGGCGGGAAGAACGGATGGGGATACCAGCTTATTGGAACAAGTTCAGATCCCTCGTTCTCGATCATTGTTCTGGAGATTATGGTACGTCCGTCGACTTGTATCGTTCTCACGATCGTGAAATCATATCCTCCTTTCGTCTCTCTGGCAGCAAAGACAGCAGAGGAATTCTTTATTTCGATTTCCCAGTCGCTGAATCTCACGACGGAGTTCGAGGCCAGGTCGCACTCTCCGATTCCCGGAATAAGAAACAGCCTGCTTTCCCTGAGCAGAAGCGGGGCATGGCTGAACGAATCCGGAATTCCCTGTCCGTCGAAAGTATTGAAGCTTTCAGGAAACGTCGGCCCCGAAAGCAACGCTCTTCCGCTCGCGTCGTATATCTGGAATATGTATCCTCCCGTACAGTATCTGGTTCCGAACCGCTTGAAATCCACCTTCGGATCGAGCAGGCAGACAGAAAGAGTTTCCGAACTGATTGAAAACATCGTATCCCTCCGCAATACTCGAAGAATAGCACAACAGACATGCACGTGGAAGTACGTTGCCTGAGGGAAAATTGCAGCCGGAATCGGCGCCGCAGAGTGTTGTATATGAGTTTTCGAAAGTGCAATTCCTGCAATTGGCGATACTTGCGGCAATTGCATAAAGCACACTTCTTAATGTATCATTTCAGCATTCGTTTCGGAGGATGAATTTGGAAGATAGACAGCAACCCATCCTGGTATTGGATTTCGGCGCACAGTACAGCCAGCTGATTGCTCGCAGGGTAAGAGAGGCCGGCGTATATTCCGAAATAGTTCCGTTCGACATTTCTGCAAAGGAAGCGGCGGCCAGACATCCGCAGGGAATCATACTTTCCGGCGGACCGGCATCCGTCACGACTCCCGGTTCCCCGAGGCCGGACAAGGGAATTTTTTCACTGGGCATTCCTGTGCTCGGGATATGTTATGGCCTTCAGGTGATGAGCGTATTGCTTGGCGGAAAGGTTGTTTCGCCGGAGAAGAAGGAGTACGGAATAGCGAACATCGAAATCTCTCCTTCCTTGCTTTTCGACGGCATAGCTTCGGGAAGCCAGGTCTGGATGAGCCATGGAGATTCCGTTTCGGAGATTCCTCATGGGTTCAGGATAATAGCATCGACGTCAAACTGCCCAGTTACGGCAATTGAGGATGCAGATAGGAAATTCTATGGTGTGCAGTTTCATCCCGAGGTCGTGCACTCGTTGGATGGAATGAAGATGATTTCCAACTTCGTTCTCGGAATCTGCAATGCGGAACGCAACTGGAACATGGAAAACTTCATAGATCTGGAAATCGGGAAGATCCGGGAGAAAGTCGGAGATCGGAGGGTGCTTTGCGGGCTTTCCGGCGGAGTCGACTCCTCTGTGGCGGCAGTCCTGATCCACAAGGCCATCGGAGACCAGCTTGTGTGCGTATTCGTCAACAACGGAATGCTTCGCAAGAATGAGGCAGAAAACGTCCTTGAGCTCTTCGGACGCAATTTCAACATGAACCTGCAATATGCCGATGCGGAGGAAGACTTCCTGTCGGCACTCAAAGGAGTGACGGAGCCTGAGGCCAAGAGAAAGATCATCGGCAAGCTGTTTGTGGATACATTCTACAAGGAATCCAGAAAATGCGGAGATATTTCATTCCTTGCACAGGGAACATTGTATCCGGATGTAATCGAATCCAAAAGCCCGACGGGAGGTCCGTCGAGTACGATAAAGAGCCATCATAACGTGGGAGGGTTGCCCGAGGACCTGAAGTGGGAACTCCTTGAACCGCTCAGGGACCTTTTCAAGGATGAGGTCCGCGAACTCGGACGTAAGCTGGGATTGCCGGAAGAACTTGTCGACAGACATCCGTTCCCGGGCCCTGGCCTCGGCGTCCGATGCATAGGGGAAGTCACCAAGGAACGGCTTGATACGCTACGGGACATCGACAGCATATTCATCGAGGAAATCAGAAAGGCCGGTCTGTACAACAAGATTTGGCAGGCTTTGGCAGATCTCCTTCCTGTGAAAAGCGTAGGTGTCCAAGGAGATGAGAGAACATACAAGGAAGTCTGCACTCTCCGCGCAGTGACGAGCGAAGATGCGATGACCGCAGACTGGTTCAGAATGCCATACGATGTGCTCGAGCGTTGCGCATCGAGGATCTGCAATGAAGTCCCGGGGGTCAACAGAGTTCTTTTCGATATAACTTCGAAGCCGCCAGGAACGATTGAGTGGGAATAATACCAGTAGGTTGAAGTTTTATAAATCGTTGTAATACAAGCAATTGTATTATGACGATTTTTTTATTGTGTCAATTATCGCTATTATTTGGGGTGTTTTTCTGCATTTTCATGCCAAAATCATGCCAAAACCTATACTATTAAAACATATATTTTCATTCTCATCATTATTCGGCATTTTCTGTTGTAGAAAAGAGATGATTATTCCTACCAGAATTCAAATACTGTAGAGGACCTTGTCTATTTTAGATGATATCCAGGTCTCTTTAGCCCTGATTCCTATACTTTTTTAACAAAAAAATTAGGTACGGCTAGAAGCAGCCTTGGACAAATGAAACCTGGAATATCTTTGTCTGACAACAGGGCTTTTGTCGGTATTCATTGTTAATGAGAAAAAGCATTCCAAGAGTATTCTGCGAACCGGATAAAGAATTAAGATTTTCCATGCAGATGAAAGAACCATGAAAGTTGAATGATACAAATTGCCGTGAACTTTATGAGGGTGTTTTGAAGATCAACAAATTAGCTGAAGGCGGGAGCTGTTTCCAGGTTTGGAAATTAGTGACCCGCCTTTTCTTTTTAGTATTGCGAGTAAGGGTCTTGCAATAGTTCTAATCGAATACCATCAGGAACTACAGTGCCTGAGGTTGAATAAATTGTCAGTAATGAAATGGAAAAGTAGAATGTATCTATATTGGTAGCCCTGGACTAAGGCCGCTTTTGGAGGAAGGACATCCCCTGTGCATGCAGCCCTTGTCCTTCCTCTTTCTTTTAAAAGAAATTCACCATCCCAACCCTTAATTTCTCCGAAATTATACCCATTCTTTTTTCTGTTGAATCTTTTTTTGCTTTGGTTCTGTCATGAACTTTACTATGAATTCAAAAAAATAGAAATTATTTTCTTATCCTGTAAGTAAGAATTTTCTGAACTCAATATTTTTTACATTTTCTGAACAGGTCATTATGCGACTTTAAGTACGAGATGTCGGACTTAACTGTTTGTATTATCTGATGAAAGAAGAATTCTTGACGGATATACATTATTGATATACATTTTAGATAAGAGGAGAAGACAGGAATGCTTGTAACCGTATCAAAATGGGGAAACTCTCTAGGAGTCCGCATCCCATCAGCCATAGCAGGAAAGACGGGGATATCCGAAGGAGACAAGATTGAAATCTCCCAGAGTTCAAAAGGATGCATAGTCATCAGGAAGATTGAAAAGGATAAGAAGGAGCACAAGGCTTTCGGAATGCTCAAGGCCTACGCAGATCCCGGTCTGAGGGAAAAGGAGAAGCTGGCTTTCGCCATGGCCATGGAGGAGCGCTATGGAAAGGATGCGGAAAAATGCTGATAGACACGAATTGCATCCTGCGATATATCCTGAACGATGACCAGGCCCAGGCATTGAAAGTGTCTAAACTCATATAGGAATGATCTGCAGTCTATCCTTAAGTCATTAATGAAATCGTATATGTGCTCGACAAGGTGTACAAGGTGGACAGGAGCACCATCTCTGCCACTCTGCTGGCCGTCCTGCAAGAGGTTGATGTTGAAAAGAAGAATGTCATTGAAGAAGCCCTGCGAATCTACGGGGAATTGAATCTGGACTATGTCGATTGTTTGTTTCTCTCTGGCTATGCTTTAGAAGAACGAGACTTCTTTTCCTTCGATAAGAAGCTGATGAACAAGAAACCAAGATATTCCAATAGCTAGAATCTGTCCTTGTCTTCGATGACTTCTGAATAGGTAGACAAGCGACTCAGGCGAAAAAACAATTAACAAAAATCCTTTGACTGGAACTTGCTTTTTGAATATCCGGTCATGGTGTTATATTTATGCATATTTCCTTTGATGTGTTGGATAGCCTTGAGTACTGGCAGGTCTGATTTGGACCTGCCTTCCATGGTTGGATCGTATACTATTTACCACACAAAATCATTGTTCATGAAGCTATTTTCACCTATCTTCAAGTTTGGTTGACAACTCGATTCTTGAAGAAGCAGACGGACTCTTGGAGAGCATGGTGGGGTAGGCCTCAAAGAAGAGGATAAGCTTAGAAAAGATTTCAAATTACCCTAATAAAGTATTTAACCACTACTATATATATTATCTAATTAGGGTAAATTTATTTTTATCGCCATGTCATTTTCATGCCAAATTGTTGGTTGCATATGGTATAAATGCTTATATTATAAGGATTTAACTATTTTGACGATTACTGAGTGGGATTTGTGACTCTATTCCAAATCAAGCTGTACTTGTCCATACACTTGCTCTTCAAGAAGCTAAGGATAGTTCTGAAATAGAGAATATTATAACACCTCATGCCGATATCTATACAGCTATGGCTAATCCTGAATTATCGGATATAACGCCTGCAACTAAGGAAGTTCTTCATTATGTCGACGCCATAATGCGTGGCTGCCGTATATACAGGCAAAAGGATATTCTTTCGCTGAGTTGCATTGAAGAGATTCAGGCTGCAATAGAACGCAATAACGCAGGACAGTGGAATTTACCAGGAACAGCATTTGTGAATGACAGAACAAAGAAAATAGTATATGAGCCTCCCATGCCGAATGAAATCCCGGAATTGATGGACAATTTTCTATTGTATTTCAACGATGATTCTGTTTGGAATGCAGATTTATTGGTCAAGATGGCTATACTTCATTATCAATTCGAGAGCATACACCCATTTTATGATGGTAATGGTAGAACAGGAAGAATACTTAATATCCTTTACCTATTGCATGAAGGATTGCTGAACTATCCTGTTCTGTATTTGTCAAGGTATATCAACGTCAATAAAGGGCTGTATTACAGATATCTGCAAAACGTCAGGGATTCCGGAAGTGCGGAGCAGTAGGAGAAGTACATTCTTTTCATGTTGGAAGGTGTCATATGCACTTCCCGCCTGACAAGTGATATAGTGACTACTCTGAGGGATATGATGGTGAAGTACAAACATAAGATCCGGGATAACCATCCATCGTTTTACAGTTTGATAAAACACGATTGGGAAGAGACAGCTATTATGTCAATACAAGCTTGATAAAAGTACTGACAGATTCCGATGTGGATACATTGAGGATTGATGAGCGATCGTTATAAAAATTGCGGTTTTTTATAAAAATCCATCAAGACTTTTATAAAAGAGGCCAGTTTTCTATAAACGTTGAGACCAGCCATTCTTTCTGCGAACTGTATAGGATCTATTCTGATGATACAGAGGCCAGTCCCATTGAGCATAGGGGAATTCCATTCAGATAGAGCGTAATATAATGGTTCGGACTCCTGTTTGTGTCGGCAAAACCTGTATCCATTATGGCAGTTTGCCGAGCCGTATAGATGGTTCGGGCGGGCATTTTATTTTGCCCGCCTCGATATCGATTACATTCCCGGAGTAGTTGATGTTAGAAGAAGATTAACCACCATCGGATCATTGTCCTTGCCATTGACAAAGCTGAATCTGTTGAATTCCGTGACCTTTATCCTGTACGTCTTTCCTTTTTCAAGCAGACCCATTGCCGCTTTTGCCGTGAGGTACATGTTGTAGGATATTGCAAGCGTATCGCCTTCCACGACGCAGTTGTCTATCGGACCCATGTCCATGATGAAAGTGTCCCTTTGATGTTTCATGGCCAGTCTGTAGTCCTTGTATACCTGCGGCTTGTCTCCTATGGCGTCGATCATGCACTCCGGAGCATATAGAGAATCCGCACATATGAGCCATCCTTCATAGTCCGGCTTCCATTCGGCCCACCAGCGGAAGATCTTCTCCTTGATCGCATTTTCCTCTGGAGTACGTCCGGCTCTGTTTTCTTTGATTTCCTCAAGGACACTTTCATATCCTTCCCGTCTCTGCCTGCCATAGATTGTTTCTTCCATGTCGTTCTCCTTGTTGTGTTACATATGTTTCTGTTTCACATATTTATGAAACATATGTTACACTTGGTATAGCCAAACAAGGGCATGTCGACAACACGTTTGGCTCGGATTGGAACAGACCGTGTTCCGCTGTAAATCGCTTTGAAACACAAAGGGGAGGAATGTATCGTGAATTCTACGGAGAAATACATTTTGGATGCCTTGGTAATACTGATGGGCGAGAAGGACTATTCTTCCATCACAGTTATGGATATAGTCGGAAAGGCCGGCGTCAGCAGAGTCTCGTATTACAGACATTTCAAAAACAAGGAAGATGTACTTCGGCTTTACTTTGCAAATCAGATAGAAAAGTTCAAGCAGAACATGCCATACATCATGAGGAGCAGGGAAGATTTCTTCGAGGCGATTTTCGCGGCTTTCAAGCAGTTCAGGGACAATGAACTTTTTTTCCGTCTGCTTCTGAAGGCTCATCTGGAGTACCTGTATCTGGAGGTGCTGGACGGTTGCATGGCAGAAGCAAACGATATCAGAAGACCCGACCTTCCGGAATATACCGCTCATTTCTATGCCGGAGCGCTGTATAATGTTTCGATGGAATGGCTTAAGGGCGGATTCGATAAATCCGTGATGGATATGACCAAGGATTTCTATTACATCACGTTCAAGGAGGAGATGCGATAGATGCCATGGAGACTTCGCTTTCCGGTATGCTTCTGGATACCGTCCAGCAAAGCGGTGCCTGAGATTGAAAACCTCATCTGTGGACACTGGTGGCAGGTGAGGCAAAGTTGACGGTTTTCTCCCGATATGGATGTTTTTTTAATCACTATTTGTCCTTCAAGCCTTCCTTTCGCTGCGGAACTATTTTTCTGCCGCGAATGTTCCGTTCTTTTCCGGCCTCGTGATAGGACATTTTTCATTCAATGATAAAAATCCACATCAGATTCGGATTTTGGTAGATAATATAGACATGACAGACTGAAGCATAAGGAGGAGATGCATATGGCAGAATTCGATTACTTTTCTCTTTCCGAGTCAACGTTGAAGAATCTTGCCGAGAATGGCGACATCGAAGCCATGCTTACGCTGGGACTCAGCTATTACTACGGTTATTTCGGAGAATGCAACGTGAGCATCGCCTACGACTATTTTGTCGATGCATATGCAGAAGGAGAACAACGTGCGGCTCCGTTTCTGGGAGAAATCATATACTTCAGGCAGGTATCGATTTCCGGATATACTTGCGATGACGATTATTCGGCTAAAGCATACAAGCTCTATAAAGAAGGCGAGGAAGTAGGGATGATGGCCGCCACGCGCGGCATTTGCAAGATGATGCTGCGTGGCGATTATCTCGTACGCGATGTCCAGGGAGCATATGACAAGCTCAAGAAGTTGGAGGACATGGATGATGAGTGTGCTGCGCTTGTCCGCCTGATCGATGATGGTTCTCTTTCCATGGACGATATCCGTCCGAACAACGAATTTGGAGTGGAAGATGAGGAGCAGCCAGAGGAAATATATGATGATTCGGATGAAGGAAGAATCATGAGATGGTTGCATGAAAACGTGCCGGAAGACAATGGGTTCCCTCTATCCATTGATCTTGACGACGATATCCTTGCCCATCTCGACGACTATATCAAGGACGATATTGATGAAAGCTGTTTCGAGTTCTACGAGTACTTTTCCGGAACGACCGTGAAAGACCTCCTTCTGGACGTGATAAACAGTGGCGACGACGCTTTGGAAATGCTTGTCGCTCTTGCGAAAGTATATCGCACTACGCAGGGCATGGATGCCGACGATTATGCACGTGGTGCATACTGGGCATATAAAGCAGCAGTGATTGCAAGGAAGAAACACGATGAAGGATGCAATGTCGATATCGATTACCTTGATCTGCTGATTATAGCTTTAGGCGAGCTTGGGAATATCTTTTTCTCATATTCAGGGTATGACGACGAAAGGTTTCCGGACGCGAATCTGGCGGCGAAGTACTACGCCGAGGCTGCGGAGTTGGACGATATTCTGAACTATTACAATTTCAACATAAACGCAGGAAGGGCATATGCCGCATTGGGACGCTATGAAGAGATGGAGAATATGCTTCTCGACAAGGGATTTCCCCGATGTCTTGGACAGGCCTGGTGCGGGCAGATGTATTATATCGCAGGTGATGTGAAATCCGCTCTGAAGTACTGGAAGCAGTCGCTGGAGGGCAATTCAGGCTGGGGAGAATATTTTTTGGGCAGGTATTTCATGCGCATAGGCGATGCGTATTCGGCTGTCAGGAATTGGCAGAAAGGTGAGGAGAAGGGCTGCCTTGAATGTTCGGCCGAGCTTGCCGGCTTGCATTTTAGCAGGGCAGAAGACAGACAGAAAAACATCGACAGACTCTCTGCACTGAGCGATGACGATGAATGCGTAGGAGCTTGCAAGTATCTCTATAAATACTATTTGGACCGCGAGTATGAATTCGATCTGAGCGACGTCGAGAGAAATATGCTGTCAGGAGACGCTCTGCAACGAGGTTTGAGGAAGTTCTGTCCGTATTGCGCGATGCTCTATGCCCGTGACGTAATTGAGACAGGAATAAGTAATGGCGATAGCATAATATCGGACAATGACGACAGTGTGGAAAAAGCTATGAAGCTCTGGGGATATGACGGAAACAAGTTCTGAGAAAAATCCCGTATGGGTTTTCCATCCGCGGCATCGAGCAAAAAGAACTTTTCAGAAACGATTGCTGTACTTTCTTGCTCGCGGCAGGGCAAGATAGCTGTCGACATGCTTCTGAATCGATTTGATGACCAGTTTACGGGTCCGTTCCTTCTCGTTCATGACGGATTTGTCATAGGCATCCAGCAAAAGTAAAATCTTGCCAAGGATGTCATTGGCTTCTTTCAGATCGCTCTGGGATGGATCTTCATATAGCGAAGCCTCTACCAGTCTCTCGGAGTATACAAGATGTTTTTTCAACCTTGTCTTCTCGAATACCGAGAACACGCATTCTTTTCTTCCCGCTGCTCTGGATACTATACTTTTCACTTTTCTCATCTTTGAAAAGGATACGTTGAAAGGAAGGGAAAAACACCTGAAACATGCAAGTAGGATCAGAAGTATTCCTATTATCGTCAGCCAGCCGTAGATGGACGGCAGAAGGCTTGTGAAATTGTTGTGGAAGAAGGCAAGAAAGTTTTCCATGGCTTATTTCCTGAGCTCCTTTGTCTGGCTTTTCGCGTTGGTGACTGTCTTTGCGGCTGTGGTTTTCCTTGTAGTCCTTTTCCTCTGTACGGCTTTTTCCCGTTCGGAGATTACAAGCTGATCGAACGGAATTACGATGTTGTTCTCCTTATAAGCATTCCAGACTGCCCGTTTGATTTCGAAAAAGGCATCGTAATAGTCTTTGCTGTCTATCCAGCACCAGGCGCTTATCATGAGGCTGGAAGAGGCCATGTCGTACAGCTCGATCCGTGGGGCAGGATTCTTCAATACTTTCCTGCATGATGTACAGGCGGTTTTCGTAGCCTTGATAGCTTTGTCGATGTCGGTGTCGTAGTCCACCGCGAATGTCAGGTCTATCCTTCTTGTAGGATTCGTGTTGTAGTTGACGATTCTCGATGTGAATACCTGCCTGTTCGGCAGGATAAGCTTTCTGTTATCCGCAGTCGAAAGAACCGTGTTCATGAGCCTGAGTTCCTCTATCCGCCCCTCATCGGAACCTATCTGGACGAAATCGCCTACTTTGAACGGTCGTGTCCCGATCATTATTAGACCGTTTGCGACGTTGGCGATCGAATCCTGTATGGCCAGTCCTATGGCAACTCCGAATGCCGATATGACGGCAATCATGGAGGTCAGCGGTATGTCCAGAAGGGAGAAATCATATAGAATGAGAATCACTGCCAGTATGATTTCGACGCTGTGCGTACAGAAGCGTACAACAGCATTGTCCACGCTTGAGATGAGCAACAGTCTTTTCAGGAGCATCATGAAAAGCTTTATGGAGATGATGCCGAAGAAAAGGGTGGCAAGAAACAGGATGACCTGACTGTCTGTTTTGTCCAGGACTGCTTCCAAAGCTTCGATTTCCATATTTGTTATATTATTTGGAATGTACGCCGTATACAACAAAAAGTTTCAGCCGCGGCATCTTGGTAAAGATTATTTATGGGTGATCAGGACTTTATCGGATTATGGTTCCGCAACACTGCATATCAGGAGAATATCAGAGATGGATTAAGAACGATAGCTGACATAATATTGCGGCTATTTTGATTTCATCTTGTTATAATCGGTTCTGTTGACTTATATCGACAAAAATGAACATGTTGCGATTGTTGATGCCCGCAAGAGAAAATGAAATAGGAAGATGAACTTCTTAGATATCTTTGGATTTATGATAGGTTTTATTTTGATGAAAGAGCAATATGGAATTGCGTATCTCTTCCATTCCAAATTGTCTCTGAATATTCAGCCGGTATTCCATCTTCATCAAAGTAAACCGATGATATTTTCAATGCCGGCGACATCAAAGATGCGTTCAGAATATGAGCTGTTTCACCATCCATCGATATCGATTCGATAAAATTGTCTATAGACGAAAAATTGATATGGTATCGCTGTTGCAATGTTTCGGTAACACTGTTGTTTTCCAATGGTTGTTCTGTTATTCCCGGTACTTTGTGCAGGGGAAACCAGGCATGGTTGATACCTATTATCCTTCCGTGTTGGACAAAATCCCTTATCAGCGATACTACTGGCGTCTTTTCATCTATTTCTAAAAATTTTAATACAATCGGGTTTGCTTTTTTTGCTACGGTAATTCTGATGTTTGCAGAAGCAATATCCGATTTTCTCCGTACTCCGACCTGTGGAATAAAAAGATCCTGAACGCTGATTCCTGGTTTTGCTTTTACAAATGTACCTTTTCCTCTCCGTTTTTCTATGAAACCTTCATATTCGAGTTTCGCTAAGGCTTGACGCAACGTCACCCTGCTTGAGTTGTATTCTTCGCATAAACAAAACTCTGATGGAATTTGGCAGCCTATGGGCCATTCCCCTGCAGAAATCCGGGATAGAATGTCTGAGGCAATCTGTTGGTAAACCGGTACCGCTGAATTTCTGTCTATCTTGTTCATTTTTTGATCCTTGAGTTGTTTTCTATTTTTAAGATAACATGAAATACTTGTTCATCCAGTTGTTTTTTTCATGAGATGCAACCATAATGTTTTATAGCTTCGATAACTCCATCTCCATATGATGCAGAGCATATGAATTGGGATGCAACCTTTGTTTCTTCAACGGCATTTGCAACGCAGGCGCTATATCCGCAGTTCGTAAGCATTTCGATATCATTTGTGTGGTCTCCTATCGCAAGTATTTCGGACAGATCCAGACCAAGATGTTCGGCTAGATATTTTATGCCTGTCATTTTTGAACAATTTTCAGGAGCTATTTCTGTTGCATGAATTCCATAGCCATAAATTGTGCATCCTCCGATCTCTCGCATTCCTTCTAAGAAGTTCAATAATTTTCCATCATTGATAGGATCGGTTGCAGAAATCTTGTTGACATCAAGATTCCATATATTCTCACCTAGCCCAAGTGGGTGATCATATCCATGGAAATGGGTGGAATGGCGTTTTGTTCTTTCCGTACATATAAGAGGGCGATATTCGTCATTGAAATCGAAATCTATTTCCAGACCTTTTTCCAAAAACTCAAGAATAAGATTCCTGTATGGCCTCACGGGAAATGTTCTATTGAGAATGATGTTCCCATTCAGTATTACGGTTGCTCCGTTGTTTGCAACGTAGCATTTCCCTTTCGGACCGGAATGCGGCAAAAGAAGCCTGTCGATTCGATGTGGCATTCTTCCTGATGCCACTGTAAACACTATGTCTGTTTTTATCAGTTCATCAATAATTTCAAGTACAGTTGCTTTGACAGTTCCATCGGATTCCAGTAACGTGCCGTCCATGTCGCAGGCAATCATTTTAATCTTTGGTCTATACATGTATTAATATTAATACAATAATAGACAAATTGTCAAACGCATTATTCAAATTATTTTATTTATTGTATTGAATTGTATGGAAATAAAAATTTTGTTGACGAGGTTGAATTGTTGTATTAAAGTTAATACAAGATTACAAGATATTTGTAAAAAGGCGATAAGATGAAAAATAAGAAATTGCTACGTTATGGAGAAGCATATTTATATCTTTTACCTGCATTTGTTTTGTTGATTGCATTCATCTATTATCCATTTATAGTCTCGGTAATCAAATCTTTCTTCCTTACAAATAGTTTTGCCGAGATCAGGGAATTTGTAGGAATTGAGAACTATGCTACTCTTTTTTCCAATAATACATTCCGTAGATCCATTCTCAATACATTCAAATTTACGGTAGTATCCGTTCCGGTCTCTATTGTAATTTCATTCGTAATGGCCATGTTGGCGGGAAAGATGAGAAAATGCTCTCCCATATATGAAACTTTGTATTCCATACCGATGGCCATGTCATCGTCTGTCAGTGCAATGATTTTCAAGATTATCTTCAATCAGAATGTCGGCATTGTGAATAAGACATTGCATCTTCATATCAACTGGCTTGATGATGTGAGCACAGCAATGTGGGTACTTATCATCATCAGTATTTGGATGCACCTTGGATATAACTACCTTTTTATACTTTCTGCCATCCGAGGACTTCCAAAATCGGTTCTTGAATCTGCGGAACTTGATGGGGCAAATGCTTTCACAAGGGCCCGCAAGATTGTTTTTCCACTGGTTTCTCCTACAGTCTTTTTCCTGTTGTGCAATTCTCTTGCCAGTGCACTTACCATGTCGAATCTTTCATTGATTCTTACTCCTGGTGGGGGACCTGGCAAAAGTACTGAAACAATGATTTCCTTCATGTATAAAGCTTCTGCCCAAAGTTCGAATTACAATCTGGCATTTCCTGCTGCAGTCGTCAGTTTCATTATTGCCGTGATGGCTATAATAGCTACTTTTGCTTATGAAAAGAAAGGAGTGTACTACAATTGAAAAAAACGGAAGCAACTGTTGCCATATCACGTTCTTGCTCTAAAAGAGTGGTTTTGGATGTGGTTTTCCAGATTTTCTGTATACTGATTGGCTTGGTGATAATGTTTCCGCTGATTTATGCGTTCTTTATTTCTTTCATGGGCGCAGAGCAGATTTTTTCAATAACGGCAGGCCTTATTCCAGAACGATGGACACTTGAAAATTATGCAGATGCATTTGCTATGGCGCCATTTTTCAAGTTTATGTGCAATTCTATATTTGTATCATTGATTGCAAGTCTGGTGAGAATACTTACTGCAAGTCTAGCTGCTTTTGCATTTGCTTTTCTGGATTTTCCTGGTAAAAAAATCCTGTTTTACATGGTAATCGCGACTTTCCTCATTCCTGGAGATGTGACGATTGCTGCAAATTATAGGACCGTTGCCAGCTTGCATCTCATAAACACATATTCAGGTATCATGGCAATATATTTGGTCAATGGAATGAATATTTTTATGATACGTCAGAGTTTCAAGACTTTTTCCGTTGAAATAAAAGATGCCAGCTATGTTGATGGATGTTCAAATTTCAGATTTTTTTGGAGTATATTGTTGCCATCCAGCTATCAGATATTGATTACTGTTTTCATAACATCATTCATGGGAGTATGGAATTCATACCTTTGGCCTCTTATGGTCACGAATAAAACGGAAATGCGTACAGTTCAGGTTGGAATAACGATGCTGAATTTTGCAGATGGCAATCCGTATGGTCCGATCATGGCTGCATCCATGATTGTAATTATCCCTTCTTTGATTCTCTTCCTTTTTTTCCGACGTCAGATTGTCGAAGGTATGATGTCAGGAGGAGTCAAGGGATGACTGTATTTTGCGATAAATAACCACATTGTGGTTTTAAAAATAAAGGAGGATAAAAATGAGAAAGACCCTATTGTTTATCATGGTCTCTTTAGCATGTTCGTTCATGATTTTTGCCGGAGGAGCCGGTGAAAAGAATAACGGAAACGATATCGTTTCCATCGATGTTTGGCATTCTATGGAGGGATCGAATGGCCAGGTCATGAGTTCTCTAATAGCTGAATTCAATGAAACAAAAGGAAAGGAGCTTGGTATTTTTGCCAACGATTGCTTTCAGGGTAGCGATACTGCTGTGAAATTGAAGACTTGCATCCAGACAAACGATATTGAAAACATGCCTGATGTATGTCAAATCTATAATGCATCGCTTCCTGTCGTAGATGCGACCAATTGTGCTGTTGACATAGATTCAATGTGGGGCAAAGGAAGCGCATCTGTCTCTAAGTCGGATCTCATCGAAAGTGGAATATATTGTTACACATATGAGGGCCGTTTGCTTTCCATGCCGTTCAATACATCAACGATTCTTCTTTACTGCAATCTTGATGCTTTTGCAGAAGCCGGTCTTACGGAAGATGATCTGCCCAGAACTTGGGATGAAGTATATGAAGTGGGTAAAAAGCTTATTAAGCTTGATGAGAATGGCAATGTCATCCGCTATGGAATCAACTGGCAGCTTGCTCGTTATGAACTATTCGATGTTATGGGCGTCATAGGGCCGGAAGGCACTGCATTTGCCGATAACAACAATGGCCGTGACGGTCTGGTGAGCAAGGTGATATGTGAAGATGAGATGCTCCAGGTTTTCAAGATGTGGGAAAAGTTCTCTAAGGTTCCTGGCCTCCTCAACGACTCAGGATCCGATCAGAGCGGAAATTTTGCTAGCGGACTGAATGCTATGGCACTTAGATCCTCTGCCGGAATCGGGGCTATCACAAGTATGACTGATGCTAATGGAATGCATTGGGCTGCTGCGAAACTTCCTGTGTTCAACGTGGAGACCGATAAGGGCGGTGCTGCTTTGGGTGGAGCATCTCTCGCGATGTTCGATAGGGGAGATGAAGCAAAAAAGAATGCAGCTTGGGAATTCATAATGTGGATGGTATCTGCAGAAACACAGGCAAAGTGGGCTATGGCTACTGGATATCTGCCTGTAAATATAAATTCCCAGAATCTTGATTCCTATAAAGAATTTGTTGCAGCCAGTCCTGCCGTCGCTGTTGCTTTGGAGCAGTTGCATGAAGCACTTCCGACAACACAGGAGACTGTAATGAACATGCAAGACGAGATAAGCGGCTATATCAAGACGGCTGCAACCGATGTAAAGAATGGTGATATAACTGCCGAGGAAGCTGTTGCAAGAATCATTCAGGAGTCAGAGCAAGCATTCTCAACGTATAACCGCGCGAATCAATAAATAAAACCGAGGATTGTTATGCGGATGCTTAGCATCCGCAATATTGGAAAAAATGAGATTATCAACATCCACCAATATCTATTTGCGACGTCCGGGAAATAGATTTGCAAGCATTGAAGAATCAATGAAAATCTGTTCCCGGGCTGGATACAAAGTCATGGATCTTAATTTCTATGATGCTGCTTCGTTTCATTTTGAATTTATGTCTGATACATGGATGTCCTGGGCAGAACGTATTGCAGATCTATCAGAGGAACTTGGTATCGAATTTAGCCAAGCTCACTCAAGCTTTTATAATTTTTGCGATAGAAATACGTCCGAATTGGATTATTGGGAAACTTCCGTACGTCGAAGCGTACTTTGTGCTGAGATAATAGGTATACCATGGATAGTAATCCATGCCGGTACTGCTTTTGATGCCGATGATTATAGACATGAGTCGTTCAAAAGAAATATTGAGTATTTCAAAAGACTTTTGGATTTTGCTTCTGCGCATGGAGTAGGTATTGCTGTTGAAAATCTATGGGATTTGGCAATCAGACCGAAACGTAGGTATACGGCGAATGCCGAGGAATTGATGGAATTTGTCGATGCTTGCACAGATTTTGCAGGAACCGGCATTGGTACGTGTTGGGATTTCGAGCATGCAGATATCATGGGGCAGGATCAGCGTTCCGGTCTTATGTTGCTAGGTAATACACTGAAATGTACGCATGTATCGGATCAGACAGGCATTGACAACGACCACATTCTGCCTTTCTGCGGAGGAATCGATTGGGCAGAAGCTGTACATGTCCTTAGAGAGTTGAATTATCAGGGGGATTTCACTTTCGAAATGCACAGATATGGGATGAATACTCCCGAACCTCTTATGCTTGATGCATTGAAATACAGCATACGTGTAGGAGAGTACATCCTATCTCTTTGAAATAAAAATCTGGAGGTAATATGAGCGGATATAGAGGGTTGATTAATCAGGTATATAGTCTTCCTGAGCTTATCAGACAACAATATATGGATTTGGAGCCCAAAACCAGATCTGTTTTGAGTACACCCGAAATATTTAGGATAATGCGTATAGTTCTTACAGGATGCGGAGATTCATTTGCTGCCGCTCTTTCTGTACGTGATGCTTTCATGGAATTGACTGGATTATCAGTGGAAGCCATTCCTGCCATAGAATTGAGCCGGAGTTTTCCTGAAAACTATTTTGGATGGGCTCCGGATGACCCTTTGGTAATTGCTGTAAGCAATTCCGGTTGTGTTGCAAGAATGAACGAAGCTGTCCGTCGTGCAAGTGTTCATGGGGCTTTTACTTTAGGCGTAACGGGCAATAGTTCTTCTCCTTTGGCAAAAGCTTCAAATAGAATTTTGGAACTTTCCGTACCGCCTTTTGAGTCTGCTCCTGGTACAAGGTCATATGCCGTTTCGCTGGTTGCTTTGCTGCTTTTGGCTATAAGGATAGGTGAAGTCCGCGGACGATATACTATGGATAAGGGGATGGCTATGCGTCTCGATATGCTCAGGCAGGCCGATTTGCTTGATCGAATGCTACCTGAGATAGATTCGAAGATGCAAAATCTTGCATCGGACTGGATCGGAATGGAAGCATTCGATTTTATTGGTACAGGTATGGAATTCGGAACAGCTTGGTATTGCCATGCAAAAATTCTCGAAATGTTGGGCAAATATTCGTTCTTTCAGAATTCTGAGGATTGGTTACATACAAATCTTTTCTTGCGAAAGAATGAAACGACTGCCGCAGTCGTATTTTGCGATGACAGAAATCCTGCTCTTGGCCGAACTCTTGAGTTGATTGGTTATGCAAAAGATTTGAAGCGGCCTCTTCTTGTCATAGGCGATGGCTTGCCAGAGAGCATACAGGTTCCGAAATCCGATTATTATTTCAATTCGTGTCTTACTGATTTCGTTCCTGTGAATATCTTGGCGAATTATATTGCAGATATCATCGGGGAAGAGGATGGACGTGGTTGCAAAGGTGTCTGGTCGATTGCCGAGGGTGCAAAATGTATACGTAATAGTGAAATCAGAATTATTTGAGGAGATAGCATGGTCAAAGAAATCGATTTTACAACAAAACAAGATGATTTTCTTGAAATTACTGAAAAAGTCAAGGAAGTTGTGCGCCAAAGTGGTATGGATGAAGGTACATGCATAGTATACTGCCCTCATACTACGGCCTCGATAGTTGTTGCCTCCCGCATGGATCCTAAAGGTTTTGATGACATATGCGATGAGGTAAAACGACTTATACCTACCCGTGTAGATTTTAAGCATCAGCTCGATACGCCATCTGATGCGTCAGGGCATGTGAAATCTGCATTGCTTGGTGTATCGGTATCATTCATTATTTCAAAAGGAGAACTTATTATCGGATCCTCTCAAGGAATATTCTTCATGGAGTTTGATGGCCCAAGAAAACGTAAAGTTTTCATCCATGTGGGTGGGGGGATTGCATGATAATCTGCGAGGAAAAGAGTAAAGATATTTTTAGAATCAACAAAGCTGGGGAAAGACATCTGAATATATATAAAGGATGCGTCGATGTCTGTCCATTCTGCTATTGGCAAGCTGATCCGTCATGGCTTGGACATCTGTATGTTTATACTGATGTCGTCGAACGACTAGAGGAAGAAATTTCAACTGTTCCAGAGAAATCGGTCATTAGACTGTCATATGGCCCGCTAGAGGGGAAATGGAAACTGGTCCGCAAATGCATGGAAATACTTTTGGCTCATAATATGGCTCTTGTTATAAGTTCCGATTATGATGATATCCTCAATGACTTGGATCTGATTGCAGCTCCGGAGGCAGACGTAAAAGTCATAATGGAGTTTACGAAATTCAAGCAAGTCGAACAGTTCAACAAAACAGGGAATAGCCATTATTTTGAAGTAGCCAATGAGTTGAAAAAACACGATGTAGATATTTGTGTCACTGTTTCACCTGTTCTTCCTGGTATAACAGATGTTGAAAGAATGGCCGAGGCATTGCCCGGTATTCCTGTTCATATTTCACTTCTTGATGTTCGTCCGGATACAATTTGGGGTAAAAAAACATTGGAATATGTGGAAAAAAATTATCCAGAACTTTTTCCGATGTATACAACAATTTCTCAAACAGGTTATGACCCCTATTTCGATAGTCTTTATAAAAAATATGAGGATGGAAAGGGGCAGATAAAAACTTTTCTTCCATTTTATGATCATCGTCCTGAAGACGGAGAGGTTATAAAACGTTGATTTTCCAGTATATAGAATAGGAACTTTGGTTGATAATATGAAAAAGATTATATTGGATTGCGATCCTGGAATGGATGATTCCATGGCTATAGTTATGGCTGCAAAATCAAAGCAGTTGCAGTTGATGGCAGTTACTACGCTCAATGGAAATTACCCTGCCGATATTACTGCTGAAAATGCATTGAAAATGCTTGAATTGTTGGACAGGAGCGATATACCTGTTGCGAAGGGAATGAAAGAACCCATGGTAAGAAATGTTCCTCGCGATCCTTTTACTCATGGTTCAGATGGAATGGCTGAATCCTTTCTGCCTGCCCCAAGCATTCCACTTTCTGATAAGCATGCGGTAAACCTGATAATTGATATTGTAAAAGCCAATCCCGGAGAAATAACACTTGTTTGTACAGCACCTCTCTCAAATATCGGCATGGCTTTTAAGCTTGCTCCCGAAATCAAGCCGATGATCAAGGAAATAATTGCAATAAGCGGTGCTTTTGGATTGAACAAGTATTCATTTCTGAATGCGACCGGTGATACACCTCAGAGTGAGTGGAATGTCTATGTCGATCCGGAAGCGGCAAAGATTGTATACGAAAGCGGAGTCCCTTTCAAAGCTATAGGACTCGATGTTGCTACGTGTTTCGATGTCGATTTCTCGGAAAATGATATATCTGATTTTTTATCGTCTCCACGTAAGGAAGCATGGTTCTTGTCAAATGCAATCAGCTTTGTCCATCATAGAGGATTTGGCGCATACTGTACATGTATAGATTGTATGGCGGTAGCGTATGCCATCGATAATTCTATGATCAAATTTGAAAAAGCTCGTATCGGTGTCGTTACCGAGATGGGTGCTGCATTTGGTATGACGGTGCGAGATGGACGACACCATCATATATGGCAGAATCTTCCTGAGATCGATATTGCTTATGATGCAGATTACAAAAGATTCCTTGAACTGTTAAGGAATTTAGTGCTTATGTGAAGGAGTTGAAGCCGATGATAGTTTATCCAGACGAAGGACTTTACATTGCCGGACCGGAATGTTTTTATTCCAATGGTTATGAGCTGTGGTGGGCACAGAGAAAACTTGCTGAATATCATGGAATTCCGGTTGTCTTGCCTACATCTACACCGTTGAAATGTAATTCCTTGGATTTAAGAGACAATGCGAAGGAGATTTTCGATGATCTTGTCGAGCAAGTAAAAAAAACTACAGCTATCATTGCCGATCTTGAGTTTTTTCGCGGTTCTGAACCTGATGGGGGTACTGTTTTCGAAATGGGATGGATATGGGCAAAGGGCGGTACTGTATATGGATATACCAGAGATGGGCGATCCATGGCTGAAAAAAAACAGTTAGCATCAATCAAAGACGCTGTGCTGGTAGATCATAATGATCGCAGTCTGGCGTACCCAGATCTACCTTTCTGTCCAGATATTATGGGATCAACAAAGATTATTGAAGGTACTTTCAGCGATATTCTAAAGGTATACATTATGGATTTGGAACAGAAGCGAAAGGGGTTCCACCCTCAGGCTCGCATTATTCCCAATATCGATAGAAAAGCAAAGAGAATATTTATATCATCGCCAAGACGTTATTTCCAAGGATATGATGCATACAAAGAAAAAATATGTAAAGTGTTGAAAGCAAAAGGGTTTGAGGCAATTTTTCCTCATGATGAAATACAAGGTTTTCCAAGACCTGATTCTACAGATCCTTATCGGCTTGCTCAGTTTGAATTTGAAAGCAATATGGCACTGTTACGTTCATGTTCGATCATCATCTCAGACTTGAACAACTTCCAAGGAATGGAACCATGCAATGATGTTTCTTTTGAATGTGGTGTAGCTTTTGGAAATGGGCTTAGATGTATCGCTTTTATGTCGGATACTAGAATAATGAGAGAGAAAATTCCACACTGGGGAGAAGATAGAAATAATCTGGATTGGTGCGGAAACGTAGTTGAAAATTTCAATCTTCCTATCAATCTTATGTTCGGGGTAAGTTTTGAGATTTTTGAGGGTGATATTTTTTCTGTCATACAGGAGGTTTTATGAGCCTTCATATTGCTGCGAAAAATGGCGATGTTGCTGAGAAAGTTCTTCTTCCCGGAGATCCTATTCGTGCAAAATACATTGCAGAAAATTTTCTTGAAAATTTCAGATGCTATACAGATATTCGAGGAATGTACGGCTTCACTGGTGTTTATCACGGTTGTCATGTCAGTGTGCAGGGAACCGGTATGGGAATGCCTTCATTTTCGATTTACGCCAGTGAATTGATCAATTCTTATGGTGCAAAGGAACTCATCCGAGTCGGAACCTGTGGAGCAATTTCAAATGATCTTGATTTGAAAGATGTTCTTCTTGTAACAGGCGCGTCGTCTGACAGCAACATGGTAAAAAAAAGATTTGATTATATAAACTTTGCTCCTGTCGCAGACTTTTCTTTATTGAAGAAAGCCAGTGAGATAGCTAATCAGAAAGAGGTAAAAGTCGTTGCAGGAACAGTCTTTACCTCCGACTTTTTTTACTGGGACAATTCGGAAAAAGAGAGTAAATTGCTTGAAAGCTATGGAATCAAAGCTTTGGATATGGAGACGGCTGAATTATATATATTGGCTCAACAAAATGGTATAAAAGCTTTGTCCATGCTCAGTGTCAGCGATCATATTACATCAAAAAGATTTATTGCCCCTGAAGAAAGGGTTTCAGCATTTGCTCAGATGATAGAGCTTGCTCTGGACACTATTGTTGCTACATAAAGCTTTTCTCAATTATTCGTTTGAGTAAAATCGTATCCGATATGTAGCGTGGATGGAGACAAAAATAGACAGAGCCTATAGCCGTTTGTTATCTGTACTGACGGTAGGCTGGAATAAGATCTTGTTACATTTCTGTTGCACTGTCATTTTCCGATTCTTTCGAGTTTTTCTATGATAGTTTTAAGATTGTTGTTCTG
>CASEKE010000010.1 GCA_949288415.1 uncultured Spirochaetales bacterium
CGAATTCATCGAACTTCCCCAGATCGGAGACAAGGTCAACGTAACCATCATCAAGAAGGAAGGACAGGGCGGTCAGGTCATCGTGTCCAAGAAGAAGGCCGAAGCCAAGGAGAGGACGGAAGTTCTTAAGAAGGCTGCAGAGGACAAGACCCCGGTTCTCGGAAAATTCGTAAAGGTCATCAAGGGAGGATACGAAGTCGATCTTGGTGCTGATTATAAAGGTTTCTGCCCGCTTTCAAAGGCAGATGTCAACCGTGTCGAGGATCCGGAGACTCTCATCGGAAAGACCGACTATTTCATCATCGACAAGTTCCATGGCGGACAGAAGCTCAAGAGCGTCGTCTCCAGAAGGGAATACCTCGAGAAGAAGATCAAGGAGAACAAAGAGCAGTTCTTCAAGACCGTCCAGATCGGCGATGTCGTCGAGGGCGAGGTAAAGTCTTTCACTTCTTTCGGCGCATTCATAGACCTCGGCGGATTCGATGGACTTCTCCACATCAACGACATGTCCTGGGGCCATGTCACGAGACCTAAGGATTTTGTGAAAAAGGGACAGATCGTCCAGCTCAGACTCATCAACATCGATCCCGAGACCCAGAAGATCAACCTTTCCCTCAAGCACATGGAGGCCGATCCATGGACGACTTTCGAGGAGAGATATCAGGTCGGCGACGTTATCACAAAGCCCGTCACCAAGATCACTTCTTTCGGAATTTTCATCGAGATCGAGCCAGGCATCGAGGGACTTGCTCATGTCTCCGAGCTTTCCTGGACGAAGAAGATCACGAACCCGAAGGATATCGTCAACATCGGCGATGTCGTTTCTGCAAAGATCCTTGGCTATGACCTCGACAAGAAGAGAGTTTCCCTCGGTCTCAAGCAGCTTCAGGAGAATCCGTGGGACACGATCGCCGAGCGCTATCCTGTAGGAAAGGCTCTCAAGGCAAAGGTCGTCAAGGTGACCAACGCCGGTGCATTCCTCGAGCTCGAGGACGGAATCGACGGATTCCTGCACTCCGACGACGTTTCCTGGACAAAGAAGATCAAGAACATGGACCAGTTCTGCAAGGTCGGTGATGTCCTTGATGTATGCATCTCCAAGGTCGAGCCTGAGTTCAAGAGAATCAGACTTTCGATCAAGGCTCTCGAGGGCAACCCCTGGCAGACACTCAAGAAGGACTATCCCAAGTACAGTGTCATCACAGGTACCGTTTCCTCCGTCACCGATTTCGGTGTATTCGTAAAGGTCATCGGAGACATCGAGGGACTTATCAGCAAGTTCAACCTTGTCGGACCGGACGAGGAGTACAAGGACGAGGTTCTCGAGTCATACAAGGAGAAGATCGGCGAGCCTGTCACCGCTATGGTTGTGGACATCAATCCCCAGACCCAGAAGCTCAATCTCTCCATCAAGGAGATGATCAAGAGATCTCAGGAGTCTGAGATGGCCAAGTACATGGCCGATGACAAGGTCGAAGAGGATACATACAATCCGTTTGCCGACATGTTCAAGGACAAGTCCGACAAGTAGGATAGATATCGTACTTGAATGTATTGGGGAAGGGGGAACTCTTCCCCATACTTGAAAATGAGGTTTTGAGATGAAAAACGAAAAAGATAAGTTGTCGAAGACCGAGAAGGTCATGTATTCCACCGACAGCTTCATACAGAGAAACGCAAAGAAGATCATAGGGATTTCAATCGCAATCGTCGTTGTTGTGATCCTCGTTGCCGTGATAGCCATTGTGACCGACAACAACTCGGAGAAGACTTATGCCGGCCTCTATGATCTCGAATCCAGCTACAACAACATTCTTGTCGCCGACAAGAGTTCGGAAGAATACGCAACATTGCTTTCTTCTTTCTACTCCGACGCCGAGACTTATGCAGCCGAGAACAAGATCGATTCGTACGAGGGAGCGAAGGCAAGGCTGATGTTCGCCGATCTCAAGTTCGACGACGGGGACTACAGCACAGCATATGATACGTACATGGAGATCGCTGTAGCACATTCCGATGATTATTTCGCGCCGCTCTGTCTCATGAATGCCGCAGCTTCTGCGGAGAACATGGGAAACCAGGACGAGGCTCTCGATCTCTACACCCAGGTGTGGGACGTCTACGGAAAGGATGCTCCCGAAGCACCAAAGGCTCTGTTTTCCCAGGCTAGGATCATCGAGGCCCAGGGCGATGTCGAGCTTGCTTCGTCGATCTACAACCAGCTTGCAGACGAGTTCCCGTCATCGTATTACTCTGCGCTGGCACAGGCAAAGCTTCTGACAATCTGATCGGAAGATAAAAACAAAGTATTATCCGTTTTCAGGAGGGATGGAATGAAAAGAGACAGTAAAATGTTGATTCTCATTTCTTCCCTTGTTTTTTTTGCTGTCTCCTGCGGAATTCCCAATTACTTCGGAGAAGTCAGCAAATATGTGTCATTCAGCAGCGATATGCTTGAAATCGAGGATAAATCGTACTCCGACGGTTTTAATTCTTCAGATATATATCCTAAGTTGATGTTTCTTTATACGGTCTATGACGATACAATATTCTATGACGATATTTCGCCATCGACAATAACAAAAGATCTTAAAGCTACATTCGAGTCTGCAAGTTTACTTAATCAAGATAACTTCAAACGGTGGCCTTCCACAACAACAAGCCTATGCTCATCCAGCATAAAGGGAACTAAAAAGTCTCATGATTTCAGTCTTTACCAGTTTGCTGTAATTGATGGGAATTCACTTATTTCATCGACTCTACCGGTAGACGGAGGAGATGATTATTTGTTCTCTCCGAAGAACGTCAACTTTGAACTTAATCATAAATATAGATTCGATTATTCTGTTGAGATTGACGAAGAAGATGGATCTCAATGTATCGTTATTTCCGTTATTGATACGACGACTTATCCTGAGAAAATGATGGCCAGCTATAAACTTGGATACTTTGGAAAGAATGGCTCTATAAATAGTTTTCCTTTGTCCTATAACTCTGATATGGAGGCTCCTTTCGACAAGGTTTCATCCAATCCCGAAGTGTCGATCTTAGCTGTCCTATATCTTCAAAGCGAGATATATAATAATACTATTATGAAGGTCGACTGGATAAAAAAACCTTTGAAATTGTATTAGATAGATAATCTGTTTTTTCATCATTGACTATGTTTCTTTTTCCACGTTCAGTATTTCATTTCTGTTCTGCACTTTTGAAAAAACATACATCTGTTCTCTATCATGTGGACAATATTATTCTCTGTCTTTCATGAATAATAACTATTGCAATAACAAACAGGTCGTTTTCGGCTCATGGCAGGAATTATCGCTGAAAATCTCAGCAGATTGAATATCACATAACTACCAGAAAAGTCACGTACATTTTTCAAATCCATGACGGACAATTTTGCCCATGAATAGAAAACTGTTCGTCGTATTGGCTTTTTTTCTGCCATCAGTTCTATTTCCATCTTGCGGTATACCGAACTATTTCGGCAATGAAAATGATTATGTCACTTTTACCGGTACTCGTCTCGAGATCGACGATACGTCGAACTATGAGGATGGCTTCGACTCATCGAAAATCGAACCGAAACTGATGCTGCTCTATACAATTTACGACAGCACGGACATCTATGGCGGCATTTTTCTTTCTACAATTGAAGACAGACTTGAGCGAGAGTTCCTAAACGAATATAGGCTCTCCGAATACGATTATAGAGGTTGTTCCGACGTCTCGGATGCAGTCGTCTCAGTCACGATATCTGATGACGATTCTGTAAGTCATGTATTTTCGCTTTACCAGTTCGCACCGCTGGAAAATCTTCTGAACAATGATACAGATCCAAATGAGACCAATGCATCTCCGGATTATCTTTTCAACGATTCAAATACGGGCTTCAAGGTTGCAAGGCAATACAATATCAGCTACACGAAGGATGAAATTTCAGAGTCTGACGACGATTATGTAAGAGTAATAGCCTCAGTTGAATCCGACGGGAAAATTCTATCTTCGTTCGCATTGGGCTATAAAAGAAAAATGGAATACTTTCCATCGAATTTTACCGATGTCGCCAAGGAATATGAATTCATTCATGCATCCATTTCGCCTGTGATAGCTATACTGCCAGTTCTATATCTGGAAAGCGACGAGTACAACAACAAGCAGATTATGATCGGTTCATGGCAGGAAATCAAACTGTAATCGATTGCACAAACAAAAATCATCGATAGGGCGAGTATTATTCTTCGCACGAAAGCTTAGATAACACAATTTCATATCCAATAATCCAGCCAGAAAAAGTCTTAAAACTTCGTTAATATTCTATCAGATACTTGACAGGAATAATGTATGGTCTGATTTGTTTTTCTCATAAATTTTGATACTTTTTTGATGAATTTTATTTCAAAAAAACTTAATGTATATTTCAAAATATATAATAATAAAATGTTAATATAAAACTAGTCATTATTTTATATGATTAAAATAAACTACATAAATTTTATAGTGATTAAATTAAATTTAACATTAATTCTTAGTATTTTTGAAATTCTAACGATGCTGAAATTCCATGTATATAATATATATTCTGTCAACTAGAATTGATTTTTCCCAAAAAGCAGTGAATACTTATAGGCAATATTTCACTGTAGAGCAATGAGTTCCGTACATTGTGTATGAGTGGACGATAGAAAGAACACAGAAAAGCATCGATGCGGAGAAAGCAGTGGCAGCACTGTGTAAAAATTCTATTGAACAATGCTTATGTATCATTACGATCCTCCTAGTGCTCGACATGATTCTGTTCCTTTGAAAAGAAACGACATCAATATCCCAGATCTTTCATCAATCTTTCTATGCCGTTAGCTAAATCATTATATGTCGCCAGAAAGTCACCGGTATACCAAGGATCGGCTACATCCCTGTCAGGAAGCATCGGCCTCAGTTTCGATAGATTCCCGGGAAACATTCTGCCAAGGTTAAAAAGATTGTTCCTATCCATATAGATTATGTGGTCGAAATAGTCCATGTCAAGACTTGTAATCTGTCGTGCTTTATGAGGAATGACAAGAATGTGCTTGTTCAGAAGCATTCTCTTGGCCGGCGGATAGATAGGGTTTCCGATTTCTTCCCTGCTTGTCGCAGCGCTGTCGATCTCAAACTGCGATTCAAGTCCCCTACTCCGGACAAGATCCGTCAGCATGCACTCTGCCATCGCAGAGCGGCAGATATTGCCGTGGCAAACGAACAAGATTCTATTTCTGGCCATTATATTTCTCCAAATTATTTGTCATTATATAGAAAGAGATATTTATATGGAAGATGAACGATCGCGGTATGGTCTGTCGCAGAATATATGCTTTGAAAAAAAATCCCCAAGAACGGCTTGGGGATATATATGAAAGAATTTTTTATCCTTTGATTCCACCTTCCAAAAGTCCTCCTAGGATATTCTTCTGGAAAACCAAAACCAGGATGAACAAGGGAAGAATGGTAATTATGGACGCTGCCGATACGACCTCGAAAGGTATGCTGATTTCAAGTTGGTATAAAGTCAATCCGACTACGACAGTTCTTGCTTTTTCGAACGGATTAAGAACCTGAGAAAGCAGATATTTGTTCCAAGCACTTATGAAATCGAGTATTCCGATAGAGAATAGGCTTCCACGAAGAAGTGGTACGTATATTTTTGTCATTATCTGAGAAAGACTCGCACCTTCGATTTCAGCGCTTTCCTCGAACGATTGCGGTATAGTCTTGAATGCGGCCGTCAGAAACCATATAGTCATCGGAAGATCCATTACGGAACTTATAACGGCAAGACCTACAAGGCTGTTCAGCAAATGAAGAGAGCTGTACATCTTATATATAGGATTGATGATCGTGATTGTCGGAAGCAACGAAATTGCCAGGACGAAAAGAAGGAAAAGCCTTTTTCCTCTGATCTGTGTTCTGACAAGCGCATAACTTGCCAGACATCCAACGACCAGACAAAGCAATACAGCAAGAATCGACTGGCAGAATGAGTTCAAAACATAATGGACCAAAGGCTGACGAGTGAAAGCAGTCACATAGTTATCAAACTTCGGAGAGCTTGGAAGAAAACGAGCTGGAATCTGGGACAGATCCTGTTCACTCATGAAGGATGCACTGACAAGATAGAGCATCGGAAAAACCATGATCAACAGATACAGTATCAGTAGAATCATCAATACCGTCTTCGATACAGTAATTTTTTTGTTCGTCACCATCATTTCAATTCAACCTCGACTGAAGACTGTCCACGAAGAACAAACTTATCAGGACCGATGCCAGCAGGAGTACAACAGACATTGCTGAACCATATCCGATATTTCCATAAGTAAAGAAAGTATTGACTGCATACATGGAAACAGTCGTGGTGCTTCCTCCCGGCCCTCCGTTTGTCATTGCGACGATCAGGTCATAGACCCTCATTGCGCCGATAATTCGGAAAAGTATAGTGACCATCATCGTCGGTTTGATGAGAGGAACGGTAATGGACCAGAACTGTCGAAATTTACCTGCACCGTCGATTGTAGCAACTTCATAATACTCCTTGTCGATAGTCAATAGACCGGACAGAAGCAGTAGAGACATATATGGGGTGTTCTTCCAAATATCCGCAAATACCACGGCAAACTTTGCAGTAAGTTCCTGTCCGAGCCAAGGAAAAGATTCCTGGAGAAAACCCATGGTCTTCAAAACATTGTTTATAAGACCATTGTAGGCAAATATCTGGGACCAGACTATTCCTGCGACAATTGCCGGCATAGCCCATGGAATCAGAATTACAGCTCTGATGATACCTTGTCCGGGGATCTTCTTGCTCATCAGTAATGCTAAAGCCATTCCGATGACAAGCTGAAGAACAACAGTAAAGACTGTAAAAATCATCGTCCAGGAAAATGTATCCCAGAAGAAAGTATCCTTGAATACTTTGATATAATTCTTAAGTCCGGTAAACTTGATGCCCAATGCAGCTGTCTGAGTCCTGTATTCAAAAAAACTGTAGAAAATCGTCTGGACTGTCGGAATGGCAATCAGAAAAAATATCAGGATGGCTGCAGGAGCAAGCATCATATATCCCTGCATTGTTCTTCTTTTATTCATTTCTCATCTCCATGTCGATTCAACGGAGATGCCATTATCATCAATGGCATCTCCTTGAAATCAGATCAGTACATTATCGCGTTAAGCGAGTTCATGAGACTTTCAACTGCTTCTTCCGGTGTTTTCATTCCTGTAACAACCGCACTGGCCTCGACTTGTATTTTGGAAGAAATCTCCGCGTAGAAAGGCGTCAGTCCTCTCGGTCTGGCCGTGCTGAGCGGTTCCAGGAACTCGGGTATGTATTCGAATCCTTCCAGCGTCGATGACGGATCGTAGAACTCCTTGAGCGTCGGTACCTGCTGTACCATCTGCATGGCTGTCTTCTGTCCCTCATAGGACGCACGGTATTCCGCAAACTTCGCCGCTTCTGCAGGATGCTCCGAGAATTTCGAAACCATCAGTCCCCAACCGCCGAGGGCGCCGTTTCCCGGTACGGAAGCTATCTTCATCTTTCCGTTTACAGCAGAACCCTCGGAATTGTATTTTGCATATCCGCTAAGCCAGTCCGAAGTGAAAATCAGATCTCCAGCCACGACGGTATTTCTCATTGTATTCGTGTCGAATGATCCCATTCCTTCCGGGGAAATCTTTTCTGTATAGATGAACGACCTCATAAGCTCAAGTGCCTGCTTTGCAATATCAGCATCGAACTGGAACTCTCCATTCTCGTCGACCATATCCGGTCCGCCCAGAGCCCAATAGAAGCTCAGGAAACAGCAAGTGAGCGATTCGTTCTGCACCCAGATAGATCCCCATCCGTAAAGATCCGGATCGTTTTCTCCCTCCATGATTATCTTGCTGTCAGCTATTATTTCCTCGTATGTCGTAGGAACTGGAAGATTGTACTTTTCCAGAAGATCGGATCTGTAGTACATTGCGACAACATCTGCCATATAAGGCAGTCCGTATGTCTTTCCGTTGAAAGTATAGGCTGAAAGCATTGTATCGATATATCCATCGAAAACTTCTTTGTCTATATACTCGTCGAGAGGAATAATCCAGTCCGCAGAAATGAATATTGCCGGCCAGCAAGCATCTCCCGCAAAGACATCCATTTCAGTTCCGCCGGATTGCAGAACCGTCTGGATTGTCTTGAGTCGATCGTTTGAAGAAGATGGAAGCTCGACATAATTGACTTTTATGTTAGGATTCTCTGCTTCGAAATCTGCAATGATCTTTTTCTCCATTTCTACATCCGGTCTTCCGTAGTAAGTGATTGTCACCGGTCCGTTCGAAACATTCGACTCCTGAGAGCCCATGGCAAAAACGCTGAGTGCGATGCAAAGCATCGACATGACTGCCATCAATTTTTTCATTTTATTTCTCCTTTTATTGTTTCAATGTATTTTTTCAACAGCGAAGGCCAATCGGTCTGTATGATGTCATACCCTTTTTCGATCAGTTTTCCCCAACCGTATCCAGGGCCTTTTTTAATCGATGTGTTGTCGTCGCAACCTGCTGCAAGGGGGTGGCAATCGTTCAACGTCAAGGCATTTGTCCATGCAAGAAGACCTTTATCATGAAGGTTTTCGACAAACGAGGCCGATGCTACCGGCTCATCCTCTGATGCATAGTTGATCTCCATTGCAACGGTATTTATTCCGGAGTATTCCATGATCATTTCAAAATCATCGATCGTTCGGATGATTCCCATATACTGCAGATCCGGAGCAACGGCGGAAAGCGTATCCAACAGATCCTTTTGAGGTGGACATTTCAAAATGATCTGATCGTCCATGTTCTTCGACTTCAGGTATCTGAGAACATTCTCCCAACCGCACTTCCAGCCTCTGTCGACGTTGATGAAACATCTCCCCTTCAGATAATTCAATACGTCATCCATATAATTGACTTTCTCAGATACCGTCTCGAACATGCTGTTTCGAAATACGAGATGTCTGATTTCATCCGAAGTCAGATTCATCAATTTCTCATCTATACCGAAGCTCCCCTTCTCTTCTCCGGTATGGTATGCAAAGAAAACACCATCCTTCGACATGAGTATGTCCGACTCTACGATATCCGCTCCAAGTTGAAGCGCTGCTTCATAAGCCCCTATCGTATTCGGAAGGATGCTTCCACCCCAGTTTCCTCTATGTCCTGCGATAAGGACAGGCTTGGATTTCCTTGCTTCAAATAAATCCATTAAATGGCCTCCTCTTCTTGGAATTAATTCTGCATCTAAAATTGGTACGTGTCAATATTTTTTTTATTTGTGATGAGCTAACTAAAATATTTCCTTATGATAATTGATATTAATTTTTTTGAACGTTCCATATTTTTTATTTGCCTTCTAAAAAAAATTATTTTATCATAACTGTTGTGGAGGGATTGATGGCCTATGGTCACAATGAAAGACATTGCTAAAGAAGCAGGAGTATCCCATGGAACTGTTTCAAACGTACTAAACAAGACAGGTAAGGTCAGTTCTGACAAAATCAGGCGTGTCGAAGAAGCTGCAAAACGTCTTGGATACAAAGCAAATGTCCAGGCACAGATGCTGAAACTCGGAGGGGCACGAAATGTCGCACTTGTTCTTCCATCGATAACCATCAAACACTTCTTCACTATCTACGAAACGCTGAGGAACGAGCTTGATAGATCGGAAATAGATCTTCAGCTCTATACTACGGAAGATATTCCAGCAATCGAACAGAAAATTCTCGACCGAATCTACGAAACACGTCCAGGGTTGATAATCAGCTGTTCTTCGATGAAACAGACTTCATCTTATCTCAACGACATTCCTGTAATTTTTATCGATCGTTTTCTCCCCAAGAATGGGAAAAACTTTTTTCATGCCGGATTTTCCTACTATGAAGCAGGAAAGGATATAGGAAAATATCTTCTGTCGAACAAAAAAAAGGAAATTGCCATTTTCGCATCATCATCGTCCTCGTTCGACTATACGCAATTCCAGCTTGGATTGTCGGAAGTTTTAGGATCTTCCTTTCCAATGGACTTTTATCTTTCCGATATAAAATTCATGATGGGCAAAGCTATGCAGCTTGCTTCGGAAGCCAGTCGTTACGACGCCATAATCGCCATGGACTACAACAGAGCTCAAGCTCTAAGAATGGCAAACAACTACACGAAAACTATGGATTTTCCTGAGATTCTATGTATTGCGGACAACGACATGTTCGAGGATTCATCATGCACCCTGTATCACCTCGATTACGGAAAGCTCGGAAGAAATATTGCAGGCATTGCCTCGTCATTCATCAAGGGAGGCGTTCCCCTGCATGATCTTTTGATGAGGAATACCGGATTTCGCGGTAGGCCCTGTTTCCAGAGAAGAGACGGAGAAACCCTGTCGATATTGACTCTCGAGTCCCCGGCATCGGAAGCCCTGTCAAGACTTCTTCCCAAGTTCCAGGAAAAAACAGGCATAAAGGTCTGTCTTTCCTGTCTTCCATATGACGAACTTTACAGGACCATAAAAGAAGATGGAAATGCCTCGTCCCGATACGATCTTATCCGTCTTGACATGGCATGGCTCCCTGAAATCGCAGAGTCAAAACTTCTTCCGTTATCAGATGCAAAAAGCGATTTGCAGGATATCTCCAGTTCTTTCATTCCTGAACTCAGCGACGAGTACAGCAAGGTAGATGGGACGATATACGCCCTTCCGTTCGATCCTTCTGTACAAATTCTCTTTTATAACAGCGAAGCCTTTGAAAACAGTAGAATACAGCGTCTTTTCTATGAAACATGCAAAGAGAAGCTGGATGTGCCTTCGACCTTTGGAAAACACGATAAAGTTGCAGAGTTTTTTACAAGAAGTATCAATCCGGATTCTCCTGTCTCTTATGGAACAACGGTGACATGCGGGACAAGCGGTGTTGCAGCATGTGATTTCTTGCCTCGTCTGACAGAGGACAAATCCCATCTGGAAATAGCACAAATCTTTCTATCGACAAGTACCATGCAAGCTCTTGATGCCTACAAAGCCTCGTTTGAATATACAAGAAAAAATATCAATACCTGGTGGAAAAGCGCCATAGAAGATTTCAGCAACGGGGATATAGCCATGCTTACGGTATTCATGAACCATGCATCCAAGATCACCAACAGCAAACATTCGAAGATCATTGGCAAGGTAGGATTTTCAAAGGTTCCTGGAGGTCATCCCCTTCTCGGAGGTGGAAGCATCGGCATAGGAAAGCATTCAAGGAAAATCGATCCGGCCATTCAGTTCCTCAAATGGGTATACAGTGACGAAATAGCGAGATTATACACATTTTTCGGCGGAATTTCTCCAAACGGAATTGTCTATGAAGATCCGGAGATACTTGGAATCTATCCATGGCTTTCCATAGCGAGGGACAGCTTCAGGGAAGGACGCAGGAGATTTGCAGATCCACTGGAAGCCAAGAATCAGAAAGCGCTCGAAGACGTTCTCGGAATTGCTGTAAGAAATGTCGTGCTTTCTTCGGAGACTGCAGAATCGGCAATTGGCAAGGCAAAGAAAAAAATTTCCGAGATTCTCGGGTAAAACACCTGTGTCTGGGAAGAAAATTGCTATCCTTTTTTGAACTGCTGGATCGTGGCTATGCCTCAAATTTGTTCCAAGTGATGTGACGACCTTTCCCGGCAAAGCGACTTTATTGTATGGTCTAACAACGGTACTTGGAATATAATGCAGACATGATCAAATATGAATTCAAAAAAGCCGACAATCTATGCGAAGGCGTAGAGAATCTTTACGAGATAGTCACTCTTCTCAGAAGTCCCGAAGGGTGCCCTTGGGACAGGAAACAGACGAACAAGTCGATTGCCGAAGACCTGATCGACGAGGCATATGAATATCAGGACGGAGTCCTGAGGCATTCCGTCGAATCGCAGCGCGAGGAGATTGGCGATGTGATGATAAACGTTTTCATGACGATGCTGATTCACAGCGAAAAAAACGAGTTCACTCCCGTCGATGCGCTCAATGAAGTATGCGAGAAGCTTGTCAGACGACATCCTCATGTCTTTTCATCAATCGAAGCTGCAAATGCCGAGGAGGCTCTTGGAGTCTGGAACAGCGTCAAGGAGAAAATTGAAGGGAGAAAGGAGAAGAAACACGATTTCTTCGAGCATATCCCGTCGAGTCTTCCGCCGCTGGAGGAAGCCTACGAGATACAGAAGAAGCTCAGGAAGGTCGGTTTCGACTGGACTGAAGTCCAGCCGGTCATAGAAAAGGTTCAGGAGGAGCTTGAAGAGCTTCTCAGGGCGATAGACAACGAGGACCAGGACAACATAGAGGAAGAAGTGGGAGACCTTCTATTTTCCGTCGTGAACCTCTCCCGTTTCCTCAAGGTACGTCCATCTACTGCAATGAGAAGATGCAACATCAAGGTTCGAAGCCGTTTCCAGAAACTATTCGATCTGGCTGAAGAAAGAGGAATTCCTCTGGACAAGGAACACTTTGCGCAGATGGACGCCCTGTGGGACGAAATCAAGGCTGCAGAGAGGTACTGATGGCCCGCTCTCCGAGTTCAACAAGGCGAAGATTGGCTTGGATCGGAAAATCCTGCATGCACTGCGACCAGTAGAACTTTGCCATGAGCCTGTTGTTCATGCTGTACATGAGATCACCGATCAGAAGCATGTAGGATGTATCTCCCAGATTTCCTTTCTCGACGAGAGGAAGGAGGAGCGAGGATTCGCCCCGATTTATGAAAAGCGGGATAGCCAGCTTCATTGCCCTGACGAAATCGCCTGATAGTCCTGATACGGAATACAGCGATTCGAGAGAATACAGAATCCTGGTGCTGTCCGTCTCTGCGATTATATCCATGATGGCTTCCTCGAACGGATTGAGGAGGTTCTTAAGCTCGGCATAGAGTTCGTCCGCCTCTTCCGTCGCTCCGGATCTGGAAAGACGCTGGAACATCATTATCTTGTCCTGCTTGCTCAGCTGGGATTCTTCGGAAAGGTATCTTCCGGATTCTATGGCAACGTCGTCGTCGCTCCGATCGGCGGTATGAAGGATTATCCTATGGCTCTGTGCCGCATAATCGCTGTCGTCGTAGACAAGGCTGAACAGTCTTGCGGCTGCGTATGATTCATCCATATCGCCTTCGACATAATATGCCAGGGCACGATAATAGAGCGCATCCTCGTCAAGTCCCTCAGAGAGGACCGTTTCCGCATTTGCAAGAATATCGTCGAATCTTCCTTCCTCGTATGCGCTTCTGTAGTCGAATGAACTTTTCGAGCATGCAGAGACAAAAAAACACAGGAGGAAGATGGCAGCAAGCATTTTCTTTCCGTTCATCCATTTCCTCCTGCTTGGAAAAAAGATCAGGTCCCCGATAAGCCGAGTTCTGTTTATGTAATCATCTATCTCGGATAGCGGTTACCCGCTACCTCTAGCAGCCTACCCGTAACTATAGGCGGACAACCCAGTTACTGCTTGGCCTTGCACCTGACGAGGTTTACCATGCCATCCCTGTCACCAGGAATGCGGTGGGCTCTTGCCCCACCCTTTCACCCTTACCTTTCGGCGGTCTGCTTTCTGTTGCACTTTCTGTAGCATTGCTGCTCCTGGCCGTTAGCCAGCGTCATGTCCTGCGGTGCCCGGACTTTCCTCTAACCTGTAGCGATTACTTCGGAGGCCTGAAATTGCATAGTTCGATGAAGGCCGGAGATCAGAAATCCTCGAAGCCTTCTCCCATGCCCATGGATTCGTCGTAGCTGTCCTCGCTTCCGGAGCTCTGTGCTTCTTCGGCAGATGCAACCTTGCCGTCGCTCTTCGTGGGCTCGAGCTGTTCGAAGATATAGGATCTCTCCTGTTCCTCGTCAAGCTCCTGCTTGTAGATTATCCTCGAACAGTACGGGCAGTATTCGATCTCGCCGTTCATGTTCTTGAGCTCGAGATCGATGACGAACTGCATTGGAAGAATGAGATTGCATCCCGTGCAGACCTGTCCGTATACTGGCACTATGCCGTACCCGTGCTTCTTGCGGACGATGTTCGAGAACTTTTCGTATAGATCGTCGGAGATGACACCTTCCCTGATGTCGTTGCATTCGGCCTCGAGAGTCGTGATGCGATTGCGGATCTCAATGATCTGGTCATCTACCTTGTCCTTCTCCTCGTTGACGACAGCCTGTGTCTGGTTTACGACTTCTTCCTGCGCCTCAAGCTCCGCCTTGATCTTTTCAAGCTCTACGTTCTTGCTGTTGCGCTGCTTGAGGAGCGTCTGCTCACTGATCTTCGCATCGTCGAGCTGCTTCGTAAGAGCCTCGTATTCCCTCTGGGTCGTTATGAACTCCATCTGCTTTTCGAACTCGATCCGCTGGTTGAATGCGTCGTCGTATCTGATCGCCAGAGACTTCTGCTCGTTTGTAAGATTGTCGAATTTCTCCTTGAGCTCCTGATATTTGTCGGTAGCCTCCTTGAGGTTGGCTTCCTTTGCGCGGAGGTCGGCAGGAATGGATTCGATCTGATCCTCGTAGACGAACTTCTTCTGAAGAACTTCCTGCAACCTGCTGAGACACTCAAGTTTCTTGTTCTGTGACATATGCTGACATCTCTCCTAATCTAAACTAGTGTATGATAACGTTTTTTTACCTTTTAATCTACTCGTTCCAGTCCTTGAGTTTCTTGCTGCGGGTCGGGAATCTGAGCCGTCTGAGGGCCTTCGCCTCGATCTGCCTGATACGCTCCCTCGTCACGTCGAAATAGAGTCCGACCTCCTCGAGCGTGAGGGCATAGCCGTCATCGAGGCCGAACCTCATCCTGAGTACTTCCTGCTCTCTTTCAGGCAGTTCGGACAGAAGCTCCTTGATTTTGTCCTGAAGCATGACGAACGCAGTCTGGTTGGCAGGATTCTCCGCATCCTTGTCCTCGATGAAGTCGGAAAGTACGCTGTCCTCCTCCTCTCCGACAGGAGTTTCGAGGCTGATCGGCTCCCTTGCGACGCTCTTGACGTTCTTGACCTTGCTTTCGGGCCAGTTAAGATGGTCCGCAATCTCCTTGTCTGTCGGTTCACGTCCTAGCGACTGCATCAGGACCCTGCTCTCCCTGACGACCTTGTTGATCTGCTCGATCATGTGGACAGGTACCCTGATTGTCCTTGCCTGGTCGGATATGCTCCTCGTGATGGCCTGCCTTATCCACCAAGTGGCATAAGTGGAGAACTTGAAGCCCTTCATGTACTCGAACTTCTCTACTGCCTTGATGAGGCCTATATTGCCTTCCTGGACAAGATCGAAGAACTGGAGACCCCTGTTCGTGTACTTCTTTGCGATCGATACGACGAGGCGCAGATTGGCCTTTATAAGCCTGTCCTTCGCATTCTTGAGAATTCTCTGGCCGTATTCTATGTTCTTCACGCAATCGAGAATCTGATCGATCGAGCATTCGAAATCGTATTCTATGCTTCTCAGCTCCTTTTCCGTAAGCTGGAGCTCCTTGATCTCGTCCTTGATCTGGTCGCTGGTCATCTCGAGAGAATCCTCTATGGCCTGGGCCTTCGACCTTGTCGCAAGATCTCGGCCGAGCTGTCTGAGCTCCTTCATGCTGTTGATCTTCAGCTTGCGGATGCTGGCGGCCTTCTTCACGGTGCAGCGGTTGATCTTCTCCTTCGCATCGAGGAACAGGGCCGTAAGGTCGTCGATCTCCTCCTTCTGGAACTCTATCGGCGAATACCAGTCGGCAATCGGGATGTACTGTCCGCTCTTGAGAGTATCAAGATCCTTTGTAAGGTCGTGGAACTTCTTGGCAAGAGCCTGCTCGTTGACGCTGTTGTCCTCCTTGACCTTCCGGTGGATCTTTGCCATCTCCTTGTCGAGATCGGACTTCTTCATGTCCGGATGCTCTGCACGGAAAGTTTCGTCGAGCTTCTCCACGTCCTTCTGGATTTTCTGATTGAGCTCGTCCTCTTCCTTCTTGAGTTTCCTGAGCTGCGATTCTATATCGGCCCTGAGTGCTGTTCTTGTCTTGTCGCGGCAGTAGTCGAGCCATGCCTCTCTGCTCGGGAAATCGGTTCTCTTCTTGCCCTTGAATGTCTTGCTGTCCTCCAGAGGATATCCGCCAAGACGCCCGAGGAGCTCCTCTCTAAGCCTGAGAAGCTCCTCATGCTGCTCCACATCCTCGCCTGAAAGCGCAAGTTTGCTCTTCAGCTCGTTGTAGTCCTTAAGAAGTCTTCCCGTTTCCTTGCCGAGCGCTTCCTTGTAGTGGGAATTGTAGCGCTTCTGCACGGAAAGGAACTCCTTGAGATCTTCGGTTGAAAGCGGATCCTCACCGTCTTCCTCGATCTTGGTCTGCATGTGCTTTATGACCTTCGTGAAGAAATTTATGAGAATACCGTTCTCTCGGATGACGGAGTTGACGATCGCCGCACCGCGTTCCATTTGCATGGCCAGTTCGACTTCCTGATCGCCGGTAAGAAGGCTTTCGTTACCGATTTCCTTCAGATATAGCCTTATCGGATCATCGACACTCGTTTCTATCTTGTTGGAACTATGGCTCTTGTGCTCGACGCCGTGCTCGGAGAAATTGGAAATGTCGATGAAGCGTTCACCGGAGGCATCTCCTTCGTCGTCGGTACCTTTCCACTCGTTTATTCCAGGCTCTTCGCCTTCGTCGTCGGAAAGATCATCCTCTTCATCCTCGTCTTCGTCCTTGTCCTCGTCGCTTTTCTCCTCATCCTCTTCGTCCTGGTCGAGAATGGTCGAAGAGTCGTCGTCTTCGTCTATGTCGTTTCTGGAAAGGAAGTCATCCTCTTCCTCCTCGTCTTCCAGCTCCTCGTCCTCATCCTCTTCCTCCGCAAGTTCGTCATCGGTGAAATCGGACTCGAGATCTTCAGGGGATGGAACGTCGAACGAATCGTCGCTGTCCTCGCTGTAGTTGATTCCGTCCTCGCCGAGCTGGGTGATGATGGCATCGAGATCCCCCACCTGTGCCTTGTTGTTTTTGATAGCGGCAATGATGTCTTCGAATGTGACTACTCCGGATTCCTTTGCAATCTGGACAAGATCCTGATAAAAAGGTTGATTCTTGAAATCTTCCTGTGCCATCTACACTCCCTCTCCGTTATACAGCTTGTTTTTCAAAGCTGATATCTCCTTGTCAAGTTCCTTTTTGCTTTCCAGAAGTTCCACGAGCTTCTCCTCGTCGGAGCCGGAAAGCGCAATCTGCGAATTGAGGCGCGCGCGCGTCTCTTCAAGCGAATGCAGCGATATTCCATCAATTATTTCATCCAGTACCGTGACCGAGGCGTTCCTGTACTCGTCGAGTGCGAACGAGGTCGATACATAGTTCCTTACTCTATCATCGCCGATCTTCGCCAGAAAAAGTTCATCGCTTGAAACCTCATCCCTGAGAGAATTCTCCAAAGCGGAATAAAGAATCTGGGCGTTCCTATCCTTGAGATCCCCGAAGCCGATCCTTCTTCTGTAGATCTTGAAAAGATCTCGCCTTGAGGCGAGAAGAAGCATCGCGTGGAACTCCGGACTGATTGCCGCCTGATTCAATTCCGGAATCTCTTCCTCCTCCTTTCCACTGACATCGTTTCTCCGATCCCCTTGCTCGTCTTGCACGCCATAGGAAAGATCCTTTCTGATGACTTCCTCTGAAGTATCGAGCCGGAATGCGAGATCCTTTATATAGGCATCCCTTTCAAGCTCCGTTGGAGTTGCAAGCAGAAATGGAGAAATCTCCCTCAAAAGGGCAGACTTTTCCCGAGGCATTTCAATATTATAGCGCTTCAGTAGCTTTTGAACAAGATACTGATATGCGTCAGAATAGCTTTCGAAATCTTTTTTCAATCCGAGAGAACCCATTTTTTCGAGCGTTTCGGAGGCATCCTTGCATTGTGTGAGGCGATGGACCTGTATGTCGAACCCCATCCTCTGCATTATGTCTATTACCCTGTCTGTACTCTTCTGTCCAGCTTCGTCACTGTCGAAGAGAAGCGACACCTTGTTCGTATAGCGCGAAATCAGTCTCGCCTGCTCCTGTGTGAACGACGTGCCGAGCGATGCCACCGCCGTTGTCAGACCAGCCTGATGCATCGCGATCACATCGAAATTACCCTCGCACAATATCGCGCGGGAATCCTTCTTCTTCAGCTCCGGAACCGATTCGTAAAGGCCGAACAGGTTCATCTTCTTGCTGAAGATCAATGTGTCCGGACTGTTGATGTACTTAGGTGCGTTCTCCCTTCCTGAAAGATCCCTTCCAGAAAAGGCTATCACCTGTCCCCTGACGTTCCGTACCGGAAACATCAGCCTGTCCGAGAACAGAGGCCATCTTGGGTTGTTGCGCGAGAATAGTCCGCTCTGGGCGAGAATCTCGTCGCTGTAGCCCTTCCTGTGAAGAAAGCCGTACAGGAAATCTGGATCGGCAGGGGCATAGCCGAGCAGGAACTTCTCCGACCATGGTCCGGTAACATGCCTTTTTTCCAGATATTCGCGTGCCTTCGCCCCGTCATTGTGGCTGTTCAGCATGAAAGCGAAAGTCTTGGAAAGTCTTTCGTAGAGATCAGTAAGAATTTCTTTGTCGTTCTTCTGTTTCCGGTCATAGTCGCCGGAAGAGCTCTCGAGGACCACGCCCGTCTTGTCGGCAAGGTATTCCACAGCCTCAGGAAAGCTCATATGCTCCATGTTCATCAGAAAAGAGAACATGTTCCCCGATGCATGGCAGCCGAAGCAATAGTAGGTACCTTTGTCGATGTCGATCTTGAACGATGGCGTCTTTTCGTTTCCGCCTCCATGGAAAGGACATTTCGCCCAGTAAGTCGACCCTTTCTGAATCAGACGGAGATACGGAGATACGACGTCCTTTATGGTGATACGGCTACGTATTTCCTCTATTGTCTTCTCTTTGAATCTAGGCAAAAGTTTTTCCCCTATGTGGATGAATATAACACGAGAAACGAAAAAAGAAAAATCAGTTCTTCAAAATAATGTAGGCAGGTTCGATCTGATTGCTCTCGATGAGCTTTTCGACCTCCTCTGCGGAATATCTGCGCCCCTTTCCGATGCCCGGACAGTTGCTCATCTCCTTCTTCCATGCCGACGGATCGTCGGCAAGCCCCTTCCAGAACGGGTATGTCGAACATTGATGCGGACGCACGTCGTAGATCGAGCAGCCGTAAGACCGAAGGAAGATGCAGTCGTAGTTGTCCCTCTCTTTGAGGGAGAACATGTAGCATGTGCCGTAATCGATCCTGCGGCAATAGATGGCCAGGAATTCCTCTTCCGTGACCCCGAGGTACGAAGCGGCCTTCTCTATGTCGGTCCTGGTCAGGAAAACATATCCCGGCTCGCCCGAGCAGCAATGCAGACATCGCTGGCAGGAAAATTGCAATTCTCTATCGCTTTTCTTCATCGTCAGATAAAAAAAGCCTTCCTTCCGGAAGGCCTTGGTCTGGAGAGAGAAGGATTCGAACCTTCGAAGGCATAGCCGTCAGATTTACAGTCTGATCCCTTTGGCCGCTCGGGAACCTCTCCGTCGTTAACCTTGATATTTATACAAGTATTACGGACTTTGGTCAACTAGTCGAAAGAAAAAAATTTTGTATTGGAAAACAAGTGGAAAAAATTATTATCACGCATCAAAAAATGCGGATTTCCCATCGCCGAAGAAAAAGACTGATCCTGACTTTTCCACCCGCTTCGGCCGAAATGAGCAAAAAAATCCTGCCGCGAGGCAGGATATGAATCCGAGCAAGGACAAAAGTTTCTCAAACCTTGCGCTCGACCTTCCTTTCGAGCATCCTTGCTACGTGCGGTTCGACCATCCCGGATATGTCTGCACCGAAAGCGGCCATCTCCTTTATCTGGCTGCTGCGTATGAGGAAATACTTCGGATCGGTGGGAATGAACAGGACCTCGACCTCTGGTCTCATCATCTTGTTGGTCATGGCAAGTTCGAATTCGTATGAGAAGTCGGCAAGAGCCCTTACCCCACGGACCATCACGCTTACTCCGTTTTCCTTCGCGAAATCGACCATAAGCCCCGGATAGGATACGACCTCGATGTTCTCGAAGTCTTTCAGCGAGGTTCTTAGCATCTCCATTCTTTCCTCGGTGGAAAAGAGGTAGTGCTTCGCGATGTTCGCGGCGACGACGACAAAGAGCTTGTCGAACTGCTGTGCAGTCCTGCGTATGATATCCATGTGCCCGACCGTAGGCGGATCGAACGAACCTGGAAGCATCGCTATTCTCTTCATACTACTCCTTCTCTCCGCCCGTCTTTAGGCTGTCGACATAGTCCTTTAGATGCTGGTTGTTCTTCTGGTCCTCGACGGCGATTGTCTTGACTATTCTGTATTTTCCGTTCTCGTCCTTCTCCACGACCGCGAAATTTCCGCGTCCAACATAGCTTATGCTCTGGTTCTCGCCGAGAATCTCGGAATTCCTGACCTGCTCCAGCACGCAATCGAAGTGTACGCTCTCGCCGTTCGCATTGAAGAAACTCAACGCGATGTTCTCGATCTCCTTGCCGCAGATCGGACAGACGGGTCTTGGCTCGGCGACGGTGCGGACAGGCGCGACCGGAATCTGGGAATGGAAGCTGCGGCTCTTAGGAATGCCGGCAACCTGCGTCAGGGTAGAGAATCCCTCGAGTCCGCCTTTGTCCTTCTTCTTCTTTCTGGAACGGCCGTCCCCCTGGCTGCGGGGTTTGGCATTGCGCTTTGCAGACTGCTGCGTCTGGCCGTTCTCCTTGTGGTTCTTCTTCATATGCATCAGGATAATTCAATTGGACCATGGTTGCAAGACACGTCGAGACACAAAAAAGGAGCCTGACGATGCAGGCTCCGTCTTCGATACGCTCAGGCGTTCTTCTTCTCGATGAGTTCCTTGACCTTTGCAGCCTTTCCGACTCTGTCTCTGAGGTAGTAGAGCTTTGCTCTTCTGACCTTTCCTCTTCTGACAACCTCGATCTTCTCGATTCTCGGGCTGTGAAGCGGGAAAATCCTCTCTACGCCGACACCATAGCTGATCTTCCTGACAACGAAGGTCCTTCTCACGCCGCCGTTGTTCTTGGCGATGACGATGCCCTCGAAAACCTGGATTCTTTCAGTCGTGCCTTCGACGATCTTGAAATAAACCTTGATTGTATCTCCAACGCAGAAGTTCTCTGCATTCTCCTTGATCTGCTTTGCTTCAATTGCCTTGATAATGTCCATCTTTCAAGTCCTTTTCTTTTTTTTCGTCTATGATCTTTATCAATTTTTTTCGCATCCTGGTGCTGAGAGAGGCACCAGTCAGCAGGTCTGGCCGGACGAGCATCGTTTTTTCCAGCCGGCGGTCATCGCGCCACTCGGAAATATGGCTGTGATGACCCGATAATAATACATCAGGAACGCAAGAAGAGCAATACCTTGCGGGCCTAGTGTACTGCGGATATTCGAGCAATGAAGAGGAAAAGCTTTCATCTTCAAGACTCTCGGAAGCGATGACTCCGTCTACAAGACGGAATACCGCATCTATTATGACCTGGCTCGAGGTCTCGCCGCTCGTAAGAACGTAGTCCCCGATGCTGATCTCATCATCGACGTAAAGGTCGATCACCCTCTGGTCGAGCCCCTCGTAATGACCGCAGATGAAAACGAGATCACTCTCCTTCGAAAGCTCCTCCGCCTTCCTCTGTGTGAAAAGCTCACCCGAGGGAGTAGCGAAGACGACCCTTTTGGACGCGGCTCCGACGCTTTCGAGCGCTCGGGCTAGAGGACCGGGCTGGATAACCATCCCGGCACCTCCGCCGTAAGGTATGTCGTCAACTCTGTTGTAGTTTCCCTCCGAGAAAACCCGGAAGTCGACGATCTCATAGCTGATGATTCCTTTCTCGACAGCCCTCTTCATTATGGAGGACTCGAAAAAAGGTCTCACCATCTCAGGAAAGAGTGTGAGAACGGTAATGTTCATGCCTCGGCAAGTTCCTTCATCATGAGAATCATCGTGTTTGCAGCAAAATCTATGTCCCCGACGAACGGCTTCATGTACGGCACGAGAAATATGCGCCCATTGCCGTCATCAACCTGAAGAAGCAGGCTCTGCGCACCCTCGCTGACCGAGACGATCTTGCCGACGCTTGTACCGTCCTCAAGGATCATATCGAGACCGAAAAGGTCCGCCACATAGAATTCGCCCTCTTCCAGGGCAGGGGCCCTGTCCCGCGTGACATACATCACGCCGCCGGAGAGAAACTTTGCCTTCTCCGGACTTTCATAGCCCTTGAATCGCATCATGAAGCTTCCGGCACGTTCGGCGACGTCTTCTATCTCGACATCCAGATGCCGGCCGTCCTTTGTCCGGATCTTCGCCTTGTCCAGGTCTGCAAGATGATCGTACTCGCCCGAAAGCGATTCGACTCTCACAAACCCGTCCAAGCCATGTGTCCGGCCGATCCGCGCTGTTGCAAGAAGCGACCTTGAAGCCATCAGTCCAGAATCTCCAGGCTGGCACGCCTGCCGTCCTTGGTCGCGCTGGCGGACAGGATAGTCCTGATTGCCTTCGCGATGCGGCCCTGCTTGCCTATGACCTTGCCGATGTCATCCTTGGAGACATGGAGCTCGAGTACCACGGACTTCTCGCCCTCGACCACGTTCACCATGACCTCGTCCGGCTCGTCGACAAGACTCTTCACCATGAATTCTACAAGTTCCTTCTCCATAAAGCCTCCCTCGGACATTAGTCCTGGGTACGACTTAGAGAGATTCCCTGAGAATTAAGAATATCTTTGACAGACGGGGATACGACAACTCCCTTCTTGATCCATTCCTTACACTTCTCGACATCGAGCTTGATCTGGTTCTCAGCCTCGATCGGGGCATAGGTACCGACTTCGTCGATTGTCTTGCCGGATGTCGCAGTGCGGCTGTCCTGGACAACCACCCTGTAGTAAGGTCTCTTCTTGGTGCCGAAGCGCTTGAGTCTCATTGTTGTGCTCACTTTGGTATTCTCCTTATACTACATGAAGTCCTTACATGCCCATCATCTTGAGCATCTGGGACTGGTATTTCTTGTTTGTCGCAAGCTTCTTCATCATCAGCTTGCTCTTCTCGAACTGCTTGAGAAGGCGGTTGACCTCAGCCACGCTTGTGCCGCTGCCTTTCGCTATCCTCTTCCTTCTCGAAGGACCGACGATTCTGTAGTTCTGTCTTTCGAAGCGCGTCATGCTTCGTATGATCGCCTTCTGTACCTCGAGGGCATGCATGTCTATGTCGTCCTCGCTGACGTTTCCCTTGGCGCCAGGAATCATCTCTATCAGCTTGTCGACGGAACCCATCTTGTTCATCTTCTCGAGCTGGTCGAGATAGTCGTCGAGGTCGAAGGTGTTCTTCTCGATCTTGCGCTGTAGCTTCTCCGCCTCATCCTTGTCGTACTGCTCCTGCGCCTTCTCGACTAGGGATACGACATCGCCCATGCCGAGGATCCTGCTGGCGATACGGTCCGGATGGAATACCTCGAGGTCCTCCATCTTCTCGCCGGTTCCTATGAATTTTATCGGTTTTCCGACGACGCTCCTGAGGGAAAGTGCCGCACCGCCTCTCGTATCGGAATCGAACTTCGTCAGTATGACGCCGGAGATTCCTACCTTCTCCTCGAACTCCTTTGCGATCTCGACCGCCTGCTGTCCTGTCATGGCGTCGGCGACAAAAAGCGTCTCGTCCGGATCGACCGCTTTCGCGATAGCCTGGATCTCCTTCATCAACGTCTCGTCGAGATGCATGCGCCCGGAAGTATCTATGATGACTGTATCGACAAGATCGTGTCTGGCTCTGGAAACGGCCTGAGTCGCGACCTTTACGGGATCCTTCTCGCCGGGAACAGTGAAAACAGGAACGCCGACCTTTTCGCCAAGCACCTGAAGCTGGTTTATTGCCGCAGGACGGACAAGGTCAGCCGCTACAAGCATCACGTTCCTGCCTTCCTTCTTGAGACGATAGGCAAGCTTGTGTGCTGCGGTGGTCTTTCCAGATCCCTGAAGGCCCATCATCAGGATTACGCTGGTGGTGTCCTTGCCCTTGAGATTCAGGCTGTTTCCCCTCTCGTCGCCGAGAAGAGCGACCATCTTGTCGTATACGATCTTCGTGAACTGTTGTCCGGGATCGACGGCCTTGAGAACCTTCTCGCCCAGCGCCTCCTCCATGGTGGAGTTGATGAAACGGCGGACTACTCGCAGGTTGACATCGGCGTCAAGCAACGCAGTCTTGATCTCCTCGACTGCGTCCTGTATGTTTTTCTCACTTATCTTGCCCTTCCCGGAAAGCGTGCGCATCACCGAGGAGAACCTGCTGCTTATGCTATCGAACATCTTCTGCTACCTGTATCGTAATGACAACATTCTTACAATACGGGAAAAGGCAATGTTAGTCAATGTACTTACCCTATTCAATCTCGACAAGTTTCTCGTTTTCATCGAGTATAACAGGCTCGCCCTTGACGCTCCTGATCTTGTAGCTGACGGTTGTCGAAACTCCCGCTTCCATCTGCGTCACACCGAGCAGACTCTCCGATGCGGTCACGGTATGCTTGTTGTGCGTGATGATGATGAACTGGCTTGTCTTCGAGAAATCCTCGAGGACAGAGAGAAAGTAGCCGATGTTCCTGTCGTCCAGCGCCGCATCGATCTCGTCCAGTATGCAGAACGGGGACGGCTTCACCATGTATGTCGCAAAAAGCAGTGCTACCGCAGTCATGCTTCTCTCTCCGCCTGAAAGGAGATTCAGGCTCGATGGCTTCTTTCCTGGCGGCTGGGCTGTTATCTCGATGCCGGAAGTCAGTATCTCGTCCTCGTTCTCGAGCGAGATATGCGCGTTTCCACCGCCGAAAAGGCGCTTGAACATATCCTGGAAGTTCGCACTGATCTGCTTGTATGTGTCCAGAAAGAGCTTCTCGCTCTGGCTCTGGATTTCTGCAAGGACCTTCTCGAGATCGTTTTTCGCCTTGTAGAGGTCGTTCAGTTGCTTGTCGTAGAACTGGTAGTTCTTCTCCGCCTCGGAGAACTCCTCCTCGGCCATGTAGTTTATGTTGCCGAACGATGCCTTCTTCTTCTGTATGTCTCGCAGCTCGTTCTCTATGAGCATCTGCTCCTGCTCCTCGTCGAACCGTTCCTTGAACTCGTTCAGCGGCCGTGAATACGTCTGGAAAAAGGTCTCGTATATCTGCTGCACGGAATCGTCCGTGTTGCTTATCCAAAGCTTCTCGCTCTCGATGTCCCTGTCGGCATTCAGGATGTCCATCTGGAGCTTCTCCTTTTCGTTGCGCTTTCTGGAAAGCTCCCTCTGGAGATCGGACAGGCTCCTGTCCATCTCGTCCGCCTCATCCTGGGTGTTCTTCAGTTCTATCTGGAAACTGCGGATCTCGTTGTCCTTGTCTGCAATGTCCTTGTTTGCGGAATTGAGTTGGTTGCGATATGCCTCGGCTATGACGATGCTGTCCTCATACTCGTAGCTGCGCTCCTCTATGTTTTTCTGCAGGGAGGCGATCATTATCCGTCTGTTGGCGACGTCGCTTGCGATCTTTGCCTCCTCGACCTGGATTGCGGAAACGGTCTCCTTGAGCGCGAGGATGTCGGAATTGAGACCTTCGTTGGCCGCTCTCGTCCTTACGATGAAGTCCTTGGCAGCCTCGAGTTCGACCCTTGCCGCCTTCTCACGCTGCTCGATGCTTCTCTTGCGGCTCATTACTCCTTCGGGAGAAAGAAGAAGGTCGACGACGGGAGGGATGCTGTCCCTATACTCCGCAAAAAGCTTAGATATCTCCTCGATGAGGGAGAGCATGGAGGAAAAATCCTCCTTGGCGATGCTTTTGGCGATCGTATCCCCGCTGAGGCTGTCGATGTATGCGAGACGTTCGGAGAGTTTGTCCCGTCCTGAAGAAAGCTTTCTGAGGACCATCGTCTCTGCCTTGCTCTTGCGCTCGACCGAGTATTCTCCGCTGGTGTTCTCGTCGACTTCGCTTATGAGAAGATCTATGACTTTCTTGAGTTCCTCGGAAAGCTCGACAAGCTCGGTATCCAGTTCCTCGCTGCGTTTCTCCTTCTCCTTTATCTCCTCTTCGTTGCGCTTTATTATCCCACTCGTCTGGTCCTGCATCTTCAAAGCAACGGCAATCTGGTTCTTCTTCTCGGCAAGGAGCTCCTCGTCCCTGTCGTTCTGGTCCTTCTGCTCCTCCAGCTGGGCCTTGTCGCGGTCTATGCTGCTTTTTATCTGCGCTCCGCGAGCCCTTTCCTTGGACTCTTGCTCGCTGAGTTCCCTGAACCTGTTCTCGAGATATCCGATCGTCTGTCGGAGAGCGGATATCTTCTCGTTGATACTGTTCGCCTTTATCCTGAGGCGGGAGACCTCCTCTGTGCGACCCTGGATCGATTCGACTTCGTTGTCGATGTCAGACGAGAAGCTCTCCAGACGACAGGAAAGCTCGGTCTTCTTCTCGCCGAGGGCGACGATCCTCTGCTCGCGCATGCTCTTTGTCGCAAGCAGGGTCTTTATCTTTGCGATGTTGAGATCCACCTCCAGCTCGAAGGTTCTCTTCTCGAGTTCCCTGAACGCCCTTGCCTTCTCGGCCTGGCTTCTGGTGCGGTCGTAGGTCCTCTTGGCTTCCCGCATGTAGTTCTCGCTTATGACAATGTTCTCGTTCGTCCGCTCGATCTTGTTCTGGGCCTCGTTGCATTCGACCTTGAAACGGCTGATTCCGGCCGCTTCCTCGAAGATCGATCTTCTGTCCTCGGGCTTCATCGAAATGATCTGGTCGATCTTACCCTGCTCGAGGATGCTGTAGGCGCTCTTTCCTACGCCGGTGTCCAGAAAAAGATCCTTGATGTCGCGCAGTCGGCACTTTTCGCGGTTGATGAAGTACTCGTTTCCGCCTGCTCTGTATATCCTTCTCTTGACCTCTATCTCCGCGGCCGGATGCCTGAGGAATCCGTTCTCGTTGTCTATGACGAGAGTGACTTCGCAGAACGGCATGGGTTTTCTCTTGTCGTTGCCGTTGAAGATGACATCCTCCATCCTGCTTGCGCGTAGAGTCTTGGTCCCCTGTTCGCCGAGAACCCATTTGATTGAATCTACTATGTTGCTCTTGCCGCATCCGTTCGGCCCGAGAAGGGTCGTGATTCCCGCGGCGAAATCTATGTGCGTCCTGTCGGCGAAGGATTTGAAGCCGTACAGGTCCAAGGTCTTAAGAAACAAAAGGTACTCCTTGAAAAAAACTGTGTTTGATTATAGCATTTTCTCGGTAGAATATGGAAGAAGAGCTTTTTCCGATTTCGGAGCAGGAATTTGAAGTGTGCATAGCAGGCTGCGACGAGGCAGGAAGAGGACCGCTGGCCGGCCCAGTGGTCGCCGCATGTGTGGTGCTTCCCCGCGATTTTCCTTTCGAGATACTGGACGATTCGAAAAAGCTCACGGAAAAGGAACGGCTCAGCGCCGAGGCCACGATAAGAAGGCTTGCCACAGCATATGCCATATCCTCAGTCAGCCACAAGACAATAGACGAGACCGACATCCTACGCTCTTCCCTTCTGGCTATGGCCAGAAGCCTCGAGAAGGTCAGACGTACGGTGAAGGTCGACCTGGTTCTTGTCGACGGGAACAGGACGTTCGATTCGGATATCCCTGTAAAGGCCATAGTCAAGGGAGATTCGAAGATTCCCGAGATAATGGCCGCAAGCATACTTGCAAAGACCGAGAGGGACAGGCTGATGAGGCTGGCGGATAGGAAGTGGCCACAGTACGGCTATGCCGAGCACAAGGGCTACCCGACGAGGAAGCACATAGCTGCTCTGGAGGCATACGGTCCAAGCCCCATCGAAAGAAAGACTTTCCACCTGAAAAAGAAAGAAGAGGATGCTACTCCTCTTCTCTGATTCTCCTTGCCGGAGCCTTCCTTGCATTCACCTTGATGTAGTCCAGGGACTTCTGCAGTTCCTGTATGAACGCTCCGAGATCCTCCTGATAGACGATCACGGACTGTCTGATGTATCTTCCTTCCGTGTCCGTCGGCCTTGATTCGACGATATTGAGATAAAGATCTCCATGATAGTTTTTCTTCACATTGAAGAAATACGTTCTGTCATCCTTGACTACCTTGGATGAAAAAACTTCTCCGCGCTCTCCCATGATAGGGCCCTCCGTTGATTGATCTATAAAGGAAAGATAGCACAAAGCGCCGATTTATAAAAGCCGGAGAAGCCCCGATGTAAGCCGTCCCGCAGCCTTCAGAAGGATCGATGCCACAGCCTCCGGATCCGGATTGTCAAGATCGATGGTGACATACGGCGAATCGGACACCGATATGGTGATCGTCCTGTCCCTGACCTGAAAGTCGAAAGGGATCCCGCTTTCTCCTGGAATCAAGGAAAGAAGGCCGTCACGGCACTTCAGCGTTCCGTCCTCGAAAGAGGCGCTGAACGCAAGTCCCAGCCCATCCATGACAGGCGACGAGGAGACGAGAGAGGCCTCGACGGACAATCCCGCATTTCCGTCATTCAAGAATGGGAGGCCGAGCTCAATATCCGCCAGATTGATAGCCTGGAAAAACGAGCCGGAAATCGCATCGGAAATATCCGCCCGTCCGCCATTCGAAGAAAGGACGATGACCCCTTCGCGTCCAACGCCGTGGATTTCGTCCAGCTCGAGGCTGTAGAACCTGTCCTCGAATCTCAGAGCGGGAACGTAAATGAGGCTCTCCCCGTTAACGACGGTTCCGTCTGGAACATGCACTTCCATGCCCTCCCCTTCGATCATGATCTCTTCGAGAGAGACGACCCCATTCTCGATCATCCCGCGGATGGGACCGGATTTGAAATACCGCCCCGACTTGCCGAGCTCGATCCCGTCGTCGGCCGAAAAACCTATGTCCGAGGTTGTGCCGAAGAACCCCAGCTCGTCGAGGTTCGCCTCTAGACCTTCCGATGGACAGCTCACCGATATCCATCCGGTTTTTCCTTCGATTTCGTCCCCGCGCAAAGCGATGTCAATGCCGGATGCCTCCAGACATATGTCGTCGCCCCTTCCGTCGAAGTTGGAAATGGAGAGGCCAGAGCAATCGCGACCTCCCCTGAGATCGATCGATCCGACGGAAATGACATCCATCGGAACAGAAACACCGAACATGGGCGATATCGCCCTTGGGTCGGCCGTCATTCCGTCGATGTACATCACTATCGCGTCCCCGCCCACGCTCCCTTCAATCGAAGGGATTTCAAGTATCGTAGACGATCCCGAAGAGGCAGAAGAGGCCTCTACGGAGAAGAACATCTCTTCGTCGGTAATAATGGCATCTATTCCCCACAGCTCGAGGGATATGCCCTGTCCCTTGAAGAAGGAAAGAGGGACTCCCCGTTCGACGAGCAGATCGAGAATCGGATCGGTGAGATCGACCTGGAGCCGACCGGCCGATACGGCAATGTCGCTTCCTCCGGAGAGCAGCGACGAATAGTCCACCTTTACGTTCGACAGCCGGACCTCGTTGCTTTCCAGCGAATAGACGATGCTCCTTGCGAGTGCGCTTCTCAGTCCGATTCTCTCTATGTCGAAGCTGACTACGCCCCCGATACCGCTGCTCTCCAGTACCGACGAAATCTTGTCCCCGACGATCCGTGGAGCGAGATTTATCGCAGCTACATAGGTTCCTATGACAATCAGAAGCAGCGCCGCAAACACTGCAAGAACTACCTTGTGGAATTTCCTCATGGTTAGAATATAACACATGTGGAAGCAAAAATGGCCCGGTATACTCCGTTCCGCCGGACATCTGTGATGAAAAAAACAATTTTTTTATCCAAACCTATTGACCGTTCCAATTCAAATTCGTAATATATCGAACGTTGAGCATGCGTCTGTTGTATAATGGCTATTACCTCAGCCTTCCAAGCTGAAGATGCGGGTTCGATTCCCGTCGGACGCTCTAGGTGACCTGAAGAGATTCAGGTCCCTTTTTTTTCGTTTATTGCACTCGGATGCTCTTTCATGGATAATCATTGGCATGGACAGAGCATTCTACTATACCTATGCGGCACACATAATCGACAACGCCCTATGCCTCGGCAAGGACGACGTGCTTGCGATAAACACCGAAGAGGAGAACATCGAGTTCGCGAGGATCCTCGCCGAGATCGCAAAGGAGAAGACTGACAGCGGAACGTATCTGATGCTTCTCGAAAACGGGAAGAAGGGGGACGTGACCGAGCTTTTCTCCGATTACGTCATGCAGAAAAGCCCCACTGCGTTCATCTACCTGCAGAGCTACAGAGGATATGACGACATCGAGGCGATGAAGGAGCTCGATCCGCCGGCGCTCCAGCGCTTCAGGCTTCTTTCCTCCCCTATGATCCTCGAGAAACCGAACATAATATTCGCTACCGTCCCCTGCCCGAGCGACGAATGGGGACGCCTGATCGACGAGGACGGAGACATACGGACCGCAATGGCGATGATATCGGACCTGCTCGGACTCGGGGACGAGGACAGCAGGACCATGCATCGCGAAATCCGCGAGATGACGCGCTACGACAACAGAAACCTCAACAGGGAAATACTGCATCACTGCCACATTGAGACGTTCGACGGGATGACGGATCTCGATTTCAACTTCCTTCCCCGAAGCTCGTTCAGGAGCTTCGAGGCCGAAAGTGTCGGAGGCAGACTGTTCATTCCTGCACTGATGGCGACATGCCATGCACGCCCGGTGGCCAAGGACAGTGCCAACGGCCATGTGTCGACGACGCGCCCATTCATGCTCTTCGGAAGGACGATAAGGCACCTGACACTTTCTTTCGAAGGCGGACGGGTCACGGACTTCGAGACGGACGAGGCAAGCAGACCCCTGCTCGATCGATTCTTCGCCTTGGACGAGGACAATGCAAGACTGGCCGAGCTCATCGTTTCCGACGAGAACGGCAGGGCCTCCGGAGTGGACTACTGTGCCTATCCCGAATGGGACAGGATGCGTACCACCCACATAACGCTCGGTCAGGCCCACAGCGAAAGCATAGAATACGACAAAGAGGACGATGCCCTCAGGGAAGGAGCCGCATCGTCGCTTTCTTTCCTCACCATTCCCGTCGGAAGCGACGAGATGACGATCACCCTCTCGGACGGGGATGGAAACGAATGCATCATTCTCGAGGACGGGATGATAAAGGAGGATTACTGAAATGGACATGGGCTTCGCAATCGAACTTTCCCGTCTCGTTCTCGGGCGGGGCATCGCACTCAAGCGCGGGCAGTGCATCAATATAGTCTCGTCTCCCAAAGGTTGCCAGTACGCCTCCGTCATGGCACGCGAGGCTTATCGCATGGGTGCGAAGTACGTCGGGATCGTCATACAGGATCCGAACGTCAACGCAGTAAGAGTGGACTGCCAGAAAAACGACGACATAACGTTCATTCCACACTATCTCAGGAGCTTGGAACTCGAGTCGCTGGCGGAAGGCTGGGCCCGGATCAGGATCGACTGTCCGGACGAGACTCTTGCCCAGCTTCCGTTCGAGGACAAGGAGAATGCGATGCGCTTCACCAGGGCCATGAGGGAGAACGGCCGTCTGCTGTCCTCCGCATATTCGAAGAACCGCCTACCATGGTGCGTATGCTGCATCCCGGGACCGCTCATGGCAAAAGCCGTACTTGGAAAGGATGCCTGCGAGTCGGATCTGGTCGATGTGCTATCGAAAATATACCGGTTCGGCGGCGATGATGCGCTTGAAGCCTGGGACGAATTCGACAGGACGATCGAAAGCAGAATCTCGAAGCTCGATTCGATGCACGTGAAGACGCTCCATTTCGTCAGTGCCTCGACGAACCTGAGAATCGGCTTATCCGAAAAGGCACACTTTGCAGGAGGCTCGAGCCGTCTTCCTGATGGGAGAAAGTTCTTCCCGAATCTCCCTACGGAGGAGATGTTCACTACGCCCGACATGTACAAGGTGGACGGACACGTCAAGACGACGCGCCCCGTGAGTGTGCTCAACGAAATCACGGAGAACGTGACGTTTTTCTTCAAGGACGGGCTGATCGTCGATGCGAAGGCGGAAAAAGGACAGAAGGCGATCGATGCGCTTCTGGATACCGACAAGGGCACGCGGCGGATCGGAGAGATAGCTCTTGTCGACGAGAACGGTCCGATCGCGAAGACCGGTCTGGTATTCGGATCCTCCCTGATAGACGAGAACGCATCATGCCACATGGCAATCGGTTCCGGGTACGAGGAGTGCATCGAAGGCGGGCTCGAGGCCTCGGGCGACGAGGAACTCGAAAAACTGGGGATAAATACATCCAGCATGCACGTGGACTTCATGATAGGTTCCCCAGACATGGACATCGATGCAGAGACGTACGACGGCAGATCTGTTCCTGTAATGAGGAAAGGTTCTTTTGCAATATGAAAAAAGGTCCTCGGAGGGGACCTTTCGAATGCTATCTTGAGTTCAGTTCCGATATAAGGACCAGACCTCTGAGCGTATGGAACCCATCCACTCTGTCTATCCTTTCTATAAGCGGGCTTATCGTCTTCGAGAGCCCGCCTGTGGCTATTACCTTGACACACCGGCCTACTTCGTCCTCGATGCGACGGATCATGCTCTCGACGAGACCGGCATAGCCAAGCATTATTCCGCTCCTGATCGATTCCTCGCTGTTACGGCCGAGCGCCCTGTCCGGGATCTTCAGCTCCACCTGCGGAAGCTGGGCCGTCGAGCCGAAGAGGGAATTTACCGCGGTGATAAGTCCTGGAGAGATCGAGACGCCAAGAACATTGCCTCCTTCATCGACTGTACTAAGCGTCAGAGCGGTACCGAAATCGACGACTGTGACCACGTCATCAGGGAATTCGTGATGGGCATATGCAAGATTACACAGAAGGTCGCTTCCGAGCTCCGACGGGATGCTTTCTCTCTCGAGGCCCGATTCGACATCGTGGTCCACGATGAGCGGTTCCACAGGGAAAAGCCTCCTCAGAACCTTCTGTATGCTCCTGGAAAGGTTCGGGACTACGGAGGATACGACCACACCGTCGACAAGGGAAGGATCCATGCCGACGCTCTCCATGAGAGTACGAAAGATGACTAGATACTCGTCCCCAGTCTTCCTCTGGTCGGTGTATACCCTGAACGAATCGATGAAATCTCTTCCGTCGTGGAGGGCGATCACGATGTTCGTATTACCGATATCGACGGCTACAAGCATCAGAGCAGTACCACCTTCTTAACGTCCTTGTAGGCCTTCTCCCTGAGTGCCTTCACGCCCTCGTCATCGAGATAGGAATCGAAGTTGGTCATTCTGTCGATAAGTCCCGAAGGCGTGAACTCTATGATTCTGTTCGCGACGGAATCGACGAACTGATGGTCGTGGGAATTGAAGAGGATCACCCCCTTGAACTCTATCAGACCATTGTTCAGAGCCTGTATAGCCTCGAGATCAAGATGGCTAGTAGGCTCGTCGAATATGAGGCAGTTCGCCCCCTCGAGCATCATTTTCGCAAGAACGACGCGCACCCTTTCCCCTCCGGAGAGGACCTGGCAATTCTTCAATGCCTCGTCTCCGGAAAAAAGCATCCTTCCGAGGAACGATCTCACATACGTGTCATCGTCCTCCTTGCTGTACTGCTGGAGGTAGTCCGCGATGCTTTCGTCCTCCTTGAACATCTTGCTATTGTCCTTCGGAAAATATGAAAGGCTTGTCGTGACTCCCCACGTATAGCTTCCCTCGTCAGGCTCCATCTCTCCGGCAAGAATCTGGAACAGGACGGTCTTGGCGTAGTGGTTGGGGCCGACGAACGCGACCTTGTCCGAAGGATTTATCGTAAGGGAGAGATTGTCAAGAATCTTCACTCCGTCGATAGTCTTGGACAGATTCTTTATCTCGAGAGCCATCTTGCCGATTTCCCTGTTCGGCTTGAAAGCGACATAAGGAAATCTTCTGCTCGAGGGCTTGATGTCGTCGATCGTCAGTTTGTCGATGAGCTTCTTGCGGCTTGTCGCCTGCTTGGCCTTCGCTACGTTTGAACTGAAGCGTTGTATGAACTCCTTCAGTTCGGCGATCTTCTCGTCCCTTCTCTTCTTCTCGTCCTTCATCTGCTTGAGCGCAAGCTGGCTGGACATGTACCAGAAATCGTAGTTTCCGACGTACAGCTGGATCTTTCCGAAATCGATGTCGCAAATGTGCGTGCACACAGAATTCAGGAAGTGTCTGTCGTGCGATACAACTATGACTGTGTTGTTGAAGTTCTCAAGATAGTCCTCGAGCCAATGGATGCTTTCAAGATCGAGGTGGTTTGTAGGCTCGTCCAGGAGCAGGATATCGGGATTTCCGAAGAGAGCCTGGGCAAGAAGGACGCGCACCTTCAGGTTGTCCTCGATCTCTTCCATCCTCTTCTCATGGAGGGACACAGGAATTCCCAGACCATCGAGCATCTGCGCCGCATTCGCCTCGGCTTCCCAGCCTCCGAGCTCGGCGAATTCGCCTTCCAGCTCGGCAGCTCTGATTCCATCTTCCTCGCTGAAGTCGGACTTGGCATAGATCTCGTCCCTTTCCTTCATGACGTCGTAAAGCTTCTTGAAACCCATTATAACAGTATCGATCACCCGGTATTCGTTGAACGCGAAGTGATCCTGCCTGAGCGTCGTCATTCTCTCGCCGGGAGTAATGATGATCTCGCCCGTGTCAGGCTCGATCTCGCCGGAAAGGATCTTCAGGAATGTCGACTTTCCTGCTCCGTTTGCACCGATTATTCCATAGCAGTTCCCGGGAGTGAACTTGATGTTGACTTCCTTGAAGAGTACCTGGGTCCCATATGAGAGCGATATGTTGCTTGCTGTAATCATTTGCCACCTGCTTGCTTTGTTTTCTTCCGCATGGAAAGGATACCAATTGGACGGTCTTTTGTGAACCATCCGCCATAAAAAAAGGCTACCCTGCAGATAGCCTTTAGTTCCTAGGGGAATCGAACCCCTATTTAGAGACTGAGAATCTCCCGTCCTAACCGTTAGACGAAGGAACCGTACTGGGATGGAGGGATTCGAACCCCCAAAGGCAGAACCAGAATCTGCAGTGTTACCATTACACTACATCCCAAAGATACCTCACGTATGGTACGTATTTTGCGCCAGTCTGTCAACAGCCGAGACGCTTTTTTTTCCATCCGTCGAGCTATAGTTCCTAGGGGAATCGAACCCCTATTTAGAGACTGAGAATCTCCCGTCCTAACCGTTAGACGAAGGAACCGCGCTAGGACTTTTTACACTATTTTCAATGGTAAAGTCAACATGTTTTTACAAAAAAAATCCAAATGCGCCATCTCACTGCGGCTTTTGCTCAGTCGGACAAGAAAAGCCGCAGGCAATGCGGCGATCGCCTAGAACTTCTTGAACGCGTTCACTCTGGCACTGGCGCTGACAGTGACGTCGTCCCTGTAACCGTCGCGAAGATAATTGTAGGCAAGTCCTGCGATCATCGCACCGTTGTCGGTGCAAAGCTTAAGCGAAGGGAAAGTCACCTGGTAACCTTCCTTCTCAAGCTCCTTCAGCTCGCTTCGCAGAAGGGAGTTGGCAGCGACTCCGCCGCCCGCGCTTACTCTCTTCAGTCCGGTATCCTTCAGAGCGAGTCTTAACCTCTTCATCAAAATTCCGACCGCCTGCCTCTGGAAAGATGCGGCGATGTTTGCCTTGCTGTCCTCTTTCCCCGGTACAAGGAACCTGTCCTTCTGGTTGATGACAGCTGTCTTGAGTCCGCTGTAGCTCATGTCGTACGGGTGCTCGTTCCTGTCCATGGAAGGTCCTGGGAACATAAAGGCATTGGGATCCCCTTCCTTGCTCAGGCGATCTATGACGACTCCTCCAGGATATCCGAGATCGTAGAACTTGGCGACCTTGTCGAAGGCCTCTCCGATGGCATCGTCAATCGTCGTACCGAGCACATCGACCTCGTCGTAGGACAGCACTTTGCATATGACAGTATGTCCTCCGGAGACAAGCACACCCAGATAAGGATATTCGAGCGGGTTCTCTATCTGCGAGGCATAGAGATGTCCGCGTATATGGTCGATGCCGATGAACGGGATGCCCAAGGTCTCGGCGAGGGTCTTCGCGTAGTTGACGCCTACAAGAAGACTTCCTAGAAGACCGGGACGGTTGGTGAAAGCTACCGCATCGAGATCCTCCATGCCGATGCCAGCCTTGGTCACGGCGGCGCCTACCACCTGCTCTATCCATTCGGTGTGAAGACGGCTTGCAAGCTCGGGAACGACGCCCTGATAAGGTTTGTGCAGCTCGATCTGCGTGGCGATGACGTTGCTCATTATCTCTCGTCCGTCCCGCACGACTGCGGCGGAGCATTCATCGCAGCTAGTCTCTATTCCAAGAACTATCATCCTGGTCCTCCTTGTTTTTGTATCTTTCCTCGAGGCTCGCACGGATCATATCCGAGAAGAACTGTCTTCTCATTGCCTCCGTCATCCTCGCGTCGGAGATGTACTCGTATATCTCCGGGGCCCAGAACTCGCCTACCATCACCGGATCGTCCTTGCCAAGCATGCTTCCCTTGACGAAGGACGGAACGGGATAGAAGTCGCCGTTCAGGTTTATGATCTTAGCCATTTCTTCCTCCCTGCCGAAATCGATTCCGACCGAAGAATATCAAAAAAAGGCAACCTTTTCAGGTTGCCAAAGCCAAAGATGGGAGTCGAACCCGCGACCTGCTCATTACGAGTGAGCTGCTCTACCACTGAGCTACTTTGGCATATTCCTTTCGGACACGGGTAAAATACCACAAAAATGAAATCCTTGCAACAGGTTTGTCAATTTTCAAGAAGAGAAAGCTTGTAGACTATCATGAAGCCAAGAACGAGAAGGACGATGGAAAGAGGGATACCCCACCCCGAAGGCAGCCCCGGATATATTTCCCTGAGCGAAGCGAGAAGAAATCCGAGTATCGTCATGAAGGTCGGTTTAGGATAGCGCTTCATCGCGACCTCGAGACCTTTCGTCAATGCTAGTATGCCCGCTACTCCTCCGATTGCAAGGGGTGCCAGAGAGAGGAAGCGGTTGTTGCTGATAGCGGCTATGACAGGCTCGTATAGTCCAAGCACGAGAAGTAGATAGCTGGTCGATATGCCGGGAAGTACCAGTCCCACGGAAACAAGAATTCCTCCGAGAATCTGCAGCAAAATGGATGACAATCCCTTGCCGATGTCCGGAGAGAAGATTCCTTCCGGAAGGAGATCGATGGAGAGGACCAACGCCACTCCAACGAGGATGTAGATTATCGACGGGATGTCGAACCCCTCGCTTCTTGCCTTCTTGAACATCATAGGGACGGTGCCGATCACCGCGCCGAGGAAGAAATACATCAGCGTGACCGAATACCTGTCGATCAGCATCTCGAGAGGTCTTGCCACAATGACGATACCAGCCAGGGCGGCAATGAGAAATACCAGAAGAAACTTCAGACTTTCCTTGAATGTACGCCTGCCGAAAAGAGCCGGAACGCTTTCTATGAGCTTGTCGTATATGCCCAATATCATCGCCATCGATCCGCCGGAGACTCCCGGGATCATCATGCTCGATCCTACGACGAAGGCCTTGACTGCATTTTTGAACATGATTCGGATGATATCACGAAAAAGGCCGCATGAAAACATGCGGCCCTGCATTGCTATACGGCTATCATTTCTTCTGCATGATTGCAGCCTGTGCCGCCGCAAGTCTTGCGATAGGAACCCTGAACGGGGAACAGGATACGTAGTTCAATCCTACTTCCTGGCAGAATGCGATAGTCTTCGGATCTCCGCCGTGCTCTCCGCATATTCCAAGCTTGATGTCGGGCCTGACGGACCGTCCAAGTTTTGTGGCCATCCTGACGAGCTTGCCCACGCCGTCGACATCGATCGTTGCGAAAGGATCGTAGTCGTAGAATGCCTTGTCGGGATCGTTGACATAATGTCCGAGGAACGACGCAGCATCGTCTCTTGAGAAGCCGCAGGTCATCTGCGTGAGGTCGTTGGTGCCGAAGCTGAAGAACTCGGCCTCCTTCGCGATCTCGTCTGCTGTGATGGCTGCACGAGGAACCTCGATCATGGTCCCGATCTTGTAGTCGACTCTGAGGCTCTGTTCGTCGAACACCTTCTGGATGACCGCTTCCGCTCTCTTCTTGCAGAAATCGAATTCCTTCCAGATTCCTACCAGAGGAATCATGATCTCGGGATGCACATCGATGCCTTCCCTCTTCACGAAAATCGCAGCCTCGATGATCGCCCTAACCTGCATCTCGAGAATCTCCGGATATATGATGGCGAGACGGCAGCCACGGAAGCCGAGCATCGGATTGAACTCATGCAGACTGTTGCACTTCTGTGCGATCTCCTCGGCACTGACACCGAGGGTGAGAGCCATCTCGTGACGTGTAGTACTGTCGTTCGGGAGGAACTCGTGGAGAGGCGGATCGAGCAGACGTACCGTAACAGGCAGGCCGTTGAGAACCCTGAAGATGTCCATGAAGTCCCCTCTTTGTATCGGGAGAAGCTCCGCAAGGGCGACCTCGCGTTCGCGGGTGTTGTTCGCAAGGATCATCTTTCTCATGGCGATTATCCTGTTGCCGCCGAAGAACATGTGCTCCGTCCTGCAGAGTCCTATGCCTTCCGCACCGAGCTGGACTGCATGCTTTGCATCCTTCGGAGTATCGGCATTTGTGCGTACGCCCATGGTCTTGATCTCGTTGACGTAGGTCATGAACTTCTTGTAGTTCTGGAAAAGATTGCTCTCGCTTTCCCTCATCGTACCTTCGAGGACCTGCATGATTTCGCTGGGCTTGACAGGAATCTTCTGTGCGTACACGGCACCGGTGAAGCCATCGATGGCCATGTAGTCTCCCTCGTTAAGTCTGACACCGCCGACCTCGAGGTACTTCTTGGGCTCGTTGACCTGGATCTCGCCGCAGCCAGAGACGCATGGGCACCCCATACCTCTTGCGACGACAGCAGCGTGGCTGGTCATTCCGCCGCGGCATGTCACGATTCCTCTGGACACGGCCATTCCTCCGATGTCCTCGGGACTTGTCTCTACCCTGACGAGGAGGACATCCTTTCCTTCCGCCGCGGCCGCCTCGGCATCTTTTGCCGTGAAGTAGATCTGTCCACAGGCTCCTCCAGGAGAGGCGTTCAGGCCATGCGTGGCCTCCTTGCAGCCGAGATCCCTTATGATCTTGTTGTCGAGAATCGGGGCGAAGAGCTTGCTGAATTCGCTTGCCGGAACTCTGCTGACAGCCGTCTGCTTATCGATCAGGCCCTCCTCGACCATCTCTACCTGGCTTCTGAGCCAGCTGAAGATCGTCCTCTTTCCGTTCCTGGTCTGGAGCATGTAGAGCTTGCCTTCCTGTATCGTGAACTCGAGGTCCTGCATGTCGTGGTAATGGCTCTCGAGAATCTCGCGGATCTTGCAGAGCTGCGTATAGACTTCAGGGTTGACTCTCTGGAGAGTGTCGATAGTCTGCGGCGTCCTGATTCCGGCCACGACGTCCTCGCCCTGGGCATTCATGAGATACTCGCCATAGAACTTGTTCTCTCCCGTGGACGGGTCGCGGGTGAACGCGACACCGGTTCCGGACGTGTCGCCCATGTTTCCGAACACCATGCACTGGACGTTGACTGCAGTTCCGAGGAGACCACGGATGTCGTTCATCATCCTGTACTTGATCGCTCTGTCGTTGTTCCAGCTTCTGAAGACCGCGTCTATCGTCCTGAAGAGCTGGTACTCGGGATCGGTCGGGAAATCCTCTCCCGTGGCTTTCTTGTATATGATCTTGTATCTCTTTATGACTTCCTTGAGATTCTCGACGTCGAGCTCTGTATCGAAGTGCTTTCCGTTCTCGTCCTTGACGCTCTGCAGAGCATACTCGAACTTCGCATGCGGCACACCCATGACGACGTCGCCGAACATCTGGATGAATCTTCTGTAGCTGTCCCAGGCAAAGCGCTCGTTGCCGGTCTTCTTGATGAGAGCCTCGAGGGAATCGGGGTTGAGTCCGAGGTTGAGGACCGTGTCCATCATGCCGGGCATCGACTGGGCTGCACCGCTTCTGACGGAAACAAGCAGAGGATTCTCCTTGTCACCGAGCTTTGCACCCTGCAGCTTCTCGAGCTTCTTGAGATTCTCGAGGACCTCCTCTCTCATCCCTTCAGGATATGCACCTTTGTTCTGGTCGAAGAAGGCGCAGGCCTCCGTCGTGATCGTGAATCCGGGAGGAACAGGAAGGCCTATGCTTGTCATGTCTGCAAGATTGGCACCCTTTCCGCCGAGAAGATTCTTCATGTCAGCACTGCCTTCGGCACTGCCACCTCCGAAAAAATACACATACTTCTTTTTTTCCATCATGTGACCTCAAATTATGATTTTCCAACACGAATATTACCATGTATGAAGGCTGTAAGCAATAAAGGCACGGGGCTAACTGATTACATTGAAAAAAAATAGCGGAGCAAAAATGAAACCATGTTCCATTTTGCCCCGCTTTATTTCGGTTCCAATCAGAATCCGGAGATGCCGACCCGATATGTCTAGCCGGCCATCGTATAGCATCCTAGCTCACGTTCGTCCGCACTCTCTCTGAGCTTTTCCAATGCTCTCTTCTCTATCTGGCGGATTCTCTCCTTGGTAAGATTGAATCTGACGCCGATCTCCTTGAGACTCATCGGCTTCTCGCCGGTAAGGCCGTATCTGAGCTCGATGATCTCCTTCTCCTTGTCCGTCAGAGTTCCGAGAAGCTCGCCTACCTCGTGCTCGAGGCTCTCTCCGATGACCTCGTCCTCCGGAGTGGCGTTCGGATCCGTAAGGAATTCGGTCAGCGTCGATTCGCTGTCGTCCTTGCCGCTGATCGTGGCATCCAGATTCACCATATCCTGGCTTATCCGGAGCAGATCCTTGACAAGCGCCTCGTCAAGACCGGTCTCGTCCGCTATGTCCGCCACCTCGGGAACATCAGTCTGCTTCTTGTGCATCAGATCCCTCTGCGCCTTCAGTATCTGTACCAGCTCGTTGCTTCTGTTGAGCGGAAGCCTCACCGGGCGAGCCTTTTCGCTTATGGCCTTCATTATGGACTGTCTGATCCACCATACAGCGTAGGATATGAAATGGTATCCCTTCTCCGGCTCGAATTTCTCCAGAGCGGTTATAAGACCTATGTTACCTTCGTTGATCAGGTCGGAAAGAGGGAGCCCCTGTCCCTGGTATTTCTTTGCAACCGTGACTACGAAACGAAGATTTGCGTTGATGATTCTATCGAACGCCTTTCTGTCTCCATTTTTGGCCTTGAGAGCAAGCTCATACTCCTCGTCGTAGCTGAGCATCGGAATCTTGTTGATCTCGGAAAAATAGATACCGAGAAGTTCGTCATCCGAATCCATGAAAGTTGCAATATTTTCTTTTGACATCTTCGTGTCTCCTTGTACTTAAGGAAAAGCAAGGAGCGTGCCAACTTGGATAAAAAAATTATAATTCTTTATAATATAAGTAATTATTTGATACAATACAAATGTGGAGGAAGTTTGTAAAAGTGTCAAAAGGACACATTTTCTTTTTTCATCCCCTGTTGCGGGTCATTTTGATACTTTTCTTGGTTCCTCGATTTCTTCCGTGTCATTTTGAACCGGAAACACTATTTTCACGTTCTCCAGCAATCTCTTCCTTCCCGAGGAGGTGACGTTGAATGGTGAAGATTCCATGTCGGATACGAACTCGTCGTAACTTTCCTTGATCAGATCCGATACCATGTCTCCCTCTGGGAGAGAGAGGAAACACTTCTTCTTATTGGAAAAGTATCTCGACAGCTGGAGCTTGTAGAAGAGGATGAACTCGATGGAACAGGCAAGGTCATCGATCCTGTCGAGGAAGGCGCAGCAGTAGTCGTCCACCGCCTCCTCGAGTCGTCCCTCTCTGCTCATCCTGTTTGCTCTGTCGTAAAAGAAAATGGATCGTTTCAGGTTCATATGCATCTTCTCTTATCAAGAAAATAATAAATGATAGGAAAAAGAAAAGAGGGAAGATGGAATTTTTTTCACAAGTGAGAAGTTTTTTCACTCCCTTTCATGCGTCTTTGCGGTCAAATTGACACTATTGACGAAAAACACATATCGTCCTTGCCAGTTTTCGATTCCTTTAATATATTGTGTAATGTACGCAAGTACTAATATCAGTAGAGGTGACAAGATGAAAATCATTCCACTTAACGACAGAGTGCTCCTCAAGAGCGCAAAGATGGAGGAAAGGACCGCAAGCGGCATCTACATCCCCCAGGCATCACAGGAAAAGACACAGATTGCAGAGGTCATTGCAATCGGTACCGATTCGGCCATCAACGTGAAGGTCGGCCAGAAGGTGCTTCATGAGAAGTACGTCGGAACCGAGGTCAAGGACGGAGGAGACGATTACCTTCTCGTCAAGGCCGAGCAGATTCTCGCAGTGATCGAATAAGCCGTACGACGGACAAAAAAAAGAAGCGGAAGCCATCAGGTTTCCGCTTTTTTTCATCAGTAAAGGAAGTGTTCTATCTTGCTTCCGAGGTTGTCGATTGCAGCATCCTCCGGGCAGTAGCATTCCGGCAGAGAGGACAGAAGAAGCCGTCCGTAGCTCTTCTGCAGTATCCTCGAGTCAAGGATGATCACGATGCCCTTGTCGTTCTCGCTCCTTATCAGACGGCCAAGTCCCTGCTTCAGCCTTATGGCGGCTTCGGGAACGGTGAGCTCCAGGAACGGGAATTTCCCCTCCTTCTCGATGTGCGTACACCTCGCCTGGTATATCGGTGTCGTAGGAACCTGGAACGGAAGCTTGACGATGATGACTAGCCGGAGCGTATTGCCCGGAGCATCTATTCCTTCCCAGAACGAGGATGTGGCAAAAAGCGATGAGTCCTCCTCTTTCTTGAACCTGCCCAGAAGCGCGTTCCTCGACATTCCGCCGCCTTGACGGTAAAGGACGAAATCCGGCAGCATCTCGCTGACGCGCGCGTGGACTTCCTCCAGCATCTTGCGCGAAGTGAAGAGCACGAGCGCACCGCCTCCGCTGTACAGTATGGCCTCCTTGATCGCGGATGCTGTGTACTCCACATATTCCTCGCTCATGTCGTTGCGGTATGCAATCCCGTCCCTTGGAAGCAGGAGCATGAGGTTCTCCTTGTATCTGAACGGAGATTCGAAGACTCCCTCGAGCGTATCTTTGTCAAGGCCCAGCTTGCCTTTGAAGAATTCGAAGCTCCGGTCCAGAGACAGCGTGGCGGAACAGAAAATCGCGCTCGAGATGTTGTCGAGGACGACGGTGCGGAGTATCGGACCGACCTCCATGGGAGAAAGAGTCAGCTCGTAGTCAGCATTTCTTACGCCTTGCGCGTGTGCGATGCGGCGATCGAAGTCGCCGAATCGTATGAAGGAACGAAGTGTATCGGAAAGATAGGAAAGACTCTCCGCTGCGCGGGCGATGTTCTGGGCATGTAGCTGGTCCTCATCCGGGATGTTCTCGGCAACATGCAGACCGGCAAGCCTGGTCGAGAGTTCAGCCAGCTCTGCGGCGACCGCTTCCCCCTCGGAAAGGGCGCTTCGGTAGCGGGAAAACGAGTTCTCGTCAAAGAGTATGTCGTCCTGCCCCGTCGCTCCGAGTAGGATGGTGAGCCGTTCGTCGAACTGCTTCGCATCGCCGAGCGTCCTGCGTATCTCGTCCATGGCGATCCGCGTTGTCCCTTTGATTCTCTCGTAGACGCTCATGTGCTCGAGTATCGAGCAGGAGAGCTTTGAATCCTTTGCAAGGAGAAAATCCAGGGCTCTCTCTACTCCGGCAAGGCTGTACGAATCGGAAAGAACGTCGGTGGCCTCGCTCTCGAGATGATGAGCCTCGTCGAGTATGACAGCGTCGTAAGACGGTAGGATCGCATCCTCGTCGAACGGTATGGAACACTCGGCCCTATGCTTGCCATCGATGAGGAACAGATGGTGGTTGGTCACAAGAAGCCGGGCCTTCATGGCATTCCGTCTCGCCTTGAAGTAGAAGCATTCCAGATAGTACGGACACTTGGGACCTCTGCAGGTCTTCTCGTCGCTCGCGACAAGTACGAAGTTCCTCATTGCACCGGCATCGGCAATGTCGCCTTTTTCCCCCGTCACAGTTTTCCGGATCCATGCTCCAAGCGCCGCCAAGCCTCCGCTTCCTTCTTCCCCGAGAAGAGGATTTTGCTCCTCGAGCTCCCTGTATCTGGCTATGCAGGCATAGTTGCTCCTGCCGAAGAGGACAGCGACCTCCTCGTCGAAGCCTAGAGCGTCGGAAAGGAACGGAATGTCCTTCTCGTAGAGCTGCTTCTCGAGCGTTATCGTGCTAGTGGCGACGACGATTTTCCTTCTGGGATCGTCCAGGATCCTGAGCATGGCCGGAGCCAGATATGCGAAAGATTTGCCGGTCCCGGTCCCTGCCTCGATTATCGCATTTTGTCTCTGGTCGAACGCAGTCTCGACGAGTTCGGCCATCTCGAGCTGCGACGATCTGAAGCAATAGGAATCAAGCCGGTCGTCGAGTATGCCTCCGGGGGAGAATATGTTCTCCAAGACCTCACTCATTCTCTTCCTCTCCGAAGTACTCCTTGAGTTTCCTGTGAAGCGTCTTGCGACCGATGTCGAGCATGTCCGCGGCCTTTGTCTTGTTGCCACCGCAGAAGGCTATCGAGGCCAGGATGATCTTCTTCTCGGCGTCCTGCATCGTCGTCGGGAAGTCGATGCTTATCGAGCTGTCCTTCTCTCCCTTCGAAATCTGCGGAGGAAGGTCCTCGAGTTGAATTATGTTGCCTTTGGCAAGGACGACGGAGCTCTCGATCGTGTTCTTCAGTTCCCTTATGTTGCCCGGCCACGAATAAGCCATCAGAGCCTTACGCGCCGCAGGACTTATCCCCTGGATTGTCCTTCCGTCCTCCTTGTTGAACTCCTTAAGGAAATCGATGGTAAGAAGCTCGATGTCTTCCTTTCTCTCTCTGAGAGGCGGAACCTCGATATGGACGACGTTGAGACGGTAGTACAGATCCTCCCTGAATCGACCGTTTCTGACCTCATCCTGAAGATTCCTGTTCGTCGCCGCAATGACGCGCACGTCCACACTGACCGTCTTCTCTCCGCCGACACGCTCGAACTCCCTCTCCTGGAGCACGCGGAGTATCTTGACCTGCGTAGTAAGGTCTATCTCCCCTATCTCGTCCAGGAATATCGTTCCGCCGTCCGCAAGTTCGAACCGTCCCTTCTTCTGTGAGACAGCACCGGTGAATGCCCCTTTCTCGTGCCCGAATAACTCGCTCTCCAGAAGCGTCGGTGAAAGGGACGCACAATGTACCTTCACGAAGGGTTTGTCCTTGCGATTCGATAGATTTACGACAGCGTTGGCGACAAGTTCCTTGCCGGTTCCGCTCTCTCCCGTTATGAGAACGCTTGCCCTGGACTGGGCGACCTGCTCTATCGTCTGCATCATCTGGGCGACCTTACCGCTTTTTCCGATGATGCGCGAATACTCCTGTTGCTTCTTGAGCTTGTCTATCTCCTCCGAAAGCTTTCTGTTCTGCTCCTGAAGCATGCTTGCGGAGATGGACTTCTTGACGACGAGGAGAAGTTTGTCGAGATCGACCGGCTTGGTGAAGAAATCGACTGCTCCGTCCCTCATTGTCTCTACCGCGGTCTCGATGGTCCCATGGCCTGTGAGCACGATGACTGGAAGCGTCGGATATGCGGCACTTATCTTCTTCAGAAGCTCGTAGCCATCCATTCCCGGCATCCTGAGGTCGGTTATCACCAGATCGATGCTGTTCTTGTTTATCGCATTCCAGGCATCCAGTCCGTTCTCGGCGGTCATTACATCATAGCCTTCGTCTTCGAAGGCGAGCTTTAGTCCCTTGAGGATGTTTATCTCGTCGTCGGCAATGAGCAGAGTGGCCAATTCAATCCTCCCTTCCGGTCCCAGCAAGGACCTTTCTTTCGCTTGTAGGAATCGGCAGCTTGATCGTGAACTTGGTTCCGACCCCTTCCTTGCTGTCGAGAGAAATCTCTCCGGAATGGGCATTTACTATCTTCAGAACCGCCGTGAGGCCGAGTCCGGTTCCCTTCTCGTTCTTCGTCGTGTAGTACGGTTCGAACACGCGCTTCTGCAGCTCTTCCGACATTCCGACCCCGTTGTCCTCGACAGTGAGCTTCACGTAGTTGCCATCGCATGCAGTAGCAAGCATCAGCACTCCTCCGTCCTTCATCGCATAGAAGCTGTTGTTGACGAGGTTGAGCAGTGCGCGTCGCATAAGCTTCCGGTCGATCATGAGATTCGGGAGAAACTTCTCCAGATGCAGATCGATCCTTATGTTCTTGCTGGCTGCCTCGACGGCCACGAAGTCGCTGAGCTCGAGCACAGTATCGTTCAGACTATCCATCTTGAGCCTGACATCCATCGGCTTGACTGCAAACAGGAAGTCGACCGCGATGTCGTTAAGCCTCTCGGTCTCCTGCTCGATTATGTCGATGAACTCTTCGGCCTTGTCCAGATTCTTTCCGCTCTTGATGGCCTTTCGGAGAAGGGATGTGTATATCTTCATGGCTGCAAGAGGGTTCTTTATCTCATGCGCGACTCCGGCCGCCATTGTCGTCATCGAAGCAAGCGTTTCCGTACTTCTGAGCTTCATCTCCTTCTTGAGTTCCGCGCTGATGTCCCTGAGCCGGATGTCCATGTATTCCCTGTCCGAGAGCATGAAAGGGAAGAAGGAGAACCTGATCGTCTTTATCTCCCCTTCGCCGAAAGAGAAATCCCTGTCGCTGAGGCTCTCCTCGCCACTTATCACCTTCGAGAACCAGTTGCGTATGTCGCTGTCCTTTATGCCGTCCAGGACGTTCCTTCCCTGGGAGCAAAAAAGACTCTGCCTCGGAAGCAGCTTGGCTATGGTCCGGTTCGCAAGGACGATGGTCCCTGTTCCTTTCTCTATTATTATGTGCCCGTCCTCGACCCTGTCGAAGGCCTCGAGAAGAAGATCGTAATCATCCAAAGCTCCGGAGACTATCTCCTGGAACTGGTTGTACTCTATGACCTTGCCGTCCTGCATTATCTTCTTCAATAGCTTCATGGACATATTCATGCCTCCCTGAGGGCAAGGTCCAGCCCTACCCTCGCATTCTGGTTGTAGACCTCGAAGGCGATCGTCATCCGTGAAAGAAGCTTCATGCGCCTCTGCGTCTCGTACGCGCTCAGACGTCCGCTTTCGTATGCTTTCTCAAGTCCTTTCGAAACAAGGGAAAGAAAATAATCGAGTCCTCTGGTCCTGTCCAGCGGCAAGAGGATCGCATTCAACTTTCCCGCATCAGCACCGGCTCCGGAAATCATCAGCTCCAGATACTCCTCCGCAGACTTCGCGAGCGTCTGCCGATCCTCCGGGCTGAACATCTTCTCGTAGAAGAACTCGTCCATCCCGTCGTAATCCTTTTCCGTAAGGAATCTTTCCTTCAGGCAGGAATTCAGGTGTTCCTTCGTCGGAGCCGGGAATGAGAACTTTCTCACTCGGGAGAGTATCGTCGGGATGATCCGCTGTGGATTCTCGCTCAGCAGGATGAAGTACGCACCTTTCGGAGGTTCCTCGAGAACCTTCAGCAACGCGTTTCGCCCGGCATCCGTACTCTGCTCGACATTCTCGAGAATTATGAACTTGAGCTTCTCTCCTACGGCGACGTAGCTCTGCACGAAGCGTATGTCGTCCACGCTTATGCCGCCTTTCTTCCTTCCTTTGTATAAGAATTCATCCTTTGAGACTATGTCCATCATCTTCTCCGCCAGAGGAAGGAAATGCCTGTCCTCGACGGATAGCGCCGCGAAATCCATCAGCATCGCATCCAGATCGCCGGCTCTCTCGAATATCCTGTCCTTCTGGTCCCGTCCCTGGCTCTGGAGCGCAGGATGGTACTGCATCATCACGATGCGGACGTTCTCGATGAAGAAATAACGATATCGGTCGCATGGATGCTCGCTGAGCATGCGATAGGACGCCCTTAGAGGAGGTTCCAGATTCCTCTCGGGAAGGAATACGACATTGTCCGCGCTCAACGTCCTGCGGTTATCCGCGTCTCCGGACATGGCGAAGGCCAGATCGAGCGCCGTCGTCAGCCTGCCCGAGTACCTCGGACCGGCAAATAGAAGTGCCTGCGGAAGCTTGCCGGCATTCATCGCCGCCGTTATCTCCTCAACCGTCCTTGCAGAGGCAAGATGCACTAGAACGCCTCCTTGACCATCGAGAGAGTACCGGCGTAGAACGGCCGTATGACATGCACGACCAGCCAGGAAGCGTCGAGATGGCGCTGAAGGCCTTCGAAGAACGAGAAATTATCTATCACGGCGCAGATGAGTCCGATCACGATCAGCACGAGACAAAGTGAAAAGAGCCCTCCAAGCGTACGGTCGAGCGCATTGAGTCCCACCTCCTCGAGGAAGGAAGCGAATATGGATGCAAGCAGCCGTACGACGAGGTATGTTCCCCCCATCAGTATTATCACCGAAACCACCGATGACCACAACGGCGGCAATATGCTGTTCTCGATGAACAGCGAAGCAAGAGGTTTGTTGAAGAAATACACCGCAAAATATCCGAGAATGAGCCCCGGAAGCCATGCGATACTCTTTATTATTCCTTTCATTATCCCTGCGAAAAGCGATGCAAGGATCACAACTGCCAATATTATATCGAGCACTGATATGCCCAGGTTTTCAAACAAGAATGCAGGCATCTGTCCTTCCTAACGTAGGCCACAAGGCCTTTCAAGATATCTATGAATATAGCATAAATCGCGGGAATTGAAACATCTTAAATCCAATTGGACCTTCCTTATATTCATTTTGGCGATATTTTATTATCATCATTGTATGGGAAATTTTCTTAGCGCCCTCTTCGGAGGGACAAAGCATGACAAGGACATGAGGCATCTCGAGCCGATCATTCGGGCCATTAACGCCGAGGAGGATTGGGCAAAGAGCCTGTCGAAAGAGGAATTCCAGGCCACGACCGGGATGTGGAAAAAGGAAGTCGGTGAGGGAAAGAGCCTCGATGCTCTTCTGCCCAAGGCGTTTGCGCTTGCCCGCGAGGCGGCATGGCGATGTCTCGGAGAAAGGCACTACGACGTGCAGCTGATGGGTGCCGTGACGCTCCATGAAGGAAAGATCATGGAACTCAAGACCGGCGAAGGAAAGACCCTTGCCTGCGTTCCGGCAGCCTACCTCAACGCACTGGAAGGAAAGGGCGTCCACATAGTCACCGTAAACGACTATCTTGCAAAGCGCGACGCGGAATGGATGCGTCCCGTATATGAATACCTCGGGCTCACAGTCGGCGTGATAACATCCGACCTCGACGGGGCAAGGAAGCGCGACGCATATTCGAAGGACGTCACATACGGAACGAACAACGAATTCGGCTTCGACTATCTTAGGGACAACATGAAGATGAGCTTCGCCGAGAAGATACAGCCGAAGCATCATTACTGTATAATCGACGAAATCGACAGCATCCTCATCGACGAGGCGAGGACGCCACTCATCATCTCCGGACAGGGCGAGGACGATACGCCCCGCGTACGGGCAGCCGAATCCATCGTCCCGCTTCTCAAGGAATGCGAGAAGAATCCGGAAACCGGCGAATACTACGAGATGACCGAGATGCAGAAGCTGGACAGGGAATTCGCACTTTCATTCGACGAGAAAGGTGACTACAAGCTCGACGAGAAGAGCAAGCGCGTCACATTCACAAAACAGGGCATGACCCACATGGAGGAGCTTCTCAGGAAGACCGGCGCCCTCGTTTCTTCCGTCGACGACGAAGGCAATACCGTATACTCGCTCTACGACGGCGAGAACTTCGAGCTCGTGCACTATGTCACGCAGGCCGTAAGGGCGCACAGACTGTTCGAGAAGGACGTCGACTACCTTGTGAAGGATGGTGAAGTCCAGATCGTCGACGAATTCACAGGGCGTGTACTGCCTGGAAGAAGGTACTCCGACGGATTGCATCAGGCCATCGAGGCCAAGGAAAACGTCAAGGTGCTCGGCCAGAGCAAGACGTTTGCGACCATCACATTCCAGAATTTCTTCAGGATGTACGACAAGCTTTCAGGAATGACAGGAACCGCCGACACCGAGGCTGCGGAATTCAACGAGATATACAATCTCGATGTCGTGGTCATCCCGACCAACCGTCCGGTCATCCGAAAGGATCTCAAGGATCTCGTGTACTACGACGAGAAGGCAAAGTTCCATGCAATAGCCGAGGATGTAAAGAGAATACATGCCACAGGCCAGCCGATACTGATCGGAACGGTATCCATCGAGAAATCCGAAGCGCTGTCCGCACTGCTGAGAAGGGAGGGCATAAAGCACGAGGTCCTCAATGCGAAGAACCATGCCCGTGAGGCCTTCATCATCGGAGAGGCGGGAATGAAGGGCGCAGTGACGATCGCTACAAACATGGCCGGACGAGGAACGGACATAAAGCTCGGAGGAAGCCCCGAGCATCTTGCGTGGAAGAAATGCGGAACGAATGCTACTCCGGAAGAGTTCAGGAAGGCTCTCGAGGAGATAATGCCCGAGTTCAAAAAGGCGCAGGAGGAGGTCAAGGCGCTCGGAGGACTCTATATCATCGGCTCCGAAAGGCACGAGTCTAGGAGAATCGACAACCAGCTCAGAGGAAGATCAGGTCGGCAAGGCGATCCCGGTACCAGCCGATTCTACGTATCCCTCACCGACCCTCTCATGCGTCTTTTCGCAAAGGAAGGCCTTAGGGAGATGATCGGCAGACTTGGTCTCAACGACGGATCCGCCATCGAGCACAAGATGCTCGATAATGCTATAGAGAAGGCCCAGGAAAGAGTCGAGATGAGGAACTTCGAGATCAGAAAGCACCTGTTGGATTACGACAACGTGCTCAACGACCAGAGGAACTACATCTATGCCGAACGTGACAAGATTCTCCTCGACGAGGATCTCAGCACAAGGGTTCTCGGAAACATTCGCGACCTGCTCGACTACTTCAAGCAGGAGAGCAATGGAGACTCGGATGCTTACGTGAAGGCTATCAACGACTTTTTCAACCTTCGCGACGGCGAGGTCACCTCAGAGAATGCCTTCGACAGGATTCGGGACAACATTCTTGCAAAAGAAGCGAAAGTCACGAAGCCGGAGTTCAACAAATACATACGCTGGGTTTATCTCAGGAACATCGACAAGCGATGGATCGACCATCTCGATGCGCTGGAGGAACTGAAAGACTCGGCAAGCCTGATGAGCTATGCGCAGAAGAACCCGCTCATAGAGTACAAGAACACTGCGAGCGATGCGTTCAACGATATGATCGGCGACATCAGCGATGCCGTATGCAAGAACATTGTGATGGTGAGGATCATGACGGAGCGCGAGAGGAAGGAGAGAATCCTCACCGCAAGCCACCGTTCGCCAGCCTCTGCAGTCGCCTCGAGAAACGAAAGCGAGAACGTCCAGGTGGTCAGAGCCACTCCGAAGGTAGGAAGGAACGATCCCTGCCCATGCGGAAGCGGAAAGAAGTACAAGCACTGCTGCGGGCGAAATGCCTGAGCGGTGGAAAGACAGAGAAAAAGCACCGATTCCGGTGCTTTTTCTTTTCCGTGTATCCTACAGAAACAGCATAGGGTCGAGCTTCAACGCGCCCTGCTCGAGCTTGAAGAACAAGCACGGAGAGCCGAAGTACCGGCTGCTGGTGCCGACGGATCCTATGAGTGACCCCTCCTCCACCGTCTGCCCGAGTCTGACCAGCACAGTCTCCAGACAGTAGTAATAGCTCTTGTAGCCGTTGTCGTGCATCACAGTCACAAACCGGCCGAGCTCGGAGTCGTTTCCTACATCGGTGACGAAGCCCTTCGAGACCGACTTCACGGCCTCGCCCGGAGCCATCTCGATCGCGACACCGTCGAGTTTCCTGTCGTTGTACAGCTCGCCGAACGAATACTTGACGGCACCCTCGCAAGGGCGAAGGAAAATCTTGTCGTCAGTCTCGCTCTCGGGAACATCGGGGGACGGAACAAAGATCTTCATTCCAGCCTTGATCGTCTCGCTCTCGAGACCGTTCACCGCCATGAGCTCCTTGTAGTTCAAAGAGGGGTTGTACTTTCTTATTATCTGGGAAAGCATATCCCCTTCCTTCACTTCGTACAGCTGTCCGTCCACAGGCGGAATCTGGAGGATCGAACCTGCGGCAAGCGAGGTCTGGTCCGTTATGGAATTGACGCTCGCTATCGTCTCCGGCTCAAGGGAGAAGCTTCTTGCTATGCTGCTGAGCGTATCGCCCCGCTGAACGGTATATTTTCTGAACGCGTGGAAGAGAACGCCATCGCCGGAGGAGTTATCTGCAGTCTCGCTCTCTGCCACCTCTGCATCTGGTTCCGTCTTCTCGACAGGAGCGACGACGACTTCCTCTACGGCAGGGACGACGACGCCTATCGATGTATCAGTACGGACAACCCTCTCCTCCTGCAAAGGGATCTCCTCTGCGGGCTTGAAGGCGATGTATATGATAAAACAGATGACAACAACAAGGACGACACAAAGGGCCACAAGAATGTTTTTTCTTTTGCTGTTACTGCCCTTGAAAGTCGACGGCATGTCATCGTAGCTATTGCGGCCCATATCCTTGATAATCCTTTAGTCAGATTATATTATAAAGGCATATGAAAAGGAAGAGGAAACCTAAAGATCAGCGCACAACTGTGATACTGATTCTTCTAGTTCTTGCGGCCATTCTGGTCCGTCTTCTGATTATATATGTATCGGAGGGAATACTATACAGCAAGTACAATGATCCTGCGATCGAAGGGGAATACTATAGAGGAACGATCTACGACTCCAAGGGGAACCTGCTTGCGCTCGACGTTCCGCGCTACAACCTCGTCCTGGATGCCGGAAGTATCACTAATCCGGCACGTCTCAGCTCGCTCATAGCCGACTACACGACATTGTCGGCAATACAGATAGAGGATATGCTGATGAAATCCGATGGCGTTCTGGTCCTGGAGAGCACACTAGGAAACGACGGGCTTGAGGAATTCAGGTCGCTGCTGAAAAAGAACGACGTATCCGATCTCGTGCAAATCGAAAAGTCCTTGGAAAGGGTCTATCCGACCGGAGAGCACGGGGCGCTGCTCATAGGAAGACTGAAGGACACTGTAGGAGCATATGGAGCAGAGAAAATCTTCGAGGAACGGCTCGAGTACCCGCTTGTCTTCACGGGCGGTATAATAAAGGGAGAAGACGTCACGCTGGCCTTCGAGCTGGAGATGCAGTATGCAATTGACACTGTCATACAGACCAGGATGCGAAACAATCCCGGAAGCCTTCTTATGATGGCAGTCGTGGAGGAGGACACCGGATGCATCCTTGCCCTCGGACTCAACCCACGTTCGACAGATTTCGACTACTTTGCGATCATAGACGAGGCGCTGGGCTTTCCGTCGACGCTCGAAGAGAGAAGCGAGACCTTCGCGGCAGAGGGAAAAAGCATTTTCCCATACAAAGGAGGAACCGTCGTCGCTGACAGGACAGACGGCCTGCTGCTGCTTGCGCTGTCCCAGAACGAGGAAAGCTCCAGGAGCTGCATATCGCTTCTCCGGAGCCTTCTGTCCTCAAGGGGCTACATCAAACCTGGGAACCAGAACGTCCCATATCAAGACCAAGCGATCTGAGATGCATCAGGATTGTGGTCGTGGACGCTTTCTCGATGTCTTCCGGTACTGCCTGTCCCGTAGTCAGAAAAAGAAGAGGTAGAGCTCGCCTGCAACTGAACGATATGATGTTGCCTACGCTTTCGGTCTCGTCGAGCTTCGTGGCTATCATCACTTCCGGCTTGAACGAGGAATACCTGTCTGCTTGCGCTTCCAGATCCTCCTCCTTCGTCGATGCAGAGGCGACATAGGCAAAGATGCTCGAGTAGCGGTCCAGCATTCCGAGCATGCCCTGCAGCCTGAGATTCAGTTCCTTGTCCCTGGGTGAAAGACCCATCGTATCGATGACGACGAGGTCGTAGTAGAAGAATTTCTCAAGTGCCCTCGAAAGCTCGTCCTCTGCGGTGATCAGCTCGTAAGGAAGACCAAGCGCATCCGAAAGGCCTGTTATCTGTGCAAATGCTCCTACCCTGTAGCTGTCGAGAGCTATGATCGCGACTCGCTTGCCTTCCTTCTTGTAGAGGGATGCTATCTTCGCGGCTGTCGTCGTCTTTCCCGAGCCTGTAGCGCCGAGCAGTACCAGCAGGTGCTTGGGCATGCCGAGGGCGCTATGGGCGATCTCCACTCTCGAGACGATAGCGGACGCTATCTCGTCCCGTACATCCCCTTTCCCGGTGACGGACGAAAGGATGTATCCTCTCAGAGGATCTGAAATGCTGTTCTCGTCGAGTATCCTTTCCGCCTCACCGACGATTCCATATCCGTCGAAGGCTCCGCGATACACCTCGGTATCGAGACGCTCCCTGAGCGTGGTGCTGCTTGGATCCGGCGTCTGGGCCTCCTTCTCGAACTCCCTGATGGAGGCTTCGTCGTTGACCTTTTCCTCGCGAGCAGGGCCCTCTGCATCGGCGACGTAGAGGGTCAGATCGCACTTCTGCCTCTTTTTGGAGAAAAGTCCTCCGCCGACAGTGTAGTCCCGCCTCGAATGTATCCTTGCCAGATCCCCGTATTCCTCGCGGGCCTTCTGCACGGCTTCGTCATAACTTCCTGCTGTAATGGTTATGTATTTCATTAGTTCGCTCTGAAGACCGGGGAGGGGTCGACCCTCCCCTCATGATCAAAGGATGTATCTTGTCAGATCCTGGTCGACTATGATCGATCCAAGCATCTTCTCCACATACGCATCGTCGACGACGACGGTCTGACCCTTCATCTGGTCCGCGTTGAAGGAAAGATCCTCCAAGAGCTTCTCCATGACCGTATGAAGACGGCGTGCACCGATGTTGTCGGCGCTCAGATTCGCCTTTTCAGCTATGGCGCTTATCTTCCTTATCGCACTGTCGGCAAACTCGAGCGTCACGCCTTCGGTCGCAAGCAGCGCCTTGTATTGCTTGACGATGGCATTGCTAGGTTCCGTGAGGATGCGGTAGAAATCGTCCGCAGTAAGATCCTTGAGCTCGACGCGGAGAGGGAACCTTCCCTGGAGCTCGGGGATAAGGTCGCTAGGTTTGCTGATGCTGAAGGCGCCTGCTGCGATGAAAAGGATGTTGGTCGTATCGACCACGCCCCATTTCGTGGAAACCTTCGTTCCCTCTACGATCGGCAGGATGTCCCTCTGTACGCCTTCCCGCGACACGTCCGCAGTGTTCGTCGACCCTCTCGAACAGATCTTGTCGATTTCGTCGATGAATATTATTCCCATCTCCTGGCATCTGGAGCGCGCTTCCTCGACGACCTTGTCGTCATCCACGATGCGATCGAGCTCCTCCTCGCGGAGAATCTCCCTTGCATGCTTTATCGTGACTTTTCTCACCTTGTGCTTCGGCGCACCTGTGAAAAGGTTGTTGATCTCTCCGAGCATGTTCGAGAAATCCTCACCGCCAGATCCGTCGCCTCCGGGGAAGACTCCGAATCCTGTAAGCTTGAGCCCCTGCGGTCTCACAGCCATCTCGACTTCTCTGTCGTCGAAAAGGCCTTTTTTGAGCATATCCCTGAACTTGTTCCGAGTATCTGCAAGTTGGACGTCGTTCTCCTTCTTCTCGCTGTCAATGGCAGGAAGAAGCAGGTCGAGAAGTCTCTCATCGACCTTCTCCTCGACCTCGGCCGCCCTGGAAGAATACATTTCTTCCTTGACCAAGGTGAACGAGGCCGCCATGAGGTCCTTTACCATGGACTCCACGTCGCGTCCGACGTAGCCTACCTCGGTGAACTTTGTCGCCTCAACCTTTATGAACGGAGCATTCGCAAGCTTTGCTATCCTGCGTGCGATTTCGGTCTTTCCGACTCCGGTAGGACCGATCATTATGATGTTCTTCGGAGTAATCTCGTCCCTGAGCTCCTCCGGAAGCTGCTTTCGTCTCACTCTGTTGCGCAGTGCGACCGCGATGAGTCTCTTCGCGTCGTCCTGTCCGATTATGTACTGATCGAGCGATGCCACTATCTCGCGCGGCATCATTTCATCAAGACCTCTACTTTTCATCGAGTACCTCCGTGATGATGCTGTGGTTGGTATATATGCAGATGTCAGCCGCAATCGCTATGCTTCTCTTCGCGATCTCGAGAGCGTCGAAATCGACTCCGGAATCGAGATATGCCCTTGCCGCGGCCTCTGCAAAATTGCCTCCGCTGCCGATTGCAAGAACATCGCCTTCCGGTTCGAGCACGTCTCCGACACCGCTGAGAAGGAACATCTTCCTACCGTCGCTCGCGAGCATCATAGCCTCGAGATTCCTCAGCTGTTTGTCCATTCTCCACTGCTTGGCAAGCTCGACCGCGGCCCTTGTCAGGTCGCCGTTGTACTGCCTCAGCTTCTCCTCGAAAAGCTCGAAAAGAGTAAAGGCGTCAGCCGTTCCACCGGCAAAGCCGATTATGACCTTGCCGTCGTAGAGTCTTCTGACCTTCCTTGCATTTCCCTTTACGACAGTGTTGCCCATCGTAACCTGTCCGTCGCCTGCTATGGCGACTTTTCCGTTCTTTCTTACGGCGACGATCGTCGTTCCCTGCATCTGCATCTGTCCTTCTTCTCCCGGAAAGGCCGGGATATCATCTTTTCTTTCCAGTTCCGCCGGAATGGGGATGAGTCTCCTCGTACACTTTTCTGAGCTTCGCCTTCGATACATGGGTATATATCTGCGTGGTCGAAATGCTCTCGTGCCCCAGCAACTCCTGGACGAAACGTATGTCTGCTCCATTGTCCATGAGTTCCGTAGCGAAAGTGTGCCTCAGCACGTGAGGCGTGAAATCGCCGCGGATGCCGAACAAAGCCTTATACTCATCAAAGATAATATGCGAGGTGCTGAAAGGCAACCTGATTCCGGTTTTTCCGATGAAAAGGGCCCCCGGATCGGTAAATCCCATCCGGGCCAGATATGACCGCCTTTCCTCGACATAATGCCGCAATGGATCGACAACCTTCAAATTCAGGAACAGGAATCTGGTCTTTCCGCCCTTTCCTACTATCCTTATCCTGCGCCGTGACCACTCGATGTCCTCGACGTCTATTCCGAGAGCCTCGGAGATTCTCGCACCTGTCGAATAGAGGAAAACAAAGAGCATATGATCCCTCTCTCCTAGGAATCCGTCCTTACGGATGGTGAGCATCCTTTTTATCTCATCCTTGGAAAGGATCGACGGAAGCCTCTCCTCGTTGCGCCTGAGGGAAATGTATAGAAACGGATTCTCGAATACCACGCCAATCTTCATGAGGTATTCGAAATACGTCCTCATTGTCGTGATCTTTCTCAGCAGGCTCCTCGAAGAAAAACGCTCCTGGAGGAGCCGAACGTACTCCCTCGCATCGTGGAAATCGAAATCCTCCTCGACAAGACCGCGGCTATCCAGGAAATCCTGGAACTGCTCCAAATCCTTCCCGTAACCCAGCAACGTATTTGCGCTCAGATCCTTCACTGCCGCCGCGTATTCAAGATAGCCTCTGACTCTTTCGTTTTCCTGCATGGAAGAAAGATAGCACATCGAGGTGTTTCTTTGAACCTCAAAGTCTGAGAATGGAAAATCTCCTTGCAGATTCCCTCTCCCGGAATTCTCCGTCCTCGGTCTCGAATGCATATGCCGATGGCAGTCCGAGCCAGGATGAAAAGCCGTCAAGAACTGCCGCGCCTTCGACTGCGAGGCGTCTCAGACATGGCTCGGAAAGCGCCGGACGAAGGATGGCGACGTCCCTTCCGAGATCGAGTGCACGTTCGAAGATCCTGCAGTTTCTGGCGTTGACCGCAACGACTGCATCGCAAAGCGACAGTGCCAGCTCGCCTGCACGGGCTATGTCCTCTCCCCTAAGTCTTCCGCGTCCCCTAGAAGAATCGCTTATGTACGCGCCGTCGAGAATGAAGACATCCCTCTTGCGCCCTCGTATCATTGCGTTTCTGACATCCTCATAAAGGACGGCATACATCCGCCCATCCATCTGGAACGCCGCATCCAGCACGCAGTAGAATGTCTTATACTCACCGTTGACTATGATCGACCAGCCCGACGAGAATGCCTCGAGGGCGAAAGAGAAGATGCATGGCAGAATACCGGGATCGACCTCCTTGGCCGTATATAGAAAGACCGTCGGAGAATCTTTCCTGACGTCCGTCCCAAGATAGTAATAGTCCCCGTTTCCCTTTCTGGCTTCCATGCAGAAATAGTGGAGAAAGACTAGAAAACGTCCAATATCTCCAGGTAAAGAAGAGCCAGGACGAGAAGCAGCATCGGACGGATGATCTTTTTTTCCATCTTCAATGCCATCTGCGAACCGACGAGTCCACCGGCTATGCTGCATATGGCGCAGGGAATTCCGAGCGCATAGTCAACGCTTCCGTCCATCACGAAGATGGCTAGCGAGACAACGTTGGAGGTGAGGTTGACAACCTTGCAGTTGCCGACGCTGCAGATCATCGAGAATCCGGCAAGGGAAAATGCAAGAGTCAGGAACATCCCGGTCCCAGGACCGAAGAAACCGTCGTAGACCCCGATCAGGAACGAAAAGGCTGCGATCGCCACATATGTCCCGGTACCGATCGACCTTGTCGTCTCATCCTTTCTGTCCTTGCGGAATATAGTAAAAAGGGTGACGAACGGAATGATGATCATCATCGCATAGCGGAAGTAGTAGTCGCTGTAAAGCAAGGCGAGGTTTGCACCGACAGTCGCACCGAACACGGCAAGTGCCGCTCCGACCAGCGCGCTGCGCCATGCGATGGCGCCGTTCCTGGCGTAGTTTACGGTCGCAAAGGCAGTCCCGAACGTGGAACTGAACTTGTTGTTGGCAAGAGCATTCACGGGCGGCAGCCCGTAGGCATAGTATGCCGTGAGGCTGACAAGTCCGCCTCCTCCCGCGATTGAATCTATGAATCCTGCAAGGAAAATCAGGAAATAAAGAAAAAGTGGAAGATCATTCATCGTCTTTCTCTCCGTCTTCGATTTCGATATCGAAGGACGGACTGAATCTGTCGAATTCGCTCAAAAGCCCCGCGGTATCAAGATGAGTATATATCTGTGTCGTCTTGATGTCACTATGCCCGAGCATCTCTTGCACGCTACGTATGTCCGCTCCGTTCTCGAGCATATGGGTTGCAAAGCTGTGCCTGAGGGTATGCACAGTGGCCTCAAGCCCCACCGACTCGATCCGCTGATGGAAGCGCTTGTGTACGGCCTGCCTCGTAAGCGGTCTTCCGTTGCGTCCGAGAAAGATGATGTCGCGGGCGTAGCGTGGATCCTTCACAAGCTGAGGCCTCACGTTCGCAAGGTAGAAATCCAGTGCGTTCGAGGCGACTTTCCCGATGAAGACGATTCTCTCCTTGTTTCTCTTGCCTATCACCCTGAGACTATGCTCCTCCGGTCTGTAGGCTCCCATGGGAAGACTTATGACCTCGCTTATCCTCATACCGGACGAGTACACCAGCTCGAAGAGAGTGTAGTCCCTGACCATCAGTATGTTCGAATCGTCACGGAACTCATCGAGGAGAGCATCCACCTCCGCCTTGCTGAGAGTACGCGGCAGATATTCCCTCTTCTTGGGCTTTTCGATCAGGAGAACCGGGTTGTCCTCTCTGATCCTCTCTTTTGCCAGGAACATGAAGAAGCTTCTAAGAGCCGAGAGAAGCTTGGAAACCGATCTCTCGGAAAGGTCGTCCTCCTTCCTCCGGTCAAATATGAAACATTCTATATCCTTGAACGAGACCGTCTCCAGAGCGAGGGAATTATTTTCCAGGTAGTCCAGAAAAAACAATACCTCCCTTCTGTAGACATCTCTCGTCGAAGTGGAGAGACGTCGCTCAAAAGTGAGGTAGTCAGAGAATTCCTCCGCAAGCTGGCTGTCGCGGCTACTTGTCATCATCGTGCCTGGAATATCTCAGGACCGCCGGGATGTTGTAGTCGTTACTGTTCGCATTGTTCTTCTTACCAAGCTGCTGCTGGAGATCCTGCCAGCGATTGACCGTGATTGCGCTGGGATCCGCATTCTGGAGGCTACTCTGCGGCGAACTCTGGTGAACGGGAGTCTCGGGTCTTCTTTCCCTCGAATCCCTAGCGTAGTCGCGCATGTACTCGCGGCTATCTCTCTGGGATGCGGCTTCCTTCTGCACATCGTCACGCTTTTCGGCCTTGGAGAAATCCTTTCTGAATACGTCCGCCTCGCTGTCTCCGGTCGAGACGTCGGACTTCCTCTCGAATCCCGTGGCGACGACCGTAACTCTGATCCTGTCTCCGAGCGACGGATTGTACGACTGTCCAGCTATGACGAGCACGTCTTCCGCGCAGTTCTGCGTGATGATCTCGACCACATCCTGATACTCCTGGATCGTAAGGCTGTCGCCTCCTGCGAGGTTTACAAGAACACTCTTCGCTCCGTCGATGGATGCGTTCTCGAGAAGCTGGTTGTTGATAGCGAGCTTCGCGGCCTCGACGGCGCGGTTGGCGCCTTCCCCGAATCCGAGTCCGATCAATGCATCGCCTTTGCCCTTCATGACCGTCTTTACATCAGCAAAGTCGATGTTGATCTCGCCAGGCTCTGTGATTAGATCGGATATTCCCTGCACCGACTGCTGCAGTGCGCTGTCGGCGATGATGAACGCCTTCTTGATCGGCGTGTTGTTGTCCACGATGTTGAGAAGATGCTGGTTCGGGATCAGAATGAGGGTATCGACCTGCTTGCGCAGCTTCTCGATTCCCGCCTTAGCCAGCTGGAGCTTCTTCTTGCCTTCGAAGGCGAACGGGGTCGTTACTACGGCCACAGTCAGCGCTCCGAGACTCTTTGCGATCTCTGCGACGACCGAGACGGCTCCAGTTCCCGTCCCGCCGCCCATTCCGGCCGTGATGAAGACCATATCGGCGTTCTCGAGCGCCTGTCGGATCTCCTCCTTGCTTTCCTGTGCAGCCTTCTCGCCTATTTCAGGCTGTCCTCCGGCTCCCAGACCGCCCGTCAGCTCCTTGCCGATCGGAATCCTTATCTGGGCATTCGACCTCTGGAGCGCCTGCACATCAGTGTTGAGGGCGATGAAAGTGACCTTCTTGAGGCCGGCCTCCATCATCCTGTTCACGGCGTTTCCGCCGCCGCCGCCTACGCCGACGACCTTGATGATTGTCGGAGCTGCCTGTTCCCCGGTTGTTGTATCCTCAATGTCAAAGATGTCGAAATTCATATCCCTCTCCTACTAAAACAGCTTGCCAAGCAAGCCCTTGAACTTCTTTCCAAAACCCGACTTGTCCCCGCGGGTCGTATTGCCGAGTCCGCTGGAGTCCCGGTACTTCTTCGCCTCAAGCTTGATCAGCCCGAGAACCGTCGAATACCTAGGATCGATGTACTGCCTGTCCAGTCCGTTGATCGCGATCGGGAAACCGAGCCTAGCCGGAATCCTGAAGATTTCCGCTGCGAGCTCCGTGACGCCAGAAAGCAACGCACCACCGCCGACAAGGACTATCCCCGCACCGTACGAACCATTGATGTCGTTCTCCTCCAGCTTGCTCTGAAGCATGCTGAATATCTCCGCCATCCTTGGCTCTATGACCTTTGCAAGCTCCCTCTTGGGAAGCCTTATCGCCGGCTTTCCGCCGACTGCAGGCGTCTGTATCATCTCGTCCGGAGGGACGCTAGGCGTATGGCACGAACCGTCGGAAAGCTTGATCGACTCGGCAGCCACCTTCGGGAGCTGGAAGACATAGGCGATGTCGCTCGTCACGTTGTCCCCTCCGAGACCGATTCCGCCGACGTAGACAGGACTTCCTGCTGCGTAGCATATCATGTTGGTCGTACCGGCACCGATGTTGATGACGATAGCCCCCATCTCCTTCTCCTCGCTGGTGAGGACAACCTCGCTGTCGGCAAGACTCTGGAGAACCATTCTCTGCACCTGGATGCCGGCTTTCTGTACGCACTTGCGCTGGTTCTGGCATATCGACGATGAGCCCGTGACGAGAAGCACCCTGGTATCAAGTCTGTGCCCGAGCATGTCTATGGGATCCTTGATTCCGCTTCTGGAATCGACCTGGAAATCCTGGACAAGCGTATGAAGTATCTCCTTGTCCTGCGGAAGGTCGTGCGCCCTTGCGATATCTATCGACTTTCTTATGTCGTCGTTCTTTATCTCCTGATCCTTGCTCGTTATTCCTACCGCACCGTTGCTCGTTATGCCCTGTATGTGGTCTCCGCCTATGCCAAGAATGACGGAACTGACTTCCGTGCCGCTTTGAAGCTCGGCATCGCTGATGACGGAATTGATAGCCTTGAGCGTCTGCTCTATGTTAACGATACTACCGGACTTGACACCTTCGCTGTTCCTCTCGGCGATTGCCTCGATCATCAGTTGTCCGTCCCTTGAGACGGAACCTATCACCGCCCTGATCGATGAAGTACCTATGTCCAGTCCCAACAATGTCTTATCAGTCGCCATCTACGATCCTCTTCCGCTCAACAAGGACATTGCCCTTGAGCTCATACTCTCTTTCTTTTCCTGCAGGAAGAACGACGGAATCATCGGAGATGATCCCGATGCTCCGGGCAAGATTGACCGCATCGACAGCCTCGCCTACAGTAAGGACTGCATTGGAAGACGGAATGTAAAGCTTCAGTTCTCCGAAGCCGTCACCTGTTCCGCTGATGTAGGTCGCATACCCGATCAACCTGCAATTATATCCAATTTGCTCATACAAATCCAATAATAATGCTAACACTTGTCCAAACTGATTTTCAATGCCAAAACGGGAAATATATCGAAGTTGTTCGCCGCTGACGGCAAGCAGCGGATAGTGCTTGCGAAGAACGCTCATGTCCGCAGGATCGACTTGGTGCGCCTTGCCGTCGTCGACCAGGAGAAACGACGTGCCGTCTCCCAGCAGAAGACAGTCCTTCTTCATCGTCAGATCGACAAAAAGATCATGCGAGGAATAGGTATAGCCGACGCTTTCCAGATACGGGGTGTCGGCGATGCTTCCCTTGAGAGAAGAGACTATGGAAGATGCCGCTCCCTTTCCCACGAAGCGGCCGATCTGACGCTCCAGCGAGAAAGGGACCTCGATCGAAATGTCGACGTTTCTTATCTCGACGAATGGAAAGGCAAATGCGATTCCGGCCAGAAAAATGAGGAACATGACGGATATCGATATTGCAGCAAGCATCTTTCTAGCCACGTCTTCGTTCATAGCCCCTTCCCGTGATATGGATGAATCGATATAGAAGCGAACATTCGAGTATGGTGAGGAAATACTCCGGTCCGTTCGCACTGAAAAATGGAAAGCATATTCCGCTAGATGGAAAGATTCCAATCGTGACAAGTATGCTCAGAAGAGCCTTTAGGATTATCAGATAGGTATAGCCGAGCGCGGCGATCCTGATGAAGTCCAGTCCCTGCCTGCACGCCCTCGCCGCCGCACGTAGGCCAAGGAACATGAAGAGCGAGAAAACGCAGAAAATCAGCATGATTCCTACGAAGCCCACCTCCTCGGCAAAAGAAGCGAATACATAGTCAAGATGGATGTCGGGAATGATCCCGAGCTTGTAGAGCCCACGTCCGATTCCCTTGCCGAATATTCCTCCTTCGGCGATTGCGGAAATGCAGTCGAACACTATCCTGGACTCCGGGCCCATGTCGCTGGACGGCATCAGGCGCGAAAAGATCATCAGCGTCTGGTCCTTGCTGGAAAGCACGACCAGGATCACAAACGTAAGGAGGAAGAGAGCGAAAGTGAACGTATACTTCCTCTCGATTCCTCCCGCATTGAAAAGGATCAGAAGAATCAGGAAATAAAGTATCGCATAGGTGTACTGTCCGAGGATTGCCATCGAGACGATTATAAGCACGGCGGATGAGGCCACGAAAAGATATATCCAGCCGCGCCTCTCCCTCTTTCTTATGCGGGGAAACGCCGAAGCGATGAAAAGAACCGTCGAGAAAATGACGAAATCCGATACGCGGAAAAAGGGAAAGGGCACAAAAGCGGAGGCATCGTAGCCTACGATTTTCAGTATCGCCGCCAAAACGAGGAAAACTACGGAAAGAGGGAACACGCCCAGCGATATCTTTTCCAGCTTCTCCAGCGGCGTGAAATATAGGACGATACCAGAGACCAGCGCAAGCATGCCGTACAGTACCATCTCGAGAAGAAAGTAATAATGGGCCTGCCCCATCCTGATCGCATAGTCGTAGCTCGCACTGTACGCAAAGAGGAGTCCCATCATCGAGAGGATCAGCGTGATGCATAGGAAAGTGAAGGGAGACAAGGAACCGCTCTGCTCGTCCAGATTGACATCCCTGAGGGTGAAATCGTCGTAATTTGTCTCGTACCTTTCCATAATAGTTGAATATTGCCACAAATGCCCAATTTCTTGGGCATATTTTTCTCGAATCGGAACCAGGATGTCAATCCGGGTTTTCTCAATCAGACGTTCTTGTTCGCAATCATTGCCAGCTCTTCGGACATGGAAGCAAGAATCACGTCGGAAGCGGCGCTGTTCCTGATGGATGCAATGGATGTCTTGATCATCCTCTCGTCCTCGGACAGCTCCATCATTCTTATCTTCTCATCCATTATCCTCATCTCGAGGCTATGGTTGACGCCTACCTGCCACAGAGGAAGGAATACAAGGGCGAAAACCACGAAGAAAACGGACATGATAAGAACCTTGTGATGTATCTTGAACCGTAAAACCCTGTCGTCGTTGAAAAAAGTCTTCATATCTTCTCCACTATTCTCAGTTTTGCACTTCTGCTGGGCGAGTTTTCCTTCTCCTCAGCCTCCGTAGGAACGATCGGCTTTTTGGTGATTATCCGTATGTCGGAATTCTCTTTGGCCGCTCTCTCCTTGAAGAACCACTTGACGATCCTGTCCTCTAGGGAATGGAACGTTATCACACCTATTCTCCCGCCCGGTCTCAAGACCCGCACCGCATTCTCGAGCGCAGGAGAAATCCTGTCCAACTCATGATTCACCTCGATCCTCAGAGCCTGGAATGTCCTTGTCGAGGGACTGATCCTGCCATATCTGTATTCCTTCGGAACGGATCGGCTTATGATGTTTGCAAGCTCGCTTGCAGTCTCTATCGCCTTTTCCTTCCTCGCTTCGCAGATTGCGCGCGCAATCCTTCGGGAATAGCGCTCCTCGCCGTATCGATATATGACGTCGGCAAGTTCCTCCTCGCCATATTCGTTGACTATCGTCCTGGCGCTGTTTTTCTGGTTCGAATCGAGTCTCATATCAAGAACCTCGTCGGCCCTGAAGGAAAAACCGCGCCGGCTTTCCTCGTAATGGAAAATCGATATTCCAAGATCGAACAATATCAGATCCGCCGATTCGCTCTCTCGAAGAGCCAGGTAGTCGTCGAACCATGTATTGACCGGCTGGAACCGATCCTTGTAATCCTTGAACCTCTCGATCGCCTTCTTCTGGATTTCGCTGTCGCGATCCAGTCCGATGACATTGAGATTTCTGTATTTCGAAAGGAAGAGCGCTGAATGGCCACCCTCCCCTGTCGTGCAGTCTATGAGCACGCGGCCTTCCTCGTCGGGAACGACAAGATTGTCCAGCACTTCCTGATGCATGACCGGGTAATGCAATATCTCCATCATTCCTCCGAGACAAGCGATTCGGCAAGATCGGATATGCTGGTCGTATCTTCGTCCATATACCTGTCGTAGACCTCCGCATTCCATATCTCGATCGTGTAACCCGTGCCGACAAGCGTCACGTTGTTCTTTCCGGACAGCGAATAGCGTTCCCTCAGATTCTGCGGAATGCCTATCCTTCCGTTGGCATCGGCCTGGATGTATACGGCCGGAGCGATCAGGCGACGAATGAGGCTGCGCTTCTCCTTATCGAAAAGTGCGAGATCCGAAGAAAGCACAGCCTGAGAAAACCGATCTTCGAAGTATGAGGGAGTCATGAGCATCAAATGGTTTCCATCGAGTCCGGGCAGAATCACAAGCTCGTCCGACTGGAGAGCCTGACGCATGCGAGAAGGGAGGAGGAGTCTCCCCTTTTCGTCCATCGCCAGATTGTAGATTCCTGTAACCATCTTCATAGGATTTCCACCACTTCATGGGATTTTCTCCCACTTCTACCCACTAAGTTACATCATTTGCTCATTCTTTGCAAGAAAATACTTGAAAAACGGTTCATGAGGAGATAAAAAAAGCGACATTGCATTGCACAACATCGCTGTTAATTCCAAGAGAATTGATAAGAATATTCCAGAAGAAGTTGAGAATTTAGTTCGCGATCCTGTATTTTTACCTATTGAAAAGTACTAAAATACATTGTTTTTCCTGTTTTCAACCTTCAAATTGCGAACTTGCGAACCATTTTTCCAAGAAAATTGCGAACTTTCAGGACAATATAGTTTAAACCAGCATTTAGTACCTTCTTTCCCTTTCGAAAACTGCGTTTAAAAAAAAGTGTAGTAAACGTTTTTAAACGATCCCGTTCCCGGTGTTTAATAAATTAAACAATGTCGAGGAAAGGAAAATGATGGAAATTCAGGGATTTGAAAGATATCTCAAGAAAAGAGGTAGGAGTAAAAGCACCATCATATCGTACACTTCTGTAATTAGGAATTACCTGAAGCAGTACCGATTAAATTTTGATGATGCCTGCCGCTGGAAAGAAGAGTCTATGCAAAGGCTAAAGCCAGCAAGTGTAAATCTAGGGATCCATGCCCTCAATTCTTTTGCAGAATACAATAAGGCTAAATTCAGATTGAAGCCCGTCAAAATTCAGATGCAACAATACGTTGAAAACCAGATGACGATGAGTCAGTATCAAAAACTGTGTTCTTGTCTTTTGGAGGATGATAACCTTCGTTGGTGGGCAGCAATACGAGTTCTTGCGGGAACAGGTGTAAGAATCTCAGAGTTCCTGCAGATTAAAACAGAGGATCTCAAGAGAGGCTATGTAGATGTGTGTGGAAAAGGTACAAAGTATCGTAGAATTTGGTTTCCTGCACAGCTACGACAGGAAATCCTATCCAAGTATAGAGAGCCCGGCTATATTCTGCCCTATTCCGACGGCGTGATACGAAAAAGACTTCACTCTTTCGCCAAGAAATACAGAATACCC
>CASEKE010000011.1 GCA_949288415.1 uncultured Spirochaetales bacterium
AAATACACGTTCCCATCCCGAACACGTAAGTAAAACGCTCCCGCGCCGATGGTACTGCGGCTTGTCCGTGGGAGAGTAGGTCGTTGCCAGGTTTTTTTTTGACCTTTCGTCCCCCGCGGCTTCTCGCACGGGGGCTTTTTCATGTCTGCATGCTTTTCAGAGGCGGAGGAAGTTCTTCTATCAGGTCGTAGTATTCCAGACATCTTTGCAGTTCCCTGAAATTTCCCGGCCATGCGTATCGCCTCATTGCTTCCATCTGTCTTCCCTCGGGTATTCTCTTGAGGTGCATTTTCCTTCCTATAAAAGAAACCATGCCGTCCAGTTCGCCGATGCGCTTTCTCAGAGGGGGTATTCTGATTATTACAAGTCCGATTCTCGCAAGGAAATCCTTTCTCATTTTCTTTTCTAGTTCCTCCCATGGAAGGCTCGAGGAGGTTATCAGCTTGAATGTCGATCTTACTGTCTTGTCAGATCCTCTTCGACGGAAGCATCCTGTTTCGAGCAGGTGAAGAAGCTTTGCCTGCACTTCGAAGGAAAGGTCCTGCAGTTCATCCAGGAAAAGCGTTCCGCCATCGGCCTTGCTGCACAGCCCTTCCCGTTCGCTGTCCGCCGAGGTGAATGCTCCTTTTTCATGACCGAACAGATCGTCCTCGGCAAGAGCGGAGGAAAGAGATGCGCAGTTGAGGTATACGGAAGGTCGTCCATGTGCCTTTGAGGCTATCATTTCGGCAATAGTATTTTTCCCTGTTCCGATTTCCCCTTCCAAGTGGACCGTTATTTTTTCCTGAAGCAGAAGAGGTATCGTTTTTCTTATCTTTTCCATCTCCTCATTCTGTCCCCAGTATATTCCCATGCTTTCCGGCTGGAAATCGATTATGCCGAGGCAATCGAGGGCGAATGCCAGCAATTGCCTGTCGAAGCCGTAAGGCAGAAAAGCCATTCTTTCCGCGATTCTTGGCCTTTCCATCTTCGCTTCTTCTTTCATTTCCACCAAGATATTTCGACAGTCCATGGACATGATCAGTCCCAGAGCCTGATCGTAGAAAGGAAAGTTAGCGGCCAGAAGGAAAATCGGGTCTTCCGTTCTGTCCAGTTCGTCCAGAACATGGAATTTGCGGTCCATGATGTTTCTTATGAAAAGTCTGCGCGATCTGAGTTCCTGTCTGTGACATGGCCTAATTTCCGATGCAAGGATGAATATTGTGCGTTTTTTGTCCATTTCTCTTCCTCTAATAAGCTAAATTCTCGGCCTGAAAATGGCAAAGTAGGGCACGTTACGGTATCGTAGCTGGATACGATTTTGTTGGACTGCAAGGAATTGATTGCGATTAGATATTACATTCCAGATAAAAACAAAATCCGATAATGCTTTTTTTCATCGCGAATTTCTCTGAGAATGCCAGGTTTTTCGCTCCTATTGCCATAAATCGCCAAATATGCAAAAATATATTTGTCTGGTGATCATGGCGGAGTGGAAATACACGTTCCCATCCCGAACACGTAAGTAAAACGCTCCCGCGCCGATGGTACTGCGGCTTGTCCGTGGGAGAGTAGGTCGTTGCCAGATTTTTTTATTTTTCGGAGGTTGCGGATGAAGGAGATCGTCATGTTCCACTTTGAGACCTGCCCTTATTGCAGGAAGGCCGAGAGATTTCTCGAGGACCTCTTCTCCTCCCATCCGGAATTCTCGGAGATTTCGATTAAGAAGATCGACGAGAGAAAGAATCCGGAGATTGCCGACAGATACGACTACTACTATGTCCCGACGTTCTATTATGAAGGCAGAAAATTGCATGAGGGTGACATTTCCAAGGCGGAAGTGGAGGAGATGCTTTACAGCGTCCTGAAATCATGAATCCGGCATTGTTCGGCCGATGCGGAGTCTGTTTGTTTTCCAAACAGACTTTTTTTGTTAGAATCTGAAGATGGAGTTTCAGTATGGAAATCAAATTAAGCAATCTCAAACGTAATTATGGCGGTTTGCACGCCGTCGATGGTGTTTCTCTCGATATACCATCCAACGTGATCTATGGAATCATAGGTAAATCCGGAGCCGGAAAGTCGACGTTGGTCAGGTTGGTTTCCATGCTTGAGAGTCCTGACTCCGGCGAGGTCTACTACGACGGCAAGAGAGTGGACAATCTCTCCAAGAAGGAGTTGATACTTGCACGTCGTCGCATCGGGATGATCTTCCAGACCTTCAATCTGTTCTCTTCAAGAAACGTTGCGGCCAACATCGCATATCCGATGGAGATATGCGGAAAAGGCAAGGCGGAGATCGGACGCAGGGTCGACGAACTTCTTTCCCTTGTTGGTCTTGAGGGGCGAGGCGATGCACCGATAAGTACGCTGTCAGGCGGGCAGAAGCAGAGAGTCGCGATCGCAAGGGCGCTTGCGACGGAGCCGGACATTCTTTTCTGCGACGAGGCTACAAGCGCGCTTGACCCGCAGACGACACGTGCGATTCTGCAGCTTATCAAGGACATACAGAAGAAGATGAACCTGACCGTCGTCATGATTACCCATCAGATGGAGGTCGTCAGGGACGCATGCGACTATGTCGCGGTACTCGACAAGGGCCGTATCGTGGAGCAGGGGCCCGTGGCCGATATTTTCGCCAGACCTAAATCCGCAGTGACCAAGGATTTCCTGTCCTCTGTGACGACTGTCAGGGATTCCGTGATCAGATGGTCACAGGACGGTGGACATTATACACTTCGGTTCAGAGGCTCCAAGACCGATGCCCCGATTCTTTCCGACGTCACATTGACGACGGGAGCCGTGTTCAACATAAGGGCCGCCGGAGTGCAGAAGGTCAACGGAGAGGAGATGGGAGTGATGGTCTGCGACATAGGGCCTGATTTCGAGACTGCAAGAAGGGCGATCGAAAGTCTGGTCGACCGCGGTGTAATAGTCGAGGAGGAGGAAAGAAATGAGTAACATGATCGATCTGGTGACGCAGGCGACCGGAGAAACCTTGATTATGGTTTTCTTCTCCACGATTTTTTCTGTGATGATCGGGTTGCCGCTCGGGGTTGTCCTCCATGTGACAGGAGATGAAAGTACTGGAGGAATCCATCCGATTCCGTGGCTCAACGGCATTCTGTCACGCGTAGTGAATATTTTCCGTTCCTTTCCTTTCATCATACTGATAATCATCCTTATGCCGCTTTCTAGGCTGATAATAGGAACGAGCATAGGCACGACTGCAACAATCGTTCCATTGTCGATAGCCGCCGCTCCTTTTGTCGCAAGAATAGTCGAATCCGCATTGAAGGAGATAGACTCTGGCGTTCTGCAGGCCGCCAAGGCAATGGGCTCAACCAATTGGCAGCTCATCCTCAAGGTCATGCTTCCCGAAGCTTTCCCGTCGTTGGTTTCCGGACTTACGCTTACGATAATAAATCTGATAGGCTATTCGGCCATGGCCGGCGCCTTGGGAGGCGGAGGTCTCGGGGACCTTGCCATCAGGTACGGCTACCAGCGGTTCATGCCGTCATATCTCGTGGCGGCTGTCATTGTCACGCTGCTGCTTGTGGAAGTTATACAGCTCATAGGAAACAGGATAGTCAACAGGATGATATCCAGAAGATAGCAAAAAGGGGCCCAGCCCCTTTTTTTGTCGATATACGCTCTAGCGATGCGGGATATGCGATTCTGTGTTTTTCAAGCGCCTTGGATACAAGCATTTCCATTCGGATCAATTTCTTTTTATGCCGGAAGTTACATTGAATCCCTTGATACGAAGATAAAAAAATCGAAAATATTTTGAATTTTAATTGCATATTTTTTCATTTTTCTGTATATTGTACTCATCTTTTTGGAAAGGAGAGCATGATAGAATGACCAGAACCACTTTTTCCTGCATGTGCATGTTCTCCATGATGATGCCCGCCAGGGCATAGTACATTATTTTCAGACCTCATTCCATCAATTTCAATTACAGTGCAACAGAGATGTTTCCTATCGTATCTACTCCGGCTGTCCGGAGAAACTTGATAATATACAACCATCCATCAAAGGAGAAAATAAATGAAAAAGGCTTTTGTTCTTGTATCGATTCTACTTATCGTCGCCTCTGCCGTCTTTGCGCAGGGATCCAAGGATTCTTCCGATTCGAACACGATCGTCGTAGGTGCGACACCTGATCCGCATGCTGCAATGCTCAACCTCGTGGTCGACGATCTTGCCGCCCAGGGCTATACGCTCAAGGTCGTGGAATTCACGGACTATGTCACGCCGAATACTGCACTTGAAGAGGGTGAGCTCGATGCGAACTTCTTCCAGCATATTCCGTATCTTGATTCCTTCAACGCCGAGCATGGAACACATCTTGTCAACGCAGGCGGAATCCATGTTGAGCCCATCGCTCTCTATTCACAGAAGTACGATTCCATCGAGGCGCTTCCGGCGAAGGCCAGCATTGCAATCCCGAACGATCCTACGAACGAAGGAAGAGCATTGCTGCTTCTCGAGAGTGCCGGTCTGATCAAGCTCAAGGACGGAGCAGGACTCGAGGCTACTCCGATCGACATCGCCGAGAACCCGAAAGAATTCGTCTTCAGGGAGATCGAGGCTGCATCCCTGCCCAGAGTTCTTGCCGACGTTGATGCGGCTGTCATCAACGGAAACTATGCAATTCCGGCCGGTCTCGTCGCAACCCGTGACGGACTTGTCATCGAGGGCGCTTCCTCTCCGTACGTGAATGTCATCGCTGTCAAGGAGGGCAATGAGAACAATCCTGCAATCCAGGCTCTCGTCGCTGCTCTCAAGAGCCAGAGGATCAAGGACTTCGTAAGCGAAAGATATCCCAACGGCGAAGTCGTGCTTGTCGACTGAAATTGCCGGTAGATGTTCGAGGACCCTCTTTTGTTCAGGAGGGTCCTTTTTATGCTATAATGTAAATCATGAAAAGAATCGAAAACGACAACTACATCATTGAAGTGAATGAGATCGGAGCCGAATTGACCCGTGTGTTCTCGAAGACGAGGAACATAGAGTACATATGGGGCGGTGATGAAAGATACTGGAAAGGGCATAGCCCAATCCTGTTCCCGTTCGTCGGGAGAATGCTCGATCAGCAATACAGCTATCAAGGCAAACTTTATCCCATGACGAAGCACGGTTTCGCAAGATCCGTCGAATACGAGGTTAGCGAAGGGGAGGACAAGCTTGTCTTCTCGCATACGAACACTAATGAAAACTATCCGTTCCCATGCCGGATCGAGATCACCTATTCCCTCTCCGGGGATGTGCTGTCCGTCGACCATAGGTTCATCAATACCGGGGACAGGAAAATGCGCTACGGTTTCGGAGCCCACCCGGGATTCAACGTGCCGTTGAACCGCGAGCTTGCGTTCGAGGATTACTATCTCTATTTCCCCGAGGCGGGAAAGACCAGGCAGAAGCTTTTCAGCGAGGATTTCCTCGATTCCGGACTGTCGAGGGATTATCCTCTTGAGGACGGAAAGCTTCCTCTGAGGCATTCTCTGTTCGACAACGATGCCGTGGTCATAGAGAACGGTGGATACGAAGTGTCGATCAGAAGCGACAAGGATCCGCACAGTGTGACGGTAAGATATCCGGCAATCCCGTATTGCGGGTTCTGGCATGCAATGCAGACAGATGCTCCGTATGTATGCGTGGAACCTTGGCGCAGCATGCCCGGTCCTGCGGGAAGGATACTCGATCTGGAGACCAAGGAGGATTTCCTCGACCTCGAACCGGGTGAGGAAAGAGTCCATACGATGACAATAGAGTTCAGATAGGCGAAATGGAATTGATTTCTATCGTTCTTGAGGCAATCGGCATCATATTGCTGGTTGCCGTACTTTTTGTTTCTGCGAAAAAGAGGAATTCCTCGGATGGCATGAAGCAGGCGGACATGGAGAACCTGCTAATGAAGCAGTTCTCGGCCGAAAGGGAGGCTTCTGCCGCGCAGTACGACAGGTTGCAGAATATGATGCTTTCCCGGCTCGATGAGGTAAAGCGGGCAAGCGACGATCTCTCGACGAAGGTCAACGACCGTCTTATTGCCCTCAAGGACGGCAATGCCGAGAGCATGAAGCTATTCTTCAACGAGCAGGAGAAGCAGACCAATGTCATCGAGAATGCACTTCTCGAGATACGCAAGCATGTATCGGAGGAATTCGGTCGCATTCGCACCGAGAACCGTCTTGAGCGGGAAGCTGCAGACAAGAGCCTTAAGGAGCTTTCTGCACAGGTGAGGTCCGACATGGACTTGATCCGCCTCGAAAATGACCGGAAGCTGGAGCAGATGCGCGTCACCGTGGATGAAAAGCTCGAGAAGACGCTCGATTCCAGGCTTTCCAAGTCCTTCGAACAGGTTTCCAGAAACCTGGACAATCTTTATCGGGCAATCGGCGAGATAAACAAGCTTAGCAAGGATGTCGGAGATCTGAACAAGCTTTTCGGAAACGTGAAGAGCCGCGGAGTCTGGGGAGAGGTGCAGATAGACTCGATTCTGTCCGACATACTCGCTCCTGAGCAATTCGAACGCAATTTCCGGCCGCGGAAGTCCAGTCTCGAGGTCGTGGAGTTCGCAATCAAACTCCCCGGACGGGAGAACGGCAACGTCTACATACCGGTGGATTCGAAGTTTCCCAAGGAAGACTATGAGCGCTATGTCGAAAGCCTTGCCACAGGGGATATGGTGCAAAGGGAAGCATCCTTCAAAGCCTTGCGCGACAGGGTGAAGAAGGAAGCCGCCGACGTATCGAGAAAATACATCAATCCTCCTGTCACGACGGATTTCGCAATCCTTTTCGTTCCAACGGAGAGCCTTTATGCCGAACTGCTGAGAATCCCCGGATATGTCGACGAGATCCAGAATGCCTACAAGGTCATAATCTCCGGGCCTACGACATTTTCGGCTTTGGTCACGAGCCTCCAGATGGGATTCAGGACATTGCAGATCGAGAAGAAGTCGAAACAGGTGTGGGTGCTGTTCGCGCAGATAAAGAAGCAGATGGATACCTTCACCAAGGCGTTGGACGATACGCAGGTCGCCATCGACAGAGCCTCGGACAGAATCTCGGATGTCATAAAAAGACATCACAGGTTGAATTCGAAGCTTGGAAAAGTGGAATTGCCTGATGATTCCGAAGCGGCTTTCATGCTAGAATCCAAGCAGGAAACAGACGAGGAGGAGAATTGACATGGACTTGAAAGGTCGGAATTTTCTTACGCTTGAGGACTTCTCCAAGGAGGAGATCCTTCATTTCATAGAGTTGGCAAAGGAGCTGAAGAGGAAAAAGCAGCTCGGACGTTCTTACAGGGGGAATCTTTCCGGGAAGTTGCTGGACGGATGCAATATAGTCCTTATCTTCGACAAGACATCGACCAGGACTCGCTGCTCGTTCGAGGTCGCGGCATTCGACGAAGGTGCCCACGTAACATATCTTACGAATTCGCAGATGGGGAAGAAGGAGTCGCTTGAGGATACCGCCAAAGTCCTGGGGCGGCTTTACGACGGAATAGAGTACAGGGGCTTCAGCCAGAAGGTCGTCGAGGATCTGGCTCTTCATTCCGGAGTGGTGGTCTGGAACGGACTGACCGACAACGACCATCCCACGCAGACCCTTGCCGATTTCATGACGGCATCCGAGCACCTTGGAAGACCGTTGGACAGTATGAAGCTCTGCTATGTCGGCGATGGACGCAACAATGTGGCAAATGCGCTTATGATCGGCTGCTCCAAGGTGGGGATGGACTATGCGGTGGCTACGCCGGCCTCGCTCAATCCTGATCCTGCTCTCGTTTCGCGTTGCAAGGAATATGCGAAGCAGTCCGGAGCGTCCATAGAAATCTACGAGGACCCATACAAGGCTGTCAGGAACGCCGACATCATATATACGGACATCTGGTGCTCGATGGGAGAGGAGGACAAGCTCGAAGAAAGAATCGGTCTTCTGCAGTCCTATCAGGTATCCGGCGAGCTGCTCAGAGCTACAGGCAAGGTCGATACTATCTTCGAGCACTGTCTACCTTCGTTCCACGACCTGGAGACCTCGATGGGGAAAATGGTCTATGAGAAGTTCGGCCTGAAGGAGATGGAGGTGACGGACGAGGTGTTCCGTTCTCCTGCATCTGTGGTCTTCGACGAAGCCGAGAACAGAATGCATACCATCAAAGCCGTCATGGTGGCGACACTGGCCGGTGTCTGAAAAATGAAAAGCCGCATGGACCCATGCGGCTTTGTCTTTTTTCCGTAACGTGATCAGATCTCGAGCTCATACATTCCGTGGAGGTTACAGTGCCAATAAAGCTTGCCATGTCTGTCGGCATGGAGCAGGAACTTGACCTCTTCATTCGGCTTGTAGGCCTGCATCGTGACTTTTCCATCCTCGACGAATGCGATGAACGTGAAGTAGTGCTCCTCCGTCTGGGGATGATGCATCGTGATGACTCTCATGTTTCCCTCGACGGCGATGTCGAGCTTGTGCTTGTCGTTCGGGTCCTGTGATACGGGAAGAGCTTCCCATGTCTTGCCGCAGCAGTTGACCGATGCTTTGTTTATCGAGTAGAAAAGATTTCCGCAACTTTCGCAAAAATAGAAATTAGCCATATTTGTTTCTCCTTGATACAAGTGTAATGTGTTATTCAGCGATAGTCAAGGTGATATTTGATTTTAATTGATATTTCTTATCAATAATTGTGAATCTCAGATACAATTTTTCCCTGCTGCGTGACGGTCGGGTGTATTTTTTGAAATTTTTTCTTACATTTCTTTTCATAATGTCAGAATCTGTTGTATCATGTTGACATGCCGAAAAAGATTGACCATGAAGAGAGAAAAGAGAGAATACTGAAGACGGCGCTCAAGGTTTTCGCCGATGTCGGATACAAGGATTCCAACCTTTCCATGATAGCGGAGCGGTGCGGTATTTCCCGTCCGACGATCTACCAGTATTTCAAGGACAAGGACGAGATATACTACTATGCCGTCAAACTTGTGACCGGACGTCTTTTCACGGAACTTTCAAATATAGCATTCGATGCTACCGTTGGCGATGAGATCGACAGGATCATATTGATCTGTACGTCGATCGTGGATCATGCGATCGAGGCAGAGGCCGAACTTACTCGTCTGATGGAGGTGATGCTCCACCAGAAGGAGTTCAACAACGATTTCTCTCAGGTGATCTACAAGAGGACCGCAAAGCTTTCGATACTGTTCAAACGGCTTCTGACTTATGGAATGCAGAGCGGGCGCATAATACAGTGTTCGGCCGACATGGTATCGAAGCATATCTTCTCTCTGATGGAGTCGTTCTGTTTCCAGATCGCGTTCTTCAAGAATTTCAACCGTACCGAATCCCTTGATTTCCTCGGAAGCTATCTTATGTTCTTCAAAAAGAGCTGACTGTCTATTGTCGAATTTGCTTGTCGTAATTATCTTCAAGGTGTGTGTAATGCTTCTGGATAGGATATCAGGAGGCATATATGAATTTGGACAAATATACTTTGAAGATGCAGAATGCGATAAATTCTGCAGTAAATCTTGCTAATGAGAGAGAAAACAGCGAGATAACGACATCCCACGTGCTCATTCCTCTCATCGAGGACAAGGAAGGTCTTGTAAAACCCTTGTTCGAGAAGATCGGCGTTTCCCCGGACGCGGTACTGAATGCGCTCTATGCGCAGCTCGACGCGATGCCGAAGACCTACGGGGAAGTCAACAGGACGCTTTCACGGACTTTGGCCAGGGTGTTCTCAAAGGCTGAGAAAATCAGTCTGGACTTCAAGGACGAATACGTATCCAGCGAACATTTCCTGCTTGCGGTGCTGCGCGAGGATAGCGAGATTTCACCGATCCTTAAGGACAACGGAATAGACGAGAATTCCATCATGCAGGCTCTCAAGGCCATAAGGGGCGACAAAAGGGTGACCGACAACGATCCTGAGGCCGGATACCAGTCTCTCGAAAAATACTGCAGGGACATGACAAAACTTGCCAAGGAAGACAAGCTCGATCCGGTCATAGGCCGTGACGAGGAGATAAGGCGTGTCATGCAGGTGCTCTGCAGAAGGACGAAGAACAATCCTGTCCTCATCGGAGAACCGGGTGTCGGAAAGACCGCTATCGTCGAAGGGCTTGCATTGAGAATCGCCAAGGGCGATGTTCCGGAATCGTTGAAGGACAAGACTCTTCTTTCGCTCGATCTGGGCGCTCTGGTCGCCGGCGCGAAATATCGCGGAGAGTTCGAGGAGAGGCTCAAGGGAGTCGTCAACGACATCGCAAAGTCGGAAGGGAAGATCATTCTCTTCATCGATGAGCTTCATACCATAGTCGGAGCCGGAGCCGCAGAGGGATCCACAGATGCATCCAACCTCATCAAGCCTGCGCTTGCCAGAGGAGAACTCCATGCCATTGGAGCCACGACGCTCGATGAGTATAGAAAATACATTGAGAAGGACAAGGCACTCGAGAGAAGGTTCCAGCCCGTATATACAAAGGAACCTTCTGTAGAGGATACTATATCGATTCTCAGAGGTCTGCAGAGCAAGTACGAGCTCCATCATGGAGTCAGGATAAAGGACGAGGCTCTCGTGGCGGCAGCTGTGCTTTCCGACAGGTATCTTACCAACAGATTCCTTCCGGACAAAGCCATAGACCTTGTGGACGAGGCAGCTTCCCAGATAAAGATGCAGCTCGAATCTCAGCCGGAGGAACTCGACAAGCTTGAGAGAAAGCTCCTGCAACTCAACATTGAGAAGCAGGCTCTTTCCCGTGAGGACGATCCTCAGAGCAAGGACAGGCTCCAGAAAATCGAGACCGAGATAAAGGAGTTCAAGGAAAAGTACGACGCCATGCACCTTTCCTGGCAGAATGAGAAGGACATGATAAAGAACCTCAGAGATAAGAAGGCCGAGCTCGAGAAGCTTCACAGCCAGGAGGATCAGGCCGAGCGTGAGGGAGATCTGTCCAGAGCAGCCATGATCATGCATGGCGAGATTCCTGCAAAGGAGAAGGAAGTACACGAGGCCGAGGAGAAGGTCAAGGGACTTGACGGAATCCTGAAGGAGGAAGTGACCGAGGACGATATTGCCCGGATAGTATCTGCATGGACCGGGGTGCCTGTGGCAAAGATGCTTTCCAGCGAAAGGGAGAAATACCTGAAGCTGGACGAGATACTTGCCTCCAAGGTGATAGGACAGGACGAGGCTATCGCGGCAGTAAGCAACGCCATCAGAAGGAACAAGGCCGGAATAAGCGATGAGCACAGGCCTCTTGGATCTTTCTTGTTCGCAGGACCGACAGGAGTAGGAAAGACGCTTCTCGCAAAGGAGCTTGCATCATTCCTGTTCGACGACGAGAAAGCTCTGACCAGGATAGACATGAGCGAATACATGGAGAAGTTCTCGGTGTCGCGTCTTATCGGAGCGCCTCCAGGATACGTCGGATACGATCAGGGCGGCCAACTGACCGAGGTCGTGCGAAGAAGGCCGTACTCGGTCGTGCTCTTCGATGAGATCGAGAAGGCTCATCCGGATGTCTTCAATATCCTGCTGCAGGTTCTCGACGATGGACGTCTGACCGATGGACAGGGAAGGGTGGTGGACTTCACCAATACGGTCATCATCATGACCAGCAACCTCGGATCGGAGCATATACTCAAGGATCCGTCCCATGCGAAGGAAGCCGTGATGGAGACCATCTCCCATTCCTTCAAGCCCGAATTCATCAACAGGATAGACGAGATCGTCGTATTCAATCCGCTCGGCGAGAAGGAAGTACGAAGGATCGTACAGCTGCAGCTTGAGCAGCTTGCCTCGCGTCTTGAGACAAGGAATCTCAAACTTCATTGGACGAAGGAAGTCGAGGACATGGTCATGAGCGCTGGCTTCGATCCTACGTTCGGAGCTCGTCCGATCAGGAGGGCTATCCAGAACGAGATCGAGAATCCGCTTTCCAAGGCGATGCTCGAGGGTCGTTTCAAGGATGGTTCCGAAATCGATCTATCGATGGATGGAGATGTCCTCAAGATCGAGTAGCCTGGCGTATGCCTCCGGCGTATCGACATCGAATATGGTGCGCCAGGAGGCGTCATATTCGAACATGCCAGATTTTTCAAGGTATTCACGGAAAGGCTTCGGGGTTTCCCTGAGGCCTTTCAATATTTCTCTGCGTACGAATACTGGATGACCTGGGACGCCCTCGAACGACGGCCTGGCCGCCGGATGGGCATAGAGCATCCGCCAGCCTGTCGCAAAGTCGGCTGCCGTCAGCAGAGGATAATCCCCGGCAAGTATGGCCACGTCGTCATCGACGTCTTCAAGCCCGACGAGCGAACTGCTTTTCTGTCCGTCTTCGTAGTTCGGGTTTCTTCTTACTTCCACGTCGTACGGGGCCAAAGCAGCCTCGATTTCTTTTTTGTCGTTTCCCGTGACACAGATCACTTTGCCGGATCCTTCAAGTGCCGATTCGAGCGCATGTTCGAAGAGAAAGCGTCCCCTGTAGGGAAGAAGCAGCTTGTTTCTGCCCATTCTGGAAGATGTTCCTGCAAGAAGGAGAATTGTGGTCATCGGACCTCCTCAAGTTGATATGATATGGTTTTCACCTGTGAAAAGCCATCTTTTTTTGTCTCCGGAGCAATCATGGCGATTGAATCTGGATTGTCAAAAGGAATATTCTTTTTTCCATGATAGCTTGTGTGATCAATGCGTGTGCCGTCGTGATCGGCGCTTTCATCGGACTTCTTTTCAAGACCAGGATCAACGAGGAGTTCAAGAGGATAGTGATGCTTTCTGCAGGGCTTGTCACGCTTGTCCTCGGACTCGACATGGCTTTGGATACTCCCAATGTCATCGTGCTTCTTTTCGCGCTGATTCTCGGCGGATTCGTCGGCTTTGCTCTGCGTATAGAGGACAGGATTCTTTCTCTCGGTAATCGCTTCGGAGGATCGGGCGATTCGTCGTTCGGACTCGGATTTCTCAATTCGTCGCTCCTGTTCTGTTCCGGAGCCATGAGCATCGTGGGCTCGATAGAGGCCGGTACGACAGGGAATTACGACCTGATTCTCATCAAGAGCGTGATGGACGGCTTCATGGCGATCGTATTCGCGGCCTCTTACGGCAAGGGGGTATTCCTTTCCGCCGCAACCATCGTTGTATATCAAGGGGCGATAACGCTTCTCGGTTCGCAGCTGGAGCCGATTCTAGGGGAGGAGGGCATCGCCACTATATCCTCGTGCGGCGGATTCCTTCTTCTCATGCTATCTTTTGGCCTGTTGGAGATACGCAGCGTCAAGACGGGGAACTTTCTGCCTTCCTTGGTTATAGCTCCTGTTCTGGGAGCCTTGATAGAGCTTTTCTGAGATCGGTCGCCAAGGTTCTCCAGACATGTCTCTTCCGCATCGAAAATCCTGAGGGAAGGGTTTTCATTCTCTTTGCCAGCTACTTCAGGATGATGGTATTGCTTTCAAGCCGTGTAGGGAGCTGTCGCAATCCTTTATGAATCATGCAAAAAAACTGCCTGTTTCCAATTTTTTTGAAAACAGGCAGTCGGGAAAAACCGATTCAAGGCCGGCTATTGCGCTCAGTCCTTGTTCTTTGCGTCGTCAAGTGCGGAATCGTTTCCGCTCTTCTTGACCTTGCACGGCTTCACGTTCCAGATGTCCGAAGCATATTCGAGTATCGTGCGGTCGGAGCTGAACTTCGCTGAAGCGGCTATGTTGAGGACTGCTTTCCTGTTCCATTCCTTCCTGTCGTCCCTGTAGAGAGTTTCGGCATCGGCATGTCTGTCGTGGTACATCCTCAGATCTGCAAAGTGGTAGTACCTGTCCCCGTACTCGAAAAGCGCCTTTCTGAGCGGCTCGAAGATTCCGGGCTCGTGTATGTTGAAATAGTCGGACTCGATGAGTGCGATCATGCTGCGGATCTCCGGATCCTTCTCGACCCACGCGGAGGGATTGTAGGATCCGGCAAGGTTGCGGATTCCCTCTTCCGTATGTCCGAAGATGAAGATATTGTCCATTCCGACCTCGTCCGCCATCTCTATGTTCGCTCCGTCAAGAGTGCCCATCGTAAGGGCTCCGTTGCACATGAACTTCATGTTTCCCGTTCCGGAGGCCTCGGTTCCCGCTGTCGATATCTGCTCGGAGATGTCCGTGGCAGGGATGATGTTTTCCGCCATTGTGACTCTGTAGTTCGGCATGAAGTGGACCGAAAGAACCTTGTTGACCTGCGGGTCGGAATCGATGACGTGGGCAATGTTGTTGATGAACTTGATGATGAGCTTTGCGTTGACATAGCCAGGTGCAGCCTTTCCTCCGAAAAGGAATGTCATCGGCGGGAAGCTCTCGAGGTATGCCCTGTCGTTCTTCATCCTGTTGTAGATCATAAGTATGTTGAGCGCGTTGAGAAGCTGCCTCTTGTACTCGTGGATTCTCTTTACCTGTACGTCGAAGATCGTGTCGGGATTGACGACGATTCCGCAGTCCTTCTTCAGGAATTTCGCCGCATCGAGCTTGCAGTTGTACTTTATCTTCGCGAAATCGTCCAGGAATGCGGAATCTTCTGCGAACGGAGCAAGCTTCCTGATCTGCTCGAAATCTGTTATCCAGCCGTCGCCTATGGCCTCTGTGATCTTCGATGCCAGGCCCGGGTTTGCGTCGAGAAGCCATCTTCTCTGGGTGATTCCGTTCGTCTTGTTGTTGAATCTCTCCGGGTAGATCAGATTGAACTCTGGGAACATCGACGTTTTCAGCAGCTCGGAATGGAGAGCCGCAACGCCGTTGGTCGAATGCGATCCGATGATCGAGAGGTTGGCCATCCTGATCATCTTCGGATTCGACTCTTCGATGATGGAGACTTTTGCGATCTTCTCATGCTGCATCGGGAAGAAAGAGACTGCCTCGCTTATGAATCTTCTATTGATTTCGAAGATTATCTGCATATGGCGCGGAAGAATCTTCTCTAGCATCGGCAGCGACCATTTCTCGAGAGCTTCCGGCATGAGGGTATGGTTTGTGTATCCCATGGTCTTCACGGTGATGTCCCATGCCTCGTCCCATCCCAGTCCTTCCTGGTCGATGAGAAGCCTCATGAGTTCCGGTATTGCAAGGGAAGGGTGCGTGTCGTTCAGCTGTATTGCCGCCCTGTTCGGGAAGTCTTGCCACGAGATGTTGTCGTGTTTCGTTCTTCTGATCGTATCCTGAAGCGAACATGAAACGAAGAAGTACTGTTGCTTGAGCCTGAGCTCCTTGCCCATGTAGAGCGTGTCGTTGGGGTAGAGCACCTGCGACAGAGTCTCGGCATTGATCTTGTTGCGTACTGCTTCCGTGTAGTCGCCGCTGTTGAACTCCTTGAACGAGAATCCGTCCGGACTCTGTGCCGACCAGAGGCGCAGCGTGTTGATCGTCTTTCCGCCATATCCTACGATCGGCGTATCGTACGCAAGGCCGTTGACCTGTTCTGCCGGCTCCCAGACGAACACGTCCCTGTTGTTCTCCCTGTAGTTCTTGACCTGTCCTCCGAAGTAGACGGGGTAAACGAGATCCCTTCTCATGATTTCCCAGGGATTCCCGTCCTTGAGCCAGTTGTCCGGATACTCTACCTGATAGCCATTCTTGATCTGCTGCTTGAAAATTCCGTAGTTGTAGCGGATTCCGTAGCCGAACGCCGGAATCTCGAGAGTGGCCAAAGAGTCGAGGAAGCATGCCGCAAGGCGGCCGAGTCCTCCGTTGCCCAGACCCGCATCCGGTTCCTGGTCGCGCAGTGTCTCATAGTCGTATCCTAGGCTGGCAAGAGCTTCCTTGACAGGCTTCTCGAGGCCGAGGTTGATGACGTTGTTTGTCATCGCTCTTCCCATTAGAAACTCCAGCGAAAGGTAGTAGACCCTTTTCGCCTTCTTTGTCCTCTGGGTTTTCCTGGTCAGATCCCACTGATGGATGATTCTGTCCCTGATGGCCAGACTGATAGCATTATATCTGGAAATTTCGTCTCTGTGGTAAACGTCGGAATCCAAGGTGTATTTGAGCTGCTCGGCAAAATCCTGGGCAATGTCCTTCGAATTCCTTCCGTAGCGCGTTTTGACTTCTGTTGCCATAATCACTCCTGAAAACATGAATAGTGCTTTTTTATTCTAGATAAATTCATGCGACATATTCAACTGCAAAAACTCTGTTATGACAAAAAATAGAGATGGCGGCTGTCCTTGAACCGTATTTTTCCGCCGTGATCTGTTCGATTTCCCCTCAGTCGGCAGTCTTTCGTCGCCTTTTGGCGTCCTATATGTCGGGCGGCACGGCAAGTAGCCATGGCATAAAAAAATAATACTGTGCTTATGTTGACAAAAGCACGCCTATTTGCTATTGTAGCTTTTGCATGTTTCGCGGCATGCATCGTTGTGATGCCACGAGATGCTGAAAATGCCTTTGTAGCTCAGTCGGTAGAGCACCACCATGGTAAGGTGGGGGTCGCCGGTTCGATTCCGGCCGAAGGCTCGACAATCAAACGGTGGTTTCACACCGAGGAGAGAATATGGCAAGTTCAAAGAAAAAGGGACCTGTAGAAAAGATCGCCCTTCAGTGCACAGAGTGCAAGCAGAAGAATTATACAACAGAGAAGAATCGCCGCAATACTCCGGGAAAGCTTGAGCTCATGAAGTATTGCCCGTTCGAGCGCAAGCACACTCTTCACAGAGAGACAAAGATCAAATAAGAAATAAGGACTTCGGGTTCGAGGTCCGTACAGGCCAATAGCTCCAATGGTAGAGTGGCGGTCTCCAAAACCGTTTGTTGGGGGTTCGAGTCCCTCTTGGCCTGTAGGGATCTTGAGCCTTTTTTGTTCCTGAGGGGAAAACAGATGAAGAAGATAGGAAGATATTTCAAGGAGTGCTACCTAGAGATGAAGAAGGTCTCCTGGCCGAACAGGCAGGTCGTCCTGCAGTCCACATGGGTAGTCATTGTTTCCACCATCATCTTCGCAATAGTTCTCGGCCTCGTCGACATTCTGTTCGGCCTTGGTCTTGATTTGTTGTTCTAGGATTGGCCGGTATGTCTAAAGGTTGGTACGTAGTCCACACTTATTCAGGTTACGAGCAGAAGATCGAACGCATCATCAACAAGCTCAGGGAGAACGATCCCGAATTCGCCATGTACTGCACCGGCGTGAATGTTCCCATGGAGCAGGTCGAGGTGATGAACGAGAAGGGTGAGAAGAAGATGGAGATGAGGAAGGTCCTTCCTTCATACATCCTTGTCGAGCTTGATTTGCCTGAGAGTTCCTGGAGAAGCGTAACCAGCAAGATCATCAGGATCCAGGGCGTGACTGGGTTCCTTTCCAGCGACAAGTCCGGTCTTGTGCCTCCGAGTCCGCTTTCCCAGCGCGAACATCGTCAGATTCTCGAAAGGACCGGAGAGCTTGCTCCTGAGAAGACATTCAGGCCGAAGCAGGACTTCAACAAGGGCGAGGAAGTCCTTGTCGTCAGCGGTCCGTTCGCTTCCTTCAAGGGAAGCATCGAGGATATCGACATCCAGAAGGGCAAACTGCGCCTCTCTCTGGAAATCCTTGGAAGATTTACACCTGTGGATGTCGATTTTGCACAGGTCGAGAAGGTGGTCCAGTGACTTTGCAGTCATTGGGCTATCAGTGTTTTTTGACATAGTCGATTGATGCTAATTACTCCCTTACAATTGTAAGGTGGGAGCCTGATCGTATGACAGGCGTCAATACCAACGCAGCGGTCCGAAAGTTCCGGTCAACTCAGACCAGACCGTCTGCGATAGGAGATAAGATATGGCAAAGAAGAAGGTGACTGCAATAATCAAGTTGCAGTGTCCTGCACAGAAGGCCACTCCGGCACCACCCGTTGGTCCGGCCCTCGGCCCTCATGGTGTAAGTGCCCCACAGTTCGTTCAGCAGTTCAATGATCGCACGAAGACATTCGAAGCTGGACTCATCGTCCCTGTTGTAATCACAGTCTATCAGGACAAGAGCTTCACTTTCGAGCTCAAGACCCCTCCTGCAGCTGTCCTCATCAAGAAGGCCCTCGGACTTTCGACAGCTTCCGGAACACCGAACAAGGTGAAGGTCGGCAAGCTCACCGATGCTCAGCTTACTGAAATCGCAACTACGAAGATGCCTGATCTCAGCGCCAACGACATCGATGCGGCGAAGAGGATCATTGCAGGAACAGCTCGTTCAATGGGCGTGGAAGTGGAGAAGTAAGATGAAAAGAGGTAAGAAATATCAGGAAGCCTACAAGAAGATCGACAGGACAAAGGCGTACACTCTCGAAGAGGCAGTAGCTCTCGTAAAGGAGCTTTCCTTCGCGAAGTTCCCCGAGACCGTCGAGGTATCCGTGAAGCTCTCCCTCAAGAAGAGCCAGTCCGTCAGAGATACGGTCGTACTTCCCCACCAGTTCTCGGCACAGAAAAAGATCCTCGTATTCGCAAAGGGCGAGAAGGCTCAGGAAGCTCTCGCAGCCGGAGCGACATATGTAGGCGACAACGATCTGATCGAGAAGGTAAGGGGTGGTTGGCTTGACTTCGACGTAGCTGTCGCTACACCGGACATGATGAAGGACGTAGGTCGTCTTGGACCGATCCTCGGTCGCCGTGGCCTCATGCCGAACCCGAAGACCCACACCGTCACCAACGACCTCAAGGCAGCACTCGAAGAGCTCGGAAAGGGTCGTGTCGAGTTCCGTTCCGACAAAACCGGTGTAGTGCACATGGCAATCGGAAAGGTCAGCATGGAGACAAGCGAGATCGTCGAGAATGCGCGTGTCACAGTCGGTGAGATCGTCAGAAGAAAGCCTGCCGACGCAAAGGGTGATTTCATCCTTTCCGTTGCTGTCTCCTCTACAATGGGCCCCGGCATCCATGTGGACGTCAAGGATGCATCAGCGTCCGAGAACAACTAAGGAGGATTAGGATGGAAGAGTACAAGACAAGAGTCAATCAGGCCAAGGAAGATGCGGTAGCAGCCATCCGCGACGAATTCGCCGGCTACGACAGCTACATCTTCACTGACTACAGAGGCATGACTGTTGCACAGATTACGGATATCAGAAGAACCCTTAGGAAGGAAGATGCTGCATATCGCGTCATCAAGAACAGGTATGCGAAGATTGCTCTCGAGGAGCTCAACAAGGGCGGAGCTGAGGACCAGATGGTAGGTCCGACTGCCGTAGCTCTTGCAAAGGGCGACACGGCCAACGTCGTGGCGAAGGTTCTCTTCGCAGCGGCCAAGGACAATGGCAAGCTTCAGATCAAGGGCGCTCTCATCAACGGAGAGCTCATGAACGCCGATCAGCTTGAAGCACTTTCGAAGCTTCCTACGAAGCTCGAGCTCATCGCTTCTCTCATGGGAACGATGAAGGCACCTGTACAGAAGCTTGCAGCTACGCTGCTCGCCTATGTCGAGTCGAAGGGTGGAGCGGCAGAAGCTCCGTCCGCAGAGTGAAAAAAACGGTCCTAGTCTACAAGTAACCTGCTAGACCGTAAAAAAATATTCATAAGGAGTAGATAATATGGCTACAAAAGAAGAAATCCTCGAATCCATTGCCAACATGACGGTCATGGAAGTTTCCGATCTCATCAAGATGATGGAAGAGAAGTTTGGTGTCCAGGCAGCAGCAGCTGCAGTTGCAGTTGCCGGTGGAGCAGCAGCAGGTGCCGAGGCGGCAGCTGAGGAGCCGACCGAGTTCAACGTGACTCTCAAGAGCGTCGATGCAGCAAAGAAGATCGCTTGCATCAAGGAAGTTCGTGCCGTCACAGGTCTCGGCCTCAAGGAGGCTAAGGACCTTTGTGAGAATGGTGGCGTAATCAAGGAGAATGTCTCCAAGGAAGAGGCTGCCGGCATGAAGGAGAAGCTCGAGGCTGCAGGCTGCGTCGTCGAAGTCAAGGCTGCAAACTAAGCTTCGTTCAATTCGATATCCCGGGAGAAATCCCGGGGCTATGCCATCGGGAACGCCCCCGGTGGCATAACGTGTCTTAAGTAAAAGTGTTTTAAGCGGTACTTCGGTGCTATTATTGATGGATTTTTTCCATCTTTATGGAGGTACAGATGGGTTCTAACGGTAAACCCTTAAAGAGATTTGACATTGGTTCTGAGTTGCCGGAAGTTTGCGAACTTCCAAACCTCATCGGCATCCAGACAGATTCCTACAAGAAATTCCTTCAGCTTGACAGACTTGAGAAGGGGCTCAGCCCCGATCCTGCGTTCGGTCTTGAACATGTCTTCCAGACAGTGTTCCCGATCAAGAGCCCGAACGACGACATGCTTGTCAATTACGACGGTTATTCGGTCGACATGGCAGGAATCAAGTATTCCGAGTCCGAGTGCAAGAAGAAGGGAAGGACCTATGGGGTCCCTGTGAAGGCAAACCTCTCTCTCGTCATGAAGAGCGGAGAAATCAGGCAGAAGGAAATCTTCTTCGGCGATTTCCCCCTGATGACCGATAGAGGAACATTCATAATCAACGGTGCTGAGAGAGTCATCGTCTCCCAGATCGTCCGATCCCCAGGAGTTGTCTTCAAGGAAGGCAAGAAGAACGATGCCTCATCGTCATATCTCGGAACCCTCTATCCGTATTCCGGTACCAAGCTCGAGTTCCTCCTGACAAGGAAGAACGAGAAGATCGAGAGCAAGAAAGGCGGCGAGACGAACACGGCCCAGGAGAGGAAGAGACTCAACAACATTATCCAGGTAAGCTTCGGAAAGAAGCCGTTCCTTGTGACGTTCTTCCTTCGCGTGCTCGGAATCGATACCAGGGAAAAGATCCTTTCCTGCTTCTATACATCCAGAAAGATCGCCGTCAACCAGGATTACGGCGACCAGAAGTTCTATCTCTTCAGGGACATCATCGATCCCGAGACCGGAGATATCAAGTTCTGCGCTGCTGATGAGCTCGGATCCATCGAACTCCAGGAACTGGATTCCATGGGTATTCCCGAGATCGAGGTCATCGCGGATACAGACAAGGATCTCGACAGCCCCGGTTTCTCTGTCCTGAAGACTCTTATAAGGGAGCGCCTTTTCTGCCCCGCATACAGAAACGAGCAGAGCGAGGAGTTCCAGACCCAGTATATTGGCGTCATCGTGGAGGCCTGCAAGAATTCTCTTCCTCAGAATCTCAAGACCTTCCCCGAACCGGCAAGGATCATCACCTATCTCCAGGAGATGTTCCTCCATGCAAGAGGCTTCGATCTCTCGAAGATCGGACGTTACAAGCTCAACAAGAAATTCTACGGAATGGACGACTCCAAGTATCAGACCAGCACCTCTCTGCTTCCGGAGGACGTCATAGAGACCGTCAAGAATCTCATCATGTTCTGCAACGGCGAGATCAAGGACGATGACATCGACGCTCTTGGCAACAGAAGGGTCAGAACGGTCGGAGAACTTCTGCAGAATAATATCCAGGATGCCTTTGCCCGCATGGCGAAGACTGCAAGGGAGAAGATGAACATCGCGGAGGACAACGTAAAGCCGCAGGAGATCATCTCGATCAAGCCGATTGTAGGCGCAATCAAAGAGTTCTTCGGTTCCAGCCAGCTTTCGCAGTTCATGGATCAGGTAAATCCGCTCGCAGAGCTTACACATAAGAGAAGAGTTTCCGCTCTCGGTCCGAAGGGAGGTCTTTCCAGATCTTCGGCAAGAGCGATCTACGAAGTCCGTGACGTACACTATACGCATTACGGCAGAATATGCCCGATCGAGACTCCTGAAGGCTCGAACATCGGTCTTATCCTTTCTCTCGCCAACTATGCGAGAATCAACGAGCTCGGATTCCTCGAGACTCCGTACAGAAAGGTCGTCAACGGCGTCGTTACCGATGAGGTCAGATATCTCGATGCGAACGACGAAGAGAAGTGCCTCATCGCACAGGGCAACGCCAAGATCGACGAGAACGGACACTTCCTCGAGGAGCAGGTATCCGTAAGACACTACGGAGACTATACGACGGCACGCCCGGAAGAGATCGACTGGATGGACGTTTCCCCGAAGCAGGTAGTGTCGGTCGCGACATCGCTCATCCCGTTCCTCGAGCACGATGACGCAAACCGTGCGCTCATGGGATCTAACATGCAGCGCCAGGCCGTTCCTCTTGTATTCCCCGAGGCTCCTCGCGTAGGAACCGGAATGGAGCAGAGAACAGCATACGATTCCGGTGTCCTCATCAAGGCAAAGAGAGCCGGTGTCGTGAAGTACGTTTCCGCTTCAAAGATCGTCGTCGCCGTCGATAACGCGGAGATCGAGGGAGAGGTGGATACCTATGAGGTCCACAAGTTCGAGAGAACGAACCAGGACAGCTGTCTCAACCAGAAGCCGATCGTGAACGTCGGCCAGAAGGTTGATGCCGGCGATGTCCTTGCAGATGGTCCTGCCACGCAGAACGGCGAGCTTGCCCTCGGAAGGAACATCCTCGTCGGCTTCGTGCCATGGAACGGCTTCAACTACGAGGACGCGGTCCTCATAAGCGAAAGAGTCGTCCGCGAGGATATCTATACGTCGATCCATATCAAAGAATTCAGCATAGATATCCGCGAGACCAAGCTCGGCCCGGAGAAATTGACGAAGGACATCCCGAACACAAGCGAGAAGCTGCTCGAGCACCTCGACCAGGATGGAATCGTCTGCATCGGAACGTATGTCCGCCCGGGACATATCCTGGTCGGAAAGGTCACGCCGAAGTCCGAGTCCGATACCACTCCCGAGATGAAGCTTCTCAATTCCATCTTCGGCGAGAAGGCAAAGGAAGTAAGGGATTCCTCTCTCAAGGTCCCTCATGGAACCGAGGGTACTGTAATCGACATCCAGCATCTGCAGAAGTCAGACAAGGATGAGCTGCAGCCCGGAGTCGAGCATACCATCAAGGTCCTCATCGCTACCAAGAGGAAGCTGAAGCAGGGTGACAAGATGGCGGGAAGACACGGAAACAAGGGTGTCGTATCGAGAGTCCTGCCGGAAGAGGATATGCCGTACATGGCAGATGGAACTCCTCTCGACGTATGTCTCAATCCGCTCGGCGTTCCTTCGCGAATGAACATTGGGCAGCTGATGGAGACCGAGCTCGGATGGGCCGCTGTCAAGAACAACAAGTGGTATAAGACCCCTGTATTCCAGAGCGCCACGATGGAGCAGATCGAGGCGGAAATGGAGGAGGCAGGTCTTCCCAGGAATTCGAAGATCACCCTCTATGACGGAAGGACAGGAATACCGTTCGTCAACCAGGTGTTCTGCGGATATATCTACTATCTCAAGCTGCATCACCTCGTCGACGACAAGATGCATGCAAGGTCCACAGGACCGTACTCCCTTGTCACCCAGCAGCCGCTCGGCGGAAAGGCAATGTTCGGCGGCCAGAGACTTGGAGAGATGGAGGTCTGGGCATTCGAGGCCTACGGTGCAGCGAATACGCTCCAGGAGCTTCTCACGATCAAGTCGGACGATATGAAGGGTAGGGTCCAGATATATGGCTCCATCGTCAAGGGCGAGAGTACAAAGACAACCTTCATGCCGGAGGCATTCAACGTGCTTGTCCAGGAGATCAGAGGTCTTGCACTCGACATGAGCGTATACGATGAGAATGAAAAGCAGGTTCCGCTCACCGAAAGGGACGAGGAACTGATTGCCAAGAAGGAAAAGGGAACTTTCTAGGAGGAGAGATGAAGGAAATACAGGATTTCAGCAGCATCAGGATCAAGCTAGCATCCCCTGAGCAGATTCTCGCATGGTCCTACGGCGAAGTTAAGAAGCCGGAGACCATAAACTATCGTTCTCTCCGTCCGGAGAGGGATGGACTCTTCTGCGAGAGGATTTTCGGAACCACCAAGGAATGGGAGTGCTATTGCGGCAAATTCAAGTCCAACCGCTACAAGGGAGTCGTATGTGACCGCTGCGGAGTCGAAGTATCCGATACCAAGGTCCGCCGTGAGAGGATGGGCCACATCACATTGGCAGCCCCTGTCGCGCACATCTGGTTCTACAGGTCGACTCCGTCGATCATGAGCTATCTTCTCGATATCAAGAGGGCGGAGCTCATGGAGATACTCTCCTATGAGAAGTACGTGGTCACGGATCCAGGTACGGTCGACGAACTAAGGAAGAACATGGTTCTTTCGGAGGACGAGTACTACAGCTATTACGACAAGTATGGCGATACATTCAAGGCTTCGATGGGTGCGGAGGCGATCTACGATCTTCTCCACAATCTCGATCTCGTCGCTCTGTCCGAGGAGCTGAGGGCACAGCTCAGCCAGAAGGAAGGTGCGAACAACAAGATCGACAACAAGCTCCTTTCGAGAATCCGCTATTGCGAAGATTTCCTCACATCAGGAAACAAGCCTGAGTGGATGATCCTCAAGGTCATCCCGGTCATTCCGCCGGATCTGAGGCCTATGGTTCAGCTCGACGGAGGAAGGTTCGCAACTACGGATCTCAACGAACTTTATCGTCGTGTCATCAACAGAAACAACCGCCTCGATAGGCTTATCAAGATCCAGGCACCTGAGATCATCATAAGAAACGAGAAGAGAATGCTGCAGGAAGCTGTAGATTCTCTGTTTGACAATTCCAAGACTGCCAATCCTACAAAGGGATCGAGCAAGAGAGATCTCAAGAGCCTTTCCGATGTGCTAAAGGGCAAGCAGGGAAGATTCAGACAGAACCTGCTCGGAAAGCGTGTAGACTATTCGGGACGTTCCGTAATCGTCGTCGGACCCGAGCTGAGAATGCATCAGTGCGGAGTTCCTTCAAAGATGGCTCTCGAGCTCTACAAGCCGTTCATCATGAAGAAGCTCGTACAGGATGGAGTCGCCCAGAATGTCAAGAGGGCGAAACTACTTGTCGAGTCCGAGGCTCCTGAGGTATGGTCGATCCTCGACGACGTCGTCAAGGAGCATCCGGTCATGCTCAACAGAGCTCCTACGCTACACCGTCTCGGCATACAGGCTTTCGAGCCTGTATTGGTCGAAGGAAAGGCCCTCAAGCTCCACCCGCTCGTATGTCATGCGTTCAACGCGGACTTCGATGGAGACCAGATGGCTATCCATGTTCCTCTCACCCAGGCTGCACAGCTCGAGTGCTGGACGCTCATGCTCAGCACCACGAACCTGCTCGATCCTGCCAACGGAAAGCCGATTGCGTTCCCGAGCCAGGACATGGTTCTCGGAATATTCTATCTGACGAAGGAGATGCTGCCGGAAGAAGGCGCCGAACCGACAAAGTTCAAACATTTCGAGACCATCGATGAGGTCGAGGCCGCCGTCGAGGCCGGTTCCATCACATACAACCAGAAGATCTACTACAGGTTCCGTGCTGGGCTTCCCGTGGTGGACGAAAACGGAAATACGACCGTTTCCGATGGAAAGCTCTGGACTGCCACGACGGCCGGAAGAGTCATATTCAACTCTGCGATCCCCAAGGGAATTCCGTTCCAGAACTACTGCCTCGGAGACAAGCAGCTCAAGAAGGTCATTGGCGAGACAATCAAGAACCATAAGCCGAGCGTGGCCGTCGAGCTCCTCGATTCCGTCAAGGACCTCGGCTTCAAGTATGCTACCCTCTTTGGTGCGACGATCGGTCTCTCCGACATGATCGTTCCTGCGGAGAAGAAGGCCCTCATCGAAGAGGCCGACGAGAAGCAGGCACAGATCTTCAAGCAGTACCATGACGGACAGATTACGCAGGAAGAGAGATACAACCGCGTCATCGAGGTCTGGACAGCAACGAACGACAAGCTTACAGAGGTGCTCATGAGCGACCTCAAGAAGAGCCAGAGAGGATTCAATCCGCTCTTCCTCATGGCCGATTCCGGTGCTAGAGGAAGCAAGACCCAGATCAGGCAGCTCGGAGGAATGAGAGGCCTCATGGCGAAGCCGAACGGAAAGATCATCGAGCTCCCGATCAAGAGCAACTTCAAGGAAGGTCTCTCGATCATCGAGTTCTTCATCTCCTCCAACGGAGCCAGAAAAGGTCTTACGGATACAGCTCTCAAGACGGCAAAGGCCGGATATCTTACGAGAAAGCTCGTCGACGTCGCACAGGATGTCGTCGTTTCCGAGGAGGATTGCCAGACGATCAACGGAATCTGGACCTCTGCAGTAAAGGATGGAGACCAGGTCATCGAGACCCTCGCATCCAGAATTGCCGGATCCTGTCCTGTCGAGGATGTCCTCCATCCGTTCCTCAAGGACGAGAACGGTAGGCCTGTCATCCTGGCAAAGGCAAACGAGGAAATCAGCGATGACACAGCGAAAATCATTGAGGATGCAGGTGTAGAGAAAGTTCTTCTCAGAACTGTGCTTACTTGCGAAAGCGAGCATGGCGTATGCCGCAAGTGCTACGGAAGAAACCTCGCGACGAACAGGACCGTCGAGATCGGAGAGGCTGTCGGAATCATTGCAGCCCAGTCGATTGGACAGCCCGGTACGCAGCTCACGATGAGAACGTTCCACGTCGGAGGAACTGCAAGCACGTCCACAAAGGACAACAAGCTTGCCTTCGATTACCAGGTCATCGTACTTGCGATCAAGGGACAGGTCATAGACAGGGCCGACGGTACCAAGCTCTTCCCGAGAAAGGGCCACATCGTAGTCAGCAAGATTCTCGACGAGATTACAGGTCTCTACGATTCGCTTGCAGTCGAGAACGGCGCTTCGGTCGCAAAGGGATACCCGATGTGTTCGAAGAACGGGGTAGACATGCTCAGCAAGCACAACGGCAAGCTCCAGATCATCGGGGAAAGAACCTTCATCCTTGCCAGCGCGAGCGAATACAAGGTTCCTGCAGGAAGCGAGCTCAAGGTCGGCGAGTTCCAGGTAGTCGAGGCTGGCGAAGCTCTCATCACCTACGACCCGTTCAGCAACCCGATCGTTTCCGATATCTCAGGAACTGTGCTGGAGTTTGCGGATTTCGTAGAGGACAAGTCCTTCAGGAAGATCGTGAACGAGGCTGGCGAGGCGGAGATGATCGTCGTCGCGTCCGCCCAGCTCGGTGCGTTCCGACCGACGGTCATCATCGAGGGCGACAACGGCCAGAAGTACAACTTCCCGATTCCCGGCGGTTCGTACATGGTCGTCAAGGAAGTCGGAGAGAGGATCGAGGCCGGTGACGTGATCGCAAAGGAAGCTATCGACAGCGCTACGACAAAGGATATCGCAGGAGGTCTTCCGCAGGTCGACTCGCTCTTCGAGGCAAGGCATGGAAAGGTCGCTTCCTCGAACAAGATCAACCCGATCATCCTTGCCCGTGTCAACGGAACCGTCACGAAGATCACGACCAGCTCCAACAGTGGTTCGACGACTGTTGAGATCTGCGATGTGTTCGGAAAGATCCATCCGCACAAGGTATATACGAAGGATGCGCTTCTGAGCGTACGCGAGGGAGACGAGGTAAAGGCCGGAGATCCGCTCTGCGATGAACCTGTCACCAGCCGTGAGATACTGGATGTGCTCGGCGAGAATGCCGTTCTGTCGTTCCTTGTCGAGGAAATCCAGAAAGTCTATCGCATGCAGGGCGTAGAGATCAACGAGAAGCACCTTGGAATCATAATCCGCCAGATGCTCAAGAAGGTCGAGATCGTAAGGGCAGGCGATACGCAGTTCGTCAAGATGCAGAAGGTCGATAAGAACCTCTTCAAGAGAGTCAACGAGCAGGCCAAGAAGGAGGGCAAGCAGCCGGCTATCGCAAGACCGGTCCTGCAGGGTGTCTCCGATGCGGCTCTCAGCGTGGATTCGTTCATCTCCGCCGCTTCGTTCCTTTCGACTACCAAGGTCTTGACAAATTCTGCCATCGCAGGTAAAAAGGATGAGTTGCGTGGACTCAAGGAGAACGTCATAATCGGACATCTCATCCCGGCAGGAACCGGTATGAAGAAGTACAGGAATGTCCACCTTGACGACGAGAAGCTGCTGGAACTCCAGAGCGAGGCCGACAAGGCACGCAAGGAGAAGAAGACGGTGGTTTCCGATGACGCGGAAATCGAGGAACTCGGTGATATGAAGACCGTGGGAGACGATGCCTTGACGGAGATTGTCGACGTCGACGAGGAGTAGGCGCTGTTGCGCCCCTCGGGCAGAAGTCTCATGCTGACCATGGTCATTGCATAGATGCGGCGCCTGTGCGCCGCTTACGCCTGTTCTTTTGTGAGGAGAACGGACAAATCAAGGAGCGTATCGAAAGATGCCTACTATCAATCAGCTTATCAGAAAGGGCAGAACGAGCCAGAAGAACACAACGAAGTCTCCGGCTCTCGAGGGATGCCCGCAGAAGAGAGGTGTCTGCACCAGAGTTATGACTGTGACACCTAAGAAGCCTAACTCGGCACTCAGAAAGGTCGCCAGAGTAAGACTTTCGAACGGAATCGAGGTCACGGCCTATATTCCTGGTATCGGACACAACCTCCAGGAGCACTCTGTCGTCCTCATCAGAGGCGGAAGAGTCAAGGACCTTCCTGGTGTAAGATACCACATAATCAGAGGAACCAAGGATACCCTTGGTGTCAACGACAGAAAGAGAAGCCGCTCCAAGTACGGTGCTAAGAGACCAAAGGCTTAATAGGGAGGAAAAGGTAACATGTCCAGAGATTCGAAAACTCCTGTTAGGACCATTGCAGCAGATCCTGTATATCACAGCGCGGTAGTTGCCAAGTTCATCAACAGAATGATGGTCGACGGCAAGAAGAGCATCTCCACGAGAATCATCTATAGAGCAATGAAGAAGATCGAGGAGAAGTCCGGAGAGAAGGCGATCGACGTATTCAACAAGGCTGTCGATAATGTCAAGCCTGTAGTCGAGGTAAAGAGCAGAAGAGTCGGCGGTGCGACCTATCAGGTCCCTGTCGAGATCAAGGAGAGCAGAAGAGAGGCGCTCGCAATGAGATGGCTCATCAATGCCGCCCGCTCCAGAAACGGAAAGTGCATGTCCGACAAGCTTGCCGACGAGCTGCTTGACGCATACAACTCCACCGGTTCCGCTTTCAAGAAGAAGGAAGATACGCACCGCATGGCAGATGCGAACAAGGCTTTCAGCCACTTCAGGTTCTAATTCCGCAGGGCAATCCGAGAAAGGTCACCGCAAGGTGGCCTTTTTTG
>CASEKE010000012.1 GCA_949288415.1 uncultured Spirochaetales bacterium
CGTGATCATGATCTGTCTTATCTCGTCCTTTCCGTCCGCAATGACCGCAGGCTGACCGTCGATCAGTACTTCGCCTCCCGGGAAAAGACTTGCAAGCAGCTCTTCCTGGCCGAGCCCGAAGCGGGGAGCGTGGATAATCGCGCCGACGGGATTCCGGTCCTTGTCCAGTATTCCAAGTGCGACGGCGTAAGAGGGGAGTCCCTGAGAATACACGTCGGTGCCGTCTATGGGGTCGAGCACGAATGTGAAGGACGCGTTGCTGTCGAACGGGGTATTTTCCTCCTCGCTTATGATGTTTGCGCCAGGGAAAAGCCTGTGCACGGAGGAAACGATCCTCGATGAGATCGCAAGGTCCGTCTCCGTCAGGACGCTTCCGTCCTCCTTGAAGAATCGCCTTATGTTTCTCTGCATATTCCTGGCAAATCTTCCTGCTTCGACGATTTCATGCTCGAGCTCCTCGAAAGAGGTGCGGTTAAGGCTTTCCATTTGATTTTTTCCCCCGATTTGTATATATTTGCCCTAGTGAAAAACGACATGGACATGCTATGTCGCGATTATATCAGAAAGAGCAGCGCTTATAAAGCGCTCTCTTCGACGATGAATGGCGACATAGAGGCTGACGGACTATCCAACTATCCTCTCTCGAGGCTCATATCTCTCTTTTACGAAAAGAGAGGCGGGCGTCTTTTTGCCATTGCTCCTACGGAGGACGATTCCAAGAGCCTTTCGGAGGATCTCAGGGACTGCGGACACGAGGTGATACTCTTTCCTTCCAGCGGAAAACAGCTCTACAGCCCTTTCACTGGGACAGATGGGGAATATGCGCAGAAGAAGGCCCTCGAAGAAATAATAGCGGCGAAAAGCGCCATCGTGGTGGCCAGCCTGCGTGCTTTCGTTTCGCCCGTCCTCAGCCAGAAGGCCATCGAGGACATGACTATAAAAATCACGATCAAGGATGCCTACGAACCGGGTAAACTCATCGAAAGACTCTCGGAAGCAGGCTACTACCGATCGCCATCCTGCTATGAGGTTGGTTCGTTCTCCATACGCGGAGAGGTCCTCGACATTTTCCCGTTCAGCTTCGAGAACCCGATCAGGATATATACCGAGTGGGACGAGGTCGTGAGGATCAGGGAATATGAGGCTTTGACGCAGAAGGCGATAAAGGATCTTAGGCAGGTGTCCATTCCTTCCATCCAGAGAGAGGAGGGCGTCGGTTTCACGACGTTCCTGGACTACGTTTCGGACAGGGATTTCTTCTGTTTCCTCGGCGAAGAAAGACTTGCCACGAGCCATTCCAGTCTCCAAAAGGAGGCTGTTGCCAGATACAAGGAAAGCTACAAGGAGTACGGTACGCTCCCTTCCCCTGAGAAGATGCTGCTTCCATGGGAGAGCTTCCATGCCGGTCGGCATCCATCCTTCAGGCTTTTCGACATACAGACGGAGGGACGTCATCACTTTTCGGTCACGCAGTCACGCAGCTACTTCGGCAATGTCAAGTATTTCCGCGAGGATGCGGAGGCGCTTCTGGCGAACGAGTGGCGCATAATCATCGTCGCCCCGACGGTAGTGCAGAAGGAGAGGCTGGATTCGGTGCTTGGGACCCTCGGTGTCCCGATCGTCGTCAAGGAGATCTCGTCCGGTTTCCAGATCGAGAGCGAGAACCTTCTGGTCGTTTTGGACAACGAGATTTTCGGAAGAAAGAAGCAGAAGGCCAGGAAGGTGGTCGACACCATCTCGTCTCCGCTCGATTCCTTCATTGAGCTCAAGCCCGGCGACTACGTCGTGCACGTCAACTACGGCATCGGACGCTTCGAGAAGATCGACCGTGTCAAGGGGTTCAATACCGAGCGCGACTACATAAAGATCGAGTATGCCGACAAGGAGTACCTTTTCGTTCCGATCGAGCAGGCCGACCTCGTGCAGAAATACATCGGAAACGACGGACGGCCTCCAAAGCTTGATTCGATGGGATCCTCGTCCTGGACGAAGAAGAAAGAAAAGGCCGTAAAGAGCGCACAGAAGCTCGCAGGCGAGCTGGTGCGCCTATATGCCGAGAGAAGCAGCGTCGACGGCCATCCGTTCGGGCACGATACGGATTGGCAGCTCGAGTTCGAGGCAGCATTCCCATATACCGAGACTCCCGACCAGATCACATGCCTCGAGGATGTGAAGAAGGACATGGAGGACAAGAAGGTCATGGACCGGCTCATATGCGGGGACGTGGGATTCGGCAAGACCGAGATAGCCTTCCGGGCGGCGTTCAAGGCCGTCATGGATTCCAAGCAGGTGGCATTCCTCGCCCCGACTGTGATTCTTGCCGAGCAGCATTACGAGAACTTCAAGGAGCGTCTCGGAAATTTCCCCGTCAAGGCCGGTATACTGACCAGGTTCACGACCCCCGCACAGCAGAGGAAGGTGAAGGAGGATCTCAGGAATGGTAGGCTCGACGTGCTTTTCGGAACGCACAAGATCCTCAGAAACACCGAATTCAAGGACCTCGGACTTCTCGTCGTCGACGAGGAGCAGAGATTCGGCGTCAAGGACAAGGAGCGGATAAAGCAGCTGAAGACCAACATAGACTGCCTGACTCTCTCTGCCACCCCGATACCGCGGACGCTTTATATGTCCCTGCTGAAGGTACGCGACATGTCGCTGCTGACGACTGCTCCGCGCGAGAGACAGAGCGTCGAGACATACATAGAGCAGTATGACGAGGATGTTGCCATCGCCGCCATCAAAAAGGAGTTGGATAGAGGAGGGCAGGTTTTCTATCTCCATAACAGGATCGACGATCTCGAGGACATCGCGAGGATGATCAAGTTGCGCATCCCGTCCGCCATTGTCGAATTTGCACATGGCCAGATGGAAGCCGAGGAGCTGGAGGACAAGATGCATCGCTTCATCTACGAAGGGGTTCAGGTCCTCGTCTCGACGACCATCATCGAGAACGGGATAAACATTCCGAACGTGAATACGATCGTCATAGACCGGGCGGAAAGGTTCGGCCTTGCCCAGCTCTACCAGCTGAGGGGGCGTGTCGGAAGAAGCGACAGGAAGGCATACTGCCATCTGTTCTATCCCGATCGGACCAGCCTGAACGACGATGCGATAAAGAGACTCCGGGTGATGAGCGAAAACACGGCTCTGGGATCCGGATTCAAGATTGCCATGAAGGACATGGAGTTCAGAGGAGCCGGAAACATCCTGGGCCGGGAACAGTCTGGTCATCTGGAGGCGGTCGGCCTGGATCTTTACATGAAGCTTCTGGACGAGGAGATAAACAGGCTGCAGCAGGAGAATCCGGAAGTCAGGAGAGAGGTGCTTCTCGAACTCGAGTACACTGGATTCATCCCGGATTCCTACATCAAGGAGCCTCAGCTAAAGTTCGAGGTATACAAGAAGATCGCCTCCGTGGATTCCGTGGAACGCCTGGAAAGCCTGAGAAGCGAACTGGACGATCGCTTCGGCCCGATACCGGAGGAGGTCGACAACCTTCTTTGCATCGCGGAGATAAAGATCATATGCAGAAAGCTCGACATTTATCACATGGTCGAGCGTAACGGACGGATCGAGATGGAGTTCAGCAAGGTCGCCTCCATCGACCCCGGCAAGGTCGTGCGGCTAATCAAGCTGAGCAACGGAAATGTCTCGATCGATCCGAAAAGGGTGAACTATCTTACGCTCAGGACGAACAGCGTCAGCCTGAAGGACAAGGCGCTCTTCATTCTCGAGCAGCTCAGGAGGTTGCTGTGATGGATTACGATAGACTTGGCAGGATAGAGGTTCGCGAGGGCGCGCAGAGGCAGATAAAGAGCTACGTGCTGCGCAGCAACATCCTGAGCGACAAGGACAGGGCAGTGTTCGACATGTACGGCGATGCCTATATGGCATTCTACGAGGACGGCCGTGTCCTCGACTTCAGGTCGCTGTTCGGAAACGACAATCCTACCGTCGTCGAGATTGGCTTCGGGATGGGGGACAGTACGCTGAAGATCGCGTCAGAGAGACGGGACGTGAATTTCCTGTGTCTGGAGGTATATCTTCCCGGTGTGACGAGGCTGCTTCGCATGGTGGGGGAGGCCGGGCTGCAGAACGTGAAGATCATGCGCTTCAACGCGGTGGACGTGCTCGAGAATGCCGTCGCCGAGGGCAGCGTCCACGGTTTCCACATATTCTTTCCCGATCCATGGCCCAAGAAGAAGCATCACAAGAGAAGGCTGATCCAGGGCGATTTCGTCCATCTTATGGCCCTCAGACTCGAGAAGGGCGGATACATATATGCCGTCACGGACTGGCAGGAATACGCGGACCAGATGCTTTCTGTGATGGACGCGGAAAGTCTTCTCGAGAATCCTTACGGCGGATTCGCGAAGGAAATATCATGGCGGCCTACCACTAAATTCGAGCGCAAGGGGCTCGACAAGGACTACAGCATCAGCGAGGTCTGGTTCGTCAGAAAGTGACTCTCATATGAAAAAGCCCCCGGGCATCCTGTGATGAACCATTCAAGTTGGACCCAAAAACCAATTTGGAGGGTTTTGTCATGAAGGTAAGGGAAGAAGATCTTAGGAGAGAACTAGATACAGGAATTATTTGAATACCACAGAAGAAGATACGGATACAGGAGGATAGGAGGGTCTGGCAGTGAACCACAAGAAGGTAAAGCGCCTGATGAGGGAGCTCGGGCTATATCCTGCCACATATAAGAGATCTCGCTATTCATCATACAAAGGAGAAGTCGGGAAGACAGCACCAAACATCCTGAAACGGGCATTCGATACCAAGATGCCAGACACTGTCCAGGAAAGGCAACTGCCTGGATAATGGGAGGATGGAGACGTTCTTCTCCACTCTGAAAAGGGAGATGTACTATGGGCATGGTAGGGAATTCAGAACAAGGGACCAGCTCAAGTCTGCGATAGAAGAATACATCGACAATTACAACCGGGAGAGAATACAGAAAAAACTAGGCTACCTTCCTCCATTGATTTTCGGAGAGAAGATAGCCTAACATTATTTCGGGTCCAGCTTTGAGGGTTCACCTCATCCGCTTCGGGGGCTTTCTGCGCATATGGATCGTCAGCTCTGTGCTGCCGCCTCTTTCTCTCGTTTCGCCTCTGCGATGACGTCGTCGGCCAACTTGCCGACAAGGGTCTCGTAGTGGTCGAATTCGAGTTCGAAGCTTCCCGTGCCACTGGTCATGCTCTTAAGATCGATGGCGTAGTTCCTGAGCTCGGCCATCGGAACCTCGGCCTTGACCGCGACGAGATGTCCCTTCTCCTCCTGACCGAGCACTCGGCCTCTCTTTGCGGAAAGATCGGAAAGAATCGCACCGAGATAGTCGTTGTCGATGAATACCTCGAGCTTCATGAATGGCTCGAGAAGCACGCATCCGGCCTTTGCCAAGGCTATGTCCATAGCTCCCTTTGCCGCAAGCTTGAAGGCCATTTCAGACGAGTCGACGGGATGTTCCTTGCCATCTAGAAGCGTAATTCCGATGTCGACGAGAGGATATCCTGCCAAAAAGCCTTCCTCCATCTTCTCATGGATTCCCTTCTCGATTCCGGGGATGTATCCCTTCGAGATGGCTCCGCCCTTGATTGCGTTGGTGAACGAGTACATCATTCCTCTTTCTATCGGTTCGATCTCGATCACGACGCGTCCGAACTGTCCGTGTCCGCCCGACTGCTTCTTGTGGGAGTATTCGGCTATTCCGCTCTTTTTTGTGATCGTTTCCCTATATGCAATCTTCGGCGTCTTAGTGTGTATTACAACCTTCTGTTTGTCGCGGATCCTATCCAGAATCATGTTGATGTGGAGCTCTCCCATTCCTCCGATGATCGACTCCTTCGTCTCCTCGTTGTACGTCATCTGGAAGGTGAGGTCCTCTTCGGCGACCTTGTGGAGCGCGTCGTTCATCTTGTCCTCGCTCTTCTTGTCGTCTGTGCTGATCGCTAGCTGATAGATGGGCTGGGGCAGGCGAAGCGGTCGGAACCTTCTCTTGAACTCCGAACTTGCGACGAACGTCGCGTTCGTATAGGCGATGTCGAACTTAGTCAGAACACCGATGTCTCCGGCCTGCAGCTCGTCGACCTCGATGAGTTTCTTGCCGAGAGCTCTGTAGACCTTGCCGGGCTTTGCCTTCTTGGCAAGCTCCGGATTGTAGAGCTCGGTGTCGCCGTTGAGCTTTCCTGTGACGACCTTGATGAACGAAAGCTTTCCGGAGAACTGGTCGAGCGTGGTCTTGAAGCAGTACGCCGACACTGCGCCTTCGGGATCTATCGGGAGAGTGGTCTCCTCGCCCTGGCGTCCGATGATGTACTCGGGCATTCCGAGCGGGCTGGGGAAGTTGTTCTTGATGAAGTTGAGCAGGCTTGTGATTCCGGCTCCCTTGTCCGTCGCTCCGCAGAAGACCGGGACGATCCTGTTGTCCTTGAGGCCTTCCCTGAGGCCGCGTCTGATGTCGTCGCCGTCGAGCGTACCTTCCTCGAAGTACTTCTCGATCAGGTCGTCAGCACCTTCGGCCGCATTCTCGATGAGCCTGTTCCTGAAATCCTCGACGACCGCGGCATATTTTTCCGGGATCGGCATCGGGGTCTCCTTGCCACCCTCGTGGCATTCGTACGCCTGGTTCTCGATGAGGTTTATGACTCCCTTGAACTCTTCCGCTTCTCCAAGGGCCATGACGACCGGGACGAAGTGGCTGTCGAATTCCGATTCGAGAGAATCGATGACACGTCTATAGCTGGCGCGTTCCTTGTCCATCTTGTTGATGAACACGGCTCGCGGTTTGTTTCTTTCGTCAAGTCTTCTCCAGAGCTTTATCGTCTCGATCTGGGCGCCTTCGCGGGCGTCTACGATCATAAGGGCCGCCTCCGTAGCTCTGAATGCGCAGATGGCTTCGCCTATGAAGTCTGCTGTTCCCGGAGTATCGAGTAAATTGATGGTTTTGCCATCCCACTGGATGGATGCGAGGGAAGTGTGTATGGAGATCTTCCTCTGGATCTCCTCCTCCGTGTAATCGCTGGTGGTCTTTCCGCTTTCTACCTTCTCGGCACGGGCAAGTGCTCCCGCATAGAACAGAATCTGTTCGATGAGGTTCGTCTTTCCCGTACCGTTATGGCCAATGACGGCAAGGTTTCTCAAATCAACTGTGTTTGCGCTCATTGAATTCCCTCCTTTTGAAATTTACAAGCTTAAGACTAAGAGTAAAGGAGAGAATCTGATAAGTCAAAAAATATTTTCTTCATCGCGGCCTTTTGCCGCACATAAATGTGGAAAAAAGGAAAAAAAGTACGGATGTGACCAGCATCCGTACTTTTCTGTCATATCTTTTCTGCGTAGTGGCTGAATTCCATGCTGAATGTGCCACGGCCCTGTGTGGAGCTTCTAAGCACCGTAGTGTACCCGAACATCTTCTCGAGAGGGACTTCCGCGCTTATCACGTCGCCGGAAGTCCTGCTTTCCATCGACTCGACGATTCCTCCTCGCTGCGTGATGCTGCCCATCACGTCTCCGATGTACTCGGATGGACTTGTCACCTGCACCTTCATTATCGGTTGCATGAGAACCGGATCGGCGCTCTGACATGCCTTGTCGAAGGCCAGCGCTGCGCATGAGGTGAAGGCGAACGGAGTGCCTGTGAGTTCGTCGTATCCGATGTCGGTCACGTCCGCCTCGATGTCCGTGCATTCGTAGCCGAACTTTATTCCGGAACTGAAAGAGCCTTCGATGCCCATCTTTATCGCTTCTGTGATCTCCTCCGGGATGTCGCGTACATTCGCACTTATCTTGAACCTGTTGCCGCTTCCGGCCTCGAGCGGAGAGACCCTGACCGAAAGCCGTGCACTGTTCTCCTTGCCGGCGAGGACCTTGGAGAAGTTTTCCGTCGTCTCTGCGGTGCTGCTGATCGATTCCCTGTAGGTGACCTGCGGATTGCCGACTCGTGCGTCTATCTTCATTTCCTTCGTTATTCTCGTGACGAGCACGTCGAGATGGAGCTCTCCCATGCCCGAGATGACGAGCTGTCCTGTCTCGTTGTCGTCCTTGTAGCTGAACGTCGGATCCTCCATTGCAAGCATCTCGAGAGCCTTGCGGAGCTTGCCCTGGTCCTCCGTTGTCTTAGGTTCGATAGCGATGGAGATGACAGGGGATGGAAATACCATCTTCTCCAGAAGGTACGGTGAGGATTCCACTCCGATGGTGTCTCCGGTCTGGGCGATCTTGAAGCCCACGATCACTCCGATGTCTCCGGCGGCAAGCTCCGAAAGCTCCTCCGAGCGGTCGGAATGCATCCTCAAAAGCCTGTTGATCCTCTCCTTCTTGTTCTTTGTTATGTTGTAGACCGACACTCCCTTTTTCAGGATTCCCGAATAAACTCTCACGAAACAGAGAGGTCCGGCTTGTGGATCGACCTGGATCTTGAAGATGAGTGCCTCGAGGTTGGCGCTGCGGCTGTGCTTCACTTCCACGCTTTTTCCGTTCTTCGCATTGATCGCTTCTATTGAAGGAATGTCGCAGGGCGCGGGTAGAAGCGAAACAATTCCATCGAGGAGTGTCTGCACGCCGATGTTTCTGAGCGACGATCCGACGAACACCGGAAGCAGCTGCCTCTCGAGAGTGCATTTCCTGAGTGTCGAGATTATCATGTCCCGAGGAATTTCCTCGCCGGCGAAATAGAGCTCCATGATCTCGTCGGAGAACGACGAGACGCTGTCGATCAGCTTCTCCCTCCACTGGTCGGCCTTCTGCCTCTCGGATTCAGGAATGTCCGCTTCCTCGATATTCTCTCCGTTCTCTCCGTCGAATGTGAGGTATTTCATCCTGATCAGGTCTATAACTCCGGAAAAGGATGCTTCGCTTCCTACCGGTATGAAGAGCGGGCAGGGCTTTGCGTCGAGTTTCTTCTCCATCTGTTCGAGGACGCTGTAGAAATCCGCTCCGAGCCTGTCCATCTTGTTGACGAACGCAATCCTGGGAACGGAGTATGTGTCGGCCTGGCGCCATACAGTCTCCGTCTGGGGCTCGACCCCGCCGACGGCGCAGAATACTGCCACGGCCCCGTCGAGCACTCTGAGGCATCTCTCGACCTCCGCGGTGAAGTCTACGTGGCCCGGGGTGTCGATGATGTTGATCTGGTGGCCTTTCCAGATGCAGGTCGTAGCGGCGCTGGTTATCGTGATTCCTCTGTCCTGCTCCTGCTGCATCCAGTCCATCGTGGCCTCTCCGTTGTCGACCTCTCCGATGCGGTGGTTCTCTCCGGTATAGTAGAGTATGCGCTCGGTCGTCGTCGTCTTTCCGGCGTCGATGTGAGCCATGATTCCTATGTTTCGAATTAAGTTGTCGTCCATAGTGCCGAGTCTAGCATAATCGTGTCCTTTAGTGAATATGAAAAGGGGAGGCCGGACCGGCTCTCCCCGTTTTGCTTTTACTATCTGGATGGCGTCTTCAGGGCCCTCATCGCGTTTATTGTAGCAATCAGCGCGACGCCTGTATCAGCGAAGACCGCAAGCCACATGTCCGCATAGCCAAGTATGCCAAGAATCATTATCAGGACCTTGATCCCTATGGAGAATACTATGTTCTCCCTTACTATCGTCTCCGTCCTCCTGCTTATCCTTATGGCGGTTGCGACGCTCTCGAGGTTGTCGTTCATGATCACCGCGTCGCTGGATTCTATCGCTGCGTCGCTTCCGATGGAACCCATGGAGATTCCTACGTCGGCACGCATCAGAGAGGGCGCGTCGTTGATCCCGTCGCCGACGTATACGACTGTTCTGCCTGGGCTGAGGAGCTTCTCGAGTTCCTCGAGCTTCTCGTGCGGCAACAGTGGCGCCTTCACCTCGTCAAGTCCTGCGAGCGAACCGATTCTTTCCGCGTTCCTTCTCCTGTCCCCGCTGAGCATCACGGTCTTGGAAACCCCGAGTCCTGAAAGACTTTCGACCGCATCGCGCGCGCCCTGTTTCATCTCGTCCTCGAGCACGATCGTTCCTACGTACGCACCGTTCTTCTCGAGCTTTATCGCCAGTCCGTCCTCATCCCGGCTGTCGTCCCGGCCGAGGAAATACAGATCGTCGCCGATCCTTCCCTCGATTCCCTTTCCAGGTACTTCCCTGAAGTCTTCCACCTTCAGTTTCCCTTTTCCGTAGTCGGCAACGGCCTTGGCGATGGGGTGGGTCGACATCGCTTCGAGCGACGAGGCAATGTCCATGAATACGGCACTGTCCATCGATGGGCATTCGACTTTCGTCACTACGAAGCTTCCCCTGGTGAGAGTTCCCGTCTTGTCGAATGCCACTACGGCCGTCTTAGAGAGCTTTTCAATGGTCTCGGCGTTCTTGACCAGTATCCCCTTCCTGGCGAACGCGCCGATCGAGGCGAAGTAGGTGAGAGGAACGGACAGCACAAGCGCACACGGACAGCTTATTACAAGAAGCATGAGTCCGCGGTACAGCCACATCCTGAAACCGGTTCCTGCGACGAGCGGCGGTATCGTGGCCACGAGAATGGTCAGTAGGCAGACTATCGGGGTGTAGTACCTCGAGAAACGCGTGATGAACTTCTCGCTGGCCGCCTTTCTTTCCTCGCCGTCCCTGACGAGTTTCATGATTCTCGCGGCGGTGGAGTCCTCGTAGCGCTTCACTGCCTCGAGCGTCAGCGCCGCTTCTCCATTCACGGCACCCGAAGGCACGAGCGAGCCCGGTGCGACCTCGCGCGGAAGGCTTTCTCCTGTTATGGCCTTTTCGTCGATGCTGCCTTTTCCTTCCCTGACTATTGCATCCAGAGATATCTTCTCTCCGGCTCTGACCAGAAAGCGGGTTCCGATTCCGACGTCCTTTGCTTTTGCCTTTTTCGGGCCGTCGTCTCCGAGAACCTCTATCTCGTCCTCCGTCAGATCCAGCAGGGACGAGATGTTCCTTCTGGAGCGTCCGAGAGCCTTCTTCTGCAGGTATTCGCCTATCTGGTAGAATATCATGACTCCGGCGGCCTCCTCGTAGGACGAGATCGCCAGAGCGCCGATCGTCGCAATCGACATGAGGAAATTCTCGTCGAAGACATGTCCTTTGACGATGTTCCTTGCAGCCTTGGCAAGCACGTCGTAGCCTGCGACCAGATAGGCCAGTATCGCAATAGCTCCGACGCCGGAAATATGGGATGCGACGAACAGTATCGCAGCGGCAATTATCCTCGCGAGATCGCGGTCCTTCACGGACAGATCATCGACGAGCGCCTCGACCTTTTTTCTCTCCAGCGACGTGTTTATAAAAAGCCGTCCATCCTCGATCCTCGCAGAGTTTATTCCTTCGTGCGCCTTCAGCTTTCCGAGCGCACGCCGGGAAAGCCTGACGTCGAATTCCATCGCATCTTCGTCGAGGATCGTAAGCTCGTTGTCAGCCTTTTTCGCCGACGCGACGATCTCGTCTCTCTCCAGAGACGACGATAGTGTAAGACGTCTGTTTTGGAAATTGAAATGCACGTCCTTTATCCCGTCGACTTTTTCGAGTTCCCTTTCGATCCTTTCTGCACAGGAAGAACAGTCTACCACTGCGCCGAAGGTATATTTCCTGTACGGTTTCGCGATTGCGAGCCTGGTACGCGTCTCTTCTTCGTCCAGCAGACTGACAATATCGAGCCTGCCTTTCCCTCCGTCGTAGGAGGCTTCAAGCATCCATGGATACCCTGCTTTTTCCCCGATTATCCTCTCAGCTTCGTCCTTATCGATTTCGAACGACATCCTGCGGCAGTCGTCGGGCAGGGACAGTTCGTCGTCGAGGGCCAACGCCTTTCGTGCTATCTCATCTCTGGGCAGGTTCGACTCTACAGATAGGATCGACTTTGCGAATCTGTATTCGGCCTTCTCGATCCAAGGGTCGCGATTGAGTTCCCTCTCGATCTTCTTGGCGCATACTCCGCAGTCGATATGTGCCCGGAATTCCTGCACCGGCGCCTTTTTGTACAGCCCGTTTTTTTCGAGCAGCTCGACCAGATCCCTCTTGGTCATGTCGGATTCGAGAAGTATCCAGTTGCCGTCCCTCTTCTTTTCCAGACCATGTCCCTCGAATTTCTCCAGCTTTTCGGAATATGGAAACGCACAAGTCATCGCAAGCTCCTTTATATCAATATATGAACATCTATTCATATATTAATTTTTATATAACCCTTTGTCAACATTCTTTCCGGTCGTCCGGCTTTCAGTATATTTTCTGGTGGCTGTAGATTCCGAGCCGCCCGCTCGCGACGAACGACGTGGTGCAGGCAATGAACAGAATGGTCGGTTCTCCGTATCCGAAAAGCTCCAGGCCCAACGCGAAGCATACGAGCGGCAGATTCGTACCTCCGGAGAGCATGGCAAGAGCTCCAAGCGATGCGAGTGGGGCGGGGGAAAGTGCCAGAAGCGGCGCAATGGAACCTCCCGCAAGAGCTCCGAGGACAAGAAGAGGAACGACCTCACCACCCTGGAAGCCGGCCGCCATCGAAAGGAGAATCAGCGTCAGCTTGAGAAAGAAGTCCGCAGGACTACGCAGGCCTTCCATTGCCTCGGCGATGAGCTCGGATGAAAGTCCGTTGTATGCGAAACCGTCGGTCGCCGCATAGATTGCAAGGCTTGCAGCGAGAAGTGCAAGGGCAGGGATGAACCGCTGGAGATATTCGCTCTTGCCGAACAGCTTCTCCGGCAGCTCCTTTGCTTTGTCGATTAGAAATACGACGAGTCTTGCGACAATGCCTATGAAAAGTGCAAAGGAAAAAACCTTCAGCGTATTGCCGAGGTCGAATGCGAGGCTGGCGTATTCAGGAACGAAGATTATGTGTATCCCGACTGCGTCTGCAAGCATGCTCGATGTGAAAGCGCTCACGAGGCATGGAAGGAACGCATCGAGTCTGGTCGAGCGCGGCGAGGCGAAGTGCGCCCCGAATAGCGTGCCCGCGATAGGCGCGGAGAAGAGTGCGGCGAAGGCCGCGCTTGCCCCGCACATCAGGTTGTAGTCAGGCTCGTTGCATCCGAAGAGCTTCTTTTCTCCTCTGTCGATGACGGAGGAGCATGCAAGGCCGAGCTGGACCCCGACTCCTTCCTTGCCCACAGCCGCTCCGAGAAAGTGGCTGAACATGGAGTTTACGTAGCTGACCACTCCCATAAGGGGCGAGATGCTCTGCTTCTGCGCTTGGGCGAGATTTCCTTCCCGCTCATGAATGGTGTCGATTGCGATCGTCGTCACCTTCCTGTAGCTTTCCCCGGTCCTCTTGAACAGGAACGTTGTCGCGAGTGCGCCGATGGGAAGCAGGAAGATCAGGATCCGATGCGACTTGTTGAAAGCAGTTGCAAAGGCGATCGAGTTCGCAAAGAAGGTTATGACCAGTCCTGTCAAAAGACCGGTCAGTAGTCCGCGAAGCGTGTTTTTCAATCCATGAGCGAGGCAAAAGTCCATTTTTCTAGGTTATCTCTGCAAGACGTGCAAGAATCTCCTTGTATTTTTCCGTCTCAGATGGTAACGGGTTCTTCTTTGCCTTGTAAAGAGCTTCCGCATAGCGCAGGAGCATGACTGCCTCCTGTCTGTCGGAGATGTCGTTAAGTGCGACCGTGGAATAGAACGGCTTGTTCTTTCCAGCCTCTGCGCCCTCGTAATACTTCATCTTTTCTGACAGCACGGTGTTCTCCTCGTATGAGTCGTGCATCTTCGCAAATTCCTTCGTTCGTTTCTTTGCGTTCCAGTTCCTGTCGTATAGCTGGTCTGAAAGTTCCTGGAAGAGCGTGAGGTAAATGCCTCTTTCCGCGATTCTGGTGTCGAGGCTCCTTCTCATGTAGCTTATGGCGTAGTTTTTGTCGCCGAAGCTCAGAGGCCAGCCCGGAAGCTGGTTGTACAAAACTCCGAGCACATACCATGAATCTGTGTAGTCGTAGCCGAAGTGGTCGATGACCATAAGAACGTCGTCAAGCATTCCGGGTGCCTTCCCGAGGCTGTCGAGAGGACCCTTCGTCTGGCCCCAGCGTCCGAGCGCAGAGGATTTCCAGTGGTATGCGTCGGCATTGGGTTCGAGCTCGATCGATTCGATCGCAAGCTCCTCGGCCTTTTCGTAGGCTGCGAATCTGGCGTCCTTGTCGTCCTCGGGCAGCTGGTCGCCGAGCGTCAGTTCGACTCTGCTGAGCCTCCAGAGGATCTGGGATTTCTCAGAAGGATCCTGAGCCTCTGCGAGCGCTTCCTCGAGGTACGTCTTGTCCTTCTGGAAGTCCTCCTCGACGTAGAACGTATAGTCGCTGTAATCCGGGTTGAACGCTGAAAAAAGCGATGCGGCCATGAAAACGGCAAGCGTTGCGAGCAACAGTCTCTTCATTCTATTCTCTCCTATTTGAGCATGGTCCTTATTATCCTGTCCTTGCCCTTGAACGGGGGGCAGCGCAAGGTTATGTCGAGCCATGTCCTATGGTCAAGTATACTCTTCTCGTGCGTGAAGGTGTCAAAGGATTTCCTGCCGTGGTAGCTTCCCGTGCCGCTTTCTCCGACACCTCCGAACGGAAGACCGTGGCTGACGAGGTGCATTATCGAGTCGTTGACGCAGCCGCCTCCGAAGGTGCAGAGCCTATGGACCTTCCTGATGTTTTTTCTGTTTTCGCTGTATATGTAGAGCGCAAGCGGATGGGGACGGGAGTTGATGAAGTCGATCGCCTCGCCGAGCCTGGAATATGTGAGTATGGGCAGGACGGGACCGAATATCTCCTCCTGCATGACAGGATCGCCCGGATCGACTGGATAGAGAAGCGTGGGCTCGATCTTAAGCGAAGCGCGGTCGCTTTTTCCTCCGAAGACGCATGCCGAGCCAGCCACAATACCTTCCAGCCTTGCAAAGTGCTTTTCGTTTATTATGTGCGGGAACTCCGGATTCGAAAGCGGATCGTCACCGTACAGCTTTCCGATCGCGGCCTTCATCCCCTCGATGAATTCATCCTTTACGCTTTCGTGCACCAGGATGTAGTCGGGAGCGACGCAGGTCTGTCCGGCATTGATGAATTTTCCGAACGCGAGTCTCGTGCATGCGACCTTGAGATTCGCGGTCTCGTCCACTATCACGGGACTCTTTCCGCCGAGCTCGAGCGTGACCGGAGTGAGCGTACGCGCGGCCGACATCATGACGATGCGTCCGACCGCCGGGCTCCCTGTGAAGAATATGTAGTCCCATTTGAGGTCGAGAAGCGCCTCGTTCACGTCCCTTCCTCCCTCGAGCGCATAAACCTCTTCGTTCCTGAATGCCTCGGCCACGATCTCGCAGAGCACCTTCGACGTCGCGGCGCTGTACCTCGACGGCTTCACGAAGACTGTGCATCCTGCGGCTATGGCGCCGATCAGTGGAACGAGCGTAAGCTGCACCGGATAGTTCCATGGACTCATTATAAGTACGTTGCCGATAGGATCCTTGAGAATGTACGAGGAAGACGGGAAATGGAGCAGGGGAGTGCGGACCTTCTTTCTTTTCATCCATGCCCCCAGATGTCTCTTCGTGTTCCTGAGTTCGGAATATACGATGCCTATCTCCGTCGCATAGGCCTCGGTGGGGCTCTTGCCCAGGTCCGTGGAGAGCGCCTCGATCAGGTCCTTTTCCCTTTCCTTTGTAGCCCTTTCGAGCCGGTCCAGTGCTTCGCTCCTGTATCGATGCGACATTGTCGCTCCCGATGAAAGGAACTTTCTTTGGCTTTTCTGTATGTTCAAAATGTCCATGTGTCTATTTTTACATTTTGTTTGATATGTGTCAATAAAAATGAAAAGACCAAATTTGTACAACTTGGTCAACAAGTGTCGGATTTTGTACATTGTGAAAAAAATTTTGCCCCGAAACGTTTGCCGTTTCGCAAAATGAAAAATATTCTTGTTATGTAACGTATTTGAAACGCATGATGAGGCATATATGAAAGGTAAGAGCAAGCTTGGTTCGGTGGTCAGATATATCGTCCTTTTCGTCGTAGTAGCGGCGGCATTCCTTGGGCTCAGATTCTTCTACGACAACAGGTCGCAGGATACTTACGAGGCTCCTTTGGAGCCTGTCACTGTTGAGAAACCGCAGATACGCGACATCGAAAAGACGTTGGAGCTGACAGGATACATCGAGCCTGAGAATATGATCCCCGTTGTGCCCTTCGTCAGCGGGACAATTCTCGAATACCTTGTCGAGGAAGGCGACCACGTCGATAAGGACCAGTTGATAGCGCGCATCGACCCAAGGCCATACGAGATGCAGAAGATGCAGGCCGAGGCTCAGTACCTTGCTCTCGACAGCTCCTTCAAGAGGGTCGAGGAGCTCTACAAGAGCGGAGCTGCGACGCTTCAGAACTACGAGACGGTCAAGGCCCAGCGCGATGCGGCCGAGGCGCAGCTGTCTCTTGCGGAGCTGCAGCTTTCGTATGCCGACGTCACCAGTCCCGTCGAGGGAACGGTGATACAGTCTTCCGGAGCCACCGGATCCATCGGATCCTCCACGCAGCCTGTAGCTGTCATCGCCGATCTTGACGATCTTGTGGTGAATGCCAAGATATCCGAGAAGTATTACAGGAGCATCAAGGACAACGAAGCCGACCTTTCGGTACGGGTGGCATCGATCGACGGAAGCGTTTCTTCCACGTGCGAGGTGGTTTCGATAAGTCCGTACGTCGATGCGACGAGCAAGAATTTCACTCTCAAGGTACGTCTGACGGAGAATCTGGATTCGTTCGCTCCCGGAATGTATGTGAAGGTCTTCGTCACGTACGAGCGATACGAGGACGTAGAGGTTCTTCCCGTAAGCATGCGCAAGCTCGACGGGTCGGTCTATGTCCTCGACGAGACGGATTCGAGCGTCCATCATCTTCTCCTCGATCAGGGAATCTCCGATGAGATGTATTTCGAGATTCCTTCCGGCTATTCGTCTTCCTATTTCGTAAAGGACGGTCTTGACAACGTGTTCGACGGTCAGAAAGTGCAGGTCGTCAAGGAGGACTAGGTGAAGATTTCCAGGTATTCGGTACAGCATCCTGTAGTGCTTCTGATGATCCTCATCGCCCTTGCCGTGTTCGGCATCGTGTCCGTTTTCGATACGAACATCGAGTTCATGGCCGGTGTCAACACCCCGCAGATCTACGTCGTGGCGATCTATCCGGGTGCGAGCGGCGAGGACATCGAGGAGACTGTGATAGACGTCCTCGAGGACAATTTCGTCACGCTCCAGAATTACAAGAGCATGACCAGCCAGTCCAGCAACAGCGTCGGAGTGCTTTCGATATCGTTCGTAGACGGGGTCGACCCGTACGACATGCTGACGGAAGTACGCAACAGGATCAGCGAGCTCGAGGAGGAGCTTCCCGACGGGTTGCAGGGAACGCCGACGGCGCTTGTTGGCGGCGTCGAGATGATACCGATCATGAGTTTCACCGTATCCGCAGGCGATGACCTTGCCCGCCTGAGCGAGTATGCCGAGTACGATCTAAAGCCTCAGCTGACAAGGATAGAAGGTGTGACCAGCGTCACCGTCAACGGTTCGACGGAACCTCATGTTGAAATAAAGCTGCACCTCGAAGATATGGCGGCCCGCGGCGTGAGCGTACTGACCGCATATCAGGTGATTGCCGCATCGAACACGAGTCTTCCGCTCGGAAGCGCGAGCTACGGCGGATCTGTGATCGATCTGCGCTATGACGGATCTTTCGACAGTCTCGACGAGATAAGACGACTTCCCGTCGGTTCCACCGATTCCGGAGATATCATATTCCTGGAGGATGTCGCGGACGTCTCCATCGTATATGCCGATCCGGACTTCTCCGTGACCGCATACGGCAAGGATGTCCTGCTGGTCGAGATATCGAAAAGAGCGGATGCGAACACCATCGGCATCATCTCCGAGGTCGAGAGGATCCTTGCGGACGAGGAGGCAAAGTACGGCGGTGCAGTCAGCTTCTCGACGATACAGGACGACTCGATGGTCATTTTCGCATCTCTGCGCACTGTGATCGAATCCGGCCTGCTCGGCATACTCATAGCTGTCGTTGTCATATTCTTGTTCCTCAATGATTCGAAGGCCACTCTCGTCATAGGGCTGTCCATTCCGCTTTCCATTTTTTTCACCTTGATAGGGATGAAAATCGCCGGTTTGACGGTCAACCTGATGAGTCTTTCCGGAATCGTCGTCGCTCTGGGAAGCATCGTCGACGCATCGATCGTCGTGCTTGACCAGGTATACAAGTATTACGAGCAGCGAGGCGAGGACGGAAAGTACCTCTACAGCGTCAACCAGTCGATCTACAGGGGAACGGATACAGTCGACAAATCTGTCATAGGATCGAACTTCACCACGATCGTCGTCTTCATACCGCTTGCCATGATGGGCGGCCTCGTGGGAATGATCCTCTATTCCGTGTCGCTGACATTCATGTTTGCGATTGCATCCTCCCTTGTCGTCGCCGTAGTCTTCGTCCCGTTCTTCCTAAAGTTCTTCCTAAAGGAGCCGGAAGGAAGGAAAATAGCAAAAGAAAGCCTTTTCATAAAAGGGACGAAGAAGCTGGAAAAAGGCTATCGGAAGGCCATCTCGTTCGCTCTTGACCATACTCCGTTCATCATAGTGATAGCGGTATTGATCCTGCTCGTCAGCGCATACACGATGACCAAGATGGGATTCGCTTTCATTCCGTCGACCGACAACGACGATTTCTACGTCAACATAACCTTCCCTTACGGTTATACGTCGCAGGAGGTAAGGGAAGGGATGCTTACGGCAGAGGAAATCCTTGTCGAGGAGGTTCCGGAACTCAGAAACTACGTCTGCTACTCCGGAAAGAGCGGCAGTCTCATCGATGTTTCCCAGGCGAAGAACCAGGGCAGCATTCATGCACTGCTGGTTCCTGTAGCGGATAGGGACAGGGGCATACATGAGATAATCAGGGATCTGCAGTACAAGATATCTGCCGCCATCCCGGGCGGAAACGTTGCCGTCAAGAACGGAGGCTTCGACAATCTGGTCGGATTCATCTCCGGCGGAGGAGGGTACGGCATCACGCTCGTCGGTGACGACACGGAGATGCTTTACAATGAAGCCAAGAGGATCGAGACGTTCCTGAAAAACGACGACCAGGTGCTCAGCACTAGCATCAACAGCAACTTCGATTCCAGGATTGCGGTGCTCGATGCCAGCTACGACTATCTCTCGTCCCTCGGGCTCACCAGCTACGAAGCAGGTACGACGACTGCGATAATATTCAACGGAATGGATGTAGGCAAATATACTGACACCGAGAGGGACAGGCGGTACGACATCTCGATTTCCACCGATGCCACGGATCTTCCGATCGACAGCCAGCTTCTGGAGAAGATCAAGCTGAAAACCCAGATGGGCACAGAGGTCTCCTTCTCGACGATCGCAGACTTCAGGACGGAATCGGTGAACAGCCAGATCAACCACGTCGATAGGGCCAACACCATCACTGTCTCCGCGCAGCTGACGACGGAATCGACCAGCGGAATCACCTCCAGGGTCAATGCATATCTCAAGGAGAACCCGCTTGCCGACGGAATCACCACGCGCGCCGGAGGACTGGGCGAGCTTCTGCAGGAGTCGTTCATGCCTCTGCTGAAGGCCGGTCTTATAGCGGTGTTCCTCGTATACATGGTCATGGTCCTCGTTTTCGAGCGCTTCAAGCACCCGATCCTGATAATGCTCACAGTGCCGTTCTGCGCGATCGGAATCACAGTATCCCTCGCGATATTCGGTTCCTCGCTGAACATGGTCTCGATAATGGGAGTCATCTCGCTTGCAGGAATGTTGGTCAACAACGGAATAATCATGGTCGATTACATCAACCAGCTCCAGAAGCAGGGAAGGAAGGATCGTCTCGAGGCCAAGGCCATAGCCTTCGACGAGGACGACGACACATTCGGACTTCTCGATTACGACGAGGAAGCTGCAATGCTCAAGGAGAACGTTGTCGAGGGCGTCGTGTCCAGGCTTCGCCCTATCCTCATGAGTTCGCTTACCACCATTCTCGGCGTCATACCGATGGCGATTGCGAAAGGCGAGGGAGCAGAGGTGTATGCTCCGCTCGGACAGGTCATAATGGGTGGTCTTGCCACCTCCACGTTCATCACGCTTTTCATAATGCCGGTCTTCTACTTCATTTCGGAGAGAAGGAGGATGAACGTAAAATACAGAAAGTTCAAAAGGAGAGAAGATAATGAAAAAAAGTAGATATGCAGCCATCTTCGCTGTGTTTGCCGCATTGCTTCTTCTGTCCTCCTGCTCATCGTTCTTCAAGGCAGGGGTGAACGGCAAGGTCGAGTTCGAAGGAACTCCAGTATCCGGCGCCAAGATAGCGCTCTACCTCGACGAAGGGCAGTGTGATGCTGATTATGCCAATTATTTGACGACGCATGCGTTCAGTACGAATGCATATACGGCAGAGAGCAACGATCTCGGATCGTTCAGCATAGTCAACATCCCGTGGGATACGATAAGTCCGGAGTTCGGCAAGGATGCCGACCAGAGGACCGTCTGGCTGCTCTTCTACCATCCGGACTACGGTATCGGGAAGAAGGAGTCGCTGATCACCAGTGGAACGAGCAAGTACGAGACTCTGTCTTTTACGGGGATACATGAGAAAAATGTCGTCGTACGCTTTTCCGTCGCAGGGAACGAGGCTGAGACCGAGACTGGTTTCCGATCGTTCAAGGTAAGCTATACTGGTCATCCGGCCTCATCCTCGACGGAGCAGTACGTTCAGACAGTGACAGCCGTAGTCGACGGGACGTTCTCGTTTTCCGTCAGATACACAGGAGAGAATGCTCCGGCGATAACACTTTCCGATTTTACCGCAAAGGAGTATACGTCGACGGGCGAGGCCATGGTGGTTCCTGTGGATCTGTCATACGGTTCAGGTAGACCTCTTGAAAGCGAGACATATTCTGGCGATAAATATTCGAATGGCACCATAACAATTCCGTCGGTGAAATACGTCGTTTATTTCGGAGGTTTCTCGGGAACAGTCTCTTCGAGTGCGGTAAACACTCCCGCTACGGTCAAGCTCTTCGTTGACGAAAAAGAAATCGAGTCCAAGACGCTGACATCGCAGTCGATAATCTCGAACTACAGCTTTGAGGATCTTGGAAAAGGATATAAGATCGTGAACAGTTCCTATTCGATGAAACCCGAGGTCTCCTGTCAGATACGGGTCTACAACAGCTCTTCGAGTGAACTCAAGCGCATTGACGTGAAGATGACGGACAGTCCTGTGAACGTTGTCTCGATATCGCTCTGACGCTTTTCGAAGGAATGATGCAATGAGGAAGAAACTGCTTTTTTCGATTCTTATGCTTGTTATTCTTTTCCCGGTCGCATCCGCAGACCAAGGTCTGACGTATGACGAGCTTTTGCTTTCCATGACGACGGGCAACACCGATCTGAGAAAGCAGAACGAGGTGATAAAGCAGGCCATCATAGACGTGAAGAATGCGAAGGGAGCATACCATCCGTCGATCGACATGACGCTTTCCGCGACATATATGAGCAATCCTCCCATAGGGGATATCACGATAAGCGTCGACGACTTTCTGACGCAGTCGGGCCTCCCTTCCTCCGGTACCGGCGGATACTACACTCTTTATGATGGGATGGAAGACATGCTGTACCAGGCCGGAATTTCGCTTACACAGCCCATTTTCACCTGGGGAAAGATCGGCAATTCCGTAAAGCTCTACGAGACGATCCTCGACATGCGGAATCTCGAGAAGGACGACAAGATGTCGCTTTATGCGACCCAGCTTGACGGATATCTTGCAGGGCTGGACTATCTTGGCCGGATACGGGATGACCTCGATGATGCCTTGTCCATTGCAAGGGAACTCGTGGATCTATCGAAGAGCGGGTACGAGAACGGCATGATGCTTCTGACCGATTATCGGCAGGCCGAGCTTTCGCTTTCGGAGCTGGAACTGAAGCAGGCGGAGGTGACAAACAGCATCGGCGAGACGCTGGAGCAGCTCGGCGTGCTTACCGGACTGGGCGAGCTTCGCGAGGAGGATCTTCCCTTCGAGGCGGACGAGGAGTCGATACTCTCCATCTGCAGCATCGACAGGGATGTCCTGCGTTCCGATTCCGTCTCTCCCGAAAGGAGCAGCATGCAGATGCTTGGCCTGATGAACGACGTCAACGACATCAAGACCGAGATAATGGAGGGCTCTCTCTACTGGAAGCCAGATCTTGCACTCCAGATCGGATTGAATTTCGTCGGTTCACGTTTTCCTGTGATCGAGAAAGGCTGGTATACGAAGAGCTATTCCGGTCTGACGGTATCCCTCGGCCTGCAGACGACACTCTGGGACGGCGGAGTCAAATGGAACGAAGTGAAGAGGAGCGAAAGCCAGGCCGAGAGCGGGAAGATAGACGAAGAAAGCGCCAGGACGACGATATCCACAACCCTGGAGCAGCAGTTCAGGTCGATAGACTATACTCTGATGCAGATAGAATACGCCGAAGCGAAGGAGAATCTGCTTCTTTCCCAGCGCGACGAGCTCGAAAGCCAGGTCTCGATCGGCTATGTGGGCAGAGAGGATCTTCTGCAGAAGGATCTCGAGATACTCGAAAACAGGATCACATGCACCCAGTACAAGGCGAATCTGATGCAGTGCGCATGCACGATAAAGTACCTTTGCGGACTCGCAGATCCGATAGTGAAGGAGCAATCGTTTCTAGCAACGTCGACGCCAGAAGCGGCAAGCCCATATGTAAAAAACCGTACGCTGCTCGATGCGGCCGAAACGGTCTGAGCGGTGAGGAGAAATAAAAAAAGCTATCCGACGGATAGCTTTTTTCATCTCCTGCGGGGATCGAACCCGCGTTGTAGGGATGAAAACCCTATGTCCTAACCACTAGACGAAGGAGACAGTCTTTCGTGAGCCGCACTGGGTTCGAACCAGTGACCCACGCCTTAAAAGGGCGTTGCTCTACCTGCTGAGCTAGCGGCCCTAGTGCAACGTTGCTAATATAGCAAAACGACATTCTTATGTCAATTGTTTTTCTTTCTTTTTTAGATATGCAATGCAGCATACCGGACATAGGATTCCTGCACCCACCCATGCTATGGGGCTGGCAAGAACCACTCCCGTATATCCCAGCACGGAGGGGAGAGTCATCGCCGCAATGGTCCTGAGAGCAAGTTCGCACAGCGAGCTCATCAGCGGGATTCCTCCGCTGCCGAGTCCCTGAGAGCCGGTCCTGAAGATGAAAATGGATGCAAGAGGGATGAAGAAGAGGGAGACTGTCCGTGCATAGTAGACCGCCGAATCGATTACTATGTCGGAGGTCGTCTTCCTGTCGACGAATATGTACGATACCGGCTCCGCAAGCAGGAACGTCAGCACCGAGATGACGATCGATGTTGCGAATGCTATGACCACTATTGCTTTGAAGCCGTTCTTTATCCTGTCCATGTTGCCCGCTCCGAGGTTCTGACCGGCATATGTCGATATGGCCATTCCGAAGACTGGGAATATTACGGACATCAGGCCTTCGATCTTCGTCCCGACGCTGTACGCAGCAACTATGTCCGATCCGAACGTGTTTATGGCCGCCTGCACGATCACTACGCCGATGGCGCATACGGAGAACTGTATTCCTCCGGGAATGCCTATCCTGAGAAGATTCCATATCGTGTGCATATCGATCCGCCAGTCCTTTTTCTCCAGACGGAATATAGGATATCGTTTGCGTATGTACACGTATGCGAGGACTGTGCTGATCACCTGCGCGATGACTGTCGCTACGGCGACTCCCGCACATCCGAGAGGAACCACTATCACGAAAAAAAGGTCAAGAAGGATATTCAGGATGCTCGAAACCAGCAGGAATATGAGCGGACTGTTTGAATCGCCCACGGCTCGGAGTACGGCCGAGAATAGGTTGTAGTAGATGACGGCGATTATGCCTGCATATATTATCGTTATGTAGGCGGCAGCTCCGTCGATTATGTTCTCTGGTGTGTGCACCAGCTCCAGCAGCCATCTGCTGAGCAGAAGGAAGAAGATGCAGACGACGGCTCCTACCGATATCGACGCAAGGATGCTCATAGCGTAGTTCCTGCGCATGGCTTCGTAGTCTTTAGCCCCGTATTTCTGGCTTACAGGAACCGCAAAGCCGTTTGCAAGTCCCTGCCCGAAGCCGTTGACCATGAATACGAAGCCGCTTGTCGATCCGACTGCGGCTAGAGCCTCGAGGCCGACGAATCGTCCGACGATGACGGTGTCCACCATGCTGTACAGTTGCTGGAAAAGATTTCCGAAAAACAGCGGGATCGAAAAGCCGATAAGGAGTCTATAGGCAGATCCCTTTGTCATGTCACATTCCATAATGAGTGCATTATCGACACAGGCCATCCTGCTGTCAACGGCTGCATGGCGGCAGGAAATCAAGTATCATGTTTTTTATGTGTACGGCGAAAAAAAATGTTTACAGATAAAAATAGTATGTTAAACTCTAGAATGCACTCAGAAGAGGCCGATGGAAAGTCTTCTTTTTTGTGTTATCCGCTTTGTAGTACGGATTCTGTACGTGCAAAGTCCTGCATGATAAGGGTTTAAGCAAACCCGTTTTTTCCTGTGTGACATTTTGTGAAAAAAAACTGAAATGTTGTTGACAAATGTTGCAGGAAGGTGTAGGTTATTTGAGCGCGTCGGGGCGAGGGCTCCGGAAGGCGCAGGATTTTTCGACATTCGGAAGCGAAGGAGAAGAGAGAGACGAGGAAGCTTGAGGGAGCTTCTGTCAATTCACGAACAAGGCAATTATTATTGCCAGCGAGATGGCAGGGGAGGCTCGTCCGGAGAGAATGGAAGTAGCCGCGGCGCAAGCCGCGGATGAACCATGACGGAGAGTTTGATCCTGGCTCAGAACGAACGCTGGCGGCGCGTTTTAAGCATGCAAGTCGAGCGAATGGCCCACTTCGGTGGGACGGAAGCGGCGGACG
>CASEKE010000013.1 GCA_949288415.1 uncultured Spirochaetales bacterium
AAACAATTCTTTTCGCACTTGTAATTCTGCTTGCGGCAACAAGCGTATTCGCAATAGACGGCTATGTCGGCGTAAAGAGCGGATACACGATGGACATCTCGTTTCCCGAGAAACTCGATCCGGTCACAACGAACAACGTTCCGGTCAAAGCCGACCTGACACTCGACATCAGCGACAATTTCGCAATCGGAACGGGAATAGGAACCAACATCGTCGTTCCGAATCATGGCGACCCTACAGCGCAGTTCGCTCTCGATGTACTTGCATATTACAAGATGCCTCTTGACAGGAAACTCAATCTCTATATCGGAGGTGGAGCAGGATATCGTCTCTGGCATGATTCGACGGGCGACAACAACTACGGTGTCAGTACCACAACGCATCATGTCGACGTCGATATCTCCAGCAAGCTCGTATACGACGTAGCAAAGAGTCTCGGAATCTTTGCAGGAGCCGATCTTGGATTCAAGGTGTATGACGGAGTAAGTATGAAAACAACTATTATGGGCAATTCTTCGACAACAACGACCTCGAGCGATACATTCGGCATGTCATGGGGTATCACAGTCGGAGCTGCATACAAATTCTGATACTCTCTTCTCCCTTGCTTGTCCCGGGCAAAGTCCCGGGACTTTTCTTTGCGTTTCCGTTTTCCCCTTTTACTGCTATACTCAGAACATGCAGAGAGAAATAACAGCCGAACAGCCGCTTCTTTCCAAGGACGGCAGGATAATACACGAAGGATGGGCCAGAAAGCCATACTGGAAATACGTCCGCAGCGACGTGGCGTCAGGACCATATCGGATAAAGGAATGGGACTACTACGCCATCACGAATTTCAAGGAAAAGTGGAACATATGCCTGACATTCTCGGATCTGGGCTATGCAGGCCTGTTCTCGATCACGTTCCTCGACTACGAGAGAGGCAAGTACTCTACTGTCTGTTCCACGAAATTGCTCACCAGACACAGAACAGGGCTCGGAGCGAATCCCGAGGACGACTATGCAGTATCTTTCTCGGACGGAAACATGACGATGGCATTTGTGAAAAAAACCTTCCAAAGACACATTCTTGCGACAGCTCCTGCAATGGTTCTTCCCGACGGGCGTAAGGGACTGAAGATAGATGTAACGCTTCTCGACCACCCTTGCGACGAAAGCGTCAATATAGCAACCAGCTGGCAGGAGAACAGGCACTGCTTCTACTACAACGAAAAGCGTTGCGCGATGCCGGTCGTCGGCGAACTCCGCTTCGGCTTCGAAAAGGTTGCAGTTGAGGCGGGAACGACCCTTGCGCTGCTCGATTGGGGACGAGGAAGATGGTACAGGGAATCCACCTGGCATTGGTCATGCGCCATGGGCATGACGGATGATGGACACAGGTTTGCAATAAATACCGGATATGGCTTCACCGACAGAACCCCCGCAAGCGAAAATGCAATCATCTACGATGGGAAAGTGCACAAGCTCGGCGATGTCGGCTTCACCTACCCCGAGGATTTCACTTCCGGAGTCTGGAGCATCGAAGACGAAGCTGGAAGACTTTCGCTCGAGATGGTCCCTGTGACGGACAGAAGAGATCATATCGACTTCAAGCTGATAAAAAGCGAACAGGACCAGGTGTTCGGACACATGAAAGGATTCTTCGTTCTCGATGATGGAAACAGGGTCGACGTCGATACGTTGGGTTTTGCGGAAAAAGTACATAACAAGTGGTGATTTCGCTGCCGCCGTAAAAATCAAGGCTTCAGTCCGGTTTTCCAGGCAATCTTCGCCGTAATTGCGCATTCCGCCCCGTTGCAATCGGACGTACAATTCGGCCATCATGATAAAATACTATTTTACAAGCATTTACATTCTTTCCATTATCAGATAGAATGAGCCGGCTTAAAGACTGAGAGATTTAGATTACATTATGGAAAACACAGAAAACGGATTTTCATCCCTGGGACTCAGCGAAAAGACGCTGGAGGCTCTCGAAAAGAAAGGCTTCGTCGAACCGACGGAGATACAGAAACTATGCATTCCTCTCCTTCTGGAGGAGAACACAGAAGTCATCGGACAGGCACAGACAGGCACGGGAAAGACAGCGGCATTCGGTCTGCCGATAATAGAGAAGATCGACGGAGGACAGAAGGAAGTACAGGCTCTCATCCTCTGCCCCACGAGGGAGCTTGCGATCCAGGTCGCCGACGAGATAGATTCCCTCAAGGGAGATCGCAATATCGTCATCGTCCCCATATACGGCGGAGCTTCAATGGAAAACCAGCTCAAGAGGCTCAGGAACGGAGTGGATGTCATCGTCGGCACGCCGGGAAGGATCCTCGACCACCTCAGAAGGAAGACACTGAAGCTCGATGATCTCAAGTTTGCCGTCCTGGACGAGGCGGACGAGATGCTCGACATGGGTTTCATCGAGGACATTGAGGCCATACTGGAGGAAACGCCGGCCGAAAAGCGCATGCTCATGTTCAGCGCCACAATGCCGAAGGAAATCCAGAAGATTGCAGAGCGGTTCATGAAGAACTACCTGCTCATAAGGACCGAGAAGAAGGATACGTCGAACACGAACACGCATCAGGTCTACTATGAGGTAAGGGAAAACGACAAGATAGAGGCTCTTTCAAGGATTCTCGACAAGGAAGTCGGATTCTACGGGGTCATATTCTGCCGCACGAAACTGCAGTGCGACGAAATCGGAAACACGCTGATCACCCGTGGCTACGAAGCTGCCGCCCTTCACGGAGACCTGTCGCAGAGGGAACGTGAAGTGATACTCAAGAAGATGAGGGAGAAGAGGATTTCCATACTCGTTGCCACAGATGTCGCATCAAGGGGACTCGATATCCAGGAGCTCACGCACGTCATAAACTTCAGTATTCCCGAGGATCCGGAAGTGTACATCCACAGGGTCGGACGCACAGGCAGAGCAGGAAAAGAAGGAACTGCAATAACATTCGTCACGCCCCGGGAAATGAGGAAGTTCGCCTATATCCTCAGAACCACCAGCTCGAATGCGGAAAAGCTTTCAATCCCTTCCCCCGAGGATGTGATAGACTGCAAGAAGCAGAAGATCGTGGAAGAAGGAAAAGCGATCGTTTCAGCCGGCCCCGACGACGAATACATGAAGCTCGCCTTCGACATACTCGAAAGCAAGGATGCGTTCATGGCATTCGCCTCTCTTCTGCAGCATACCTACAAGGGTGCGCTCGACCCGAGACAATACAAGCCGATAAAGGGCTTCGAACGCAAAGAGGAAAAGAAGAATCGGGAAAAGGCTGCGACTTCGGACAGAAAGGAAAGAAAGCACTTCGACAGGGATGCATCTCCGGAGACGATGACGAGACTCTTCGTCGCCAGGGGCCGCAAGGACGGCCTGACGAAGAGAGGGCTCGCAAACATACTCATCGACCAGGTCGGTGTCAGGGATGACGAGCTTGTCGACATCGAGGTCATGGACGACTTCTCGTTCCTCAATACGAACGAGGTCTCAGCCAGGCTGATTCTCGAGTATTTTGCCGTTCCTAAGGGACAGGGAAAGCCGCTCGTGACAAGGGCAAACGTCGAGAAAAAGGATTCCTGCGGATCGAAGAAAGAAAAAAAGAGAAGAAACCGCGAAAACGAAAGGCCTGAGTTCCCGAGAAAGAAAAAACAGCACCGGGCATGGATGGACGATATCCAGCCATATGGTCGCGACACTTACGGGGATGACGACGACGGCAAGTTCCGCATGCCGGACAAAAGAGAAAGAAGCTACAGGAACAGGAAAGGCAGGAAGAAAGGCAGGAAGTAGACTGCAAGGGAGATGAAATTCGATGAAGGATCGCTATGATTACCTGATTGTCGGAACGGGTCTTTTCGGATCGGTGTTCGCCCACGAGGCGATCGCAAAGGGAAAGAGCGTTCTGATGGTGGAGAAAAGAAATCACATAGCCGGCAACATCTATACAGAGAAGGTCGACGGGATAAACATCCATCGGTACGGAGCACACATATTCCATACCTCCGACGAGACGGTATGGGAATACATCAACCGCTTCGCATCATTCAACAACTTCATCAATTCCCCCATAGCAAAATATGGCAAAGAGGTGTACAACATGCCGTTCAACATGAATACATTCTCTAGGATGTGGGGAATATCGACACCTGCAGAGGCGAAGGCGATCATCGATTCCCAGAGACGGGAGATCGAGACTGTGACCAACCTCGAGGAACAGGCGATCAGCCTCGTCGGACGGGACATTTACGAGAAACTCATCAAGGGATACACGGAAAAGCAGTGGGGACGAAGTTGCACGGAGCTGCCGCCGGAGATCATCAAACGTCTTCCTGTCAGGTATACCTACGACAACAATTACTTCAACGACCGCTATCAGGGAATTCCGACCGAAGGCTACACGGCAATCGTCGAGAAGCTCATCGAAGGCGCGGATGTGGTGCTGGGAGAGGATTTCAACCTTGATCAGGCCAGGTGGAGAAGTCTTGCCGACAGGACGCTATACACAGGATGTCTCGACGAATTCTTCCACTATTCGGAAGGTCGACTGCAGTACAGAAGCGAAATATTCGAAAGCGAAAGGATCGAGGAAGAGAACTATCAGGGGGTTGCTGTAGTCAACTACACAGAAATGGATGTTCCATATACGAGGGTGATCGAGCACAAGCACTTTGCAAAGGACATTTCCCCTGTGACATGGATCAGCAGGGAATACCCCGTCGACTACGAAAAGACCGGAGAGCCCTACTACCCTATCAACGACGAAAGGAACGACAGCCTCTACCGGCGGTACAGGAAGCTTGCCGATGCGGACGGCAGTCTAATAATCGGCGGAAGACTTGCCGAATACAAATACTACGATATGGACAAGACGGTTCTGTCGGCTCTACGCAAGGCTGAGGAAATCATTTGATGGAATCTTGAGATCCATGCAGGAATCCAGCACTGCCCAAAACGTACGGAATGGAAAAACGTGCATAAAAAAGTTCCCTCGCAAGAGGGAACGATTGTTTCGATTCGAAAAGATCACTTTCCTATACGGACACCAGATATCATCTCGTAGTAGCAGGCAAGTGCGCTATGGTCATCCTTTCCATGTCCGAAGGCCTTGAGAGCTTCCATCATCTCCATGACCTGTCCTGTGAGCGGAACCGGCGAGGAAATCGCATGGGCCGCGTTCAATGCATTGGTAAGATCCTTTATATGAAGCTCGATTCTGAAACCGGGCTTGTAGTTTCCATCCAGCATCATCGGAGCCTTTGCATCCATGACGGTGGATCCGGCAAGCCCTCCGCGTATAGCCTTGTACACAAGTTCAGGATCGGCTCCGGCCTTGCGGCTGAAGGTAAGGGCCTCGCTCACTGCTGCGATATTGCAGGCGACCACTATCTGATTTGCAAGCTTCGCTATGTTTCCGGCTCCCAGCTCTCCGACGTATACAGCGGAGGAAGCCATAGAAAGAAGCAGTGATTTGTACTTTTCGAAGAGAGCCTTGTCACCACCGACCATCACGGAAAGAGTTCCATCGATCGCCTTCGGCTCTCCGCCTGAGACGGGAGCATCAAGCATCATGACGCCCTTCTTCGCCAGCTCATTTCCGATCGCTTTCGATTCGACAGGGTCTATAGACGACATATCTATAACTACCAAGCCAGGCTTTGCAGTCTCAAGGACTCCGTCTTTTCCTAGAAGGACATCCCTTACATTGGGGCTGTTCGGAAGCATCGTTATGATCACCTCCGGACCATATGCGGCAACCGCAGCGGCCGATGGAGCTCCGACTGCCCCTTCATTCTCGAATTCCGAAATAGTTTTTTTGTCATGGGTATTGACGATGAGCTCATACCCTTTCTTCATCAGATTTCTGCACATGGGCTTGCCCATGATGCCAAGTCCTATGAAACCGACCTTCATTTCAATCACTCTCCTTCGAAGTATATCCTGCAGCCTCAAGCTGCTGTTTCAACTTTTTCATCTGTACATCGTCCGACGGAAGATTCGGCAGATACGGCTTCCCGACGTTTTCTCCAAGAATATTGCAGTAATCCTTGGTTGCGACGGGGAATGAAGATTTGTCCATCTGCAGTCGTATCGGATTGAGACAAAACTGCGCCTCAAGCGAACCGGATACATCTCCTGAAACGTACCGCTCATAGATGGAACATACCAGCCGGGGAAGGAAGTTTGCCGTGCAACACACCGCCCCTACAGCCCCCACGGCAAGGCCGGAATATATAAGCGTATCCTTGCCGCAAAGAACCTTGAATCCCTTGTCCCTGTTCCTGCGTATGAACTCCGACGTCTGAGTCATGTCGCCTGAACTGTCCTTCATACCTACAATATTCTCCGTATCGTGGGCAAGCCGGTATACGACATCCTGCGAAATAGGATAACCTGTCCGTCCAGGATTATTGTAAAGCAGCATCGGCGTACCCTTTATGCTGTCGGCGATCGTACGGAAATGCAGGTAGAGTTCCTTCTCGTCCGGCTTGATGAACATCGGCTGGAGCACGGAGACTCCGTAAGCACCGTTGTCTACTCCAAGCCTTGCAAGACGCACGCATTTCGAAGTCCTTATCGCTCCGATACCCATGTATACAGGGACTCTTCCTGCAACCTGGGAAACTATGATACGCAGAATCTCCAGCATTTCGCTTTCCTCCTGCATATAGAACTCTCCATTGGAACCGAAAGCGAGAATTCCGCTCACGCCTCCGTCGATGACGAAATCGACATGTCTGCGCAACATTTCCTCATCTACATGCTCATCCTTGTCGAGAGGTATAACGATCGGAGGGACTATTCCCTTTATCAAATCGACATTCATATTTGTCCTCCTTGAATCTGCCCCAGATCGATGCATCTTCCGGGAACCGGTACGACGACGCGCATTCTTCCCGTCGCTATATGCCGGCAGGTCTCCACGTCCGCGCCGTTCTCCTTGAAGAAGTCGAAATGTGTCGGTATGAGCGCCTTCGCTCCTACCGACACAGCGAAATCGATTGCCTCGCAGGCATCCATATTGCCGACGATTCCTTTCGAAAGTCTTTCCGGATCTCTGCCATTTATCGGGAGCATCACATAGTCCGGACGATAGCGGGAAATATCGTCGACAAGTCTTCTGGATGAAAGAGTATCTCCGCCGTGAAACACCGTCAGGCCATTCCACCGCAGCAAATAGCCATAGAAACGCGAAAACCCGGGAGAGGAATTCTCATAGTCCATATGCAGAATCGGGATTGCCTTCACAAAAAGTCCGCCAAGCCTCACGCTACCGTAATTGCCGACATACAGCTTGCTGCAATCGGGAATGTCCAGAGAGTCAAGTATACAGGCGGGGGCTATCACCCTGCAGTTTTCGTTTCTTTTCGTCTGGTCCTCGATAAGCGCCCGGTCCAGATGGTCCGCATGGTCATGGGAGACCAGAATGAGATCAAGTCCGGGACAGGACGCGACGGGAAACGGAGGTTCGATTCTTCGTCGGGATATATCGGTACCCTTGTAGAAAAGATCCGAGACGACAAGGTCGATTGCGACCTTCATTCCGCCGGCCTCAAGTACGAAGCCGCACTGCCCCATCGGCATCGCAAAGCCGTCGGAAAGACACTCCAGCTTTCCTTCCAGATCCTCGGAACAGCAATCCCACATGATCTCACCCCTTCAGACCTGAAGTCGCTATGCCTTCGACAAAATATTTCTGCGCAAAGAAGAACAGAATGATCAGAGGCATTATCGACACCAGCGCCATTGCCATTACCTGGTTCCACTGTACAGCGGAAGAGGAATCCAGAGATATCCTCAGTCCCAGCGAAATCGGATACTTCTCGACTTTACTGATGTAGATGAGCGTATTGAAGAAGTCGTTCCATGTCCACATGAACTGGAAAAGTCCTGCGGAGAAGAGCGCCGGCTTCATCAGAGGCAGAAGTATGCTCCTGAAAGTTCTGAAGCTGGTACATCCGTCTATCGTCGCAGCCTCGTCGAGCTCCTTTGGAATTCCCCTTATGAACTGCACCAACATGAAAATGAAGAACGGATAGCAGGCAAAGAGCGCCGGCATGATGAACGGAAGATACGTATCAAGCCAATGCCACTTGTTGAAAAGCAGGTAGCGCGGAATGATGATGACCGAATTAGGCAACATCAACGTAGATATCATCAGTCCGAAAAGGAGCTTCTTCATCGGGAATCGGAACCTTGCAAACCCGTATGCAACGATTGCACAGGAGAAAACAGTGAACAGTACCGTAGGTATGACCATCTTGAAGGTATTGACGATATAAAGCCCGAACGAATGCTTGCCAATCCCGTTCCAACCGTTGACATAACCGTCGAAGATGAACTTCTCCGGAAGAAGTTTGTATGAACCGAGAATCTCGTAGTTCGTCTTGAAAGACGAGAAGAACATCCATATCAGAGGATAGCACATCGCAAAAGCGAACAGTATAAGAAGGACATATACGATCGCCGACTTGAACTTTCTATTCTTTGCAACCATCAGAATTCACCTCCGTCCTGGTAGTATACCCATGCATCCGACGAACGGAAAATGAGGAGCGTGAACACGAGAATGATCGCGAACATGACCCAGCTGATGGCGGAAGCATAGCCCATCTTGAAATTGTTGAATCCTTCCTCGTAAAGCTTCAGTCCGATAAGGTATGTCGATTTAAGAGGTCCGCCATTGGTGATCACAAACGCTGACGTGAAATTCTGCAAGGCGTTTATCATCTGCATGATGAGATTGAAGAACACGATCGGCGTAATCATCGGGAAAGTGATATGCCAGAAACACGTCCAGCGGGAAGCGCCGTCCAAGGAGGCAGACTCGTAGTACTCCGCAGGAATCTGTTTGAGTGCCGCAAGAAAGAGCACCATGGACGATCCGAACTGCCATATCTGGAGAAGACTTATCGTGAACAGTGCCACATGAGGCGAACCGAGCCAATCCACCGCGGGAATATGTATGGCAGACAGAAGGCCGTTTATCATTCCGTCCTTCATGAACATCAGTTTCCAGAGTGCGGAAATCGCGACGCTTCCTCCAAGTATCGAAGGAAGATAGAAGAGCGTCCTGAAGAAATTCACGTGGCGAAGCTTCATGTTGAGAATCAGCGCCACAATCAGGGCGAAAATCAGTTTTCCCGGAACCGAGATAAGCGCATAGAGCATTGTCACCTTTATCGATTTGATAAAGTCCGGATCGATTGTGAAGAGCCTTTTGTAGTTCTTCAACCCGACGAACTCCGGCGTTCCGAAAATGCTGTAGTCGGTGAACGAATATACGAACGAAGATAGAAACGGATACAGCTGGAACAGCAGGAAACCTATGATCCAAGGACTGATGTAGAGAAGTCCTCTGTATTTTTGCATACTTCTGGATCCTATTTTTCTGGAAGTCAAGACGATTCCTCCTTTTCTTGTGGACTTAGAATACCATTGAAAAAAAGGGCTTCGTAGGCTATCTTTCTCGATAAAAGGTATCATAATTTGCCAGGGGGCGATGATGTACAAGGTAGTTTTGGTCGATGACGAAGAACTTTTTCTGGAAGGTTTCAAGAAAATGATCGACTGGCCGTCCTACGGCTTCGAGATCACGGCATCGTTCTCCAATGCGAACAACGCATTGCACTTTCTGATGGAAAATCCTGCGGATCTGGTGATCACGGACATCAAGATGCCTTTCATGGATGGTCTTGAGTTCAGCAGACAACTGAGAGGCATGAAACCTGATCTGGACATAATGATCCTCAGCGGATACAGCGATTTCGAGTATGCAAGAAAAGCCATACAGCACAGAGTCAACAACTACCTTCTCAAACCTGTTGACGTGAACGAACTTGCACTGACGCTGATGGATCTCAGAGAGAAGCTCGACGAAATGAACGATACCGAGATAACGATCGGAACCTCAGCCGGATACTACAACGACCTGGTGGACGGCATCAAGAAGAACATACAGAGGAACTATCGCACGATATCGCTGGAAAGCATAGCATTGGATACAAAAATGAGCACCAACTATGTCTCCAAGATATTCAAGAAGGTCTCGGGTCAGAATTTTTCCGACTACCTGCTCGAGGTCAAGATGACAAATGCGTTGCGACTAATAGGCAACGGAGACCTGAAAATATATGAAATCGCATACATGATAGGTTACGACAACCCGAAAAACTTCACCAGAGCATTCAAGAAATACTGGGGGCACAGCCCATGGGAATACAAGGAAAATGGCTTCAAGAAATAAGACACCTCTGGATAGGCTCCGATCCTCGTTCTTCATAAAAAATCTTCTGTCGTACCTTTCGTTGATGCTTATTCCGATTCTCATCCTGAGCAGTGTAGCGATAATACTCGTGGAGCGGAACATATCAAGCCTTATAAGCTCGAACACAAGGACCATATTCGCTCTTTCGAGCAATTCGCTGGAAACGCTCATCACTGAAGCCCAGCAGATAGGTATATACATAGACAGTCGTCCGGACCTCCTTCTTTCACTGCTTGCCATATTCCAGGACGATGACGGAGACGATTCAAGGTCGGACCGTCTGTCGGAATACAACTCATATCTCTACAACATGCTGGCATCGTCTCCGTTCATACATTCGGTATGCATATACAAACCCGGATCGCCCAATATGGTGGTAAATGACTCGATAAGGGACCTCGACGAATTCGGCAATCCGGAATTCATCGATTCGATAACCAGAACGGACAACACCGGATCGATCAGCAGAAATACGATAAAGATGAACGACTTCGAGCTGAACGGTACCGATGTCATGACATTCACATCAAGCCTGAAATACGGTATGACGCTTTCGATCAACATAACGGAATCGCACATCAGGAACATGCTGGACGATGCTACGCAGTACCCGGACGAGATAATCCTTCTGACGGATGGCGATTCGATCGTCACAGGTAATTCCGCCTATATCGACCTTGCAGACGATACCGGCGATATCATTCTCGATACATCTTCCTACGTGATACAGAGCCAGGACATACTATCCAACCACAACACTCTGGTATCCATGATTCCCGATTCGATCGCGATGGGAGCCTCCAGATCGATAATACGAGCAACATTGCTCATAACAATGGTTATAATATCGATGTCGATCCTGATTTCCGTATTCCTGTCAAGGAACACCTACAGGAAAATAAATGACATACTCACTCTCTTCGAAAAAAACGATGAGGTAGACGAAGAGCTGATACTGAATTCCGGACGGCATTTCGACACATATCATTACATTCTGGAAAACATCGCAAAGAGTTACATCAGACAGACCACCTTGAGAGAAAGAATAGTCAACGGAGAGCTGGACCTGGCTCTTACGCAGCTCACCGCATTGCAATACCAGATCAATCCGCACTTCATTTTCAACACGCTGCAATCCATCGATCTTGCAATAATGGACGGAGCCAGACATGACCAGGCAAGCCGGATGATAAGTCTGTTCTCCTCGATCCTCAGGTACTCGCTTCAGGACGCGACGAAGCTTGTGCCGCTCCAGGATGAAATCAATATAACGCGCAAGTACCTTTCGCTTCAGGAAATGCGTTTCGCCGACCGGGTAATGGTCCTTTGGGATTTCGAAGAGAAAGAAATCGAAGGTACGAGAATAATAAGAATGCTGTTCCAGCCAATACTCGAGAATGTCTTCCAGCATGGCATGAGGGCCGACGGGAAACAGACCGTGGTAAGAATAAGGATCAGCAGGAACGACCGCAGACTCTTCATAGGAGTATCGGACAACGGGCCAGGACTCGAAAAGGCGGAGCTGGACTCGCTCAGGAAGACGATAGCCACCACCACCCCGCCGGAACACCACATAGGCTTGTACAACGTAAATAGGCGTCTTGTGCTGAAATTCGGAGAAAACAGCGCGATGAAACTGATATGCACGGAGGGAAACGGATTGTCGATCTTTATAAGCATCCCGACCGACAAAACAAAAAATGATACCTTTTAGTAGGATGTGATAATCCTTGGCCAGATCTTCGGATGCTAACATCGAAGATATGAAACAGATCAGTTTTGAGACAGTCTCCAGATATGACAGACATCTTTTGCCGGCCACGGCGATGCTGCCTTTTGCAAAAGGCGAGATGAAAGTCGAGGATGTTCTTTGCAACGTTCTGAGAGACGACAGGAATTCATTCCCTTTCCAGACAGGGGTCACATCCACGTGGGACGACGGTTCCGTACGTTGCCTTGCGCTACGCATGCTTGCCGACTTCGATGCTGACAAGCCGAAGACATTCACCTTCGCACCGGCACACGGCAACCGAAAAGAAAAAAACGTTCCGACTGTAGAGTTCATTGCAAACCAAGATAGAAGCGCAGTACTGCGCAACAGCATCATGGAAGTCAAGCTCGGACGTCCGGGATCGACTCTCATAGAAACAGTATCCGCCGGAGGAGTCACGCTTGCGACCACGGAAGGACCGGTAATTGCCAACGGAGCAGAAAGCTTCATCGCATCGACCGGCGATTCGGGCTGGAAGCTCGTCGAATCCGGAGACATATATGTCTGTGCAAGCACGAACGGACGGCACCGTTCAACAGACGGCAGAACGTGGTTCGATTTCGTTTTCTCCGTCGGGCTTTGGGCCGGAAGCGGAAACATAGAGATCGAATACCGTGTCATAAATACGGAAAAGGCGAAATGTGAAACAAAGGAACTTGCACTGAACAACGAGCAGGCAGGACTGAAATACGATGACTGCTATCCTCGAGAAATGCTGACTTCGCTCAAATTCTCGGTCATTCCGGGAAAGGACGATGAAACAGTGAAGAAGCTCTTCACGTCAAGCTTCAATTTCCATTCCGTCGAAACAGGAAAAGATGGAAGCATCGGTGCATTGGCAACGGCCGATACAATCATCGACACGGCAAACGAGATGTTTCCCGAGGTCATGTTCTCCACGTTCGGATGCAGCTGGAAAACAAATGGGATGCATATCGGAACGGAAACTTATCAGGCGTATCAGAATTTTCCGAAATCGCTGAATGTCGGAAAAGACAGAATAGACATAGGTCTGTTTCCGGAGGAATGCGAACCCATAGAGTTTCCTCAAGGTGTCCAGAAGACACACAGATTTTTCATATATGTCATGGACGGATCGGCGACAGACCACGATATCGTCGACAATCTGCTTACCCTCGAGATGCCACCGGTAGGACATGCCCTACCCTCCGAATTCATCGCATCCGGATGCTATGGAAAGGAAGTCAGCCTCGAAATCGACCATCCGACCGAAAGATTCCTGTATCGGTTCGTAGACTCCAGAGCCAAAGGCCTCGGCTTTTTCAACTTCGGCGACTGTCCTGAATGGGAATACAGCAAACAGGGGCGAAGCAAGGGCAAGGACGTATGGATCAACAACGAATACGACATGGTGCACGATTTCATGGTAATGTACGTCCGATCCGGCGATAGACGCTATTTCGACTATCTTCAGGCTGCAGTAAGACACTGGATGGATGTGGATTTCTGCCATTACAGCGAGCGGCGTTATCACGAAGGGCTTCTGTACACGCACAGCATCAACCATGTATCGGGACAGATGGTTCCCAGCCATCAATGGGTACAGGGCTTCCTCGACTACTGGCACCTTACCGGTTGCAGAGAAGCTTACGACACGGCAATGACAATCGGGGAAAAGCTGGAAGAGCTTGTCAAGCTCCCTATGTATTCCCAGCCGGGAATGGTCGAGCCGAGGGAAATCGGCTGGGCTCTCAGGAACTTTCTCGATCTTTATGCCGAGACACATGACGAGAGATGGAAAGACGACTGTCTGCCGATCGTAGACACATACATAAGGTGGGCAAGACTTCTCGGTTCATGGACCAGTCCGTACCCGGACAACTACATGGACAGAGTACCGTTCATGATGCAGGTAGGCATAGGAGGACTGTACGGGTATTATCGCCTGGATCCACGGCCGGAAATCAAGGATACCCTTTTGAAGGTGATCGACGACATTGCGACGAACTGCTACAACGAACGGCTTGACATGTTCCTTGGGAAGATGCATCCGGCAATACGATTCCAGAACCTCAACGGCATGGTTCTTGAGACATTGGAAATCGGCTATGAGCTAACCGGAGACATTGCATACCTCAGGAAGGGACTTGGGATGTTCTCATGGATCACACGGGAAAACAATCCCCCGATCTATGATTTCTCGAAAGTGAAGAGAGACGAGCATACGGTCATTTACAACTGCCCAGTAGGGCCAAAGAGATTTGCCCAGACGCTCATTCCGCTGCTCAGATACTATACGGCGGCGATGGAAAATGGTTTAATACAATCTGCCATATAAAGACAGATGAAAGATAAAAGGAGATAGGAACAATGAAGAAAAGAACTTCACAAGTAATGATCTGCATAATGATCATGCTTCTCGCCGCATTGCCGATGTTTGCAAACGGTTCCTCGGAGAATTCGGAATCTGCCGACGGAAAAGTCAACCTTCGTTTCTCCTGGTGGGGAAACGATGCAAGGCACAAAGCGACCATGGAAGTGATAGACAAGTACATGGAAGAAAACCCGAATGTGCAGATATCGGCAGAATACAGAGGGCAGAGCGAAAGAGAAAAGATCGCGACCCAGCTTGCCGGCGGTACGGTCGCCGACATCGTCCAGCTCAATCCGCCATGGATGGGCGACTTCACTTCAACCGGCAACGGATTCTTCGAGGATCTGACGCAATACAGCGACGTGCTCGACATCTCCGGATTCGATGCACAGTTCCTCAAGGACAACGGAACGTTCAATGGACAGCTCATCGGACTTCCGACCGGTGTCAACTCCAGGACATGCATAATCAACAAAACCTTGGCGGAACAGTTCGGAATTCCGACTTCGATGGATACGGAGTGGACATGGGAAGACTTCTATGAGATCGGAAAGACGGTACACGAAAAGGACCCGTCAAAGTACTTCTTCAATGCGGATACTGTAGACATGACGGAGTTTGTCCTTCTTCCTTATCTCGTACAGAGAACAGGAAACCAGCTCATACAGGACGACTATACGAGAGGATTCACTGAAGACGAACTCAAGGAAGTCCTCACTTACATCGCAAAACTCTACAGCGACGGTGTCGTTGTGCCTGTCGAAGAAGGCAACGTTTTCCTGAACTCGATCTGGACGAATCCACAGTGGTTGAACGGCAACATCGTCCTTGAGTTCTCGTGGACAAGCCTCTATGACGCTGTTACGGCAGATGTGAATGCGGAAATGGGAACATTCATCCTCCCCGTTCTCGAGGACGCAAAGAATACAGGACTCATCATCACTCCGTCCCAGCTTCTGAGCATCTCGTCGACAAGCAAGAACAAGGAAGAGGCTGCAAAATTCCTCAACTACTTCTTCAACGATCCGGAAGCAGGTCTGATACTTGGAGACGTCAGGTCCGTCCCGCCTGTAGATTCGATACAGCAGCTCTGCGAGGACGAGGGTCTGATCGATGCCGAAATAATCAAGGCAACCCAGTACGCACAGGAGAACCAGGGTCTGTACAGGAACACGCTCTCCGGAAATTCGGAAATCGTGAAGGTTCTCAACGATGCAGTCGAACAGGTCGCATATGATTCGAACGCCGTCGACAAGGCAGCGGCAGATGCCGTCAAGATGATCGATTACATCCTGGACGAGATGAACTGAGCATCCGGAAGGCAGAACAAGGGCATATGCGAAGTATGCCCTTGTTTCATATCCGGGCAGGAGACGAAATGATCAGGACAATAAAAATCAATAGCAAGGACAATGTTGCAATAGTTACCAGGGACGTGAAACGCGGAGAATTGCTCGATATCGGAACAGAGGCGCGCGAAGATATTCCGCAGGGCCATAAAATCGCCCTTGCTCATCTGCAAAAAGGTGATGAAGTATTACGATACGGGGTTGTTCTAGGAACGCTTAGAAAGGATGTGGAAAAAGGCGATTGGATCGGGGAACACGATCTGGATCTGCCTTTGTCCCCTGCCCTATCCGAGCTTACATGGACAGGCGGACCGGAATGCGATCGGCAGAAGAAGCCAGGCCAGCCTCCATTCTTCATGGGGTACGACAACGGCGAAGGAAAGTTTGCAGGGACAAGGAACATTCTTGCAATATCCACTACAGTGCAGTGCGTCAAAGGTGTCGTGGAAGCTGCGCTCTCCCGAATAAGAAACGAGCTTCTACCAAAATATCCGAACGTAGATGGAGTAGCAGCCCTTACCCATTCCTACGGATGCGGTGTCGCAATTGATGCAAAGGATGCCGCCATACCGATTCGCTGCGTGAAGAATCTGATGTACAATCCCAATTTCGGAAACGAAATAATGGTCATTGCTCTGGGATGCGAAAAGCTCACGCTGGAAAGGCTCCTTGACAACGAAGAAATCAACAGCGACAACGTACTCGTGCTTCAGGACTGCAAAGGTGCGAACGAAATGGTCGATTCCATCGTCGATATGGCGGAACGCAAGCTGGCCAAGCTGAACAAAAGGAAAAGGACACCATGTTCGCTCGACAAACTATGCATCGGCGTCCAATGCGGCGGCTCCGATGCATTCAGCGGAATTACAGCTAATCCGAGCATAGGATACTGCAGCGATCTCCTGACCGGATACGGTGCTGCAGTGATGTTCTCGGAAGTTACGGAAGTACGTGATGGCGTACACCTGCTGGCAAAACGCTGCAGCAACCGGAAAGCTTTCGAAGATCTTATCAGAGAAATATCATGGTATGACGAGTATCTTGCAAAAGGAAATGTCGACCGCAGCGCCAATCCTACTCCCGGAAACAAGAAGGGAGGACTTAGCAACATAGTCGAAAAAGCAATGGGATCGATTGCCAAAAGCGGAACGGCACCTATAGAAAGAGTCCTTGGCCCAGGCGAAAAGAACGATGCCCACGGACTGATTTTTGCCGCAACTCCGGCAAGCGACTTCGTATGCGGTCCCACCCAGCTTGCAAGCGGAATCAGTCTGCAGATATTCTCGACAGGAAGAGGTACTCCGTACGGTCTGAGAGAGATACCGGTCATAAAGATCGCATCGCAGAATACGATATTCTCCAGATGGCCCGGAATCTTCGACATAAGCGCCGGCGACATAATAGACAAAGGGCTAAGTTTCGAGGATATCGGAAAAAGGTTGTTCGAACTGGTATTGGAAACGGCATCCGGAAGGCTATGCCAGGCCGAACGGAATGGATTCTACAACGATATAGTAATCGACAATCCTGCCCCTATTACTTGATTGCTCCGGATATTTCAAAGGCGCACGCGCCTTTGAAATATCTTCTCGAAAGCAGTCAAGAAATTTCTTGCATGCAAAACTCCATTCCTCAATAATATACATTATTATGGACATTGTAGAGAACAGGATGCATGGAATAACAAGATACAGAAACGAATTCATGATTGCGTTTTATGTGATGTTATTCTTGTTTTCATTTGCATATCTTTTGCTGGTTCATGCTTATATACAACAAGCTAAAACATCCGATATGACAAATTATCAGATAAAATTGCTGAAACATTCGCTTTTATTCTTTGTCTATGCAAGCCTGGTTATGACATGCATTCTGGTCATTGCAAGAAATTCTCTTTTAAAAACTATAGCAGTGATCGGAACTGTTTTTGCTGAATTGCTTATAAGATATACTGTACCATTCAATATTTTATTGCTTCTTGTCGGTTGGATGATTTTTTGTACTTCTTTCTTTTATAGCTCCGGAATTAATCTGCTTTTAAGCTGCACGATCTATCTTACAGCTTATTTATTCGTTACGTTGTTTCCTCTGTCCTCAAGTTTCATAACCCCACATGCAGGACAGATTCCGACATACATAAATCTCTCTGTAATGTCCTTTTCCCTCCTCTGGGGCATCGTTGTCTTCCTCATCAACAAAATATTCAAAGAATACGACGGGCTTACAAAAGCACTTGATTACGAACAGAAACTAAACATACAGCTTTCGAACTTCAATACAACCTTGCAGCAATACATCAAGCAATATGGAACCAAATCTGCAGAAGAAGAAAGATTGCGAATTACAAGGGAGATGCATGATGCAAACGGATATCATTTCACAAATATAATAGCCCTCATGAATGCAGCAATAAGTAGTGGAAACAAAGAGTGGACAATAATAGAAGATATCCTCCAAACAACATTGGAACAAGCAAGAAAAGGCCTTGCAGAATCCAGAAGAGTACTTCATGAACTCAGAGACGCTCTATCCGGCAACACATATGCAAACGCGCATAGAGAGATTTATCAGATCATAAAAATTTTCCAGAATTGCACTGGAATAGATGTTGATGTATTTTGGGGAAATCTATCGTTGGAATATACCAGCAACACGATATTGGTAATTACTCGGATAATACAGGAAAGCCTTGTGAACGCAGTGAAACATGGGCAAGCAAACAGGATACAACTATACTTCTGGGAAAGTAATTCTGTATTGACATTTATTATTGAAGACAACGGGAAAGGCAGCACAAAAATAGTCAAAGGAATCGGATTGCAGGGAATGGAAGAAAGACTTGCTCCATACGGAGGATCTCTGCAGACGGAAAACAATCTTCCACATGGTTTCAAGGTGACTGTCCACCTGCCGCTGATTTCACAGAAAGAAAGGGTTGAAAATGATTAGAGTTCTTATAGTTGATGACCAAATACTCTTTGCGCAAAGTCTGAAGATGACAATATCCAATTACAGTGATGATATCTCTGTCATCGGTATCGCCAAGGATGGTTCAGAAGCTGTGGATTTCACACGAACAAACCAACCTGACGTGATTTTAATGGATGTCTATATGAAAAAGATGGATGGAGTCCACGCAGCAAAGATTATTCATCAAGAATACCCTGATATAAAGATTCTCATGCTTTCAACCTATGGAGAGGATGAAAACGTGAGACAAGCCTTGGCTCTAGGTATTTCAGGATATCTTCTAAAAGATATCTCGCCAACAGTTCTGATTACATCGATTCGTTCATTGAACAGCGGCATGGTCCAGATTTCTCCGAATATCTTGCATGGATTGATCCAGAAGAAATACGTGAACCCTGACCAAAATGACAAATCGAACAAAGCCATCGCAAAACTTGCCGAGGTTCTGACAAAAAGGGAACGAGAGATTTTTTCATTGCTTGCAATAGGATATGAAAACGATATGATTTCACGAGAGCTCTGTCTTTCGGAGCAGACAGTCAGAAACTATGTGTCACTTATCTATGACAAACTTGGAGTCAAAGATCGATTTGAAATTATAAGGTTGGCGAATCAAGTATAAACGGTACAAATGTACTGATTTCAAGTCAAGTTGTTATTCTTGTCCGTTTCGGTCTGAAAAAATTGTCTTTATCCTTTTTATAGAAAGAAACCCTAAGGAGGTTGCTTATGAAAAAAGGAAAAAAAATCATCCTGACACTGCTTGTGATGATTCTGGTCGCAAGCGTCGCATTCGCAAACGGCTCGTCCGAAGCGAAAACATCTGCAGATGAAAATGGAGATGTCATTCTTCGATTCTACTTCCCAATAGGAACAGCAGGTGACTTGACAAATATAATGAACGATCTCTGCGCCAAATACGCAGAAACACATCCAGGCGTGATAGTCGAACCTATTTTCGCAGGAGATTACGTTCAGACCATGCAAAGGACATTGACAAGCAGCAAAGCAGGAAATCCACCTGATTTGGCGTTGCTTACCAGTGCAGATGTATGGACTGCAGTCGATGAAGGAATCATTATTCCCCTTCAGCAGTTCATCGACAAAGAACCGGAGGGATTTCTCGATCGATTCTTCCCCGGAATGCTCGAAGATGCAAAAGTTGCCGGCGAATTCTATGCAGTACCTTTCAGCAAGTCCACGCCTATATTCTACTACAACAAGGATATGTTCAGAGATGCTGGTCTCGACCCAGAGCACTCCCCCGAGACATGGGAAGAGCTTGAAGAATACTCTCGTATCTTGACAACAGAAGATCACTATGGATGTGAAATACCGATCGACCAATGGCTCATGTCTATTTTCATCCTTCAGAACGGAGGAAAAATAAACAATCTCGAAGGTACAGAAACATATCTTGACACGCCTGAAGCAATTGAAGCCATGGAATTTGTACTCTCGCTTGTGGAGAAAGGCTATATGCCGGCAAAGAGACTTTTCGGCGACAGCTCCAGCGATTTCGTAGCAGGAAAGACTGCAATGATGTATAACTCCACAGGCAGTCTTGCATTCGTACGCGATAGTGCATCCTTCGATTGGGGAGTAGGATTCCTTCCTGCAGGCAAAGAAAGAGTCGTAGCAACTGGAGGAGGCCAATTCGTCATCTGCGCAGGAACATCAGAAAGAAGGCAACAGGCAGCTTGGGAATTCGTCAAATGGATGACAGAACCTGAACAGACTATGGTATGGAGCCAGGGAAGCGGGTTCATCGCTGTCAATCCCGCTGCATTCGACCTTCCTCAGATGATAGAATACACAGACAATCTTCCTCAGGCTATTGTTGCAAGAGATCAGTTACAGTATGCAGTCGGAGAACCTCCCAAAACCCATGATGCAAGACAGGTGTCACAGGCAATGGCAACTACATTCGAAAGCATATTGGCAAAAAAAATCACACCTGAAGAAGGAATGAAGGAACTGCAGGAATCATGCGATAGGATCCTCGCAAAATACAACTGATAAAAATTTACGATTGCCTGGAAATTGTTCCAGGCAAATTGAAAGGAATAATATGATAAACCTTCGATCCCCTAAATATAAGCAATATGGACTTGCTTATTTATTGCTAATGCCAAGCCTGGTTTTTCTGCTTTTGTTCACCTATTACCCTATTGTATATTCCGTCTGGTCAAGTTTCTTTGGAAGGGTCTCCGGAGGAACAAAGTTTTTAGGAATCGGAAACTATATTGAAATGTTTTCAAGCCCGGAATTCAAAGAAGTAATAAAAAACAATATAATCTACGCATTGTTCAGCACCGCACCAGCTGTAATCTTTGGACTTTTCCTTGCAATTCTTCTGAACAAGAAAATAAGGGCGCGTGGATTCTACAGGTTTGCAATGTTCTATCCGACAATACTTCCCATAGCAACAGCATCGATGATCTGGGTATTTCTATTGTCTGAATCAATCGGATTGGTCAATCATCTTCTCAAAATGGTTGGATTGCCATCCAACATAGACTGGGTCAATACATCACCGTATGCAATGATCTCTATAATTGCAGTATATATTTGGAAATATTCCGGATACTATATGCTGCTGTTCCTTTCCGGACTTCAGTCAATTGATGAAAGTCTATACGAAGAGGCCTATCTGGAAGGAGCAAATTCATGGACAAGACTCCACAGAATAACCTTACCTCTACTCTCCCCTACGACATTCTTCGTCGTACTGCTTGCAATCATCAATTCATTCCAGGCAGTAGACCAGATTTACGTCATGACAAAGGGTGGACCTCATAATTCCACCAATGTGCTTCTGTATTACATATATGAGCATGGATTTGTCTATTGGGATTCAGGAGTTGCCAGCAGCGCCTCGACAATACTGTTCATTGTGCTCCTGATAATCACGTTCTTTTACTATTACGGCTTGCAGAAGACTGTAAATTACGAGAGGTAGAAAAATGGTAAAGAAAAGAAACCCGCTAACAATTTTCTTGACGCATTTCATACTGTGCTTGGCATCATTGATAGTGCTTCTACCATTGATATGGCTCTTCACGACTTCATTCAAAACGAAGATGGAATTGTTCGCAAATCCATACAAATTGCTACCGGAAAACCTGATATTCGAAAATTTCACAAAAGCTTGGGCCTATGCTCCATTCGGCGATTATTATCTTAATACAATCATAACTACATTCGGGTTGTTGGTGATTCAGCTCGTCACTGTGACTCTATCGGCATATGCATTCGGAAGACTGAACTTTCCTGGTAAGAATTTCCTTTTCATTCTATTTCTTACTCAATTGATGATTACGCCACAAAGTACGATTTTCCCGAATTACCTCTTGATAAGCAAAATGCATTTGCTGGATACCAGAATAGGAATGATGTTACCCTATGTAGCATCTGCCATGGGTACTTTCCTACTTCGACAGGCTTTCATGTCTATTCCATCAAGTCTTGAGGATGCAGGCAAACTGGATGGTTGCAACACCCTACAATTGATATGGAATGTATTCATACCGCAAATCAAGACTTCAATGCTTGCATTCTCCGTGATAAGTGTAACATACCACTGGAATGAATTCCTATGGCCTCTTCTGGTGACAGAAACAGCTAAAAGCAGACCGCTGACAGTTGGACTGACCGTCTTTGCACAGCAAGCAGAAGGAGGAGCGGAATGGGGACTGCTCATGGCAGCAACGCTGATCGTTTCATTGCCTCTGCTAATAGCATTCACGTTCTTCCAGAAAATGTTTGTGCAGGCTTTTCTCAGTTCAGGCATGAAAGGTTGAACCAATGAAATTTACAAACTGCTACTCGAATGTATCATCTATCTGGAAAAAAGGCACTATCCATGTACATACTGCAAATAGTATCTGTGGGCACTATCCGGCGGAAAAAGTATGCGATATGTATTTCGACAGGATAATGCAATATGATTTTATCGCACTGACGGATCATATGCATTTGACAATTCCGCCTGAAGTCCCAGTTGGAAGACAGGTATATGCTGGAGAAGAATTCAAAAGACATCTCAAGCAAATCCTTGGCGTAGGCCTACGCCACGAAATAGACGATGATCCGGACAACCTCCTGAATCACCAACAACTGATCGAGAATATACATGCACAAGGTGGAATTGCAGTAATCTGTCATCCGCATCTTTACGAGAATAGTTACTGGGCATTGGAAGATGTTCTTGCATTGCACGAAATTGACGCAATAGAGATATACAATCATAATTCGAAGATGAACAATGCAGGTCGTAGTATAGCCTCAGACCTATGGGATTCTTTGCTGTGCAAAGGCAAAATCATCTGGGGCATGGCAAATGATGACATGCATCACTGTTCCCGCATCGGAGGAGGATACATCAAAGTTCAAGCAGATGGCAAAAATATCCTTGACCAGATCAGAAACGGCGCTTTCTATTCATCGACGGGTATCGATGCCCGTTCTTACATCGTTGGGAACAAAATAGTTGAAATAACATTCGATAACGATGTGGGAAACAAGATCGAAACCAGGCTGATTGTCGACGGAGAAATAACATTGCGTGCTTTTTGTTCATCAAAAGCGGAAATACCTTTACCGCGGCAAGTCCAGAAGTATTTCAGAATAGAAGCCTACAGGGAAGACGGAGCCTTCATATGGTTTCAACCGCACTTTATTGAAAAGCGAAAAGGAGAATGACATGTACAGAATAGCCTTGATTTCCGATATTCACAAAGGGGAATTGATAGAATGCAGACCAGGTGAAGAAGCAAGAAAGCTTCTCGACAGATTTCTGGAAATATGCAAAAAGAAAAATGTAAATCTGATACTGGATCTTGGTGACAGAGTCAACAACAAGAACAGGACAGCCGACATTGCCAATCTTGAAGATGTTGCATCTGTTTTTTCAAGCTCTGGAATTCCTACAATACATGTCATTGGAAACCATGACATACATTATATGGAGAAAAAAGATAATCTATCCATTCTCGGATTGATGAACTCTTACTATTCACTAAAAAAAGGGAATTTGACGTTTTTGATTCTGGATACGGCCGACCCTGTATGGGACGACTGCGGAGGATGTGTATCAGATCGGCAGATCGAATGGCTCAAAAGCGAATTGGAGAAAGCGGATTCCCCAGTTGTTGTCGCCTCTCACCATCCCGTCTACGACCAATATCAGGAAGGAAATCCATTCTTCGTGAAATTGCCGGGCCAATACAAAGTGAAGAACAGCGAAAAAGTATTCGATATCATAAAAAAAAGTGGAAAAGTCATCGCTTGTCTGAACGGACATGTCCATTGGCTGTACCAGACAGAAGAGAATGGAATCGACTGTATATCTGTCCCGTCGCTGACGGAAGCATACCCTATGAAAGTAAATGCTCCAGGCATATATTCAATAATTGATTTCACAGATAACAACGAAATAGTTGCTTCATTCGAATCGATTGTTCCGGAACGTGTAATAGGAAAACATGTCCATATTTTTAAGTAACTAACGAATGAAACTCTCGGGGTGTCACAAAAAAACGCGGCACCCTATTTGTCTATATTACAAGATTGGATTGTTCTGGTAACAGCAGAAAAAACAATACTGAAGGAAATCTTTTCCTACCTCGCAAATCTCGACAAGCACGATATCCGTATCTTACGGTCGATTATTTCAGATTCTTCTACGCAGGGAATTTATGCCCTCAACCATCGTCAAAGGTGCAGATGATCGTCGTACTTGGATGAAAGCAGCTTTCTCATGAAGCCTTCCTTTTTCTTGAGCATCCTGGATCCACGCGTTATCTTGCAAAGGCTGATGTGCCTGTTGCTTGCGATATCTCTCTGGCTCTTTCCCTTGTAAAGATCGTCCATCAGAAGGAAGCGCAGTATGAAGTCGTTGATCTCTGCGTCCGTGAACAAGTCGTCGAAGAGGCTGAGCATCTCGTTCCTATCGTCTATGCGAGTGAATATGTCCACCAAATCGTCGAAGGCCTTCCTGCCCTCCTCCGTGTTGATGATTCTTTCCTTGGAGTTTTTTTCATTCATACGCTACATAGTAACATAGGAAGCTCTTTTTTCAAAGTTGTCCTTTCATGCTGTCTTTTCCGCAGAGGAACGTGTACAATGGTCTCTAAGGAGTCCGGATGGACGGATCAGAGATTGCTCGCGTCCATAGGCCGACCGCGCCTGGCAAGATGGAGGAAAAGGACAGGACGGAAGGTTCAATGCGGAAAAGGATGCTGAAGGAAAGATATAGCTCTTTCTTCATGTCGACTGAAACGACGATTTCCTCGAATACTATACGGGAAAAAATAATCAAGGAGAAAAGACAATGGCGGATTTTAAAGACATCGATGCCGATTTCGAGTTCAATCTGGACTACAGAATGGACGATTACCTGCTTGAAGTGAAGGACGATTACTTCGGAACTCTTCTGTTTGGAACCGACGAAGGGGAATACAGGAACCAGAAGGCCTTCAAGTTCACCACGGATGACGGAACAGTTACGGCAAGTGTCGACCTTGACGAATACAACGGGAAAGACGACTTCGACGAAACGGAGCTGTTTTTTGAGGACGGAAAGCTGGTTGCCCTCGAGGGCTCGATCCTGTTCGAAGAAGATGACGAGGAGGATGCTCTCGAATGCTTCTACGAGCTTATGGAAGCGGTGTCGGACAAGACGGATGTATATCCGGAAGTCGATGTGGACGGAGAGGACGAAGATGCTGAGGATGCGGACGAAGAGGACTATCCGGAGCTTCTGAGAGAGGACAAAGTTGCACTTACCGCGTCCTGGCTTACACCTGATCTGTTTCTGGATCTATCAATCTTCAACGACGATGGAAAGATTGTCGTCGTCATGTACATAGGAATCAATCCCGACAGGAACTCCAACTTCTTCGCCATCGACGACGGGAACTTCGAGCTTCTCGCCGATTACGTTTCGCCGGACCTATCGTACTACGACAGCAAGGATGCGGTAATGGAAAGTCTGGGAACCGATGAGCTGCCGTTCATCTCCGAAAAGGCTCCGTTCGGATTCGAGAACGCCGTGGTCGAATACGACGATGCTCTGCGACTCTTCTTTGTAAGAGGCGTCGGCAGCGAGGAGGAAGGAAAGAGGTTGCTCGAGGAAAAGAGGAACGAGATAGCGAAGTTCTACGAGGACGAAGGCAAACTGGTCGAAGAGGACGGCTTCTTCAACAGTTATTACTACTGGAAGGGATTCTCCACGGAAACGATGCTGTCGCTGGAGAAATACAAGGACGGATACGCCCTGTTCATCGACATCTCGGAAATGGATGAGTTCATTCCGTGCATGATGGCCGAAGACGACAAGCCTGTATTCTCAGACGATACGATTGCCTGGGCATATGATACGCTCGGAGTCGAAATAGGTTCCGACATGGACATCGTCGAGGAAGCCTATGCATCCCTCATGGATGACTACAGCGAGGACGCGGAACAGCTGGAGGATATCGACGACGAGGAAAGGAACAAGCTAGAAAAAAGAAGGTACGAGATAGAGGAAGCCTTCAGCATCCTTTCTGAATACTTCAGCCAGGACGATGACGGCGAATTCGACGAAGAGGATATCCTCGACGCTCTGGACACTCTCGGTCTCAAAGAAGGAGCCGGTGTGCAGGACGTGTACGACGCCTATTCGTCGTTCATGGACGAATATGTGAAAAAAGCCGATCCTTCGGACGAGGAAAAGAGGAAGAACGAAGAGGTATCGGCTGCATTCGACAAGCTTATCTCCTATTTCGACGAGGATGACGGGGACGAACTTCCCGAGTATGACGAAGAAGATATCCTGGATGCCTACGACACACTCGGAATCGAACCTGAGAAGGAAGACGAGATAGACTACGACGAGCTGATGGAAAATTACCTCTACGCACTCAACGAGGCCGAAGACGAGAACGACATCGAGGAAATAGAGAACGCATACGACATCCTTGCGGACCACTTGCAGCTCGAAAGAGCTCCGTCTCCTCTCGAAGGCATGCAGGACGCGCTCGACAGATTCGGCCTCGACGCGGAAAACCTCGATCCCATCGTGCTCGGAGAAGCTTACCTGGATGCGCTCGACAAGGCAGAGGGCGATGAAGAGAAGGATGCGATCAACGAGGACTTCGAACTGCTGAAAAACGTCATGAGAATAGCGGAACGCAGCGCAGGGCGGAAATGGAGCAACAGCTACTTCGACTTTGCGGATGACAGCGACGAGGAACTGATGCGCGAGGCACTGGCCGAGATCGGCCTCGAAGAGGACGCCGACGAGGACGAAGTCAAAAAGAGATTCAGGGCTCTCGAGGACTACCTGAAAAGAGACGAGAAGCTTTCTGCAGAGGCAAGGGAGGAACTGATAGACGCCCTCGACTACATCGATTTGTGCTACGAAATAAGGGACGACAAGGAGAGGCGCGACGACCTCAAGGATTCGTTCGCTCTCTTCGGTCTCAAAAAGAGCGCCACGGCAAAGGATCTTGACGAAGCCTTCGACAAGGAGTTCACAGCCAAAAAGAGCTACCCCGAGCTTCAAAGACTCGCATCGGAATACTACAGTCTATCAGGATTCTTCAACGCCTATCCGATACTCCCGACAGCCGTGATCGAAGCTCTGAAGTTCTTCGGGCTCGACGAGGAGGATCCGGCGGATCTCGACGAGGATACAATCGTGAACGCATACTACGACAAAGTCTCGGAGGAAGACGACAAGGGAAAGGACAAGGCGTACGATTTCCTTGCCTTGCTCGGAGCCTGGTATGACTTCGATCCGGAGGGAGAGATGGACGATGATGCGCTCAAGGCACTTGAGGAACTCGGATTGGATACCGACGCAGACGACTGCGATGTCGAGGATGCGATCGACGAACTATATGCGAATGCAAGGCTGGACGACGACATCGAGAAGATGAAGAAAGCGGAAGAATACAAGGAACTGCTTTCGCCCTACTTCAGCTTCGACAGCGAGCTTGGAGATGGCATAAGCGAGGAAGACTACGACAATGCTTTGCTGTTCTTCGACTACAATGACGATGAAGATGCGGAATTCGAGGACATACTCGGATCATACTGCAAGAGGCTCGGTAAGGCGCTCAAGGAGCACGAGGACAAGGAGACTCGCAAACTCATCGAGAACTTCCAGATACTCATGAACGTCATGAACGACTGATGCATGAAAAGCGGACAGTCCGGATGAATCAACCCCCAAATGTCGGAAACGACATTTGGGATTTTTTTTGGTCATGGTATGAATTACTGGACACAAAGTTAAAAGAATAAAACGAAGAGGACAGTGTCCAGAAGAGTATTCGACATGGATTGCAAACTTGCAGCAGCAAGGCTGATAGTCGAAGATGATATGGATGTCAAGGAAGTGCAGGAACTTCTCGCCATCCACTACAACACCCTTTACAGACGGGTATCCGAGTACGAGAAGTATGGCCAGTCGGCCTTTCACGGGAACGGGGTCAGGATATACGACCACAACAGAGTGGATCTTAATTCCTCCAACTTTGTGGGATTGGTTCAGGATACGGGCCGTCTTTCTTACAGCGCAGGAGAAAAGAGCTTGTAGAAATAACGGAAGGCACGTCTTATGAATCCTATGCGTACCTTCTTCTGCTCGTTCATCACGCAGGAAAGCTCGAAAAGGTGAAGGAAATCCTTTTTGACTTCCTCGCATATTCCCGCCTGAAAAAACGCGACCGAAAGCTCGAAGTGGAGGAAAAATGATCTGAAATCAAGATTCGTGGTTCCCACTATAGCCTTGTCGTCGTCGGAGAGGAACATCTTCGAATGCACGAAGCCAGGTGTGAATTCATAGATTTTCACGCCGCTGGATATGAGGACGTCGTAGTTCGAACGCGAGACCTCGTGGACCTGCTTCTTGTCGGGAATGTGGGGCGTTATTATCCTCACATCCACACCGCTGATCGCAGCCAGACGCAACGCCTCCAGCATTCCATCGTCCGGTATCAGGTAAGGCGTGGTAATCCAGACATATCGCTTCGCGCTGCCTATCATAGTAAGATATGCGTTCTCTCCCACTGCATCGTTCACGAATGGATTGAATCCGAACGGTTGCACAAGGCCGTCATCCTCGACCTCTATGGACGGAAGATATTCGAACGGGTCGTCCTTCTGCCCGGATACGGCATCCCATAGCTCGAGGAACATGGCCGTAAGCGTGAACACCGCCGAGCCTGTAAGTTTTATCGCATTGTCCTTCCAATAGCCGAACCTTATCTCGCTGTTGAAATACTCGTCAGCGAGATTCAGTCCTCCGGTGTAGCAGACATTTCCGTCTATCGAGAAGATCTTCCTGTGGTCGCGGAAGTTCAGACGCGGGTTGAGATGCAGTCTCACCGGATTGAAGCAGAATGCCTTGATGCCATACGACCTGAGTGTCCTGTAGTAGTAGATCGGGATACTGTTGATCGAGCCCATGTCGTCATACATGACGCGTACATCGACTCCTGCTGCGGCCTTTCTTCGCAGGATTTCGAGAATCCGGTTCCAATACTCGCCTTCCCCTATTATGAAGTACTCGATGAAAATGAAGTGCTCTGCCTTCTCCAGTTCGTCGAGAAGGTCCAGAAAAAAGTCGTTTCCATCAGCGAAATACACCGATCCGGTCGACCCGAAGGCAGGGGCTCCTGTTGAATTGTATATATAGCGTGAAAGCTTCTTCGAATCATCGTCCCTTATCAGTTCGATGGCATCGTCCTCGATCTCGCCTATCACATCCTTCACATGGCTATCGATACGGTATACCTTGATTTTCTTCTCGGACAGCCGACCTATCTTCTTGTTGCCGTAAAGCAGATACAGAACTCCGCCGAATGACGGGAAAAGAGATGCAAGAAGCATCCAGACCATCTTGTACGCAGGCTTCTCGTTTCGAGTCATCACGAGGAGCACGACAACAGCGGAAAGAAGCGTGAAGTATATGTAATAACCCTTCGAATAGGCTGCCCAGAATACGAGGTAGATCATCACGGAAAACTCAGCCGCGAAAAGAAGAGCCGAAAGGAATAGCCGTGACGTAAGTACCCTAACGAGCTTTCTCATCTGCCTTCTCCATCATGCGATCTCTGAGCGAGAATTCGCATCCGCAGTAATCCTGCCTATACAGTCCAAGTTCCTTTGAAAGAGTGATGGAACGGTTGAATCCGTCCTTTTTCTTGAAGTCGATCTCAAGGAACCCGGGAAAATCTTTTGCGACCGAAAAGATCGTCGCACTCTTCTTGAATCTGGATACGGTAAGCGTCGTCGTGAAAAGCTCTATTCCGAGCCCGGAAGCTACCTCTGCCGTACGGGCCAGATTGTAGCGGAAGCATATCGAGCATCTCGCCCCATGCTCCCTGTCGCTCTCATGCCCTTTCACAGCCTCGCGCCAAGCTTCATGATTCTGAGGGTCCTTTATGATCTCGAGGCCGTAATGCCTTGCGACTGCAAGAGCGTTCTCATATCTCTTCTCGAACTCGCTTCCAGGATAGATGTTGCTGTCGGAGAAGAAAAGCACAGGAACATATCCTTCAGAGAGCAGACGTTCTATCGAAGCCGTGGAACAGGGGCCGCAGCACACGTGCAGCAATATTCGTTTCTCTGTGGTATTTTCCATGATTTAATGTTATACATATTTTTGAATCTTGGACAATAGAAGGGGGAGAAAATGAAAAGATACAAGCAGGCGATCGCCGTTACCGCAGTAGGCATCGCATTCATCGTTGCCCTTTTCACAGACGCTCCGGCATGGGTGAAGATATTCGTATTCGCTGTGGCACTGATCCTCGTAACGGTCAACAGTAGAGGATCAAGACTTTATGCGAAGGCAAACAAGCTCGTCAACGAGCGGGACATGGAGAAAATTCCGAAAGCCATAGAACTCTACGAAGAAGCGCTGAAAGCCGGAATCCCGGACAATTTCGAACTCGTGGCAGCTACGCTGATACTCCAGCACGGAAATCCGGAGACAGGAAAAAAATACCTCGAGCCTCTTTCGTCGAACCCCAAGAGGGACATAAGATGCCAGGCGAAAATCTCGCTTTCCATGTACTACTGGATAAGAAAGGACATCGGAAAGGCGATCTCGCTCTGCGAGGAGTCCCGTGCCGAAGGCTATGTCAACCGCAATCTCTATACGAATCTGGCGACATACTACATAGACAAAGGCGACACGAAGGCATTCGAGAAGATTCTCAAGGAAGCCGTGTCGTCAGGCAACGTAAGTCTTCCCATATACGATCTGGAAGCCGTCGCAAGCATGCTCAAGAACGACTACAGGAGAGCAGGCGAGATCCTGACCTCGCTGTTCGCCCAGGCCGCACCGACTTTTGCGGACCCATACATACACATGGCAGTCGTCAAGCTGCACTACGGTAACGTAGGCGATGCCATCGACCTTCTCAGAAGCGCCGAAAAGACGGTGTTCTCCAATACGGTCCTATACCAGCAAGACGACATAACGGAACTGAGGACGGGACTCGAGAACCCGGATACGAGACTGCTTTACGTCGATTCTATCATGAGGAACCTCGATGACATCATAAACGGCCGGAAGATAAGAATCGACAGGATGGCCCGTCCACGCTGCGAAGAGAACAAACTTCCGGGATATCCGGCAGAGCCTTCGTTCAGCAAGGAAAACAACCTTACAGAAATCCTCCGTGAAAACATCAAGGGAAAGGACGAAAGAGAAATCAATACGGATCTCAACGAAGACGACGAGAAATGGCTTGCCCGGCATAGAAACGACTGATGCAGCCAGCGAAAAAAGAGTGCCCGGAAACGGGCACTTCATTGTCATGAGCTTTCCGATCAGAACCGCGTAGCAAATATAGTGGATACTACGGGCCCTCCGGTCATGCTGTCGTAGCCTACCCTTATTCTCAGAGGAATCTCCACGAGACCTATGATGCTGGCGGCTGCCTGGATTTCCACTCCAGTCGAGAAGTTGAAATCGGTCCCGAAAAGAAGCATGTCGAAATATGCCGAAAGTTCTACCTTGTCGAACATCAGGAACTCGGCAAGCGTGAATTCAGGGGAAAGCCATCCGGATGACAAGCGGATTATACTCATAAGGCGTTCAGGGTATGCGACCGGATCGTAGTAACCGACATTGTTTCTGTTGATGGCTGTAACGTATCCGTCACTTATGAAAAGGGGCACTCCGTCGAGGCCATCCACAGCACCTCGCATCATCAGGCCGCAGTCGGCAAAGATACCGAAAGGAGCTTTGTATCTTACCTTGAAATCGAACTGGAGGTAGTTTCTGATTCCGGGAAGATCCTGCCCTGTCACAAGATAGCCAAGATCGAGGTCTACGTTTCCCCAGGACGGGACATAGGAATTGTTCAGAAGTACTGAAAAAAGATAGCGGCTACCCTCGTTCGCGTCGCTGGAACCATAATATTCCAGCGTCTGGCTGACCCCCATGTCGAATATGTCTTTGTAATGCCATGCCTTGAAATCGAGTCCCTGTCTGAGGTAGTAGCTCGGAATCCAGCTTCTGCTGTTCCAATCCACGGATCCGTAGAGGCTCATTCTCATCCAGGCGAACGGATAGAGATCCATACCGACGGACAATTCCGGATACAGGCGGAATTCCTTTGAATTGGCCGTATCGAATGCACCTCCTGCCTGTATGCTCAGCTCGACCATGCGATAACGCAGCAAATATTCGAATCCGAGGCTGATCGAATCTTTGAGATAATACGGATAGTCCGTGCTCTGGTTGCTTGTCAGACAGATGTCAAGCAGATTGGAAACCTGAGTGGATTCGATCCTGTCGAAGTAGTAGAGATTGTTCTTTGCCTTCTCGATGGCCACGTCATAGATCTTCCTCTGTTCGGAAAGGCTTGACGTCCCGCTCCTGTACAGCGTGGAGAGGGCATCAGCCTCGGCCTCTGCCGCCTCGTAGCCCAGCGCGGCCATTGTATCCGCACTTTTGAAATCCATGAACGAAAACTGCTCGACGTTGCATCTTATCCAGATGTACCCATCGTATTTCTTCATGTCGGATGCGGCCTTCTGGCGCTTGCCGATGTCGAAGGCCCCGTTCAGGATGGTTATAGGATTGATCAGATTGATCGAGTCGAGGTCGTAAAATGTGGTCGAGATGACTACAGTATCTGTATAGTCATACGCCGCATCTATGGGTGCCAGCGATTTGATTCCTCCGTCCATCAGAAGATGTCCGTTGTAGAACTGCGGCGGAAAGTACACGGGAATGGCGAACGAAGCGATAAGCACGTCTGCGAAGTTTCCCTCGCAGATCCTGATTTCCCTCTTGGTCACGAGGTCGTCGCATATCACCATCACAGGGATCGGAAGGTCTTCGATCCTGAGATCGTAGCCCATGACCGACTGCACGAGCGTCTTGAATGACGATGGATCGAGAAGTCCGCCCTTGATTGGAAGCGTGAACGAGAAGTAGTTCGAGATGTCTCCGACGTTCACGACCTCCGAGATCTGTCTGGGCTCGAGCCCTGCGGCATAGAGCAGTCCGATTATGGATCCCATGGAATTCGCAACTATGAAATCCGGTTCTATCCCCTGCTCCTCGAGGTATTCGAGGACCCCGACATGGGCCAGTGCCCTCGCCGATCCCCCTGTGAGCACCAGTCCTATCGGGTCTCTCTCTCCCTTGGTTCTCTCGAGGATGCGCTCTCTGAAGCGCTCCTCGCCGTAGCAGATAGGAACATCCGACGAGAGGAAATAATCGAATGCACCGTCGTCGGCAGATGCAGACAGCTCTGTCTCGTCTGCAGCGTAGAGGCATGAAAAAACGGATATGGCGAGCATCGCAAGGATGAACAGTTTCTTTTTCATACAAGAAAGAATAGCCAAAAAGGGAGGGGCATGCAATAAACAATCTTGTCCGAGTCATGGAATTTTGGTATAGTTGAAAATCGGAGCTCGCCGGACTGGTGGAATGGTAGACACAGTAGACTCAAAATCTGCCGGGAGCGATCCCGTATCGGTTCAAGTCCGATGTCCGGTATGGACGCCGTCAGCAAAACTGGCGGCGTTTCTTTTTTCCATGCTCTCCTTGCCCTTTTCCTTTTCTTAGGCAATAATCTTCCATATGCCGTTCACACTTGTCACAGAAGAGATCGTCGCAGAGAAGGACGAGTTCATACGAGAAATCGAGGAAAGCGGGAGCTACAGCTTCCCTCCTTCGGATGAGTATCCCATTTCCGATCTGACCGACGGCAAAAAGGGGATGATGTTCGCCCTTCTCGTCGCTCGTGCTTCCACAGGAGAGAAAAAGATTCTCAGGGGATTCTCCGGTCTCGCAAAGGGACGCTGTACGATTCCCGGCTATGTTCCGCCATGCTACAGCGCAAACGAATTCACGAGAATCGCGGAAAGCTACGACAAAACGATAAAGGATCTCGGAAAGCGGATTCTAGAGGGAGAAGACCTCTCGGAAGAAAGGCGGAAGACGACGCACGAGGCTCTTGCCAGACTCAACGAACTCTATTCGTTCGCCGACATAGATTCGCACCGTTTCGGCCTTGACGAGATAGGAAAGGATCTGCCTACGGGAACTGGCGACTGCGCCGGGATAAAAGTCCTCAACCAGGCGTTCAGAAAAGGCTGGCAGGTCGAAGGCTTTATAGAGTTCTACTATGGGAAAGACACAGCGGAAAGAAAAAGCGGAGAGATATACCCTCCATGCCGGAGCCGCTGCGAGAAGCTGATCGAAAGAATGCTGAAACTGTCCTTCGTCTACGTATGCGACGATTTTGCGATAGTCGACAAGCCGGCAGGACTGCTCTCCGTCCCCGGGCGCGGCGAGGACAAGGCCGACTGCGTATCGGCACGTTTCCACCGCCTTTTTCCATCCTCTCCCGAGCAGTGCTTCGTGCATCGCCTGGACATGGATACATCCGGACTTCTGGTCCTTGCACGCAACAGGCAGTCCCACAGAAGCCTATCGATGGCCTTCGAGGACAGGCTCGTCAGGAAGGAGTACGAAGCCTTGCTGGAAGGACGGCTGGAAACGATGGCAGGAACGATCGACCTTCCGATAAGGAGCGACCCCAGCAACAGGCCTTACCAGGTAGTGGACATAAAAAACGGCAAAAGATCCGTCACCGGATACAAGGTGCTCGGATTCACGACAATAGACGGGGTTCTATGCACAAGAGTACGTTTCTTTCCCGAGACAGGAAGGACGCATCAGATAAGGGTACACTCGGCATACGGCCTCGGACATCCGATAAAAGGCGACAGACTCTACGGCAGCAGAAAGGATGGCGAAAGGCTGTTGCTGCACGCGGCACTGCTGAGCTTTCCCCACCCATCGACCGGAGAGACGATGACGTTCACCTCCGAGGTGCCGTTCTGAAGTCAGCGCCTGCCGAGTACCTCGTCGACCTTGAGAAACCTGAATCCCGGATATGACGAGAAGAAACCCTCGAGCATCGGCAGCGATCTTGAAGTATTCTCAGGCTTGTGAGCATCGGTTGCCGGCACCGTTCTGATGCCTTTGTCGACAGCCATGTCCCAGAATTCGCGCATCGGGTAGGACGGCCGATCGTACTTCGAAGGTCTGATCAGTCCGTTTCCGTTCGCTTCAAGGATCATGCCGAGGTCCTTTGCCGCATCGATTATCGCTTTCGATACGGCTTTGGCCTCATCGTCGAACTTTTCATATCCGATGAAGAACACGTCAGGATGCGCAAGGTATGTGAAAAAACCCGACCTCATGCCCTTTATCGTGGAGTCGGCATAAAGCGCAAGATCGCTCTTTGCAAGAGGACGGGTGAATATCGACCTGTAGGATCCATCGATAAGCGTGTAATGGGTACCGAAAATCAGGTAGTCGGTCTCCTGCCTGAGTTCCTCGTAATAGTGTTCCATGTCATCGAAGTAGTCGCACTCCCAGCCAAGAAGTACCTCGAGTCCCTTCTTCGAGTATTCCTCCCGCACCTTGGCGACATCCGATGTGAACCTATCCTTCATCGCATAGGCCATACGGGAAGCGGAAAGCCTGTCGTCGGGAAACGGCAGATGTTCGGTGAAGCCGAGCACCTTAAGTCCGGAGCGGAGCGCCGACTCCGCGTAATCCGAAGGATTTCCCTCCCCATGTCCGCAGTATCTACTGTGCGTATGCAGATTGTAGTCGATCATAAATCCCAGTCTCCTCCCCTTCCTTCTTCGCCGGAATCTTCGTCGTTCGACGGTGAAAGCTTCCCGAGTTCGTCCTTGAGAGCCCTTATTTCAGCATAAATGGAATCGATCTTTTCATCGATTCTCTTTTTCTCGTCCTCAAGTGCGTAGATTCTCCTGAAGTTGTCGTCGATCAGGCTGCGTATGTCCCTTTCCTTTGCGGCAAGATAAAGCTTCTCCTCGTCACGCTTGAGATCATCGAGCTCCCGATCCAACAGGATGAGCCTTTCAAGAATCGAAAGCACATCCTCGCCCGTGTTCTCGTCGATCCAGGTCTCGGCCTTCGAGTAAAGCCGTTCGGCATACGCGACAGCATCGCAATAGAATGCGGACTCGCTTTCCTTTATGGACTCGTCCAGCTTTTTTACATCTTCGCCGCTGAGGCCGTCTTTCTCGTCGAATGCGGCAATGCGCTTCTTGAAGTCTTCGAGTAAGTTTCTCAACTTCATCCGCTCGCTTTCGAGATTCCGTATGTCCGATATCAGCTTTACCGCCTTCTCTCCGGTGACAAGGCCTTCCTTGCCCTCCTCGAAAAGTCTGTCGGAATATCCCACGTACCTCTCGCGCCGCAATTTGTCGAAGTCCTTGAGATTCTTCCTGTAGGAAAGCTTTTTCAGAAAGGACTTGTCCCCGGATTCGGTCAGTTTCCTGTAGACTCGTGCATCCTCGTCCATGAAATCGACGGATCTGTCAAGCACTCCCATGGAACGCTGCTCGAACAGCACCGCCCCGAGACTGAGCTTCTTCTCTTCCAGACTGCCGTCGATCTCGGCCAGCTTCTTTTCAATGCGGTTCTTCTTTTCCACAAGATCGTGCCTGGCCGAAAGGCTTCCCACGGCCTCCGCCCTGTACTCTCTCATTCCATCAAGAGAATTCAGGCGGTCGGAAAGCCTACCGAACTCGTCCTCCTCGTCCCTCGTCTCGTCGTTCCTCGCAAGAACGGCTATCGCGAGATCGTAAAGCAACGCCGACCTGTCGTTTCTCAGGTCTTCTCTCTTGTCGTTGATGCTTTTGAATTCAGGGGCGAAAAGTTCCATTGCAAGATAAAATGATAGCACAACATCCCTTTCCTTGCCATAGATAAGGAAAAAGAGAGATGTCTTGAGGGCCTGATTTGTTGACAAAGAGGGAATAGAAATATATCCTTTTCCAGTGTTGTACGACTATTTCATAAGTGCGACATTGAGGACCTCTATACCATACCCAGTTAAGATATGTCCCGTTTCATCTATTCAAGGAGTTTGAATTAAACTATGGACAAGGATGACAAGTCTCAGCTTTCGCCTGAGATGCTCAGCGAGAGGATAAAGGCGATCCTGGAGAAGATCAAGACCGATTCCAACACCAACCCCGCAGAGCTCGAGGAGATCAAGAAGATCATCAGAAAGAACGTTCCGCTCTTCATGAGAGGCGCATTTTCCGCATTCGTTCTCAGGGAGCTCATGAACTGCAGGACGCAGGGCCCGAGAAAGGACAGAAGGGAAAGAAGGGAAAGCCAGGCAGTAGCTGAAAAGAGGAAGGACCAGAACAGGACCACGTTCCCACAGAAGGAACATGCCGTCCAGATGAAGGCAGCAGACGCCGCCGAGGACGCAAGAGCGGAGGTGGAGACGAATGACGATACCACATCCCGCCAGAGCGCTCAGGACGATCTTGCGGCAAAGGCCGAGAAGGAAGAGAGGGTCATTCCCGAAGGAGCCAAGACGCTGTACCTCAACGTCGGAAAGATGAAGAGGCTCTATGCGAAGAATCTCTCACAGCTGCTCCAGAGCGAACTTGGGATCACGAGGGAGGACATATACAGCCTCCGTGTACATGACAAATACTCGTTCATCACCATGAGCGAGGAGAACTGCGAAAAGGCGATCGAGAAGCTGAACGGCAAGGACATCAACGGACGCACCGCAATGCTCAACTACTCGAACCGCTGATCGCATACCGTTCGTCAAAGGGGACCTGCGCTTGCAAGGTCCCTTTTTTCAAAAAGGAGGAGAGACATGAGAATCCAGCCGTTCACCAGCGGAATATGCAACACGAATTCGTTCGTAGCATACGGATATGCCAGCGCAAAGGCACTCGTAGTGGACGCCCCTGACGGCAACGATGCGGTCGTGGCTTTCCTCAGGAAGGAAAAGCTGGAACCCGAAGCCATACTCCTGACACATGGACACTTCGACCATGTGATGGGACTGCCCACGCTGCTGGAAGCCTACCCCGGAACTCCGGTATTCGTATCAAAAAACGACTATTATCTCCTTGAAGACAAAGGAGCCGGGAACATGGAACTTTTCAGAACGTGCTTCCCCTCTTTCGAAAAAATGCTTTTACAGAACATGTCCAGCCTACCCGAGGAGTACAAGTTCTATGAAGACGAGGCGTTCGGTTTCAAGGTCATTTCCACCCCGGGACATACTCCGGGGTCCGTATCGTTGCACAACGTAGCGGAGAATCTCCTTTTCTCCGGAGACACGCTCTTTGCATCGAGCTACGGCAGGACCGATTTCCCCCGCTCCAGCGCACGCGACATCGCAAGATCGCTCAGGACGTTGCTGGCCCTTCCGGAGGACACTCTGGTCCTTCCGGGACACGGTACAGGTACGACGATAGGCAGGGAGAGAAATAACCTTTACATCTGAACACTTTTCCATGGTAGAATTCAGGAAAGGAGATTCTATGGAAAAGCTTCTGTCCTACCTTGCCCGGAACACATATCCCGGACGGGCGATCCTGATGGGACGCCTGGCCGATTCACGTCCGTTTCTTTCCTTCGTCCTCACGGGAAAGAGAAAAGAGAGTCTCAACAGAGTCATAAGAAAGACCGAAGATGGAATAAGACTTGAATTCTACGACGAAAAAATCAAGGGAAACAGCAAGATACTGATCTACAACCCGCTCAGGATATTCGAAGGAAAGGCGATACTCTCCAACGGAAACCAGAGCGACACGATAAAGGAAAGCCTGGAGAACTGGGACACGTTCACTTCGGCCATGTTCCTGCACAAGGCGGACGACGACAGACCGGGGAACTCAAAGATAGCCGGAATATTGGACCTGAGGAACGGAGACCTCAAGATGAGCGTCCTCAAGAAGGACGAGGACGGAGTGGACGAGCGTTTCTTCTACAACTACGAACGGATAATCGATGGAAGAGCGTTCTTCATCTCATCCTATTCGGCACCCGGAGTTCCGTTCACGGGAGAACCTCTCAAAATCAGGTGCGAAACTGACCTGGGAACGATCCACAGGACAATATGGAATGCGATCGCTGCCGAGCACAGGATAAGCCTATACTCTGCCGCTTTCGGAGGCGACTGCTCGATCTCGGAGGAGATCGTCACGAACAGACTGATAGAGGAAAAGGCGCAGAAGGCCTGACCGGAACAAAAAAACGCCACCCCTGAAAAAGGATGGCGCAACTATCGGGACTATCTTTCAAGTCTTTCATTCTTTGTCTTGCATTCTATGCAAAGAACCGCTGACGGAATCGCTCTGAGTCTTCCTTCGGGAATCTTCTTGCCACACTGAAGGCAATAGCCGTATTTGCCTTCGCTTATTCTCTTCAAAGCACCTTCGATCGCCTTCAGCCTCTTGGCGTCCATCGCGTTGAGAGCCTCCATCTTCTTGAAGGCGCCCTCGTCGGAAGCGAGATCGCTCGAATCCTTTCCCGAAGCGGCCAAGGCTTCCGTTCGGAAGTTGTCCTCCTCCGAGTTCAGCTTTGCAAGAAGCTCATTCCTTTCCTTGAGCAGAGACTCCTGCATCTCCTGGGTAAATGCGTCCATTTATTTACCCCCCTTTTCGTTTGATGTTATGCATGTAAAATACAATGCATATAGGTCAAGGTCAAGGTTTATTTTGAAAAAAACGCAATTCCAAGCCTCATTCCTCTGTTTTTTCCTGTTCAACCTCTTTCATCGCTTTCAAAAGCCGTCCGACCGAAAAGAACAGGAAACGGAGTATGAACACATAGACGAGAAAGACGACCAAGGCTATCCATCGCGGCCCGGTATAGACCGCGAGAAGCAGGATGAAACCTACCGTCATGAATACGACGAGAAGGGATATGCTTACCTTTATTCTTGTCCTAGATGTCACTTTCCACGAACTCCCTTATCACGGCGAGGAATTCGTCATAGTCCCTGGCGAGCCTCAGATCCGGCTGCTCCTTGAGAATGTTCTCGGGGGCACGGAATAGGCATCCGGCATCGGCCGTGCGGATCATGGAAATGTCGTTGTAGCTGTCGCCTGCGGCGAAAGTTCTGAGGCCCATGCTCCTGAAGCCCTCTATGGCCTTCCTCTTTCCGTCGTTCTGTCTCATTTTCACGGATTCTATCATCCCCATGTCGTCCATCACGAGGCTGTTGCAGAGGATTGTCGGCCATCCGAGCTGCCGCATGAGCGGAGATGCGAACTCCCTGAACGTATCGGAAAGAATGACGACCTGGGTCATCGCCCTCAGAGCCTCCAGAAATTCCACCGCTCCGTCCAATGGCCTTATCCGGGAGATCACATCCTGGATGTCCGCCAGGGAAAGATTCTCCCTTCTCAGTATGCCGATCCTGTACTTCATCAGCTTGTCGTAGTCCGGTTCGTCCCGCGTCGTTATCTTAAGCTCTTCCAGCCCCGTCTTCTCCGCGAAGCTGATCCATATCTCAGGGACAAGTACGCCCTCAAGGTCAAGACAGATTATGTTCATGCGGCTATTATCGCAGGAAAGGGAATTAAATTAAAGGACTTCCGAAAAGCTTCCTTGAAAAAAAGTACGCTCTATGCTGTACTTCAACCCATGGAAGCAAAGACAGGAAGAGCGTACATAGGAGCATTCCTCATCGGGGCGGTGATCTCCCTGATGGTCACGTTCAACACCGAATTCGGAAGACTCACCTCGAGCGAGGTCAGCACGACGGTCAACCAGATAGTCGGAATAGTGCTGCTCTCCGCGCTGATGGCTGCCGCAAGGGGCAACGAAAAGATCAATCCGCCGAGACGTCATGCCGGCTGGTACATGTACTTCGGAGGGCTCTTCGGCATCGCGATCATTTCGATCAACTACGTCGCGGTCGTCAATACCGGCGCCACTGTCGCGATGGCCGGTGCAGTCTTCGGACAGAGCCTCATGGGATTCATCTTCGACGTCACGGGCCTTTTCGGAATGGAAAGAAGGAACATATCCGCACGGAGGACAGTCTCTCTCCTGGTAAGCTGCTCGGGAATCCTCATGATGCTTGCCGGCGGCACCATAGACGCGATATATCTTCTGCTCTCGATGTCGGCAGGTGCTCTGACTATGATGCAGATGGTCTACAACAGCACGCTGGCGAAAGCCAAAGGTGCATTCTACTCCGCCAGATGCAACGTGATATCAGGTCTTGCAGGGGCACTTCTATATTCGTTCATATTCCATCCGGCAACCACTATTGCGGGCCTTGAAGCGCTTGATGAAGTCCCTTTCCTGCTCATGATCGCAGGAGGAACGCTTGCCTGCATAGTAGTAGTCGGTACCAACGTCATTATCCCGCGGATCTCTGCAGTGCATTCCGCCCTGCTCCTTTCATCGGGACAGATACTTGCCGCCGTCCTAATAGACTATCTTCTCTACGGAATCTTCACGGCGCCGCTTCTTGCCGGGGCGATCGTGATGCTGGTCGGAATGGCCATAGGCGGAAAGGAAAAATAGACTTACTTGTCCTCCCCGTCCTTCTTTCTCTCAGGGTTCCTGCCAACGGGCATCTCGATATCGAATCCAGTCTCTTCGACGACGCCGTTCTTCCTGCGGCGTCTGGAGTTCTTCTCCTCGTAGTCCTTCCTGAGGAACTTTCCGGTGGAAAGGAACACTGCGACTTTCTTGAGCGACGGGATGTTGGCACATACGATCTGGATGATCGAAGTTAGCGGGACGGCAAGGAACATGCCGATCAGTCCCCAGATGTATCCCCATAGGGCAAGGGATACAAGGATTACCACCGGGGAGATGTTGAGCTGCACGCCCTGGAGCTTCGGGTCTATCACGTTGCCGAGGATCATCTCGATGCTCGTCATCATTATCGCAATGTAGATGACCCAGCCCCATTCGGGCATGAACTGTATGATCGCCATCAGGATCGTTCCTGCTGTGACTATGATGCTTCCGATGGTCGGAATGAAGTTGAGAATGAACGCAAGGACTCCCCATACCAGAGCGAAATCAAGGCCGGTAAGCACCGCGACGAGGTAGAACATCACTCCCGTGGCGGCCGAGATCGCAATCTTCAGGAAGATGTACTTTGACATCTGGCGGTTCATCTTGAGAGCAAGCGATGCGAATCTCTGCGCCTTGTCACGAGGAAGGATCGCCACGAGCTTCGGCATGAAGCTCTGCCTCTCCATCAGGAGAAAAAGCAGGTAGACGAATATCAGCATTGCATCGGAGAATATTCCGATGAACTTTCCGGAGAACGAAGAAAGCGTCGTGATCGCCACCGAAAGCCAATCGACGTTCAGCAGCGCAAGCACGGAAAATGTCTCCGCATCCGCATCGAACAGCTGTGCGACATGGCCGCTGATGAACGAATCGAACATCTGCACTCTGGCTCCGTAGTACGGAAGCCTCGAAAGAAGCATGTTCACCATCAGGATCACAGTATAAAGCAGCGCTCCGAATATCAGGACGACAAGAGCCAGGACTGCAATTATCGAAAGCAACTTCGGAACCTTGAGCTTGTCGAGCTTGTTGAGTATCGGGTTGACCATCACGAAGATGAAGACAGCTATGACTATCGGAAGAATGACGTCCTTCCCCTGCTTCATCAGAAAGCCTAGAAGAATGACAGCCATGAAGACAAGTGCGTTCCTCGATTGCCTGAGATACCCCTGATTCAAATCATACATGAGCAAAGTGTACTATTTCGTGGCTAAAAATACAATAATTCGCAGGCTCCGCCGGGACCATATTCATATGGAACAAATTCACTTTTGGATATATATTGGTTTCTATGGATTCGAATTATCTTGACAGAATCGAAATTGTGCTGGTAGAGACGCAGGACGGAGCCAACATCGGATCCGTGTGCCGCGCGATGAAGACCATGGGACTGACTCACCTTACGCTTGTCACGGACAGGGTCTACGACGAGAACCGGGTAAGGACGCTGGCGCTGCATGCCGCGGACCTCTATGAGAACCGCAGGGAGACAAGGACTCTCGAGGAGGCTCTTGCCGACAGCATCTTCACCGTCGGGGCGACAAGGCGCAGAGGAAAGTTCAGGAAGCTTTCGGCCTACTCTCCTTCGCAGCTTGCGGAAAAACTCGGAACTCTGCCCGAAGGGAAAGTGTCGATCGTATTCGGACGCGAAGCCGACGGACTCAGGGACGACGAGGTGGCGCTGTGCTCCGCGATCGTGACGATTCCCACAAGCGACCTGTTCCCATCGCTCAATCTCTCGCAGGCTGTACAGATCATCGCCTACGAGCTATTTCTTGCATCCAGGCCGTACAAGGCCGGAATGACGGCAGTAGGACACGAAAGGATATCGAAGGCAGTTGACGAAATGAGCTCGCACCTCGAAGCCATCGGATACTACAAGTGGGACGAAGAGGTGAAGTGGACGAAGCAGCTTCTCAAGGACATCGTCGAACGTGCCGGCCTCAGCGAGAGCGAACTCCAGCGTTTCGAGAAGATCTTCAGGAAGACGGAGCAGATCAAGCTCTACAAAAAGACGGAGGAAACGGAAAAATGATCAACGAAGGATTTCTCGACCCGATGCCACGCGTAGTCGCGCACAGAGGCGACAGCGCGAACTACCCGGAAAACACTCTCCCCGCATTCCTCTCGGCCGTGAAGATGGGAATAGACGTCATCGAGACGGATGTGCATCTTTCCAAGGACGGGGTTCTCGTCATATGGCACGATCCGACGCTCGAAAGAAACACGGATGGAACAGGCACGATAGAAAGCCATACATACGAAGAGCTTCAGCGCTTCGATGCAGGCTACACTTTCACGAAGGACGGTGGAAAGACCTACCCCTACAGAGGAAAGGGAATAAAGCTCTGCACTCTTGACGAGGCTCTCAAGGCATGCCCGAACGAAAGATTCAACATCGACCTGAAAAGCAGCAACGTCGCGATCGTCGACGAATACATACGCGTCATAAGGGAAAACGGTGCCGAGGGAAGAGTGAACTGCGCTTCGTTCCACCTGAAGAACCTCAAGCTCGTACGCAGGAAGGCGCCGGACCTGCTGACAAGCATCACCACGCTCGAAGTGATACCGCTTCTGATAAGGCAGAAGACCCACACTCTGCCAGCAAGATTCGAAAGGAAGATCATCTTCCAGATTCCTAAGGAGCAATGGGGAATCAAGGTGGTCACTCCATCGTTCGTCGACGACATGCACCGCCGCGGCGCAGTCGTCATGGTGTGGACGATAAACGACGAGAATACTATGCGAGAGCTTTTCTCCATGGGTGTCGATTCGGTCATGACCGACGACCCGGCACTGGTCATAAAGGTCGCAACGGAAATGGGATTGAGAAAAGCATGATGGAAAACAATGGACAAGGGAAGGAAAAAATGAACGAAAAGAGCAAAGTCTACTATTCCGATCTCAGGACGGGATTCAACAACAGCCTGCTCGACAAGCTCGGCAAGCTGATCGAGAGAGCGGGAATCTCCAGCATCGACATGGACGGAAAGTTCGTGGCGATCAAGATCCACTTCGGGGAGCCCGGGAACCTCGCGTTCCTACGTCCCAACTGGGCACGCGTCGTCACCGACAAGGTCCGCAGCCTAGGCGGAAAGCCGTTCCTGACCGACTGCAACACGCTCTACGTCGGAGGCAGAAAGAACGCTTTGGATCATATTGATGCGGCATATTCGAACGGATTCGTACCCTATGCCACAGGAGCCCATGTAATCATCGCTGACGGTCTGAAAGGCAATGACGAGACCGAAGTAGAGGTCAAAGGGGCCAAACACATCGGAAAAGCCAAGATCGGCAAGGCAATCATGGATGCGGACGTGGTCATATCCCTGACCCACTTCAAGGGCCACGAGTCCACCGGATTCGGTGGAGCGCTCAAGAACCTCGGAATGGGATCAGGTTCCAGGGCCGGAAAGATGGAGATGCATGCCATGGGCAAGGCCAGAGCTTCCAAGGACCTCTGCATCGGCTGCAGAAGATGCGAGAAGATCTGCGCACACGGAGCGCCTACCTTCGACAAGGACGGAAAGTGCTCGATCGACCAGGAAAAGTGCGTCGGATGCGGACGTTGCATATCGATTTGTCCAAAGGATGCGATAGAGCCGGCATCATACAACAGCAACGACGAGCTCAACTGCAGGATGATGGAATATGCAAAGGCCGTAGTGGACGGCAGGCCGTGCTTCCATATCTCGATCGCAGTCGACATATCCCCCAACTGCGACTGCCATAACGAGAACGACATGCCGATCATCCCGAACGTCGGACTCTTCGCTTCGTTCGATCCTGTCGCGCTCGACCAGGCGGCGGCCGACATGTGCAACAGCATGGCTCCGAACCGCAACTCGGCACTCGACGAGGTCGGTGAACACACCCACGACCACTTCCACGACATCCATCCGGATACGAACTGGAAGCAGGGACTCGAGTACGCGGAGGAGATCGGACTCGGACATAGGGACTACGAGCTTGTCAAAGTGAAATGACGGGTTCGGACAAAAAGAAACGGCGACCGGGAAAAACCGGTCGCCTTCTTTTTCAAGTCAGGATCCATCTAGCAGATCGACATCGGATCGATATGTGCCTGTTCGATATCCTTGAAGTACTTGTACGTATCGACCTTGAGCTCTCCGCACGCAGGCTCGTCGCATACGATGATTGCGGCCCTGTGCATCTGGAGTGCCGAACACGTCCACATCTGGCTTACCGAACCTTCCACTGTGGCTGCAAGGGCACGTGCCTTGCTGTGTCCGTTCACTAGAACGATGACTTCCTTGCTGTCGGTGACTGTCTGGACACCTACTGTGAGAGCGGTGGAAGGCACCTTGGAAACATCTCCGTCGAAGAAACGAGAATTCATGACCTTTGTGTCATAGGTAAGGCTCTTCTCCCTGGTCCTGGAGGAAAGAGAAGAGAACGGCTCGTTGAATGCGATGTGTCCATCCGCACCGATTCCGCCCAAAAAGAGGTCGATTCCTCCGTAGCTCTTTATCTTCTCCTCGTAGCGTGCACATTCGGCCTTGAGGTCGGGAGCGTTACCGTTGAGTATGTTCGTATTCTCCTCGGGGATGTCGATGTGGTCGAAGAAGTTTTCATGCATGAACGTATAGTAGCTCTGGGGATGGTTCTTCGGGAGACCGACATATTCATCCATATTGAAGGTGACTACGTTCTTGAAGGAAACGTATCCGTTCTTGTTCATCTTGATCAGCTCCTTGTAGGTGCCGATCGGGGAAGAGCCTGTCGGAAGGCCCAGGATGAACGGTCTTGTCTCTGTCCTGTTGTGCTCCCTTATCCTGGCGGCAATGTATCTTGCAGCCCAGAGGGAAAGCTTCTCATAATCCGGTTCGATAATAACGCGCATTGATTTCCTCCTGAGAATTTATGACTACTTGACAGTTTAGTTTATTTCCGCAATGGATGCAAGGAAATGAAAACAGGCCCACTCACGGCGCTCAGAGTATGATGCCGTTCGCGATGACGACATCGCCGTCGTATACCACGGCGCTCTGACCGGGAGTAAGCGCCATGACGGGAGAAAGGAAGTCCGCTCTGAAGCCTTCATCCGTCGAACTTACGAATGCGGGAGTGCCGGAAGATGTGGAACGGATCTTGACCGTGTATACCCTGGAATCGAAGCCATCGGAACCGACGTAGTTCACATTCCCCGCCATCAGGGAAGACGAAAATGTGCGCTCCTTCGTGCCGACGTACACGCGATTTGCCAAGGGATCGAGCGAGATCACGTAAAGAGGTTCGCTCCAGGCTATTCCCAATCCTTTGCGCTGCCCTATCGTATAATGCCAGAAGCCGCGATGCTCCCCTATCTTCCTGCCGTCGTCGACGAGCACGATGTCGCCCTTCCTGTCGGGAGTCGAAAGGAGATCCGAATAATCACCTCCGTAGAAGTCCTGGCTCTCCACTGCTCCCGGGGCATGGAAGCCGAGGCTCTCGTCGATTCTGCGGATCTCGTCCTTCGTATAGTCGCCGAGAGGAAAAAGCGTGGTGGAAAGCTGCTTCTGGCTCAGACGGGAAAGGAAATAGGACTGATCCTTTTTGCCGTCCACGGCCTTCATGAGACAGAACCTGTCCCCGCACTTCGATATCCTGGCATAGTGACCGGTGGCAAAGAAATCGAAGTCCAGCGTCTCCCTGGCGATATCCAGCATCGCACCGAACTTGATCAGCGCATTGCACCAGATGCATGGATTGGGAGTGCGGGCATTCATGTACTCGCTCCTGAAATTCGCAAGCACGTTCCTTTCGTAGAGTCTGGAGCAGTCGACGACATGGTGACGGACGCCCAGCTTGGTGCATATCTCGTCTATTTTTGCGAGATCCTCGCTCTTGTCGGGATTGTAGCAGCTGTTAGGAGAGACCGGAGCCGGATACGGCGAGTCCTTCGACCAGATCAGCATGGTTATTCCTTCCACCTCGTATCCCTGTTTCTGAAGAAGATACATGGCGACGGAGGAATCGATTCCTCCGGACAGTCCGACAAGCACTTTTCTCATGTATCGGAATCTATCACATTTCAGGACAAAATGACATACGTCGACGCATGGCGCAGTCCTGTAGCAGGGAAAAAGACTCATCGGACGACAGTTCGGCACGGAAAAAAAGGAATTATTCGGACGGAATCGATTCGTTTTCCACTTCCTTGAAAAGGAGTGGATCATGAGCAAGGATAGACGGAAGGAAAAAAGACTGGAGCACGGAAATACGGTCTACGTCGTCAGGGATGACGGAGCCGTGATGATCGACGGAGACAGGAACGGGACATGGAGTTTCGGGGAGCCCGGAGCGGACGGCAGTCTCATGTTCAACGGGGAGAAGGTGGACGAACTTGTGGCGATGGCCTTCGTTCCCGGCAGGGACACAGGATGTCTGGTGGAACATAGGGACGGGGACAGGAGAAACAACAGAGCCGACAACCTGAGATACATCGGACGCCTGGAGAGCTTTCTTCTCAAAGGAAATCTCCTGAGACGTCTCGAACTCGAGACGGGCCATGACGCGGAAAGCATAATAAGGAAGATCAGGCTCATAAGGGAAGCCAGGGAAAGAGAGGACGCAAGATGGCTCTGCGAAGTCACGCAGGAAGAGATCGCAAGGACGATATCGAGATTGAAAGATACAGGAGGGAAAGGATGCTACCGTCTTGGAATCAGGCCATCGCTCACGCCGAATGCCCTGCAGAAGGGACTTTCAGAGGCATACTCGTTCCCGTTGTGCCCGAAACTGCACAGTTCCTCGTTGGCCGACTACAAAGGCACGCTGAGAACCGGACGGGCCGTCATGGTGGAACAGACCGACAGGAACTGCGTGGTGGATGCAGAGCTCTCGGAAGACGGGGATAGGCTGTGCATAAGGACGAGGAGCGCACGTCTCTACAGGCCGCATGGCCTTCTCGTCGTCACGATCGAATATGGACAGTTCCTGCATGACGGACGATTCTTCCACGACAAGGAAAGTCGGGACAGGGAATTCATGAAGGAACTCGAAGCTAGAGATTCTCCCTGAGCCATTCGTAGGCCTCGTTTATGGTCTGCATACGGCTCTTGGCATATTCCATGAACTCCTTGTCCAGATCGTACGAGGCTATCCTGTCGGGATGGAATTTCAAGGCCATCGACTTGTGGGCCTTTGCCACATCGTCGAAAGATGCGTCCTTCCCGAGTCCGAGAAGGGAAAGGTAGTACTCCTTCTCGCTTCTTTCCTCCCTGGCCTTCTCAAGCTTCATCTTCTCGTCGTAGTAGGCAAAGAACGCCTTGCGCTGCTCCCGAGTATCATGGAAACCGTTCATGTACCAGGCGAAATCCATGGGCGACAGGGTGACGCCGAACGAAAGGTAGCCCTCGCCACCGTAGGAGGGACTGTCGGCGCACGGCAGCCTGTGCTTCTCCACGGCGACGACATAGTCGTCTTTCCCTTTTTCCTCCTGCATGCGTTCGATGAATGTGTAATAGTCCACCAGATCCATGTTCTCCAATCCCGCATACATGTTGAAGGACGAAAGGAGCTGCAGATATCTTATCAGGGCCTTCTTCTTCTCTTCGGAGACTTCCTTGTAGTAATCCAGGAAACCGAGATCCAGATGCTCGAGATTGCCGGTATCGATCCTTCGCGGAGAACGGACAAGCAGGTCGAGGCAGAAGCTGCCCTCCCCCGATGCATCGTAGGACAGAACGAGACGCACGGATTCTATCTTCTTCGTCTTGAGGTTGTCGAAGAACATCCGGACCCCCTTGTCCTTCCTGTGGATCAGAGTCTTCTCTATCGGCAGGTTTGGATCTAGCGGTCCCTCAAGATAGGACGGCACCTCGTATCCGGAAGCCCCGAGCAACGCGATGATCTCCTCGAGAGCGAACGGGGAAACGGCAGAGCCGTCAAGCTCGTAGATGTTCTCCTCGATCTCCCCTTTGCCGATGCTCTTGTGTACAATCGTCTTTCTTATTGCCAGATTGAAGAGCGTTCCCTTGACGTACGCCTCGTATATATCGGCCTTCCTGCGCCGACCTTCCACCTCGAGAGGAACCTCGATGCTGTGTCTGGCACGGATCGATATCGCAGAGAGGCTTCTTGAGAAAACGTCTTCAAGATAGAGTCTGAGCTTTCCTTCCATGATTTTGATGATACAACAGCGCTCTGTCGATGTGAAGAAAAAGAATGGGAGAAAATCGGAAAGCAGGAGAAAAATGTTTCCCTTCCATTATGGGCGATATGATGCCAGAATATGATCATGGACAATTTCTTTTCTCCCATTCCACGGAACTTCAGCTTCACGTTCACGCAAGGAGATGCAGATCTGCAGAGGCTCGGCCTGTCGCTGGCAAATGCACTTTCTTTCCGGGACGAGATTCTTCTCTTCTTGGAACAGACGGACATTGCGGAAAGCTCTGAAGGAATTCCCGTGCTTACATTCGAGAACATAGGCTACAAGGACGAGGAATATGGGCTCAACGTCAAGGAAGACGGAATCGCGATTCTGGCCTCGTGCGGCAAAGGCGCACACCTTGCTCTCGAATGCCTTAGGGAGATGTTCATTGCATACGACGGCACGATTCCCTGCTTCTCCCTGCGCGACAAACCGTTCTTTTCGCACCGCGGGCTTCTTCTTGACGTTGCACGGCATTTTCTGCCGATGGACTATCTCATGAAACTCGTAGACGCGATGAGCCTGCTCCGTCTGAACGTGCTGCACCTTCATCTGACAGACGACCAGGGCTGGAGGCTGGACATCCCCACCTTCCCGGAGATCGCACGGATCGGAGGCTCGAGGAGGAGTCCAGTGAACGGACAGCCGCCTACGGAAAGCCTATTCTACAGCGAGGATGAGATGAAGGCGCTTATAGCCCATGCGGCAAGGCGCCACATCGAGATTGTTCCCGAGATAGACATGCCGGGTCATATGCTGTCCCTCCTCGCCTCGCATCCTGAGCTCGGGTGCAAGGACAGGGTATACGAAGTCGAAACCCGCTGGGGCATATTCGAAGACGTGCTATGCCCAGCGAAGGAGAAGACATACGAGCTGCTGGAAAAGATAATCGCATATGTCTCAGAACTCTTTCCCTCCGGCCGGTTGCACATCGGCGGGGACGAATGTCCGACCGCGAGCTGGAGGAAATGTCCAGACTGCCAAAGGATGATGATGGATCGCGGCCTGCAGGACGAGAGACAGCTCCAGGGCATCTTCTCGTCGCGAATATCGGAAATCATGGGCAGATACGGCCTCTCTCCGATAGCCTGGCAGGAAACTGCGGACGGGGATCCTGAAATAAAACCTGTTCTCTCAGTCTGGTTCGACTCCTCTCGTACGGCCGATTACAGCCGCAGGGGCTACGACATGCTTTTAAGCGTACACGACGATGGAGCATATCTCAACTATTCGCCGGACACGGACATCGATTATGGGCCACTTTACGGTACCAATACTCTTGAAAAGTGCTACTTCATGCATACGGACCTTCCTGCACCCGGACCGGGACGCATCGTCGGCGGAGAGGCTGCGCTCTGGAGCGAATATATCACGTTCCCGTTCGAAGCAAGCCATTTCCTGTTTCCCAGACTTGCGGCAGTCTCCGAAGCGCTCTGGATCGGAAACGGCAAGCGGGACTTCTACGGTTTTCTGAAGAATGCCGGATTTCTAGAGAAAATGCTGGAAAACGTCGGAATCTATGTGAAAATAGTGCTGTAACTGCAATAGGTATGCAGGAGAACATATGAGACTTTGAAACATTGCATACTTGGCAAATTATGTAATCCGCAGTTTTCATGCAGTTTTCTTATTTTGAAATCAGAATCATACGTTTTTTTTGCTCATAAGCTTCTTTTCCATGTTATACTGAAAGCAGGAAAGGCAATACCGCACTGGAGGACTCATGGTCGTCTTGCTATCTGTCATAGCCGTATTGTTTTCACTGTTTCTTGCCCTGTACTGCTACAAAAGCGTAAAGAAAAAAAGCGAAGGAAGCGACAGGATGAAGGAGATTGCCTTCATCATACGCTCCGGGGCTTCGGAATTTCTCAAATGCGAATACAAGGTCCTGTTCGTGACCAGTGTAGCGGTATTTGCAGTACTTGCAATCTTCGTTTCACCCTCCGGCGCATTCTGCTTCCTGTTGGGAGCCTTCATGAGCGCACTTGCCGGCCTTGTCGGCATGAAAAGCGCAACCGAAGCCGGAGTACGCGTGACAGAGACCGCACGCGAGACGAGAGACACAGGAGAAACGCTCTCCGTGGCCCTCAAGGGCGGAGCCGTGATGGGACTTTCCGTGGGCGGTTTCGCGATGCTCGGCATCACTGTCGTTTACCTTGTCTTCGGCCTGGCCCTCGGGCAGCTCGAAGCCGAGCGGATCGCGTTCCACTCGAATTTCCTCGGCATAGGTGACATCCCATTCACAATGAGCGTCTCCTGCTACGCGCTCGGCTGTTCACTTATCGCGATGATAAACAGGGTCGGAGGCGGAATCTACACGAAGGCAGCCGACATGGGAGCCGACCTCGTCGGAAAGAGCGAGCAGGGAATCCCAGAAGACGATCCACGAAATCCGGCATCGATAGCCGACAACGTAGGCGACAATGTAGGGGATGTCGCCGGACTCGGATCCGATCTGCTGGAAAGCTACGTCGGAGCGATGATTTCCTCGGTAGTGCTTGCGATATACACGTATTATTCGAAGACCGGATCGGACGATCCGATCGGCTATGGTGCAATGCAGAAGATAGTCGCCTACCCCATAATGTTCGCCTCCATCGGACTGATAGCGTCCAGCATCGCACTCACGCTTTTCTTCATCAAGAAAAAGCACGGCAATCCCAAAAGAAGCCTGAACAGCGTCAGTTACATAGCCGCATTCCTAATAATACTTTTCAATGTGTTCTTCTCCCTGATGTACTTCGACAGATCGGAATGCGCTTCACTGGGCTTCAGGCTCGGCAGACTCAGTCCGGCTCTCTCCAGCGTACTCGGAATGGTAGCAGGAATACTGATCGGCCAGATTGCCGAGTACTACACCTCATACGACTACTCACCGACGCGGCGAGTTGCCAAGGCAAGCTGCGAAGGAGCCGCCCTCACGATAACCGAAGGGCTCGGAGCCGGCATGTCCAGCACGCTGCTTCCATTGATCGTTCTTGCGATGGCCATAATGACGGCGAACGCCATATCGGGACTTTACGGTGTGGGAATCGCCGCTCTCGGAATGCTCTCGTTCGTCTCCGTGACAGTAAGCGTCGACACCTACGGCCCGATCGCCGACAACGCAGGAGGCATTGCGGAAATGTGCGCGCTCGACGAGGATGTAAGGAACATAACCGATGGTCTCGATGCTGTCGGAAACACTACCGCCGCAATCGGCAAAGGCTTCGCGATAGGATCGGCGGCATTCGCGGCACTGTCCCTCTTCGCAAGCTATCTGTATGCGGAAAGCGGCGAAGGAAGCAGCAGCGGACTGATGCTGGTTCTTAACATGCTCGATCCGCTCGTCCTTGCAGGCGCTCTCGTCGGAGGTGCCCTGCCCTACATGTTCAGCGGCATCCTGATCTCGTCCGTCTCGAAGACTGCCAGACTCATGGTCGAGGAAATCCGAAGACAGTTCTCGAAGGAACCGGGCATTCTTGCCGGTACGGTGAAACCCGACTACAACAGATGCATCGCAATCTCCAGCCAGGGAGCCCTCAAGGAAGTCAGGAAACCCGCATTCATAGCAGTCGCTACCCCGCTGATCGCGGGCTTCCTCTTCGGATCATCATTTGTAGGAGGTCTTTTGATAGGAACGACTCTCAGCGCAATCATGCTTGCGATCTTCACGGCAAACAGCGGAGGAGCCTGGGACAACGGAAAGAAATACATCGAGAAGGGAAACTTCGGCGGAAAGAACACCGATGCCCACAACGCCTCGATAATAGGCGACACCGTAGGCGATCCGCTCAAGGATACGGTCGGTCCTTCGCTAGACATCCTCATCAAGATAATGAGTGTGGTATCTCTGATCACCGTCTCGATATTCTCGAAGTACAATATCGCCGCTCTGTTCTAGAAGAAGCTGGAAACAAGTATCTCAAGCCCGATGAGGCATAGGATGACGCCTCCGAATACGGAGGCTCTTCCAGCATACCTGCAGCCGAACTTCTTTCCGATGACGACTCCTGAAACACAGATTGCAAAGGTCACGGCGGCGATTATAAGTGCCGCCACAATTGCCATGGACAGAGGATAGGTGCTTATCGTGAATCCTACCGACAGTGCATCGATGCTGGTGGCGACCGCCTGCAGAAGGAGTGTCGAGAAAGCAAGAGTCCTCTCCTTTTCCGCGCAGCCGCATTCCCTTCTACCCTCCCTGATCATTCCGCTTCCTATGAAAAGCAGGAGAGCGAAAGCTATGTACGGGATGAATGCGGAAAGGGACGAAAACCTCTCAACGACAGTTTGAACGCACACCCATCCTATCATCGGCATAAGAGCTTGGAAGAACGCAAATAGCAGCGAAGACGAGATGACGCTTTTTGCTTTCATGTCGGGAAAGGACAATCCGTTCGCCAGAGAGACGGAAAACGCGTCCATGGCAAGTCCCACACCGAGCAGCACGCTGTTGAAGAAAAAAAGAAACGACCAAGACATGACAATACTCCCCTAAGTTCAAAAAAAATCCCGGGCAGTCGCTTCCGCCCGGGCAATCCGTCGATCAAATGATGAAAGAAGGACGACCATGCACAGAAACACACTGCACATGAGTCTCGCAAATTAAGGAAAGCCAGGCCATGAGCCAGTATGTTGACTTTCCGCAGATGACTGCTTGCTACTCCCTCATTCGATTCGATTCTCACAGAAGAGGCACGTTATGTCAAGTCGACGGATGGAACAGCGTCTGCACGTGGGGAAGAAATGAAATCGATATGCATATTATAATTCCGAGTAAGGATTATATTATTTCCATCCAATTTTACAACGCCCGGCAAAAAGTATTTTAGGGTGCAACTGTGGAAAAACCGGGAACTTCCTCCGGGAATATGGTATGATTCATATTATGAAGCTACTTGTGATAAATCCGGGATCTACATCAACGAAGATAAGCGTGTTCGAGGACGGGAACGAGCTCTTCACCCAAAGCGTGTTCCATGACGCCCCTACGCTCATGCAGTACGAGACGACGAACGACCAGCTTCCTTTCAGGGAAAAGGTCGTGATGGACTTTCTTGCCGAAAGGAATATCAGAATCGAGGACATCGATGTGTTCGTGGGCAGAGGCGGATGTGCAGCCTCGCAACCCGAGGGTGTGATGGAAATCGATGAAAGGCTGTACAGGGATACGATGGATGACATAGGAGGAAGCGACCATCCGGCCAAGCTCGGCGTCATGATGGCCTACCTCTTCTCCATCCGATACGGCAAACCGGCGTATACGGTCAATCCGACGAACGTCGACGAGCTATGCGACTATGCAAGAGTAACAGGGCTCAAGGGAGTATACAGGAGAGCGCAGTCCCATGTACTCAACCAGAAAGGAATCGCCAGGATACATGCACGAAAGCTCGGCAAAGACTACAAGGACTGCTTCTTCATCGTCTGCCACATAGACGGAGGGATCACGATCGCAGCCCACAAGGGCGGAAAGATGATAGACGGCACGGAAGGCGCAGGCGGGGACGGTCCGTTCACGCCGACGCGGATAGGAAGCATACCGATCATGGAGACGGCACGTTTTCTCGAGGAACATACCACAACGGAACTCGAAGCCATGTGCTCACGATCAGGAGGATTCGTAAGCCACTTCGGGACATCGGATTCGAACAGAATACACAGAATGGTCGAAGACGGAGATGAACATGCGACGCTCATATGGGACTCGATGATATACCAGATCTGCAAGGAGATCGGTGCGATGGCTACGGTCCTGGAAGGCCATGTCGATGCGATTCTGCTGACGGGAGGATTGGTGCGGTTCGACGACATCACGGAAAAGATAGAAAAGCGCTGTGGATGGATTGCACCCATCGCAAAATATCCGGGAGAGGTAGAACAGGAGGAAATGGCAAATGAAGTAATGAAGGTTCTCAACGGAGAGGCCAAAGCCAGGAAATATACGGCAAAGGCCGTCTTCAAAGGCTATCCGTGGGACAAAAAGGAATAAGTGATGCCACAAAGGCACCCTTTTCCGGATCGCATGCGATGGAATTATCGGATCGCTTCAGGAGCGTTGCAGAAAAAAGCATCCCTTTCTTCGGCCTTTCTTGTCGCTTCCTCCTGTGCAATGCATACAGCCTCGAGGAAAGGTCTCTTTTCTGCAATCAAGGCAGCAAGCACCCCTGAGAATACATCTCCGCAACCGGTGGTATTCATACTTTTTATCGCACGTACAGGGATTTCCCTCATGGAATATCCGTCATAGACCAACGTAGGACGGCTTCCGCGCGTCACGACAGTCCTATATCCGGACGCAAAGAGATCCTCCATCCTGGCTTCGACCGCATCGGTCGAGCAACCGGCGAGATGGAATGTTCCAAGAAACTCATTCTCGTTGATCTTTATCACACCTTTGCCGGCCCTAATGGAATCAAGCAGTATCCGCCCCTGGACATCCAGCACGACGGGGATGCCTCTCGATGCGAAAAGAGCGACAAGAAAGGAAACGAACGAGGCTGGAACGCCGGAGGGTACAGAGCCCGAGAAGACTACGACGGAGTCGCTCCCGACCTCGAGGGAAACGGATTCGGCAAGTTTCGCAAAAGAGTCTGCGACATGACCGGGAATCGCACCTGATTCCTCCACAAGCTCCGTACATGAAGCTGTCGGAACATCGATCAGTGTGCAGCACTGTCTCGTCGGGACAGGAGAAAGCACATAACGAAGCTCTACACCGGCTCTTTTGCCGAACGCGATGAACTTTTCCTCGCTGTTGTGTCCCAGCACGCTCAGAGCGACGACTGGATGATGGAATCTGGCCGCAGCTGCCGCGGCGTTCATGCTTTTTCCTCCGACGGTTTCCAGAACATCCGTGCTTCTGTTGACATTCCCAAGAACAAGTCCGTCGAATCGATAGACACGTTGCAATGCAGGACTTAGACCGACCGTTACCACCATAAAGAAACACCTCTCGTCAAAGTTCGACACCGTTCCATATCACTTTTGCACCGAAATAGCCTGCGCCCCAGGCATTTTCATATCCTGCAGGCGGATATGGGTTGCTCGGATTTATGAATACTATTTCCTTGAGGCTATAGTCGAGCTCGAACGCATTCGGATCGATCTCCTCGATCTCGGTTCCTTCCTCGAAAACGATCCGTTCGACATATACGTCCATACCGAAGGCCGACCGGCCGATGCTCCTGACACTTTTGGGAACGGTTATTTCTGTCGATACAATGACAGAGAAAGCTTCCTTGGGAATGGACGTAAGAGCGGAACCATCCTCGAAAAACACCTGACGTAGCTGAGATGCCGAGCAGAACGCGAATTCTCCCAGCTTTGTCAGCGATTTTGGAATCTCGATGTACTGCAAAGCTGAGAAATAGAACGCACGCTCCCCGATGGATTCCAGAAGAGAACCGTCTTCGAAATCGATGGCCTTGACCATCGAATTTCTGCTGAAGGCATAGTCTCCAATGCCTTTCACGGATTTAGGTATTCCATAGAATTCATAAAGAGGTTCTTTTGTTCCTTTAATAACATCGTCTTCCATGTCGAACACATCGTCCAGATCTTTGAACACGGGTGTTATGCATATTTCTTCTGCAGACATGTTCACTATCGGGAAACGAGGTATCGCATCTCCGGACTCAGTTTCCGTGCCATCCGAAACCACATTCCATCCGACGAAGACCTTTCCTGCGTTTTCTCCGGAGAAAACTTTCGGAGCGAAGAAGTCGTAATCGACGCTCCTGGGCTTGAGATAGAAATCCAGACTGTCGACAGCCACAGTATGCTCGACAGAGATACCTGCATAGCTTACAGTGAAACTGCAATTCTCGCCGGTGCTCTCGAAAGGCAGCCCCGAGAATTCGGCGAAAAGCGTGACATCAGCTCTGGTTCCGTCCTCATATACAGCGACTACGGAAGCGTTTTCCACTCGATACCCGTTCTGCCCATACGTCACTTTCGGCTCCGAACCGTCAAGAGAGACTTCGAGCGATACTATGCCTATATCATGATCCGTAAACTCGTCGAGTATCGTTTCCTCAGTCAACGAGTCGGAACAGGAAACAGAAAGCAACAACATCAAAATACCGACAACAATCCTCGTCATATCCACCTCCTGTCAAAAATATGTTCTGAATCCAATGGATGCAGGAACAAGGAACAGCTGGGAAGCGATTCTCCCTTCGGAACCGAACTGCAGCAAGGCAAGCATACGGACAGATGAAAAAAGCGTAAATGAATCAGTGACATTGAAAGCAATGCCTGATGAAATACCGACTGTCACGCCAAACTTGCCAACATCTTCCAAGGACTGGAAATGTCCGCCGGCAAAAACTGAAATAGGCACTCTCACGGTATCGTTTCCTGGCGAGAACCGCAACGAAAGGTAGAAAGGATTTGTAAAAAGCATTCCGATCTTTTCATGCGGATCGTTAAGATCGAATTCCACAACGCCGCCGAGAGAGAACCATGGCAGGACTTCATAGTGTCCTTCAATAGTGTACGATATACCTGTAGACAGGATTTCATTGGTGTCAAGATAGCTTTCTTTTCCATTTTCGGAAATGAAACCGGCAAACGGAACGAACGGGGAAATCGACGTCTCTACGTATCCCCGCCCTGAATATGCCGAGAAAAGAACAATGAATGCAATGGCGGAAAATGCCAGCAATCGTTTCATGGGCCCCTCCTTTCAACACAGAGCATGACAGGCATCACCTATCAGGAATATTATACCACCGGAAGAAGGAACCCGTAATGGGAAACATGCGCTTTTTACAGAGTCAGCATGACATCGCCTCGCGGTCGACCTTCCTATAGATATGGACGATGAGGAAGATAGTAGGCACATCGGCCGCAAAGAAGCTGAGCCATATGCCGTCGAGTCCGAAAAGCGCGTTCAGGATGAAAGCGAACGGCAGGAGAAACAGAAAGAACCGCGAGTATGTTATCGCGAGACTACGTCCGCCCATTCCGAATCCCTGCAGCAATCCGGTGGTTATTATGTTCGGACTGGTAAGCAGGAAACAGAAGCAAAGCAGACGGAATGCCCTGGTTCCTATCGCAAGCAGTCCGGGATCCGAGGAGAACAGGCCGACTATCTCCGGCGCGGCGATCTGGAATATCGCAAAGCCAATCAGCATGATGGCCCAGGAAAGAGCAAGGGCCGTGAAATAGCATCTCTTCACCCGGCGCATGTCCCCCAGTCCGTAGTTGTAGCCGACGATCACTATCAGTGCGCTTCCGATTCCGGATGAGGCAAGAAACATGAAAGACTCGGTCTTGAGGTACATACCGAATACAGCCATCGCATCGACACCATATTCCACGACGAGCTTGTTGAGCACCACTCCTACAATCGGTCCTGCCGCCTGTCCCATCATGGAAGGAAGCGCGATACGGAATATCCTTCTTCCGTCACGACCGTCATACGACGGACGGGAAACGATGCAATCGGATCTGAAATAAATCGCAAATGCGACAACAGCCGAACATATGTAGCCGAGTGCGGTTGCCACGGCAGCTCCTGCGGCACCCCACCCGAAGGTGAATATGAACAGAGGATCTAGGATGATGTTGCATACGGCCCCGGATCCCTGGATCGCCATAGCGCTTCTGCTTCGTCCGTACGATTGAAGCAGGAACGATACCAGGGACGAAGCAAACTGGAAAGGAAAGGCGACAGCGACTATCTTCAGGTAAACGACGGCGTCGATTGCGCTTGCATCGTTTCCGAGAAAGAAACGGACAAACGGCGCAGAAGCGGCAAGGACAAGGACAAAGCCCGATACGGACGATGCGATTGCCAGCGTCCATGCGGTTCCTACCGAACTTGCGGCACGCTTCTCGTCTCCTTCGCCGAGCGTCTTCGAAAGCAGGCTGCCTTCTCCGGCGGCTATGCCGTTCGCCAAGGCCGTGAAAATCAGAATAAGGGGTTGGACGATCGATACTGCGGCGAAAGACGTCTCCGAGTATCGAGAAATGAAAAGGCTGTCGGCAATGTTGTATATTGCCTGAAGCGCCATCGAAAGCATAACAGGGAGAGCCATCGAGAGTACCAGAGGAAGAGGCTTCATTGTACCAAGCTTGTTATTATCCATAAGTCCAAAGGAAACCACAATCCGACGGAAAAGTACATATGATTGCAAAGCAGAACGCTTGGATCACACTTACTGATTACTTCTCGAGTTTGAGAACAAGCGAAAAACATATATTGTACGGACAGGGATCGATATCCTAAAATAGGATGATACCAAGGAGAAAAGAAAATGAGAAAGAATTTCGGACCGAAGACATGGATGTACCCGATGCCGGTACTTATAATAGGAACATACGACGAGGACGGCAATGCAAATGCAATGAATGCCGCCTGGGGAGGGATTCACAACGACGATACGGTGATGCTATGTATAAGCAAAAGCCACAAAACAGCAAAGAACATCAGGACAAGCAAGGCATTCACCATAAGCTTTGCGACAAAGGAATTTGCAACGGCTGCGGACTATCTGGGACTGGCAAGCGGAAACACAGAAGTGCACAAAATCGAGAAAGCAGGGTTCACCACCAGCAGAAGCAGATTCGTCTACGCACCGATCATCAATGAACTGCCAATGACAATGGAATGCGAGCTTGTTTCGATCGAAGATGAGAATCTTGTAGGAAAAATCGTCAACGTTTCTGCAGACGAAAGAATAATTGCCGACGACGGCATGATCGATTACAGGAAACTTGCTCCTATAACATACGATCCCATACGCCATCTCTACATAACGCTCGGCGATGCCGTCGGGCATGCGCATAGCGACGGACGGTCACTCTTCTGACGCTTTACTTCGCTTCATAAACTGTAGTCCTCCTCCGATTGTCCACCATGTTTGCCACATTTCGCCTGACCAGCATGCTATAATGAGCAAAACGGTACGGCATCGCCGGAGGAAAAGGAGACAAGCATGGCAGGAAAAGGAAGGACAGAGGAAATTGCCGGAGTCGAAGGTTTCAAGCTTGAAGCCTACCTCGGCACATGGTTCGAGATAGCCAGGATCGATTTCAGGTTCGAGAGAAACCTGAGCAACACCACTGCGGAATACTCCATCAGGGACGACGGCAAGGTCAAGGTGATCAACAGAGGATACAACCAGGAGAAGGACGAATGGAAGGAAGCTGAAGGGAAAGCCAGATTCAGAGGCAATCCCGACAAGGGAGAACTCGAGGTATCCTTCTTCGGACCGTTCTATTCCCAGTACAACGTTGTTATGCTGGACCAGGGCTATGAGAATGCCCTTGTCGCAGGAAGGAACACCGACTATCTCTGGATCCTATCAAGGAAGGAGACCCTTTCCGAGACGGTCAAAAAGGCATTCCTGGACAAGGCATCTGCACTAGGATATGACACATCGAGGCTCATATGGGTCACGCATGACAGGAAAAGGAACGAATCCGACTGACCAATAGAATCAACGTGCAGCCCATGCTGCAAGGAGGACCGGATGAAAAGAACAAGAACGATCATGCTGATATCTATAATCATTCCGGCAACGCTCACATCATGTGGAATGTTCTATGGACAAGGGAATACCGATGCGACAAAAGCCATAGAGACCATCAGGGCTGACGTGAAGGACGGAGACTGGCACAAGCGAGGATCCACCATGACCCTTGCCGGCACGGTCGAAACCGCCAACAACGAAGAAGTGACATTCAGCTATGCCCAGTTCGATATTTCAGGCGGCCAAGTGGAGCTTGAATCGATACCAAGTTCCTGCGAGACGGATGCGTCTGTGACGGATCTTGAAAACTTGGTTAACTCGATTCTCAATGAGAAGCTGATGCGAAACGGACTTACAAAGAAGACGATAGATACTCGCGGGACTTTCACCATCGACGGCTATAGTTTCGACATCCGGACGAAAAGAACATTCGATGAGAACGGATTTCGTGATACGACTACGGAACTCGACCTCGGGCAGAAAGCAAGATTCCTGGTGACTGTTCCTGCGGGAAAGACGATAGACTTCAAGAACTCGGCATACATGAAGATATTCTACGACAAAGACAGGAACTCTGTGTCGTTCGACTATCAGAGCATAGTTTGGGATGGACATGTGATCCCATTTCCGTCAAGTCCCAAATGATCCTCTATCGGCAGGACCGCACTTATTGAAAGGCGATGCGGACGATTCTCAGATGCATGGGGCCGTCCGCAATCCGGGCGAGAAGGCGGTAGATTCTTCTTATTCCCGGCCCCTCGAGCTTTGCGTAGCCCTGCATGTATCCGCGGCTTGAGACACTTATCATTTCAGACCACCGTGCAATATCATTTTCCGCATCCTTGAGGGCAAAAAGTGCGTCTGCATTCTTCGTAGCTGTCTTCCTCAGCCATGTACCGGTCATCAGATGCAAGGCAAATGGTCCTACGGCATCGAACACGAGGATACCGCCGGAAAAGCGTCCGGCCATGGCCCGGACGAGTGCTTCGACCTCTTTCATTCCGAAGTAATAGAATACGCCAGCGGCAAAAAAAACCACACCGTCCTTTCGGCATGAATCGAGAATCTCGAACCAGGATGTATCCTTGATGTCGAATGCGACGTTGACCTCCCTGTTCTTCGGAGGAAGCAGCCTATCCCGCAACGCAATCACATCCGGCAGATCGATGTTGAATATCCGGCACTGCCCGTTGTCGCAACGCCGTCCTGTATCATCCAGGCCGCAGCCTAGGTTCACGACTGCCGCTTTAGGATGCATCTCCAGATAATTGCGTACCTCCCACTCGATGTCCTTCTGCCTCATTGCGACTTCCAACGCCCCGAAGACATACATCCATCTGCCGGATATCGCATCCAGTCCCGAGAAATCATAGTCGACCTGGGCAAGAAGCTCCTCGGCCTTCACGTCCGAGAACAGGAAAGGAAATCTCCTTGTACAAAGAGCCCTTCCATAAAGAGGTATCAGCAGAGTCTCCTGTACCGACCCTCTTTCGATCCTGTATTTCTCCATTCCTCATTTACGTCCTTTGAGCATTCGGGAATCGCCGAGCATGAGCTGTGCCGCCCGGCGGCGGGAACCGAATATCCCCAAGGCTGTGTCGACAAGCTCTACATCCTTGAAGCCTTTGCGTCTCAGGCTTTCAGCAAATTCTTCCATATCCTTGTACATGCTTTTTTTCATGGTATCGTTGAAGACGAAGACCCCGCCCTTCCTAAGTACCCTCAGACTCTCCGAGATGAGATCTTGCCCATCATGCCCTGGTATATTATGGAACACATAGTTGCTCACCACGGCATCGAAGCTTTCGTCGGGAAAGTCGAGTTTGACCGCATTTCCTCGGACGAAGACACAGCGATCTGCGACTCCTTCCAGCTGCGCATTTTGTTCGCACATCTCCCTGCTGTAGTTGTATACGGCACTCCAGCTGTCGATGCCGGTGACCCGCGCCTCCGGCCAGCAAATCGCAAGCCTGATGGCAAGCGCCCCGGAACCGCACCCTACCTCAAGTATCGATCCGACGCCATCGAAATCGAGATTCCTGACGACGGTCTCATGCACTTTCTCCATCATGCCACCTCCTGTCGACGAATACTGTCTTCTGATCCAGGATATCCAGATGAGAAGAGCGAGCATGGCTGCAGCAAAAACGATGGATAATCCTCCGAGAAACGGAAAATCGAGGATAGCAAGAAAGCAATATGCCATTGCGGAAAACAATGCGGCAATCAAGCCGACGATGACGAAAACAGGAGTCGACATCCAGCTTCCGTAGTTCTCTCCATGTGTTCCAAGCTTCAGATTGCCGCCGCGTCCGGTATCAGACATCACGAACCTCCAATATAGTTAGCCTAATCTAACTTGATTGTACATCGGATTGCCTCTTCTTTCAACTCCATTGAATCACAACCCGTTTTTTTTCATTGAAGCATTGCCGTTGCCGTTCTAGAATCAAGGAAGGAGGCAAGGCAATGGCAGATTCGATACGCTTCGACATAAAGGATCTGGCAGGCACGAGGATCCCAACGACCCGAATCGGAGGAATCCCCGACGTAGACGACAAATTCATCTGGCCAAGATACGGTTCGGATAATCGCCCGCTGTCGTTCATTGCGCAATTCGACTGCTCGGATCTCGGTTTAGAGGAATTGCCGCCCTCCGGGATTCTTTCATTCTTCTATGACCTCGAAGACCGGCCGTGGCATACAGATGCAGGCTGTCGTGTATTCTGGTTTCCGGACAAAGAGGTCCTTTCCCCTGCCGATGTCCCCAATGACCTCGGGCCGGAATCGACACTGCCTGTACTTGATGTCATGTTCCATGAAGAAGAGCCACCGGAAGAGCCCCTGCAGATGTCCAAGCTTCTCGGCGTCGGGGATCCTATACAGGATTCCGTCGAGGAAGAATGCGCATACATGAAAAGGGATGGCAACCCCGGAGCCTGGCGTCTGCTCCTGCAGCTCGACTCTATCGAGACCGACCACTTTTCCCTGCTGTTCTCCGACATGGGGTGCATCTACTTTCTGATCCCGGAAAAGGATCTGATTAGCCGCAGATTCGACAGGGCTGTACTCATACTCCAAAGCTGCTGACAGCATCAGCCCTTTTTGTATATAGCGGCGTATAGACCATCCTGCCGTCCACGCGTTGCGAGAGCATCAGATGGATCGAGATGACCTCGGCATCGATCGGAGATATCGTGCGTGTTCCAATATGCCCCCTGGCTCTTCTTGCAAGCGTAATGTGCGGTTTGAACCGATTCCTGTCAAAAGAGATCCCGCTTTCAAAAAGAGATCGGCAAAGATTGTCATGGAGCTTCCGGAGAGCATCTGATCCATCAACACCAAGCCATACTATGTCTCCGTCGGGACGGGAAAACGCTCCTATCCGGTCCATCGTCATCACGAACGGTTCGAAGGATATTCTTTCCATAGCCCCGGATATCCTATCCACATCCTTCTTCTCGCATTCACCAAGAAAGTTCAGCGTCAGGTGGATATTCTGCCTTCCGGAGAACGACGCAACTGAAAGCTCATCTTTAAGGAAAGAAGTTTCCTTCAAAATCCTGTCGAGAACATCATCGGAAAAACAAACGGCAATAAAGAGTCTCATGACGGAATTCTACACCATAGGGGAAGGCCATGTCATCGTCAAAAGAATGCACAAAAAAACACACCAGACGTAGATAATATGTCGTACAATATAGACGGAGGAAAAAAAATGAAAAAAATCTGTATACTTCTTCTGGCCTCTGCAATACTTGTATCGTGCGCATCCATCCCTGATGGCGCAAAAGCCGTGGAAGGATTCGAGGTGGATAGATACCTCGGGAAATGGTATGAGATAGCAAGATTCGATTTCCGATTCGAAAAGGATCTGGACAACACGACGGCCGAATACTCTTTGAACGACGACGGTTCGGTACGTGTCGTCAATAGAGGATACAATTACGTCAAAGGCGAATCCACCGAAGCCATCGGAAAAGCCAAATTCCGCGGGGAATCGAACATCGCGGAGCTGAAAGTCTCATTCTTCGGACCGTTCTACTCGGGATACAACGTCATAGCAATCGACCAGGATTACCGATATGCCCTTGTCGTAGGCAACGACACAGGATATCTATGGATACTTTCAAGGGAAAAGACCATACCTGACGATGTGAAAGCCGAGTTTCTCGGCATAGCAGAATCGATCGGATGCGATACGTCCGATCTGGTATGGGTGGAGCATGATTGACAGCCCATGGCCATCCTGTCGACGGATGGCCATGGCAGACAATTGAAAGCCGATCGGATGACTCCAACGGAAATACAAAGGAGTTCATTTCCGTCTTTACCAATATCGGCCAACTGATGACGACCTTGCCCTATCGCCCAATCGGATTATTATCGGTAGATCCTAGACCGATGAAAAATACAAAAAAAAGGAGAAGTTGCTTATGGAGATAATGAGCCTGATAATCATTCTCGTTGTTCTTTTCTGTATCTTCCTGGTTTGCCGGGAGCTGAATTGCTGGTATTGGAAAATCAACAGGAGAATCGAACTGCTGGAAGAACAGAACAACAATCTTAAAACTATCATAGAAAAACTCGAAAGAATCGGAAAATGACAGTGCCTTTCTACTGCATAGTATGGAAGTCCGAATCGGACTGGGCGGCTCTGGATCTGAGTTGATTCTTCGGAAGCATATACAGTAATCTTTGGCGATGCACAATCGCGTCATCTTCCGGATGAATATTCTTTCTTCACAGTTGAAAGACTTTTTTGCATGGAAAAACACGGGGAAAACTGCGTAATGCCAAGTCAATGCATTCCAGCAATCGTTTCCACATCTCCGACCGTCTTGGCCAAAGTGCGGGATACATCATTCGTTTCTACCCTTCATTCTCTATGCATTCGTCGCACATCCTGCAATAGCCGTCGATTCCGTCTCTTCAAGATTCTCTTCCATAGACCTTTT
>CASEKE010000014.1 GCA_949288415.1 uncultured Spirochaetales bacterium
CCTCCTGTCCTCCGCTATCTGGCTCGGGATCAGGTGGCAGTGGTAGTCGAATATCGGCATCTTCGCCGCATGACAGTGGTACAGCCTCTCGGCCATCTCGTTCTCAAGCAGAAAATCCTTGTCCATGAACTTCTTCATAATCCTTTTTCTCCTTTTATCTTCGAATCACAATGTCTTCTCGTTGTCGGTAAGGCTTCTCCCGTTGGATATGCTTACAAGGTAGTAGAAGAATTCCTCCAGAAGCATCGAGACATCGTCGTAGAGTATGTCCTCAGTCGAGAAATCCGAGTTCCGGTTGTCCCTGTAGCTGGTTATCCTTATGACGGGAATGGGGGAGGAAATACGCTCCTCCATGTCGTCGGAATAGATCATTATCTGCGCACCTGCATAAAGAGCGCTCTTTATCGCCTCGTCGCTTGTCGGGCTGTCGACGATGTAAAGTCCGCCGCTGCCGGCCTTGCTGCCTTCGGCGACCACTCCTCGTATTGCGTGGCTGCCGGCTTTCCTGATGCATCCGTAGCTTTCCTCGCGGACGTTGGAGATTCCGGAGAGACACTCTTCCTTAGAGATTTTTTTCCGTCTCCGAGAGCTGTTTCTCTCAAAAAGCGCCATGAGATCTTCATAGCATTCCTTCGTTGAGGCTCTTTCCAGCAGATTTTCGGCTGCGTTGAGAAGCTTGTCCGTCTCGGTGAGAAGGATCGTTCCGCCATAGCCTATGACCTCGTCGGAGAATGCTGACAGGAATGCATTGGCTACGATGGACGTCCTGACGTTTTCCTTGCCGCATTTGATGGCGATTCTGAGATCGGATAGCATCGCCGTCGTTCTTTCCTCCTCGTTGAGAATCGCCGAGAGCCTTTCCTTCTCCCGTTCGATTCCATCCCTGTCCTGCGGGTCGAGCACGACTACCATGTCGTCGTCTCCGTATTCTTTTTCAAGCAGTTCCCTGTTTGCGCCTTCAGCCAGTATCAGCAGTGCGCCGGCATCCGGATTCTCTCTGATCCGCCGTATGATCTTTTCATCCTTCGTCCTGAAATTGTATATGCCTTCCACATCGGGAACGAAATCGGCTGTGATCACCGCCCAGAGGTAGTTTCTTATGCCTATGTCGCCGTTTTTCCTTCTGTATGCCCTCAAGGTCGGCACTTCGGATAGATTCTTTTTTTCCAGTGATGGTTCGATTTCGCCGTCCGCGCCCTTTTCGGTGTAATCCGGCGTGGAGCAATCGAGCTCCTCCATGTTGAAGAAATGCACGAGACCACCGGCCTCTATATCCTCTGCGGCCCTTGCTATAGGTAGGCCGAACTTGACGATCTCTTCGCCCTTTGCAATCGGTACGAGTGCAAGCTTGTGCCCCTTTGCCACTTCGCTGGTAACCGTTATCCTGGTTCCATCGACATTGACTACATCGCCTAACGCCAGCTGCTTCAATGCCGTCGCCACATTGTCCTTGATGTTGCTTTTTATCAGTTCCTTTGCCATTGCCTTTCCTTTGCTTTCATAGACTTTAACCCTTGACGCATTTTTTTCCAACCGCCTTTGCTTTCCTCAGGAAGAGGAAATGGCTTGCGAATGCGCCGGTGGTCTGCTGCAGAAGAATCCCTGTGAGGACCGGCGGCACCGATTGCGGGGGAAAGAAATCTATAGCGAGAACCATGGATGCGGATATGTTTTTCATGCTGCTGGCGAACGTGACGCTGATTGCATCATCCTTTTCGAGTTTCATGGCCGATGCCATCCTGTATGTCAGAATGTAGCTTGTGAAGAAAAATGCAACCGCGGCCACGGCGATCAGGAGAAAGTGTACCGACAGGTCCGCGATCATCTCTCTTGCCACCTGACTTGTGTTTATTGTGATCACGAGCACTAGCGCCAGTTTCGTGAACGGTTTCAAGGCCGGTGATACGTGGTCGTTGCAGTGTCCCTTTGTCAGGAAATTTATCAGGATACCGGCGAAAGAGGGCAGAAGTACCATCATTAGCAGACTGGTCATCATTCCGACGGAATCTATGGCAACGCTTTCCTTTGAAAGGAGCGATACGATCAAAGGAGTGGCAAATGGTGCAAGCAGTGTTCCCAGCACGAGAAGAGCAAGCGAGAGTGCCCTGTTTCCACCGTATATCGAACTCCAGATCGTTCCGACGACTGCCGTGGGCGTCGCTGCAAGAAGAGTGAATCCGATTGCAGTCTCCGAGGAAAACAGCGGTCTCGAGACCAATGTGTATAGCAATGGAATCGCAATGTAGCTGCAGACGAGAAACGACAGTATGGCCCTGCGTTTGGAGAATACCTTTGCGAAGTCCCCGACTGCGACGCCCATTCCGTTTATCAGGGTAAGAAACCCGAACAGGAAGCTCACGGCCGGTTTGAACGGACGGAAGAAATCGCAGAACAGAAGTCCGAGAATCACCCCAAGCGGAGTCAGCAGCGGCATCATCCGCTCCAGTCGGTGATTAAGGTTTCTCAGAGCCTGTTCTATCGTCGCCAGTTGAAACATAGTTTCATTTTAGTCCCTGGCTTCAGCTTCAGTCAATCTTGTTTTCTTTTCTTCACGAGGCTAGAATTCTTGCTTATGAAAGAGAAAGAGGCAATCGATGCTCTTGTAGCGCATGACGGCATATCTCATGCCGATGTCGTCCATGTGCTGAAAACCTCCTCGGGCCGCGTCCTGCATCTCTCGCACTCTGGGGTGATAGTCCGCCACGACTGCGGGACAGTGTTCGTCGTCCCGTTCGAGCCGGACGGCTTCGAGAGGATGATTCCATTCCTTCCCGAGGCGACGCTTTTTGATGTGCATTCGCCCGTCGTACCGTCATATTTCGTCGAAAGAGGCGGGAAGTACGATGAGGGGACGTATACGTATGTATATGAGGGGCCGTTTCTGGACGAGGGTCCATACGGCCATGAAAAGCTATCTGTCGATGATTTTCCTGTCGTCAGAGAGCACTATCATGCAATCTCGAGCGACGATGTGATAATGGACTATCTCAGGAGGGGCAGGATATTCGGCATATGGCAGGAAAAGGAGCTTCTCGGCTTTGCCGGCTTCCACGAGGAAGGATCGATGGGGCTGCTTGAGATATTTCCTAGGTACAGACACCGCGGTGTCGGGTTGCATGCAGAGAGTTTCCTTATAAACGAGGCGATGCGGATGGGACAGGTACCGTTTTGCAACGTGTACTTCTCCAACAAAGCATCGATGGCATTGCAGAAAAAGCTCGGTCTTGCACGAGGCAGGATACCGTCCCACTGGATCGAGATGCAATGAGCGATGGAGGTTGCATGGATAGACGCGTCTACAATCTGTTTCTTTTTCTCGGCCAGTCGAACATGGCGGGAAGAGGTGCTGTCTCGCAGCGGTTTCCCGAAAGCTGGCCCGACGTCGACGAGGCTGCCGGCTATGAGTACAGAGCCGTCTCCGATCCCGGGCATCTCTGCCCAATCGAGGAGCCGTTCGGAAAGGAAGAGAACCGCGAAGGCGGAATCGACGACAGATGGGGAGAGACGAGGGCCAAAAGCGGTTCGCTCGTATCCGCATTCGTGAACGCCTGGTACGAAAAAACCCATATTCCCATCATTGGAATCTCAGCCTCGAAAGGAGGCAGCGCAATCGCGAGATGGACACCGGGCACCGCTTTCCACATCGATCTCTCAAGACGGATACGAGATACTAGGACGTTCCTTGAAGAGAGACGCATCTTTGTCTCCCATTCCTATGTCCTGTTCTGCCAGGGAGAGACGGACGGCGATGAAGGAACGTCCAAGGATGACTACAAATCGCGATTTCTTGCGCTCAAGGAATCGCTGGATGAGCTAGGATTCGAGAAGTACTTCCTGATTTTGGTCGGAAAGTGCAACATCGCGGGTTCGTACGGCAGATACGACGCAATACGGGAGGCCCAGAATGAGCTTGCCCAGGAGCATCCCGACATCTTCGTCGTCTCGTCCTTCGAACCGCTCTTCGACTTGGATCTCATGAAGGACGAGTTCCACTATTTCCAGCGCGGATACAACCTTGTCGGTGCCGAGGCCGGAAGGAATGCAGGAGAGATTGCGGGACTCCCGAGCTGAAAGGGGGGCAACCCGGTCAGGTCGCCTTTCATCAATCCTATATGTCGCTTCCCCAGACCTCTATCTGAGTGAGAGCCGGGAACGGGGACGGATCGTCTGCTTTGACAAGATTTTTTATCGTCAGGCTATCGACAATTTTTTCCGCTATAGGGAATATCTGGGCTTCTCCGGTCTTTATGAAATGGAATGTTTCTTTTGTGCCGTCGGAGAATTCCACGGTACCGTTGTCCCACCATGCGTCATGAGGGAAGTCGGCCCTGTTGTAAAACACGACGCGGTCTATTTTCACCTTCCTACCAAAGTCGATATGCATTTCCGCCTTCGGATTCCTGTTTATTCCCCAGGATGCGTAAGGATACCAGCCATGGCTGTCGGATACTACGATTCCGTCCATGGCGTTCCTCGAGGCGAACACAGCCTCTCCGCGGGTCTCCACGTTAGCCATGCTGTGCGGGAATATTCCGTCGTTGCCATGCCAGTCGTAGGGGTTTGCCGCGAGATTGCGGTAGTTTTTCTTCTCTCTTTCGTCTGCGACGCGTACCCTGTAGTACTTTCTTCCCGGCGCAAAAGACCTTGGCGAATAGCTTGTCTTTTTCTCCACGAATGGGACAGCTAGAGAGAACGGATGCTTGTAAAGCACGTTCGCATAGCCGAGACATTCGTCAAGGAACAGGGAAAGGAAGCATTCCTTTTCCGCCGTCACGACGATCCTGTCGCCGTCGTTGTAGGTCCCGTCCCACATCATGGCAAGCTCGTCATCTCCTTCTTTTGACACTCTGAGCTCGTTTCTCGCATTGTAGATTTCCAGTTTGATCTTCATCAGTAGATCCTCCATTCCAGATTTCCATCGAATTTCACAAGAGTCCTGAAGAGCGTGGATCCCTTTCCCCAGGCCTTGTCCAGTTTGTCGTCGTCGACGACGTATTCCTCTGTCTCTATGTCTTTTACGTCTGAAAGCAGCACGACGCAACCGAGGGTGCCGAGGTGTATTTCCCTTCCCTCGACCTGAGGACGTTCGATGCTCATAAGAGTGAGCGTCCTTTCGAGGCTGGAGACGATCGTCTCTTCCACGGAAAGCCCGCTTTCCGAGAAATCGACTTTCCTTTCGTATGCCGTGATTCTGTCATCGCCATAGGCTCTCTCGAGCCTCATTGTCGTGATTCCGCCATCTCTTGTCATTCCTGTCGCTTTGTATTCCTCTCCTGCCTTTTCCTCGACTCCGGCGAAGTTGACTGTATTGTGGTATACGCTTCGCATCGTCCATATCTCGTATCGTCTGCTGCTGAACGTCTTTGCCGTATATACCTCGACCCCGATGTCTATGAGAAGTGGACGGCCGTCCTTGTAAAGCGTCATCGACCCGACGTCGTTGTGATTGTGGCTGTCGTTGTTGTCGCCGCCTTTGATGGCGAATACATAAGGTCCTTTCCTCTGCACGAGCAGTTCGATGGAAGGAAAGAAGGCATCTTCTGTCCTGTACAAACCGGCTTTATGGCTTTCGATGCGGTGCTCCATTGATGCTGCAAGAATCCGATGGAAGAAACTTATCTCGTCAAGGTACAGCCTTTCCCGCCTGTCTGATCCATCCATCTGATTCTTCGCAAAGTCCATTAGGTCCCTGTTCCCTGTGAGCATGCCTGCCCGGAATTCCCTGCACCCGGCATGGCCTGGTCTTGCGGAGCAGTCGGCGAAGTTGATGAAGAAGTCTCCCTGGACATTGACCTTTGCCGCATAGGAGAGCATGTTGCGTATCTTCCCGTCCATAAAGCATGATGACAGGGCTCCTTTCGAGACGGAGTCCAGTATTTCCATCGCATCGAGCATGCAGAGTGCCGCATGGCGGTAGTATTCCGCTCCTTCGCTGCAACATCCGTCTTCGCCGTAGTCCTTTGCAAAGCATTCGAGAGTGTACAGCGCCTGTCTGAAGGCCTTGTCCCTTTCCCTTCTGTCGGTCCGGGAAAGAAAGAAGCATAGAAGCACGTTCTCCGTGCACCAGGGAGCCCAGTTGTTGATTTCCTCTGTTCCGTCTCCCATCCACCAGAAGTGGTCGGTGATGTATGGCAGGACTATCCTCGACCTGATTGCGTCCTCGATCGATGCGAATAGATTGTCGTATTCCCGGTCGTTTCCGAGAAGCTCCGAAAGAAGTCTGGATGCAATCGTGACTGTTGCTCCGGTCTCCGCGGAAAAGAGGTCTATTATAGGATGCCTCGTGTCGGGAAGCATCATCGGCTGCGTATCCCGGACGAAAGTGTTGTGGGCGCTGAAGGTCCATGTAGTTTCCTGCAGGATAGAATACAGGGTATCGATCGCCTTGCCGAGAAAACGTCCCTTCCTCTCGAGATATTCCCCGAGTACCAGGGCCGAGAGTGCCTTTCTCTTTTCGAAGTAGGGGTTCTCGTAGTGCGAGCGATTGCCGTTTTTTCTGAATTCCATGTACAGGCTCATCGGAATGTATGGAGCTTCGTAGTCCAGATACCGTTCCGCTTCTTCTACCTGGATGTCGCTATCGATGTCGTCAAGCGACGGAAGCTCGTAGTCCTTCAGGAAGAGAGGAGTCCTGATCTGTGTGAATATCATCTTGTCTCTCCTTCACAGTCTTGAATGATAGCATTCCGGAGAACCGCATGCACTGCATTTTTTTCGACTGGAATGGTCTTTTTTTCAGCTTTTAAGACGTTTCAGGTATTCGGTTGGGCTCTGCCCGGTCATCTTCTTGAAAACCTTCGAGAAGTAGTAGATGTTCTCGAAACCCAGAGACAGCGCGGTCTCGTCGACACGTGTGCTTCCCGTGTCGAACATCTCCTTGGCTTTTTCGATCTTGCATTCGTTTATGTATTCCACAAGCGACTTTCCAGTCGTCTTTTTGAAAAGCGCCGACAGATATGACGGAGAAACGAATGCGGCTGACGCGACCTCCGAGAGCGTGATGGGCTTGCCGATATTTTCCGCGACGTATTTCTTTGCCCTGGAGATAACCGGATTCTGGTTGCCCGATGCTGGAGAAAGTACTGCAAGGACTTCCTGTTTGAGGTTCTCCAGAGCCTCCGTTATGTCGCGTCTTCGTTCGGCGAACGTAAATTCGGCCACCGCATCTCTTATGAGTTCTTCGCCGTCGAGTGATAACGGTGTTTCTTCGAAACCGCTTTTCAAGGCGGAAATTATCCCGTCGGTGACGAATAGCGCCTGGTTCTTTGTATGGTCCTTTTTCCCGATGGCCGATATGATCTCGTCCATTGTCATCGAGAAACTGTCCCTGACGGAATTGCGTATTGCGAATTCGAGTCTTGCAAATGTTTTCTCCAGTCCCAGCGGCTCGAAGACCGGGTCCGGATTTTCCAGATAGTGCGAGTGGAGCATGGATGCGAAGCTGTTCCGGCAGCTGTCCAGCGAATCGTATGACTGGTATACGTCAGTCGCAAGCAGCTCCGTTTCCGCCCCTGTTACCATCAGTGTCGCCGAGGCGATTTTCTCATCGAGCAGTTTTCTTGTTCTTGTCCAGGAGAGAGGATCGAGATCCGATGCCAGATATGCGATCAGATGATATTTCTCCGCGATCGGGTCCATGGAATGGAATGCCGGTATGTAGGAAGGTATTATCTTTTCCGCAATTTCCTTGACCCAGTTGAAGAGCTCTATTGTCCTCGCTTCCTTTTCTTCCCTCGACTCTTCTTCGCCGCCGGAAGGGAAGCGAGTGTACAATCCTATCATCGCATAGTTTCTTAGAAGTCCGCCGCTGTTCAGCAGCAAAATGCTTTCACGGGGAATGGTTCTCATCTGGAGCAGGGCTGATACGGTTCTCTCGAGGCTGTCCTTTGTCAGCATCCGGTTGCTCTGCGTGCTTATGAAGGTTTTTCGTTTGTCGCATTCGACCTTGGCCCTCGTCAGACTTTCGGTCAGCGTCTTGTCATCCAGTTCGGTCTTGAGCAGATAGTCGGTGGCATTGTATCGTATCGCCTCCTTCGCCAGCTTGAATTCCTCGAGACTGGTCAGGATCACGAAGACAATCTCCGGAAAGTTCTCGCTGGTTCTCTTGAGAAGTTCCAGACCGTTCATGATCGGCATCTTCACGTCCGTTATCACTATGTCGGGATGCAGTTCCTTGATTTTCTCGTATGCCTCCAGGCCGTTCTTTGCGGTTGCGACCACGCTTGCATCGTTGTCCTCCCAGCGGATCATGAACTTGATTCCCGAGAGTATTATCATCTCGTCGTCGGCGATCAGAACTTTGTAAGACATGATTCATTCCTCCAGTGGAAGCTTCACCGTTACGGTCGTTCCATTTCCTTTCTCGCTCTCGAAACTCAGTCCGGAGGACGGTCCGTAGGTGAGCTTGAGTCGCTCGTCCACGTTCCTTACGCCGACTCCCGTCATGTTCGTCTTGTCGTGTCTGGATACGGAGAACACGTTGGCAAGCTCCGTCTCGTCCATCCCGATGCCGTCGTCGATCACGTGGATGTATAGATTCTCATCGTCCTTTTCCGCCGTTATCCTTATGGTTCCATATTCGCCCTTCGGTTCGATTCCGTGGAATATCGCATTCTCGACGAGCGGCTGCAACGTGAATTTGATTATCCTGTACCGCGCCGTGTCCTCAGGTATGTCGTATTCTATGTCGTACATTCCCATGTAGCGTACCTGTTGGATGGAATCGTAGGCCTCGATCAGATGGATCTCGTCCGAAAGGGGAATGTGGCTTCCGTTTCCCTTAGCCATGTTCTTAAGAAGATTCGACAGACCTCTGGACATCTCTGCTATGCCCTTGTTCCTCTGTATCTCCGCCATGTAATGTATGGATTCCAGCGTGTTGTATAGGAAGTGAGGGTTGATTTGCATTGTCAGCATCGCAATCTCCGCATCCTTCTTTTCCTCCCAGAGAGCTTCGTTCCTGTCCAGAAGCTTCCTGATCGATACGCTCATCTTGTTGACGGTCCGTCCTATCCTGGCGATCTCGTCGCCGCCTTTCTGTATCTCCTTGTCTATCTTGCCGTAGTCGTTCGACACGGTGAGGTAGAGAATGTGCGAGTTGAGTCTGGCGACGGGCAAAGTGATCTTCTTTGTCAGCAGCCACGAGGTGGCGATCGTGATTGTGGCTGCTACAAGCAACGTTCCCGCAAGGGCGGTGAGTCCGTACTGGCTGGATATCCCGAAAGGTTTTTTTTCGGTGAAGTATACCGCTTCTATGCTGCCGTAGTTTCCTTCGACGCGCGACTCCTTGTACTTCGACGAGCTTGCTATCTCCTCGCTTATCGTATCGGGATAGCTCCATGCGGGCGTGCGTATCTGGAAATGCTCGATCGGATTTCCCCGGAATATGTCGTCCAGCATGCTTATGCTGAGTTCCAAGTATATGTAAGTCGAGTATTCAGGGATGAAAGAGTAGGTGGCGATGGCGGCCTTCGAAGGGTTGTTTATCTCATGGGAGAAGACGAGTTTGACGTTTGCTCCCCGCGGAAAAACGAGCTGCTGGAAATCAGTCGTTCCCGCAATCAGCCCGACGTCGCGCAGATCGCCGTTGACCCTGTTCACGTACTCGAAGAAAACTCCGTCGTCCCTGAACACGACTGCCTTGTTGATATAGTCCGCCACCGAGGATGTCGCCACGTATTTCCGCAGCGACTCGCTGGCTTCGACCAGTTCGCTCCGCATGTTCTCTTTCCGGGCGGAAAGAACGTGACGCAGGTCCTCCGACTGGCTTATGGTGGACGTGATCGATATCAGGCTCTCCAGATATGAGTCGAGCACTTCCATCCTGGCTTCCACCCATCCGTCATCTATTTCCCGGACCTTCTCGAATACTATCCTGTTCATACTGTCGAAAAGTACAAGCAGGGCAGGAAGCGAGATCGAGAGGAATGAAACGAGCATGATCAGTATCATCTTCGATCTGAGGCTCTTGAAATGTCTCATGACAAGATTATATCGCATGCAAAAAAAATGCGAAAGCGAAAGATTTTGCCAAAGCATCGGCCGACGATGCAAAAATACTGCAAAATCCGGTTAATCAAATGCATGTATCGCTTCTGCAAAGCGTGTTGAACTTAGGTTGTAGCCCCATGAGGGGCAAAAAGGAGTTAGATGAAAATGAAAAGATTCACAACGATCTTCATGGTTGCTCTCCTAGCTCTCGCGACTGTCTTTGCAGGCGGTTCCGCAGAGTCTCAGGACAGCGGAGTGACAACTCTCAAGCTTGCTAACTGGGATACTTCCACAATGCCGTTCATCCCGGCGGTCATCGAGGCCTTCGAAGCCGAGAATCCCGATATCAAGATCGAGATCATCGATATCCCTTCCGCAGAGTACGTGACCAAACTCAATGTCATGCTCAACGGTGGAAGCGATGTGGACCTCTTCTTTGCAAAGGAAGCGGACAAGACCAAGGTTTTCTACGACAAGGGACAGCTGACCAATCTCTCGCCGTACATCGAGGCAGCGGGAATCGACATGGCCGACTACGGCGGAACCGACGCCAACTTCATCTACGATGGCAGCGTCTACGCGATGCCGGTCAGGACTGACATCTACGTTCTTTTCTACAACAAGGACATGTTCGACGCTGCGGGACTTCCTTATCCCGACAACGACATGACTTGGACGGAGTTCGAGGAAATCGCCGCGAAGCTTACAACCGGAACAGGCGCAACGAAGAAGTACGGCGCATTCATCCATTCCTGGCAGGCATGTGTCCAGAACTGGGGCGTCCAGGACGGAGAGCACACCATCATGAGCGGCGGATACGAGTTCTTCAAGCCTTACTACGAAATGGTCCTTAGAATGCAGGAAGCCGGAACGATCATGGACTATGCAACGATCCAGAGCTCCGGAATCCACTATTCCGACCCGTTCGTGCAGGGTAACGTAGGTATGCTTCCGATGGGATCCTGGTTCATGGCCACGATCATCCAGAGAATCGACAACGGCGAGAGCGACATCAACTGGGGTGTTGCGGTCATCCCGCACGCGGATGACGTTCCCAACGGATACACTGTCGGAGCCTCCACGCCGATCTGCATCAACAACGCATCCACCAAGAAGGACGCTGCATGGAAATTCGTCGAGTTTGTCAGCGGACCGAAGGGCGCTGAGATCTACGCAGCCAACGGACAGATTCCTGCTCTTGCCGATTCCAAGTACATGGAAATCCTCGCATCGATGCCCGGAATGCCTGAAGGCGTAGCCGCCGGTCTATATACGACTAACGTATCTCCCGACCGCCCGGCCATGGACCACGTGACAGAGGTCGACCAGATGCTCGGACAGGAGCATTCCCTGATCATGCTCGGCGAGAACACCGTCGACGAGGGAATCGCCGAGATGGCCAAGAGGTTCACGGAAATCGTCAAGTAAAAGGTTCTTGGAACCTGAATGGGCGGGCTTCGGCCCGCCTTGTTTCGAGAAATAAAAGGAGGAATGCATGAAAGAGAAGAAAGGCCTTTCTCTCAAGGCCAGAAATACCTTGATCGGATACTCGTTCATCCTTCCGAACTTCATCGGTTTCGCCATCTTCATCCTGGTCCCTGTTGTTTTCAGTTTCATTCTGAGCTTCATGTACTGGGACGGATTCAACCCGATGAATTTCGTGGGCTTCGACAACTTCAAGTCGATCTTCTCTGACAGGGTATTCAGGGGAAGCTTCAAGCTTACAATCATCTATACGGTGTTCACCGTGCTTTTCACGCTTATCGCGTCGCTCGTTCTGGCGATGGCGTTGAATGTCAACCTGAGGGGCAGGAACGCATTCCGCGCAGCTATCTTCTTTCCTTATGTCGCCAGTATGGTCGCCATCGGTGCCGTCTGGAAGCAGCTGTTCGAAAAGAACTTCGGCCCGATAAACCAGTTGCTGAGATTCCTTGGAGTTGAAAATCCTCCGGGATGGTTCGCTTCCACGGACTGGGCGATATGGGGAGTGATCATCGTATCCGTATGGAAGTTCATGGGATACTACATGATCATCTATCTTGCCGCACTGCAGGATATCCCTGCACAGCTTTACGAGGCTGCGACGATCGACGGAGCCAACGGATGGCAGAGATTCAGGAACATAACGATCCCGATGCTCACTCCTGCTTCGTTCTTCGTCATCATCATGCTGACAATCAACAGCTTCAAGATATTCGACCTTATCTACATACTCACCAACGGCGGCCCGGGAACTAGCACTACCGTACTGGTGAAGTACATCTACGACCAGAGCTTCCTCTACTGGAACTACGGAAACGCCTCTGCAGCCTCGATGATACTGTTCCTGATCGTCGGTGCGGTCACGGTGGTCCAGTTCAGGGCGGAGAAGAAGTTCACTGATTATCTATAGAGGAGGTGGTAGACATGATGATAGAAAAAAACAGCACCTGGAAGAAGGTCCTTCTATATGTGGTACTCATTCTTCTGACGATTGTCACATTGCTTCCTCTGGTGTGGATGCTCTCTGCGTCGTTCAAACTTTCAAGCGAGGTTTTCACTTTCCCGATCAAATGGATACCGGAGAAGTTCCATTGGGAGAACTACAAAGTGATTTGGTCCAAGATCAATCTCGGACGATATACGTACAACTCGTTCAAGCTCTCGATCATAATTACGCTCATACAGCTTATAACGAGTGCGTTCGCTGCGTACGGATTCTCCAAATGCCGTTTCCCCGGAAGGGATACTCTGTTCCTTGCCTACATTGCGACAATTGCAATCCCATGGCAGGTCTACATGCTCCCGCAGTACATCATGATGCAGAAGTTCCATCTCATCGATACGCATCTTTCGATCATATTGCTGCAGAGTTTCACGGCATTCGGCGTGTTCCTGCTAAGACAGTTCTACATGTCGATCCCGAACGAGCTGCTGGAAGCTGCGAGGATAGACGGACTCAACGAATACCGGACCTTCGCGCAGATCATCCTTCCGCTTTCCAAGGCTTCCATGTCGACGCTGATCATATTCAGCTTCGTCACTGTGTGGAACGACTTCATGGGACCGATGATCTACTTCAACAGCGACAGGAACAAGACCATACAGCTCGGCATACAGATGTTCGTAGGACAGTACTCGACCGAGTACGGTCTCATAATGGCAACCAGCATACTTGCCCTGATTCCTGTCCTTGTCGTGTTCCTCGCTTTCCAGAGATTCTTCGTCGAAGGCGTCGCAACGAGTGGATTGAAAGGCTGATCTTTGCAGATTCCCGCGTTCTGGGAGTATACTTCAAGGACGCCGGGAATATTTTTTAGCTCGGCAAAGGAGTACAGATGAGGAAATTCTATGTGGATGATGCCAGGCTTGTGGCCGAATACATCCGGACCGGCTTCCCGGAACACGCCGCGGAGCAGAAGGCACTTGCCGATTCGGAATGCGACAATACGTTCATTTTCACCGACAGATACGAGATGGAACGCTGCACAAGGCCTGTGACATTCAAGGACGGGATAGATTGGAACTATGTTCCCTTCGGAGACGAGGAGTGGAACTTCGCATTCTCCAGGCATACATTCCTCGGGCATCTTTCCAGGACGTTCCTGTTCTCGGGAGAGGCGAAGTATCGGGAAAATTTCATTCGCCTTTTCCGCGACTTCGCGTCTTCCACGAAGCTCGACGACAAGACTCGTTCCAGAAGCTGGCGCAGTCTGGAATGCGGAATAAGGATAGAGAACTGGATCCGTGGATTCGAGCTTTTCGAAAGAAGCGGCAACAGGCTGGACGACGGGATGTACGAAACGCTTGAGAGATTGCTCAGGGAACATGAGGAGTATCTGAAAGATACACATACCGCTTTCCATCGCCTGTCCAACTGGGGTGCGCTCCAAGATCATGGTCTTTTCCTAATAGGGGCATACTTCGACGACGAAGATACGATGGCTCTTGCCGTAGAACGCCTTGACGAGGAATTCATGCTGCAGACATTCTCTGACGGTACCCACTGGGAGCAGAGTCCGATGTATCAGGCTGAGGTTCTCCATGCGGGGCTGGATACGGCTTTGGTCGCATCAAGGATCGGTTGGAGACTGCCCAAGAGGCTTCTGGACAACATACATCTGCTAGCTCTCGGAATGATGCGGTCGGCAAGGCCAGACGGGAAGTGCTATCTCTTCGGGGACAGCGACGAAATAGATTTCAGGGATCAGGCTGCGATTGCCGCAGCGCTGTTCGAAGACAGCGAGCTGTCCTATTTCGCAGGACGGCCCGATGCGGAGTTCCATTGGTCCTGCCACGACATGGAACTTCCCGCTCCTGCAAAGCCGTCCTCTCTTTCTTTCTTCTTCGCGGACAGCGGAAATGCGATTGTCCGTATGGGGAACGACAGCGCTCTGAGATTCCACGCCGGCCTCTATGGCTCCGGGCATGGGCATCTCGACCAGTTGCACTTCGATCTGTACCACAAGGGACGTGTACTTATCACCGATCTGGGAAGAGGAACGTATGTGGATGGCGAATGGAGAAGGGCTCTCAAGGGACCTTTGGGACACAATACCGTGATAATCGACAAGAAGGGCTTTTCCGAGATGACGGACAGCTGGGGCATAAGGAATTTCGCCGAACCCGTCATGTCGGTTCCCGTCTTCGGAAAGTCGTACAATCTGCTCGAAGCAATGCATTTCGGCTACTTCGGCTCCGCCGTCGTCGTCAGAAGGCGGATTCTTACCATAGAGGAGCGTGCATTGCTCGTCCTCGACGAAGTGATGCTGGCGGATTCCGGAGAGCATTCCGTGGACATACTTTTCCACTTCGACGAGGAGACGAAGGCCGTCGTTCTCGGTGGAAACAGGATAGTTATGTCCGCACAGGTCAGAATCGTTCCGGACAGAAGGCTCGATTCGAAGATCTCGCGTTATCCTTACTCAAGGCGGTACAACGAAAGGAGCGAGAGCTGCATGCTGACCCTTTCCGGAAGATTGGCATCCACGACGACTTACGCCAATCTGATCTCGTACGGGGAGATGGAGAGCATCTCGATCGAGCCGTTGACCGTGACGAAATCCCTTAGTGGAAAGGAGGTCCCGGAAGCCTATGGCAGAGGGTACAGGATCAGGCTCGGAAACGATACGTACGACGTTCTCGGCATCTCCAGGGAATTCCCGGAAGGCGGATTCCTCCTCAGGTGCGGAACTATGGAGACATACGCAAGGGTCGCTGTCAGGAAGAACGACGAGGAAGTCGCGATTCTCAGACGCTGATGCCCGATGGAGGAAAAATGTTCGAAAAAAGACCGATGTTGACGGAAGACGAGCGCAGAAGGGCGCTGGACATCGCCGTAGAGATTGTGCGCGGCAATCTCAAGCTCTATACATACTCGATGCAGAACCATTCCAGTATCGGAAACATCTACCCGCAGTGCGCCAACGACCAGTGGACCTGCGGATTCTGGCCCGGTGAGGTATGGCTCAGCTACGAGTATACGGGAAACGATGTGTTCATGTATGCCGCGAAGATAATGGTGGACAGCTTCTACCGGAGGATCGTCGACAAGGTCGAGGTGGATCATCACGACATGGGTTTCCTCTATACGCCGTCCTGCGTCTCCGCTTACAAGCTGACAAAGGACTTGAAGGCTAGGGAGGCGGCGTTGCTGGCCGCCGACCAGCTCATCTCGCGCTTCCAGGAGAAGGGCGGTTTTATCCAGGCTTGGGGAAAGCTGGGAGCGGAGGATAACTATCGATATATAATCGACTGCCTTCTCAATCTCCCTCTGCTGTACTGGGCAAGCGCCGAGACAGGGGATGGAAAGTACAGGGATATCGCGCTCAGGCATACGGCGACATGTCTTGCCAACAGCTTCCGCGACGACTATTCGACCTATCATACATTCTTCATGGATCCGAAGACGGGAGCACCTGTCAGAGGCGAGACTTGCCAGGGCTACAGAGCGGATTCGTCGTGGGCTAGGGGCCAGGCATGGGGCGTATACGGACTTGCGCTGAGCTACAGGAACACCGGAGAGAGGAAATATCTCGATCTGTTCGAGAAGGTATCCGGATACTTCCTTTCGAAGCTTCCCGAGGATATGATTCCCTATTGGGATCTTATATTCACCGAAGGCGACGAGCCGCGCGACTCATCTTCGGCATCTATCGTCGCCTGTGGTTTCCTGGAGGCTGCGGACAGCTACGAGAAGCTCGGCGAGAAAGACAAGGCCGAGGAATACAGGATCCTTGCGAGAAAACTCCTCAAGGCGCTATACGACACGTGCATGGTCGAGAACAGGGAGGACGGCATAGGTCTGATACTCCATGGAACATACAGCAAGAAGAGTCCGTACAATACCTGTACGCCCGAAGGTGTCGACGAGTGTGTGAGCTGGGGAGACTACTATTGGATGGAAGCCTTGATGAGGCTTTCAGGGGCGTGGAACTGCTATTGGTGGGCATGATCGGATAGATTCCGTCGTCTTATATGCGCAGCAAGACCCGGTTCTTTGTGATGCGGCGTCCTGCGGTGGGAAATCCGATCGGTTCCGGTAAAAAAATATGCTATCGCCCGCCGTATCATGTGGCGAGGCGACAGCTTATTGCTGGAGCCGGAAAATCAGGCCAGGATGTTCATCAGGCTGTTTATGAAAATTATCAGAAGAAATACGGGGCAGATGTACTTGATCATCACTTCGTACATCCTTCTGCGCTTGAATGTCGACGATATCTCCACTTCCTCGATGACCGATTCCGTTCCTGCGATCCTGTATATGAGGAAGCAGGTGAACAGGGCCGCGATCGGCATCATGAGAGAATTTGTCAGAAAGTCGAAGAAATCCAGGAACTGCATTCCGAAAAGAAGCACGTTCGACCATACTCCGTAGCCGAGAGCCGAAAGCGTCCCGAGCACTGCAGTTAATGCAAGCATCACCAGCAGGGCCGCCCTTCTCGAGATTCCAATTTCGTCCGTGATGGTCGATATCGACGTCTCCAGTAGGCTTATCGTGCTTGTAAGCGCCGCAAAAAGAACCATAAGGAAGAATGCCGTTCCTATGAACCCTCCCATGCCCATGCTCTCGAATACCTTCGGAATAATGACGAACATCAGTGACGGTCCCGACTGCAGAATGCTCTCGTCACCGCCGGAGAACGCGAAGACAGCAGGGATGATCATGAGTCCCGCAAGGATTGCGATGGCTGTATCGAACAGTTCCAGTCTCTTTGTGGACGTAGTGATGTCTATGTCTTTTTTCAGGTACGAACCATATGTGTATAGTATGCCCATCGCAAGGGACAGGGAGTAGAACATCTGTCCCATGGCTTCCACGAGAGTCCTTATGCTGAGCTGCGAGAAGTGCGGTACCAGGAAGTATTTCACGCCCTCTATCGCACCCGGTCTGGTGACCGAGTAGATCGCCGTTATCAGCGCAAGCAGGACGAGAAGAGGCATCAGAACCTTGCTGGCGTTCTCTATTCCGTTCTTCACTCCGGCGAACACCACTATGAAGGTCGCCGCTATGAAAATGAGAAAGCATGTCTCCGATGCGACGGAGTCGGCGATGAACGAGGAAAAGTACGCATCCTGGGCGAGAAGTGCCGCATTGCCGCGGATATACTCGAAGAGATATCTGACCACCCAGCCTCCTATCACGCTGTAATAGGGAAGTATGAGCATCGGGATTATTGCATTGAGCCAGCCTCCGGTCTTCATCCAAGTCCTGTTTCCGAAGAAGCGGAATGCGCCTACAGGGCTTTTCCCTGTCTTTCTGCCAAGGGCAGTCTCCGTAACTATCATCGCATAGCCGAACGTCGCGACAAGGATTATGTATACAAGCAGGAAGATGCCGCCGCCGAACTTTGCGGCAAGGTATGGAAATCGCCATATGTTGCCGAGCCCGACGGCCGATCCTGCAGCAGCCAGGACGTATCCAAGGCTTCCTGAGAACTGACCTCTCTTGTGTTCACTCATTAGACAACCTCTCCAATAATGTCAGATGGATCCAGAAGCACATTCTAGCGGGAAAAAAGAAAAAAAGAAAGGCATGGCTTTCCATGCCATTTCCCTTGATGCCATACCGTATTGGTCTTAGAATTCCGATTGTAGGGAAGTTGCCTCTTCCGTATGTAAAGGAGTGATATGATCAGAAGAGACTACGGGGCTGTCGCAGCCCATCTATGGAAGTATTACGAGCCTGAGTGTCGGTTTTCGATCGCGACTGCGGATGATGCAGCAGACAGAAAGTTCATTTTCAATCAGCGTTGGGACATGGAACGCACGTACGAATACGTGAAGTTCGATGGCGATATCGACTTTCTCCATCAGCCTGGAAACGATCCGGAGTGGATATATGCATTCAATCGCCTGAAGCACTTCATATCGCTCGGCCAGGCATTCCGTCTGACCGGAGACAGAAAGTATGCCGCTGCATTCAGGGACCAGATGAAGGCATGGATCCTCTGCGTCCGGGAGGACGATCCTGCTTGCGCGAAGGCATGGAGAACCATCGAGACGGGAATCAGGCTCGATACGATTTCAAAAGCATGGCTGTTCTTCGAAGGAGAGCCGGAGGCGGAGGAGATAAGGGAGCTTTTCATGTCCAGCGTGCGTACCCATGCCGAGAGCATTCTCGGACGTAGTTGGAACAGCTATCACCTGATGAGCAACTGGGGTGTGCTTTCGAACCATGGCCTTTACGTGGCCGGAGTGCTGTTCAAAAATCCCGAATGGGAAAAAGAAGCTCTCCGAAGGCTTTCTGCGGAGCTCAGGAACGAGGTATACGACGACGGACAGCAATGGGAACAGAGTCCGATGTACCACAACGAGGTGACGAGGGATTATCTCGATGTCGTTCTTCTTTCCCGATTCGGTACCATACCTCTTGAGAAGACGTTCGTCGACAAGGTCCGCCTGATGGCTCTTGTGGATCTCAAGAGCATCAAGGCCGACGGTACCGAGCCGATGATGGGGGACAGCGACGAGATAGACATGCGCGATGTCGTTTCATGCGCCGCCTACATATTCTCCGATCCCTTCATGAAGGGCATTAGCTATCCCGAACTGGAGTACGAGACGAGCTGGCTCGTCGGAATGGAAGGCATCGACGAATACCGCCGTCTCGACTCTAAGGTTCCGGATGAGACGGATTTCTTCTTAAGCGTCAGCGGAAACGGATTCGCCCGTACTTCATGGACATCCGATGCCGACTATCTCCGCTTCCATTGCGGTACTCTCGGCGCCGGGCATGGACATGCGGACCAATGCCACGTCAGCTTCATGCTGGACGGAAAGGATTTTCTCGTGGACGCAGGTCGATACACCTACGTTCCCGGCCCCGACAGATACATGTACAAGAATAATTTCGCCCACAACGTCGTTGTGCTCGATGGAGAGAGCCTCTACCCGGAGAAGGACAGCTGGGAGTGCTTCAGTCTTGACAGGGCCGTGAACGTCAGAAGCTGCCTCAAGGGCAACGTGGTCGCATTCGAGGGCGGACATCTCGGATATTTCAGGAAGGGCGTGTTCCTCAACCGCAGGGTCGTCTGGCTGAAGAAGGAGCGGCTGCTTTTCGTGATAGAGGAGGGTTATTCCGTGGGGAGGCACGAGTATGACCAGCTTTTCCATTTCGCCGAGGACGTCGCCGTATCAGTCTCCGGGAATAAGGCTGTCGCAGGAAAGGTCAGGATACATCAGAAATCTGCGGAGCAGCTATGTCTTTCGGTCGGAAAAGGTTCGATAAGCCGCCATTACAACCAAAGGAAGGAAAATGCGGTTCTTTCCACGAAAGCCGATGCTGATGGATTCTTCAGCCTCTGGACCGTATTCGACCTCGATGGCGAGGAAGGCCTGGAAGTGGAGCTTTCTCCTTGCAAGTCGAATTTCAAGGGAATAGTGTTCTCCCAGGACACTTTGGAATCGATGCTCGTCAAGGGGCGCGACAGGGAGGTCGTCCTTGTCTGTGCTCATGAGGAGTTCGCTTCCCCGACCGACACATTCCTTGCTTTTGGGCGTACCGGTTTCGGCAATCTGGTCGTGTTCATCGGGCCAGAGGAAAAGGAGATCGGTCTGAGACTGTTCGGCTGACGTATTTTGGAAAGTTGCAAAAAAGACGGAAAAACGCATCGCTCATACCTGACATGTCGTTTGAAAATGGCATGATGTTGCGTTTTCTCCGAATTTTACGCATATTTCTTGAAAAATGATATTTCTTTTGCATGGAAGAAGTTGAATATGTGGCATGCCGTTTTTTGCAAAATCATTTGTTTGACAGCTACATGGTGGTCTAGTAGAATGGAATAACGAATACTCTTTATCAAGGAGA
>CASEKE010000015.1 GCA_949288415.1 uncultured Spirochaetales bacterium
TATGAGATTGGGAATATACGCGAGCTCTTCCATGGCCTTCTCGACCCTGCCGGTCACCTCTGGACTTACAAACCTCGTCTTGTTGATCACATGGGAAACGGTTGCCGTGGAAACACCGGCCCGCTCGGCTATATCCTTGATTCCAACTGCCATCTTCCCTCCTTGAATGCGATCTTAAACGTTTGCGCAAACGTTTAACGAGAAAACTTTGCTACACTTTACTGCCTGGTCACAAGATTGTCAACAACTGTTTCTACTTTTCCCGATTATTGAGGCCGTTGAAATGCATATGCCTGACGGGAATCCGGGCGAAACAGGAAAAACGGCCATGGCAGAGCCGGAGAAATGCCGCAGCAAGGAAGATGCCGGATGGCAATTTGAAAGGAAAGAACGATGAAGGACGCAAAGGCATGATGAAGAATCCGGGACACCCGGGATATTCCAAGGTGTCCCGGTGAATGCCTACTTCGTGGCGATCGCCTCTATCTCGCAGAGGGCTCCCTTGGGAATCTGCTTGACCGCAACGCAGGATCTGGCAGGCTTTGAGGTGAAATACCTTGCATAGACTGCATTGAATGCCGCGAAGTCGGCGATGTCAGCAAGGAAGCAGGTCGTCTTGACGACCTTGTCGAATCCGCTGCCGGCCGCCTCGAGGATCGCTCCGACGTTCTTGCAACTCCATTCGGCCTGCTCCTCTATCGTCTTCGGCATCTCTCCCGTGGCAGGATCGACGGGAAGCTGCCCCGATGTGAACACAAGATTTCCGATTTCATATCCCTGGGAATAAGGTCCGATAGCTCCAGGCGCATTTTTCGTCTCGACTGTCTTCATGATGTTTCTTCTCCTTTGCTATGTCGTTTTATGCAATTATAACATTGCCTGCCGGCAATGAACAGCGTCAGAAAAGCATGCCTATCGTACCTGCCACTACGAGGACAAGGCCCAGAAATGCCCTTCTGGAGAGTCTCTCGCCGAATACGATGTACGAGAAGGCCACAGTAAAGACGATGCTGAGCTTGTCGATAGGTACGACCAGACTTGCCTTCCCGTCCTGCAAAGCCTTGTAGTAGCAAAGCCAGGAAGCTCCTGTCGCCAGACCCGAAAGAACTATGAAGAACAGTTCCCGCCCGGGTATTCTGCACAGCTTCGACCCTTTGCGACGCAAGAGGACCACAATGAAAGACATCACGAGGACAATGGCGGTTCTTATCGCGGTTCCGAGGTTCGAGTCGATGCCCGTCATTCCAATCTTTGCAAAAATCGATGTGAGACTGGCAAATACCGCAGAAAGGACGGCCTGCAGAAGCCATATCCTGCCTTTGGCATCCTGTACCACCTTCTTTCTCCCAACCATCATAAGCGTTCCGGCTGCAATAGCCGCCAGGCCGACCAGGCTGGAAGCATCGACATCCTCGCCTAGCAGGACGAAAGCCAGAATGACAGTCAGCACGACGCTGCACTTGTCTATGGGAACGACAATGTTTATATTTCCCTTCTGGAGAGCCTTGAAGTAGAACAGCCAGCTTGCGCCCGTGGATAGACCGGAAAGCACAAGAAAGGTCCACTGTATTCCATCTATGTCGCTTATAGCGTCTAAGGAACCGACGATATATGCCATCATCCAAGCAAAGACAAGTACCACGACAGTCCGGATTGCCGTGGCGACATCGGAATCGGTTGTCCGTATACCGCACTTTGCAAGAATGGCCGTCATCCCCGCAAAAAAGGCAGAAGCAAAGGCGAACAGAATCCACATGGCTCACCCTCCGGAGACGATTCTATTTCAGATCATGCGCCGATGCAACTCAAATCAGAGAATGTTAAGGAGATCGGACAGACGTCGGATTCTGAAATCCGCTTTGTCGGACAATGCGGCATCACCTATCCCGGCTGAGATGAAATGTCCTGAAAAAGCTGCGTCTATCCCGCTTTTTGCGTCCTCGACGACGAGACAGGACGTAGGCGGAATGCCAAGGAGCGCCGCAGCCTTGAGGAACACTTCCGAATCGGGTTTGCTTCGTCTTATGCATGTACCGTCGCATACCGCGTCAAAGAAATCCGACAGCCCTATTCTGGAAAGAATCAGACGGGTATTTCTAGATGAGGAACCTATGGCAAGGGGATAACGCTTCTTCAGGGAATGAAGCGTCGAAAGCACGTCCTCGGAGACGCTTTTTTCCGTCATTTCCTCAAGAAAGCTTCTGTAGAGGTTATTTTTGTATTGGAGCATCTTATCCTTGACATCTTCCGGAAAAGACATTCCGGCCTGGGCAAGAATGATATCAAGACTTTCCTTGCGTCCGATGCCCCTCAGAAGGTTGTTCACCTCATGGGAAAAAGGAATCCCATAACTGGTGCAAAGGCAGGCCCATGCCTTCTCATGGTATATATCCGTACTGCAGATAACACCGTCAAGATCGAATATGACAGCTTTTACATCAGATTTCGACAACAATCGGCTCCTTTCCTATGGGCACATCGCGCCCGTGCACCGTCACGACCAAAGGCCGCTCGGCACTCAACACGGCACCGTCCTTCCCCACCTTGAGAGTGATGCGATTACTCTTGTACATGACACTGAACGAATAAGATCTCCAGCCTTCAGGGAGAATCGGAGAAAAAGAGACTCCTTTCTCGCCGACACGGAATCCGCCGATTCCCTTAACGAAGGCAAGATACCCTCCCCCCATATTGGCCGTATGGATGCCATCTCTGGTGTTTCCATGGGTATCCTCAAGATCGATCTCATTCGAGGAACTGAAGTATGAGTATCCCTTTTCGATATCTCCAAGCGCAAACGCCTGTAAGGCATATACACATTTGGACAAGGAAGAATCATGAGTAGTGATCGCCTCGTAGTATCCGTACGATCTTATCATGGTAGCTCTGTCCGAAAACTGCGGATACAGCAACTCCGCAAGCACGGCATCGGCCTGTTTAAGCACCTGGTGCCTGTAGAGAAACAGCGGATGGTAATGGAGGAGCATCGGATGGTCCGACGCAGGTATCCTGGCCAGATCCAGCTTCTTTTTGTATATGAACGAATCGTCCTGGAGGTCTATTCCCAATTCCTCGTCGTGCGGCAGAAACATGGAAGCAGAAGCCCTTTCGAACTCTCTGAGCTCGGCTTCCTCCTTTTCGGAGATCGAAGGAAGGATCTCACGGACAAGTTTTGCGGTCTCCGCCAGATCGAATTTTGCAGAGGCATTCGTATAGAAATTGTTGTTGACTATGCAAGTATATTCGTCGGGGCCAGTGACATCATGCAACTCGAATCCTCTTTTCGTGAAGACGCCAAGATCCATCCAGAGCCGTGAAATTTCCAGAAGCATCTCAAGGCCCTTGTCAAGCATGAACTCCTTGTCTCCGGTCATGCGGTAGTACTCTATGATGGCATACGCCACTGCACCGTCGATATGATATTGGGCAGTTCCGGCGGGAAAAAATCCGCTGCATTCTGTTCCGTCGATCGTCCTCCAGGGAAACAGCGCTCCCTTCCTATGGCCGAGAAGCGATGCATTTTCCCTTGCCTTGTCGAGAATGGAATACCGGTATTCCAGAAGACTTCTCGACAATTCCGGCATGATGTATGTGAATATCGGCTGGACGTACATCTCGGTATCCCAGAAGTAATGTCCCTCGTATCCTTCTCCTGAAAGTCCTTTTGCCGCAAGATGGGAGAGACCATCCTTCCCGACCGACTGCAGAAGCTCGAAAAGATTGAATCGCAGAGCCGTCTCAAGTTCATCATCTCCCTCAAGGGACAAGCCTGTACGCTCCCAGAAATTTGCAAGATATTTTTTCTGGTCCGCCACCGCAGCCTCGAAGCCTTTCCTCGAATCATCGAGCACGGCGAGGATCGCATCCCTCTCGGGATCGGATGATGTCCTCGAGTCGGAAAATGCGACATAGCGTTCGAATATTACGCTTCCACTTTCCAAAGAGAATCGGTTTACGGCTTTCCCGTCCTCAACAGCTCTTGCGGGTGATGCTGAGACAATCCTGTCCAGGACGGCGCTCACGACACGTATCCCGCTTTCCTTTGTCGTCGAACGGCAAACGGAAACTCCGTCGGATGTGAAGAAAGGTTCATCCTGTACGAGGAACGAATGCACGACGGACGCAAGTCTTGGATCTGATGCATCTGCCAGGTTCGTGACCTTGCAATGATGTGTCGTCTCGGCATCGATCGCGATCGTACGGTCGGACTCGATCCTGACTCTGATCATGAAAGATCCCTTGCGCGTGAAAGGACATAGTCTCTCGAAGACCGCTTCCACCATCGCTCCGGACGGAAGCTCGATCGAAAACGACCTCGATGAAATGCCGGAGCCAAGGTCTAGCTTTCTTGAATAACGTCCGGATGGCGCAATAGGATGGCCAAAAGAGAAAAACTTTATATCCTGCACCTCGGCGAGGTTCACAATCGTCTGTTTCCTGTCGACCAGTCCGAACAGGGGCTCTGCCTGTGGCATCGGGACAATATCGTATACCCCGTTTATATAGGCGCCTCTTACACTTCTTGCGCGAATTTCCCCATAACCTTCCTCGAATACGGCCCGAACTCCGAGATACCCATTGGCAGAATGAAACAAGGTTTCGTCCCGTTCCAGGGTTGCTGCATCAAGACTGTCGTAAGTCTTCTCAATGACGTTCCTCATTTCACTGCTCCTGCGACAACGCCCTTGATGATGTACTTCTGGGCGCAGAAATAGAATATGACCACGGGGATGATGGTCATGGTCAATCCAGCCATGGCCTCGTTCCACTGAATCGTGAATACCCCGAAGAAACTGCTCGTCGAAAGAGGAATGGTCCTCAAATCCTTCCCGTTCAACACGAGCGACGGAAGCAGGTAGTCGTTCCAGATCCAAATGATGTCGAGAATCAGAACCGTCATGACAGTCGGTTTCATTATCGGGAAAACTATCCGGAAGAACACCCCGAACCTTCCGCAACCATCAAGCGTGGCAGCCTCTTCGAGGGAAATCGGAATGCCCTTGACAAAACCATGGAAGAGAAATACCGCAAGAGACATTCCGAATCCGATATACATGAATACGATTCCGTACCGAGTATTGAGAATCGGGATTCCCAAGTAGATTCTGGACCACTTCATAAGCTGTACGAGCGGCATCATCAAAGTATGAAAGGGAATCAGCATCGTCGCGACGAAGGAAAAGTATATCGCCCTGCTCTTTCTGTCGTCGGTCCTTGCGAGCATCCAGGCGCACATGGACGAGAAAAGAATTATGAAGAACACCGAAAATAGCGTTATGGTGATCGAATTGGAGAAGCTTCTTACGAAGTTCATGCGGTCCATCGCATCAAGATAGTTCTCGAATCTGAGAACAGTGGGCAGCGCTATCGGGCTCATGTAGAGTTCCGCGCGGTTTTTGAAGCTGTTTATCACCATTATGTAAAGCGGAACGAGGAACACCAGACCCAGAAGGATCATGAACAGCGAGCCGGACATCCTTGCAATTCGCCGACGCATAGTCATAGTTGAACCTCCTTCCTCTTGGTGATGGCCACCTGTGTCAGCGTCACCAGTGCGACAAGCAGGAAGAAAACTATCGCCTTTGCCTGTCCATAGCCGTACTTGTTGTAGCTGAATATCTCATTGTAGATGTTCATCGCGAACATCTCGGTGGCATTCGCAGGTCCTCCTCCCGTAAGGGCGAGATTGATGTCATATATCTTGAAGCAGTTCGAAAGCGTATAGAAAACACATACCGTGACCGAAGGCATTATCAGAGGAAATACCACGTTGCGGAATCTTCTCCATGGACCGGCTCCATCTATGACTGCCGCCTCGACAAGCTCTTCCGGAACAGTCTGCAGTCCTGTGATGTATATGATCATCACATAGCCCGACATCTGCCAGGTGATGACGACGACCAAAGCAAACAGAGAGAACACGGGATCAAGCAGCCAATTGAAGAAGATTCCCGCAAGCCCTGTCGCTTCCCCGACAGCCTTGAATGTGTCGGAAAGAATGAACTTCCAGATATAGCCAAGGATAAGTCCTCCGATGAGATTCGGCATGAAGAACATCGTCCTGGCCAGATTCGCACCCTTCAGTCCGCCTGTGACGAGCAGCGCAAGGGACAGGCCAATGACGTTTATAGTGATGACGGAAATAAGGGTGAACTCCACCGTATGCAATGCGCTTGCGATGAATCTTTCATCCGAGAATATGTTCTTGTAGTTCTCAAGTCCGACCCATTCCACCGGGTTGAGCCTTATTCCGTCCCATGATACGAATGAATAGCTTATTCCTATGAGGAAAGGCAGGACGACCACCAAAAAGAACGAAAGCAAAGCCGGCAGGACAAATACTAGATAATACAGTCTTTCACGCTTTCTTCTGATCGTCATTTATAAAATCCTCCAGAAGGAGCCTGCCCCACCCGACAGGCTCCAGGAACACATCATCAAAGCCGTGAGAGATACGCGTCTTCGATCTTTTCCACAAACTCGATGCCGGTCATGTCGGTCGTGAAGAACTCCTGTGCGAGAGGAGCGAAGTCCGTATCGACAATGTTCATCGGCCAGAGATTTGTAGCCCAAATCAACGTCTCGCCGCTGCCTGCAGCCTTTGCTACGTCGGCACTGAGCGGATCGAGGGAATCTGTCGCGATGTTCGAGACTGCCGGAACGAAGAGGAACTTATCCACGATGTAGGACATTCCGGTCTCCGAAGTGTGAAGCCAATCGAGGAACTCGATGCTTGCCTCTCTATCGGCTTCCGATACCTGGGAATTGACGACCCAGTAGTACGGAACCGATACGGAAAGCTTGCTGTTTCCGAGAAGAGGAACGCCGACAAGGCCCATGTCCACATCCGTGTCGTAGGAAGAGAACATGCTGTAACACCAGTTGCCCTGATGTATCATTGCGGTCTTTCCTGTCGCGAAATCGCCGCAGGATCTGTCATAGTTGATCTCAAGCGGATTCTCCGCAACTGCCTTTATCTTGTCCATGAGTACTGCGAATGCCTGGAATTCCTTCTGGTCCGCAAGATGGACGTTGCCTGCTTCGAAGTCGGCAATGAAACCTTCGGGATCATCCATGATCGCAAACGGTGCATTGAGGAGATGGCCGATCAGAAAGTAGGATTCCTGGCTGAGTCCGAACGGGTTTACACCTTCCGAAGCAAGGCGATCCAGAGCTGCAAGGAATGCCTCATCGCTGACAAGATCGGCATCGCTCACCATTGCCTTGTTGATCACAAGACCATAACCTTCTACGCTGTATGGGACGCCGGAACTCTTTCCATCGACCATGAGAGCGAGGGACGGAGCGATGAATTCAGCCACTGCCGAGCCTTCGATCGGCGCAATGTAGGAAGCGAACATCTCGGCCTCGGAACCGGCTGCGACGGAAAAGATCGTAGGAACTTCGTCGCCATCCAGCTTGAGAGCAAGCTGTGCCCGATAATCGTCACCTGTTGTCTCCCATATTTCGACTTCGATTCCTGTCTCTGCCGTAAAATCTGCGGCGGCATCGGCCAATGCATCAGTTATCTCGACCTTTGACTGGAAGATGACAACCTTACCCTTCTCCGGCGCCTGTTCCTTGCTGCCCTGGGCAAAGAGGGAAACAGAGAGGAGCATTATAAGAACGACAATAGCTGTTTTTTTCATCCTGAATTCTCCTTTTTGATTTTTATAAATCGTTTAATCAAACTCTCAGGAATAAAACAGCCAATGTCAAGAAAAAAACTTTACAACAGTGTTTTAATGAACAATACTACCAGATTTTATAATATTTTACATAAAATATCCAAGTAAATTTACATAAAACTATTAAAATACCGCACTTGAACGCTCTACAATCTTCGCATTGATACGGAATGTGCTGGTATCTATTTCACCCTCAATGTTCCCGACAAGCGCCTGTGCTGCAAGATAACCTCTCTCATAGTCGGGGATATCGATGGTTGTTATTCCGTTGTAAGTTGCCACATCATTGTTGTCGAATCCCGTGACAAGAATGTCATGTCCGACAGAAAGGCCATTGTCCCGGAAAACCTCCATCGCACCAAGGGCCATGTTGTCGTTCGCACACACCAGGACTTCCGGCCTGGGGTATGTCAGCATCAGTATCTGGGCAGCCCTTCTTCCGCTCTCCTCGTGCCAGTCTCCGGATATGTACCTGTCACGTGTGAAGCAGATCCCCCGAGACCCTAGAGCATCGAGGAATGCCTGATACCGCTCCCTGTTGTCGGATGTATTCTCGACTCCGCCGAGGAATGAAAACCGTCTATATCCTGCATCGACCAGTCGGGTCACAAGCTGATGCATAGGTCCGTAATTGTTCACAAGAATGCTCTTGATGAACGGGTTATCAAGTTTTCTGTCGAGCACGACTATCGGGTAGTTTCTGGAGGCCTTCCGTTCGAGCACCGCATTCTCAAGCTTGCCATCGAGCGCTATGCATCCGCTTGTCACGAGCGGATCCATGTACTTCTCGCAGAACCGTCCAGTACAGATCAGAAGGTCGTAGTCATGCGCATCCACATAGTCGTGGATGCCATGGATCACGTCAAGGTAGAATTTCCTGTCAAAGTCGCTGAACGTGAACAGAAGCGTCTTCGGGCTCCCTGTCTTGAGGTTCTTTGCGACAATGTTCGGGTTGTATCCTTTCTCCCTGCATATGGTAAGAACCCGTTCCCGGGTTTCCTGTCCGACGTTCGCTCTTCCATTCAGGACATTCGAGACTGTCGCAGGACTCACGCCTGCCAATGCAGCTATTTCCTTTACACCGATCATATGAGATATGATAACCCGATTGAATTCAAACAGGAAACCTTTTTGTTGGTTGCTATGTCAAATATTCCTTGAACATCGAAGACGGCAATCGCCATAGGAAAGGAAAAGGCCGTGTGCAAAAAACATGCACACGGCCCGGAAAAGATCGATAATACACCCCTTTGCCCGGACGGACCGTAGCAGAAGGGGCGACGCAGGACAATCAGAAATCCGACATCAGCGAGGCTTCCTCTGTAAGGACGACCTCGTCACTGCCTGTGTCGTACGTTACGGCAAGACTCTCGAACGGTTCGAGCCAGTCTTCCTGCGGTGCGTCCGGATTTGCAATGAGAACCGGAAGGGAGACAAGCACCATGTTCTCCCCGAGAGGAATGCTGATGTCCTTTTCTAAGACTATCTCGTTCCAGCTGTCGTCCGTATAGACGATGGTAAGCGTATGCTTCTGTCCGGTGACGATCGCCTGGTCCCTCATCCTCTTGGTGATCTCTATCGACGGTTGCTTGTCCACGGTCACCTCGATGAGGTCGAGAGCGGCAATGTCGTCGACGGTCTTGTTGTCGAGAAGAATCGTGTGCTGCTTGCCGATTAAGAACATCCATACTGCGATCAGGAGAACGATGACCACCGCAGAGATCCTGACTATTAGCCTTCTCTTTTGTGTTGTCATTTATTCCTCCTTCTCAAAGGCGATACGCGCCTCGCGTCTCTTTCTCACTTCGTAGAGCACGAGCGAGATCGTGATTACACCATAGCTGACGAACACTCTGAAGTACTCGCCGAGCTGGGCCTGTCCTATGATGTTCTTTCCCGCCATAGGAGCGACAACGAACATCAGGTGGAAAAGTATTATTCCGAGGAAAACGTTGCGGATGTTGGCTCTCTCTACGGATGCGCCGCCTACGAGGATGGCCGCAATGCTGAACATGCCGATCTGCGTATGGCTATTGTAGGTATTCAGCGTTCCGATGTTCTGCAGGTAGATGATCATTCCGTAGCCTGCAAAGACAGTGGAGATCACAATAGCGATTATCCTGGTCTTCTCGACCTTGATTCCCGCAGCCCTTGCAACCTCGAGATCCTGACCGACCGCTCTCATGTCCTGTCCGAGCTTCGTCTTCTTGAACCATAGGTAGATAAGGCAGAATATCGCAATCACGATGAACGTCGCGACAGGAATGCTTATGCCGAAAAGGCGAAGCGGGATAAGGTTGTCAAGGCTCTTTCTCATTCCGATCAGATTGACGGTGTTCCTTATGCCATATCCTCTGGGAAGAACCAGAGAAGTACTTATGACTGGGATGAGAGAGCCCATGAGATAAAGCACTACCAGCTGGTAGACTCCGTTCATGAAGAATCCGATGATGTAGCTGGTGACCATCTCCCTACCCTTCGCCATGTTCAGTATCTGTCCGCAGAAATATCCGAGAATGACGGAAATAGGAGTAGATATGATCGCTGCAAGCACCATCGCCGGAATTCCGACGATGTTCCAGTCAGCCACAAGTATCAGTCCGATCTGACCGGCCATGGCGCCGAGGGTCATTCCGAAGTTGAGCCCCATTCCTGCCAGGATAGGCACAAGGAGCGATATCACGAGAAATCCGTTCCTGCTTATTCTCGTCACAATCTCGGAAAGAAGATAGGTGGCGCTGTATCCGGATACGGGAATCGCAAGCGCACAGATCACGATGAACAGGATCGGCACCAGATTGTTCAGGACGAATTCCTTTGGATCGAAGTTCTTCAGTCTGTTCATCTTGTCGCCTCCTGCTTTCTTGTGAGCGCGTACAGGATCATTCCGTTGGAAACGATAATCCTTATGACTTCGGAAATATCCGTATGTATGAGGGAGTTCATCACGCTGGGCGTCATGGTGAGGATGCCCTGGAAGAGAATCGTTCCGATGATGACATTTGTTATGGTGGCCTTGTTCACGCTGGCTCCTCCGATAAGTATAGCGGAAACCGCCGGAAGCGCCATGTAGAACGGGCTCATGTAAAGCTGGATGAACCCGAACGACTGCTGATAAACGATGATTCCCACGGCTCCGAGCCAGGTCGAAAGAACAACGGAAAGCATCCTCATTCTATCGATATTGACTCCTGATGCAGTAGCAAATGCAGGGTTCGAACCGACGGCTGTCATGGCCGTACCTGTCTTGGTCCTGAGGAAAGCCCACATCAGCAATGCGAGCAAAGCAAAGAAGAGGAACATGCCGAACGGAATGGTCAGATGTCCGATCTTCAAAGCCAGGAAGTCGTTGAGAATATGCGAATAATAGCCTTCAAGGGATATTGTAGTTCTAAGCCCCTGTCCTGCATATCCCCAGACCATGGTGGGATTGTCGTAAGGCAGAAGAAGCCACATCATGCACATGAATGCGACCGAAGAGAATCCGACATATGTTGCAATCATCATCTCTCCGCCCTTGACTCTGTTCAAAAGAACACCATATCCCCAGCCGAGCACGATCGCAAACGGGGTCGAGAACAGGATCGCCATGATGAACGACAATCCGCCTGAGAAGTTCATCTGCAGAGATATCGTCGCTCCGAGCAGTCCGGAGATGATTCCGAGCGGAAGTCCGAAGTTCAGACCACATCCAGAGTGGATCATAGGCACCATCGCAAGCACTAGCACCGCGTTCATTCCGAATCTGTTGAGCGTATCGGAAAGTCCCGTAGCTACGTTTACTCCGGCAAAAGGAGCGACAAGGAAAAGCGCAAGAAGGAACAGCGCAATTATTATCCTCGGCCAACCGAAGGATTTGATGAAGGAATCGACCTTTGCCTTGATGTCCATCACATCACCTCCTTTCTTACATTTCCGACCATAAGCATTCCGAACTCCTCACTGGACGAGGATGCGTCGCGGATGCCTGCAATCTGTCCGTCCTGGACAATCGCTATGCGGTCGCATACGCTTCTGAGCTCCTCGAGCTCGGATGAAATCATGACTATGGTCGTGCCGTTTTTCTCGTTGTATTCCCTGAGGGCCTTGAGAACGAGGGCCTTCGCACCGATGTCGATTCCTCTTGTAGGTTCCGACACGAAGAGAAGCTTCGGAGCAAGTGCGAACGCCTTAGCCAGGCATATCTTCTGCTGGTTTCCGCCGGAGAGCTCTTTTGCTCTCTGCTTCGACGAGGTGCACTTGATCTCGAGCATTCCGATGTACTCGTCTGTTACCTGCTTGATGGCATCGTTGTCACGGAAGCGTATAGGACCGAACTTGCGGAGGAACTTGTTCTGGATCTGCATCGCCGTGAACGACACGTTCCACTCCAACGATTCATCCAGGAGAAGTCCGACTCCGCGTCTGTCCTCGGAAACGAACGCCATGGACGCATCAAGAGCCTGTCTGGGATGGTTAAGAGATATCTCTTTGCCTTCAAAGACGACCTTGCCTTTGGCAGGATATAGACCCATTATTCCGTTTGGGATTCCGATCTTGCCCTGTCCGGCAAGGCCTCCTATCCCGAGGATCTCGCCCTTCTTCACCGCAAGATTGACGTCGCGTACCATCTCTCCGGGCATTCTGACCTTGAGATGCTCTATGGTGAGAATATTCTCGTCGGTGCGGGTATCGACAGAGCGCTCGATTCTGTCGGTGCTGACCGTACGACCGACCATCCAGGCGGCGATATCGGTTACGCTGGCCTCGCTGGTCGGAGTCTTCTTTATTATCAGACCATCGCGCATGACCATGACTGTGTCGCATACGTCGATGATTTCATGAAGTCTGTGTGATATGAAAATGATCGCTATTCCGGCCTCGGAGAGCATCCTCATTGCATTGAGAAGAGCTTCAGCCTCTTTCTCCGAGAGAACGGCTGTCGGCTCGTCGAGCACGAGAAGACGCATCGACGAGAGCGAATCCGGATCGTCTTCCTTGGACAGCTCTCTAGCAATCTCGGTAAACTGCTTGTGGCCTACAGGAAGCTCGGAAATGAGCTTGTCCTGGTCAAGTTTCACCCCAAGGCGCGTTATAGCCTTGAGTGCGCGTACCTGCATCTCCTTACGGTCGATCGTATTGAATCTCCGACCGAAAAGCTCGGAAACGACCGAATACCTGACAGGCTCGCGATTGAGAAGAATGTTTTCAGTGACGGAGAAATCCGGCAGGAGCGAAAACTCCTGATGGACCATTCCGATGCCTTTTCTGATCGCATCCTCAGGGGATTGGAAGTTGACCTTCTCCCCGTCTATGAGGACATCGCCGCCGTACCCGCCGGTGGCATGGATCTCCTCCATTCCGAAAAGGATCTTCATCAGCGTCGATTTTCCGGCACCGTTCTCGCCTACTAGTCCAAGTATCTCACCTGGCATCAACGAGAAACTGATATCCGAAAGGACCTTGTTGCCGAAGAAGTCCTTGCTTATCCCCTTCATTTCCAACAGGGGATGCACTACTTCTTTTCCCATATTTTTTTCCTGCGTAAAAAAAAATTCAGCAAAACAAGGGGAGGCCACGCCTCCCCCTTTCGTGTTGTCCAGGAACGGACTACTTGAGCGTGTAATACTTCTCAGGGACCTCGATGTCGGTAACGTTCATGTAGCCCTTGCCCATTACATAAGTATCCTGATAGATGAGTACCATGTTCTTGGATGCGACACCGGTGTTGACGTCGGTATAGTACGCACCATTCCACTTTGCACCAGGAGTATACTTGTTGTAAGCTCTCATGATGTCGGAAAGCTTCGTAAGCTCGCTCTCTCCGTTGAGAACGTTGATGGCATGCTGTCCAAGACCGGCAGTCGTCGTGTATCCATAGCTATATGCCCAAGTTCCGAAGCGTCCGGCACCACCCTTCTCGACGATAGCGGATTCAACCTTTGCCAGGATTGCAGGGAAATCTCCAGCTTCCTCGGTGAGATCGATTCCGAGAGCTCCAGGATATCCCATTAGCGGGCTCGGAAGGTCAGCTTCGATGAAGTAGCCACCGTATGCGAGGAGCTGGCGGAGAAGAGGCTCTGTATGAGCATCGTTCGTGCAGAAGAATGCAGCATTCTTTCCGTACTTTTCGATCCAGGCAGGAACCTGCTCGAGGATGTACTGCTGAGCGCCGGCAACTCCGACATCGCTGGTCGGATCAGGTGCTGTCTCGGAGACGAATGTCATTCCGAGCTCATCGCAGGTAGCCTTCATGATTGCAAGTCTTCTGCTCATCGTCTCATAGGAAAGGTGTCTCGGGAACGAGATATGTACGAACGTGTCGCAGCCAAGCTCGTGTGCCGTATGGATGATGAGGTATCCGCGGGATACGAAGTCGTTGTTGCATACGAGATCTGCGGATGTCGTGATGACGCCCGGATCCTCATGTGCCTCACCTGCAAGGCAGATGATGTCCGGTCTGATTTCCTTTATTCTTCTGAAAGCCTCGGTAGTTCCGGGAACTGCCTGATTAACGATGACTGCCTTCATGAGCGGATCGTCCGCAAGTCCGGCGATGACGCTGATCGTCGTCTCCTGTTCCTCCATGAAGTTGTCAGGGTAGGTTACATGCTGGATGATTCCACCGTCAGCTACGGAGCCATACTCGGCGATAAGAGCCTCGGCTCCTCTGAGATCGTCTTCGGACTGGGATACGGTACCTGTGACGATTCCGATATGGAAGACGTTTCCCTCTGTTGAAGCATCTGCAGCCGGTGCAGCCGTTTCCGCGGCTCCGTTGGCGAACAGGCTGAGAGAAAGCATGAGCGTCAGAATGACTAGAGCAAATTTCTTCATCTTGATTCCTCCTTTATAGAATCATTGTTGGAAATACTACTATCAAATGGTATTTTAATCTACACCTTTTTGGCAATTGGTGAATTTTTATACGATTATTATGCATTTTTATGAATAATAAAAGGTGTTTCGGAACATCGTTTCACATGTCATCATAGTTCAGGAATTCCCGATTTTGCAAACTTGGAAGGAGACATACCGAAACGGCGAGAAAACGCAACAGAGAAATGCTCGGCGCTTGAATATCCAAGAATCGATGCAATCTTTTCGACGGAATATTCACCGCTTTGCAACAGCATTTTACCTTTTTCCATCCTCGCCTCCAGCCTGAGGCTCGTAAACGTTTTTCCGTAAAGTCTATGAAGTAGCCTCTCCGTTTGCCTGCAGCTGAGGTCAAGGCGTTTTGCAAGACGCCCAAGGGTGATGTCTGCATGCTCATTGAGCAATATCTCCTCTATCCTGATAGCACTCCGCCCTGCGGGAATTGGAGGCAAGGCATCCGCCCTACCTACTTTTTCCGTCATCATCCGCAGGAGCGTGACGAGAACGAGGACGAGGCAGGCATCGACTGCAGCAGATGACGGACAGTCTGTCCTACCGCATTCCAACTGCATCAACCTCAGTATCGGAGCGATGTCACCGGATTCCGGTGAGAAGAAGAACGGATTGGAACGAAACGCTTCGGCCATGGAGCTTCGGCTTTTGGATGAAAACGAGAAATTCAGGCACAGCTCCTCCATAGGCTCTGCCTCGTCAGGTATCTGCTCATGCTCCACATGGGGACCAGTAAGGAAACAGCACCCCCCATATAGAGGCAATTCACGTCCATCGGCCTTCAGAAGCCCCCGACCATGCGGAATGTAGTGAAGTTCGTACGTCCCCTCCCCGTGGCTGTGCTTCGCCACAGGTCCGGAAAACACGGAACAGGAGAATTTAAGTACAGAGGCCTCGATGCCGACGATTTCTTCGAACATACGACCGATCATACAACTTTTCATTCGCTTATGCGACATCTTCCAAATGAAGATGACGCATTTCAAGCTTGCAGGATACAGCCGACGATATAGAATTTTCTAATATAAGGAGACGCAGATGAGCTTCGACAGAAAGGAATATCTGGAAAGAATCGACGAGGTGATAGCAAAAGGAAGTTTCAAGGACGACTGGTCAAGCCTGGTAAGACACGAGGTACCGTCATGGTTCAGAGATGCCAAGTTCGGGATTTTCATCCATTGGGGAGTTTATTCCGTACCGGCTTTCGGAAGCGAATGGTATCCCCGCAACATGTACGACAGAAGCACAAAGGAATTCGAGCATCACCGAAAGGTCTGGGGAGAGCACAGGGACTTCGGATACAAGGACTTCATCGAACTCTTCAAAGCGGAGAGATTCGACCCTGCCGCCTGGGCCGCTTTGTTCGCAGAGTCAGGTGCAAGATACGTCGTACCCGTCGCCGAGCATCACGACGGCTTCCAGATGTATGCCAGCGACATCTCGGGATGGAACAGTCTGGAAATGGGTCCGAAAAGAAACGTTCTCCGGGAACTGACGGAAAAATTTCTCGAGCTTGGCCTCATACCCGGAGCCTCAAGCCATAGGGCGGAACATTGGTTCTTCATGGAGCACTGCCGGGATTTCGACAGCGGGGCCGATCCCGACGACCCCCGATCGCTCTATCATCCGGCAGTCCGTATAGACAGTACGACGGCGCTCGATGCAAATCCCGAACCGAGCAGAGAACATATGGAGGACTGGCTCGCAAGGACATGCGAGATAATAGACAGATACAGGCCTCGGCTACTCTATTTCGACTGGTGGATCGAACAGAAGGCCTTCAAGCCGTATCTGAGAAAGCTTATGGCATATTACTACAATCGTGCGAACGAATGGGGTATAGAAGCCGTAATCACGTACAAGCATGATGCGGCGGCATTCGGCTCTGCAGTCGTGGATGTAGAGCGTGGACAGTTCGAGGATACGATGCACTTTCCATGGCAGACGTGCACTTCCATGGGTCGTCTGAGTTGGGGATACACGGAGGACAATGTATTCAAGGATGCGGAAGAGATACTCCAGAACCTTGTGGATGTGGTCTCTAAGAACGGGAATCTGCTGCTGAACATCGGTCCGAAGGCAGACGGGACAATCACGGAAGAAGAGACGGAGAATCTTCTGGAAATCGGGGCTTGGCTGAAAAAGAACGGAGAAGCGATATATGGCTCCAGGCCATGGTGGTACTCGTCGGAAGGTCCGACCAAAGTTCCGGGGGGATTCTTCACAGACAAAAGAAAGATCGAATACACTACGGCCGACGTCAGATACACAACGGCAGAAGGCAACATCTATGCAATAGCGATGAAGCGCAGCAGGGATGGCAGGTATTCTTTCGAGAGGCTCAGACGGAATCCGCCGGAGAAATGCGAAGGATTCCTAGGCCTGGTGGACAAGGTCGTATGTCTGGAGACAGGGCAGGAGTGCAGATTCGAAATCGACGACGAAGGACTGCATCTCCAGACGGATGCCCCATTCGATGATACGCCGATCGCTTTCAGGATATCGGTGCTATAATCCGATCGGCATCCGAGAACCTGAACCGGACGCTGAGTATTTTCTCCTTGCCCGGAGGAAGCACGAGGAGTCCCGATTCCTTTTTCATCCCTCTCGAATAAAGATCGGTGAAACCGTATGAACAGGTACTTGGATCGGCACAGAAGAATGTATGATCGGGACTTGCGTATATTCCTAGGAATCTGAACTCGTCGTCGCATTCCATCGACATGCGGAAACTGTCGAATTCGACGAGGACCTTCATGGGAACATCGGTCATATACTGTCCATCGGAGGCAATCGAACGTATCCGATAGCCTTTGTTCATGTCGTAGAACAGGCCAGAGGCAGGAATCAGCACACCATCGGCCATCTTGTGTTCATCCCACTCAAGACGGTACGCAACGTTCGCCGTGATATTGCCGTTCGCATATGTCTTGCTGAAGAACGGATGCAGCGCGATTCCATACGGGATGTTGCACTCGTCCCGATTCCACAGATCGAACTGCCAGAGTATCGAATCCTCCTCGAGGCTTATCCCCACGACGAACTCCGCCGTGAACGGGAACATCTCGTCCCCGCCATGGAAGGAAAGTCTGCCCTTGACGGACGACGGGGTTCTCTCGATCACACGGAAAGATCTCGTTCTGACGAAACCATGCATCATCGCGGGAATCCTTCTGCCCTCGAACTCGAATTCTCCCCCGCGTATCCTTCCGGGCGTCGGAAAAGTGACAGGAATGGAATAGCACTGTCCCGATGCACGTCTTCCGCCATCGAAATCGACGAGCTCCTCTCCCCTATAGCGAAGAGAGACGACGTTCATGCCGTCCTCCGCAATGACAATGGCGGACAAGTTGCCGTCCCTGAGAATTATCATCTCCCCTCCGTCGTCGGCTTCTTCTTTCCTAGTATCTCCACCCAGTAGCCGTCCGGGTCTTGTATGAAGTACACGCCCATATTCGGGTTCTCGTAGACTATGCACCCCATCTTTTCATGGAGGGCATGGGCGGCCTCGAAATCGTCCACGCGGAATGCAAGATGGAACTCCTCGTCACCGAGGTCGTACCTTTCCTTGTCGAAATCTCTCAGCCATGTAAGTTCCAGCTCGTGGCTTGAGACGTCGTCGGTCATGAACACTATGACGAAAGCTCCGTCGGATGCGGTCTTTCTCCTTTTCTCCATGAGTCCGAGCGCATCCTTATAGAACGAAATGGCCCTATCAAGATCGACGACATTGATGTTGTTGTGGTCAAAAACGAATTTCATAAGAGAATTCTACCCTGAAATTCTCCTCCTGCAAAGCAGGCAGGACCTCCTTCTCCCTTCCCCACATGTGCATCGGGACAATCAGGGACGGGGAAAGATGCTTCGCAACCGCCCTGGCAGTCGACAAAGGATCCGGCAAACGCGGATCCACGGGGACGAACGCAAGATCCACCTTCCCTATCACGCCGAGAATCCTTTCATGTTCCTCTCTGAGTCTTTCGTCCTCTTCGTCCCAGTACCAGTCGGCATTGTCGCCGGCATAGTATATGCGGCGGCCTTCGAAGGAAATCGCAAAGCATACCCCGCTGTCCGTGGACGGAAAGGTGTCGAACGCCAGGAACGGACTCCTGTCGACATGGGAAAAAGCCTTCAGATCGAGGAATATCTCTTTTGCACCGAGGGAGAATATCCTCTTCGAGAAATGGTCCCTATGCCGGTGGGAAACAAAGACGAATAACGGTTTCTCCGCATCCCTTAGGGGGACCTGTCCCTCTACGAAATCGAAGAGAAGACTACATTCGTCACCATCGACAAGAAATCCACTATGGTCGATATATCGTATGATCATGTACTGGATTATATCCCATGATTTAGAGAAAAAGGCAAAGTTGCACAACCTTTAGACTGGAAAAACGCGACAGCTGTGCTATGATTCTTAGAAGTAATACACCAAGGGGTTCAAATATATGAAAAGGATATTGTTTGTAACGAGCGAGTGCGTCCCCTTCGTCAAGACCGGAGGTCTTGCGGACGTTTGCGGAAGTCTTCCGAAAGCTTTTGACAAGAAGGACTATGACATAAGGGTGATCCTGCCGAACTACCATGCGATCAAGGAAGATTGGCGGAACAAGATGGAAACCGTCTACTATTTCCAGATGGACAACAGGATCTATGTCGGGATAAAGACGCTCACACTTGACGGAATACAGTACTATTTTGTGGACAACGAACAGTACTTCGGCGGTCTTGTACCCTATTACGACATGTTCCAGGATCTCGAGAGATTCGCCTACTTCTCGAAGGCCGTGCTATCGGCGCTTCCGCTCATCGGCTTCAGACCCGACATCATCCACTGCCATGACTGGCAGAGCTCGCTGGTGCCTGTATACCTCAACACGGTATTCCAAGGAGATCCGTTCTTCAGAGGCATAAGAACCGTATTCACCATACACAACATCCGTTTCCAGGGTACATGGGACGTCGGCCACATACAGTGGGTCTCGGCACTGCCATGGGAATGCTTCCAGCCCGGTCTTCTCGTATCCCCATACCAGGATACTTCGATACCAAGGGAGAACTGGAACTGCTCGATGATGAGAGGCGGACTGGTATATTCCGACTACATCACTACAGTGTCGAACAGCTACGCATACGAGATACAAACCCCGCAGTTCGGGGACGGTCTGGACGACATACTCAAATGGAGGCACGAGAGACTGTGGGGGATAGTCAATGGAATCGATACGGTAGAATGGAATCCATATACCGACAAGAAGATTGCAAAAAACTATAACACGAGGAGCCACAAGAGCGGCAAGAAAGCAAACAAGGTAGCACTGCAGAAGGAGCTGGGACTACCGGAGAATCCCGAAGTCCTGACGCTTGGAATCATATCCAGACTCACTGATCAGAAGGGATTGGACCTCGTCAACATCATCATGGACGAGCTCTGCGGTTCGAGGGAAGTCAACCTCATCGTACTCGGCACAGGAGCAAGGAACTACGAGGACATGTTCCGCTACTTCGAGGGAAAGTATCCGGACAAGGTCAGGGCGAAGATCATGTACTCCGACGATCTAGCACACAAGATATACGCAGGCGTCGATGCACTGCTGGTACCCTCCGCCTTCGAACCGTGCGGCCTTACGCAGATGATTGCACTCAGGTATGGGACAGTACCTATCGTCCACGCGATCGGCGGTCTCAAGGACACCGTTGAGCCCTACAACGAGATCGAGGAGACCGGAACGGGATTCTCCTTCAACGAATATTCCGCCTGGGCGCTCATGGACAGGATCAACCACGCCTGCTGGCTCTACTACGACCGCCCCTCTTCCTGGAACGCGCTGGTAGAGAGAGGAATGAAAAAGGACTGGTCCTGGAAGAACTCGAGCGAGATATACAAGGATCTCTACTCCAGGATGTGATTGCAAGCCCCGGCCGGAAGGTCGGGGTTTCCCATGTGTCTATCTGTCCATGCTCCGCAGTTCCGGCATGACTATATGCCGCATTGTCAGATATGCTGCCAGACCGCCTACTATATTGCTTATAGGTTCCGCTAGCATGACTCCGTCGATGCCAAAGAACGAAGGCAGCAGCAGAGTCAGAGGAACTACGATGATCACTTTTCTGAAGATGGAGAAGAATATCGCGGGACGCGCCTTGCCCAAAGCGACGAACGTCTGCTGCCCTGCAATCTGGAAGGCCATGAACACGAAACCGAAGAAATATATCCTCAAGGCTCTTGCGGAAGCCTGAAGCATCGCGTCGTCCTGAGTGAAAAGATGTGCAAGCTGATAAGGAAAGAACTGAACGACAAGCCAGATCAGAAGACTGACGACTACTCCGAACACAAGCGTAAAGTCGCTGGCCCGGCGGGTTCTTCCTCCGTCCTTCGCTCCGTAGTTGAAGCTCATCACGGGGCTGGCACCGTTTCCAATCCCGTTCACCGGCGTGGAGAATATGTCGCGAACCGAATTGAGTATCGTCATGACTCCGACATACAGGTCGCCTCCCCATATGAACGCCATCTTGTTGCATACGATCTGGACGATGGAATTTGTGGCCCCCATGACGAAACCGCTCGTCCCCAGCGCGATGATCCTCATACACCGTGCAGGCTCGAGCTTCATGCAGGATATCTTCAGTCGTATTTCCGTCGACTTTCCGGTCAGAAACGTCAGCACAAGGACAGCCGAGGCGCACTGGCTTATCACAGTCGCGATGGCGGCGCCTTTGACACCTAGGGAAAAGACGAATATGAAAAGCGGATCGAGAAGGATATTCAGTACCGCACCGACGATTACGGTCGTCATCCCGACCTTCGCATACCCTTGTCCGTTTATGAAAGCATTCATAGAGAGCGTTATCAGCACGGGAATGCTTCCCAAAGCATATATGGCAAGATAGTCACGTGCATAAGGATATGTGTTTTCGCTTGCCCCGAAGGCATGAAGCACCGGATTCATGAAGACAATTGTCAGGACCATCGTGACGGCTCCTGTGAGCACAGCCATCAGAAATGACGACCCGAGAACCTTCTCCGCCTCCGCCATATCCTTGCGACCGAGAGCGATCGAACAGAGCGGAGCTCCACCGTTGAAGCCGAAGAGACGTGCGAACGCACTTATGAGCGATATGATCGGAAAACATAATCCGAGTCCTGTAAGTGCGGTACTTCCAACCTCCGGGATATGGCCGATGTATATGCGATCAACCATGGAATAGAGAAGATTGACGAGTTCGGCCAGTATCAAAGGAAGGGATACGCTGACAATCAGCGACGAGACGCGGCCCGACGAAAAGTCCGCATGTCTGATCTCCATCCGTTTTCTCCTTTTCCTTTTTTATAATCCTATCTGCAAGGTTTGTCGATACTGTCAAAGAATCGGACACCGATGCGACGAATCAAGGTGGACCTTGTTCGGAAGCAACTATGTAATTGCTTTGTCAAACAGGGATTATCGATTAAGAAAACAGAAAAAAATCATCCGATGAATATTGAAACTGATCTTTCCATTTGATTATAATCCTTTTCCATGAAAAACGTAGACAAAGCTATCGAACTGCTCGAAGGAACGTCTGTCGCGGAAACTCTCAAAGCGATAATGGAATTCTATGGAACGACACAGGGCGAACTCGACGATTTCGTGAAAGGAACCTCCATATCATGCCCTCGCGGCTGCGGCTCGTGCTGCGAACGCTTCATGCCGGACATCACGGAAGCCGAAGCGCTGGCTGTAGCGGCATTCATCGTCTTCTCGGACAGTCCAAAAGCGCACAGGAAGAAACTCGAGAGCGCCAGAGGCATGAAGACCGGTCCTTGTCCGCTCTACAATCCGGATTCCCCTTTCCACTGCACGGTCTACGAGGCACGTCCGCTCATATGCAGACTGTTCGCATCGTCATGTTTCCCCGACAAGGACGACGAGGCAAGCTTCAGTCCATGCCATCTCAACAAGGATTTCAAAGGAATTTCGAAAGAAGAACTGCGTAAATTTCCCGGACACAAGCCGATAATGGGACATTACGGCTTTTCCATACGCGATCTCGAAGGCAACAGCGAAAAGACGGAATTCCTGCCTGAGGCAATATTGAAGGCAATAGATCTTCTGGAGTACTACCTTTCAATAATATATCCGGAACCAAACTGCTCATAGTTTATATCGACCTTTTTCTGCCATAGAGTACGAAGCAGAAAATGAAGAAGATGATGCCTGCCAACGTCGTGATAGGCGTCGCAAGGCCGATAAGCAGCAACGATGTACCTTCTAGGCAGGAAAAGATCAGAGCGAGAGGAATCCTTATAAGAAAAGCGGAGGCTATTCCCTGGATCATCACGGGTATGGATAGTCCGTATCCGTTGAAGAACCCTATGGACGAGAAAAGAATGCAGGTAAGGATGCATTCAGGAGAGAAACCTTTCAGGTAAAGTGCGCTCTGGGCGATTACATCCAAATCGGAAGTGAACAGACGTGACGCGGGTCCTCCGAAGAAGAATCCAGCCAGAAAGAAAATCGTACCGAGACAGACTCCGTAGCCTACTGCGACGGACAGCCCTTTTCTCGCCCTCTCCTTCAGTCCTGCACCGATATTCTGCGCCACAAATGCCGAGACGGACTGCATGAGCGACGACGGAAGCAACATTATGAACGAGACGATCTTCTGCGCGACACCGTAACCGGCCGACGGCATGAGGCCCATGCTGTTGACTATCGAATTTATGACCAGAAACGAAATCTGAACCATCGTCTCCTGCACTGCGATCGGAACGCCTACGGAAAGGATCCTGCCCATCTCGAACCTGTCGATCTTCAGCTTTCTTATCGAGAAGGAAATGTCGAGCCTGCTTCGGCCGATGGCGAAAAGAGATACAATCACAGACACGCCCTGCGCAATTACCGTAGCCAAGGCCGCTCCGGCAGCATCCATCTTAAATACGGCTACAAACAGCAGATCGCCGACTATGTTGACGATGCATGCCACGGCAACGAACAGAAGAGGAAGGGATGCGTTTCCGGCACCGCGCAGAATCGCGCTTATGACGTTGTAGGCGATGATCACAAGGATTCCACCGGAACAGATGCGTATGTATTCCACGGCCATCTCCTTGGACTCCGGAGGAACCTGGAGAATCCCGGTTATATTCCCGGCAAAAAGTTCCAGTACAACCGTGAGCACTATGCCGATGGCTAGAAAGAGAATCACGCTGGTCCCGACGGACACCCCGGCCCCTTCGGGATCCTTCTGCCCGATGTGCCGTCCTATCATCACCGTAGACCCCATTGCAAGACTCGATATGACGAAAGTGACCATCTGCATGAAAGCCGACCCGGTACCGACAGCCGCTATGCTCGCCGCCGTACCGAACCACCCCACGACCAAAAGATCGACCGCTCCGTATGCCGCCTGCAGTACCAAGGCTCCCAGCACAGGAACTGCGAACTTCGCAAGGGCCTTGGAAACAGAACCTGATGTAAAAGTTGTATTCTTATCCATAGTTTCAACTGAAACCTAATCTACAACATCGAATCAATTGTTTCCAGACGACACTGCGGATGGAAGAACATTTTCCCCGATATCAACTATGTATATGTCTGGAAATATAGTATCATTCGATACGGGAAAGACGCTTGAAAAATAAAATTGACAGATTACGTCTTCCCCCTTATTCTTTGAGTGTAAGGAACGGAAAAAAGAAGCCAGACGGCTTGAAGGCACAATGAAAGGCCACATCAAAGAAGAAACCAGACAGATTCCTTACATCGAAAAGCCGGAGGGTGTCACCTCCGGTTTTAATTATGTATCGTCAGCCCATTGCCGACAAAGATGAGTACATTTATACTTTCTCCTATGGACACGACAACTTTCGCAATCATCGGGCTCGGTTCCAGAGGGCTCGATTCGTATGCCCCCTACCAGAAAACCCATCCGGATAAGATGAGGATCGTCGCCGTAGCAGATCCCAGGAGGGAAAGAATCGATAAGGCCAGAAAGGAATATGCGATACCCGAGGAAATGTGCTTCAAAGATGCGGATGAACTTCTCTCAGGAAAACGGCTCGCGGATGCCGTCATCATAGCGAACCAGGACCAGGATCATGTCAAAGCTGCATTGAAAGCCTTGGAAAAGGGATATCACATTCTTCTGGAAAAACCAATATCCCCTAGGAAGGACGAGGTGCTTTCGCTTCTCGAGGCTTCCCGTAGGAGCGACAGGAAGATTGCAGTCTGCCATGTTCTCAGGTACACGCCGTTCTATAGAGCGATCAAAAAGGCTGTGGACGAAGGAAAAATCGGAAAGCTGATGGCAATCGATGCAATCGAGCATGTCGGCTACTGGCATCAGGCCCATTCGTTCATAAGAGGAAACTGGAGGACGGAAAGGACGACGAGTCCCATGCTTCTGCAGAAATCCTGCCACGACATGGATATTCTCCGATGGCTCGCGGGAAGTCCGGCCGAAAGCGTATCGAGCTATGGGAATCTGGAATACTTCAGGAAGGAAAACGCCCCTGAAGGAGCGACTGCCTACTGCATGCAAGGCTGTGCGTCAAAGGACAGTTGCCCGTTCGATGCAGAAAAGATATACATAACGGACGAAAGAACCGGGATACTTGCCCATTCCGAAGGTGACTGGCCATGCAATGTTCTTGCAACCGACCCTACGGAGGAAAAAATCAGAGCGGCAATAGCAAATGGACCGTATGGAAGATGCGTTTTCCTATGCGATAATACAGTAGTGGACCACCAGAGCGTATCAATACTGTTCCGCAACAATGTCGTCGCAAATTTCCTGATGACGGGATTCACCAAAGACAACCACAGGACGATTAGGCTCTTCGGTACGGAAGGAGAGCTCTCAGGTGACATGGAAAGCGGAAAGATAACGCTCTCGCGCTTCGATTCCGCAAAAGAGGAGACCATACCCGTCGAGCGGACGGAAAGCGGGCATGGAGGCGGTGACGAGCAGATAATGACCGACTTCATAGCCGCAATCAGGGACGGCAGGAGCATATCGACTTCCCTGGAAGAATCCATAGATAGCCATCTCATGGTATTTGCGGCAGAGGAAGACCGAAAGAAACATATTCAATACGAAAGAAAAGGATCGGCCTACGATCCGGAAGACGGAATAGTCTTCGAATGGATGGGCAGAGCGGAGGGAATAAGCGATGAACAATGAATTGAAAAACAAAAAACTCTTCATCTTCGATGCAGGAAACGTATCCATAACGAATATATCGTTTCTGGAGGAAACATGTAGGAAGTACGGGCTGGACATCGACGAGATCCGAAGGGACTACAGAAACTACGAGTACCCATTCTATGACGGATTCGTCACAGAAGAGGAATACATGAAACACCTTGAATGCAAATACAAGGTCAGCTTCAGCGAGAATGTGGTAAAGACTTTCTTCCGCCCCAGGATAAACTGGAAAGTAATAGACACGGTAGATGCCCTGCGCCGCCATGGCTATCGTACGGTCCTCGGATCGAACACGATCAAGGACCACACAAGCGTCATGCTGGACGAGATGGGCCTCAGAAGCCACTACGACCACTGCTACTGTTCGCAGGAAATGCATCTTTCGAAGCCGGACAAAGAATTCTTCGACTACATTCTGGAACACGAAGGAGTCGAAGGAAAGGATGCTTTCTTCGTCGACGACAACAGCGATTATCTCGTCGGAGCGACGAAAGCCGGCATCGACACGCTTCATTATTACGGACCAGACAAGGACGAACGCCTCAGCAAGACATTCGAATTTCTCTATAGTTAGTCTAAACAAACTTATTGACAGACATCGAATTTTCCTATATTGTTAGTTTAAGCTAACAAGTGTAAGGATTTTTTCTATGTGCCAAGACCGTTTTCTGCTATTGCATGCCGCCGCCACGATCGAAGGATTGAAACCGGCCTCGTTGCTTTGCCTCAAGAAGACAGGACATATCTGCAAGGAGAAATTGGAAATACTTGAGGAACACGGCATAGAGAACATGGAGATGACAAGCAGGATATCCTGCCCTCTTCTCCTTCTATACGACAGGAAGCTGCTGGAACGTACGATATCCGCCCAAAAAGAACGAAGAATCCTGGAACGCTACGGATACAGTCCCGACGACCTCCCATCCTCGCTGGAAAACCTGAGAAGGAGATTTGCGGAATTCTCCTGTCCCTGTGAAATAGGAGTGTTTCTAGGCTATCCGCCAGAAGACGTGGCATCGTACATAGAAAAAAAAGGAAAGGACGAGATCTATTCAGGATACTGGAAAGTATACCACGATGTGGAAAAGGCGAAATGCATAGAGGCCTGCTTCAAGGCATCCCGCGACAGGCTGATATCCCGTCTCGAATCAGGACTTTGCCTGAAAGAAGCGATCTCGAAGAAATGAAACAGTCGGAGGACTTCATAGATATGAAAACAGCGATCGTCTACTATTCCGGAACGGGAAATACGAAGATGATGACGGATGTTCTTGAAAAGGAACTGGCAAAGAAAGGAGAGGTGTCTGTTTTTACAGCACCGGAATTCTCAGCCGATATGTTACAGTCATACGACGTAATTGCATTCGGCTGTCCTGCAATGGGCGCAGAGGAACTGGAACAGGATGAATTCGAACCCATGTTCGCTTCTCTCGAAAACAATCTTGGAGGAAAGCGAATCATTCTATTCGGCTCGTATGCTTGGGCGGACGGAGAATGGATGCGAACTTGGAGGAAGAGGTGTGAAGACGACGGAGCCGTCGTACTCGCCGACATCACAAGCTTCGAAGCTCCAGACGATGCAGTGAACGAAGCTTTGACAGAAGCAGTATCGAAAATATGAAAAAAAAGCGCTGCATGATTCATGCGGCGCTTCTATCAAAAAAAACATAGAGGAAAGCTTTATTCCCCGACAACGTTCATCAGACCTTTTTCTCTACGGATTCTCCCTTTTCCAGGATTTCCATGAACTCGTCACCTGTTATGGTCTCCTTAGCCATCAGGTAAGCGGCCAACTCGTCGAGTTTTGCCCTGTTCGCCTTCAATATGTCCATCGCCCTCGCATAGGCATCCGAAACGATTCCGACAACCTTTGCGTCTATCTTGGAAGCCGTCTCCGCAGAACAGGAAAGGCTCATATCGCCTCCCAGGTAGCGGTTTTGCTCCGTCTCTAGGGCAACCATCCCGAACTCCTCGCTCATCCCGTACCGAGTCACCAGCGCTCTGGCGAGTTTGGTAGCCTGCTCTATATCGTTGCTGGCGCCGGTGGTCACCCCGTCAGCACCGAGCAGGAGCTCCTCAGCGCAACGCCCGCCGGTGAGCGTGGCTATCTTGTTCAGGATCTCCGTCTTGCTCATAAGAAGCTTCTCGTCCTCATCTACCTGCATCGTATAGCCCAAAGCTCCGCCTGTACGAGGAACTATAGTAATCTTCGTCACGGGTGCGCTGTGGGTCTGCATGGCTGCAACGAGGGCATGACCGGTCTCATGATATGCGACAATCTTCCTGTCGCTTTCGGATACCACCGCACTCTTCCTCTCAGCTCCGGCTATCACCGTCTCTATACTGTTCTCCACATCTTGTTCGCCCACACTATCGGCTCCACGCCTGACTGCCGCCAGCGCCGCCTCATTGACGATGTTTGCAATCTCAGCACCGGACGCACCTGCCGTGGCCCTGGCCAATCTATCCCAATCGATATTATCATCATGCTTCACCTTAGCTGCGTGAACCAGCATTATCGCCTTTCTGCCGGCAAGGTCGGGAAGCTCCACGGGAACTCTCCTGTCGAAACGCCCCGGCCTAAGCAATGCCGGATCCAAGCTCTCGGGTCTGTTGGTCGCGGCAAGCAGTACGACGCCTTTTCTTCCATCGAAACCGTCCATCTCCGCAAGGAGCTGGTTTAGTGTCTGCTCGCGCTCGTCGTTTCCGCCGAAGGCACCGCTGTCCCTCTTCTTGCCTATCGCGTCTATCTCGTCTATGAACACTATGCACGGCGCCTTCTCGCTCGCCTGCTTGAAGAGATCTCGCACCTTAGCGGCACCCATGCCCACGAACATCTCCACGAACTCACTGCCTGAGATGCTGAAGAAAGGCACACCCGCCTCTCCTGCCACAGCCTTTGCCAGCAGAGTCTTTCCCGTACCGGGAGGGCCCACAAGCAGGACTCCCTTGGGGAGGCTTGCACCTATCGCCGCATATTTATCTGGATTGTGGAGAAAGTCCACAACCTCCTTCAGACTATCCTTGGCCTCATCCTGCCCTGCGACATCGGAGAAGCGGATTCCCGTATGGGCATCCTCCACATATACCTTCGCCCCGGACTTGCCGAACTGCATCGCATTCCCGAAGCTGCCTCCCATCCTTTTCATGACCATGCGGGAGAGAAGCGACCCGACGACATAGAAGAAAAGCAAAGGCAACACCCAGTTGGTGACGAACTGGATGAGCGGACTCGCCTGCGTCGGGATCGAAGCGGAAAACACGATTTCCGGATGTTCCCTCAACTGCGCAAGCAATCTCTCTCCGTCGTCCGGCCAGATTCCGGTCTTGAATATTCCGGTTTTGCCGTCCTCCAGGGAAGCTATGAATACATACTGGCTTTCGGCCTCGTCGTATGCAACCTGGGACACCCTTCCCTCATCTACCATGTCAAGGAACTGATTGTACCCGACCTCCGTAACACGATCTCCCATTACGGGAAAAAGCAATGCATTGAGCAACATGACCACAAGCAACGATATCAAATAATAGAAAATGAGCGGTTTGCGCTGAGGGTTCTTCTCAGGTTCCTTGATTTCCTGCATTCATCTCCTCCTATATTATCAAAATACTATCGACTGGAATCGAAGGCAACGGAAGAACGCCTCTTATACGCAATCTACAGATAACAAGTGTCACAATGGCCCACTCAATTGGTTTGCCGATTCTTGCGGAATCTCTTTCCGGACATCTTCCTGATTACCAGTTTCTCGATCTCGACGATCGGAATGATAAGCACAGCAAGAGCTATTGCAATCACGAATTCGACAAGCGAGATATGGCCAAAACCGAACGCATTGCGAAGAAACGGCACATAAAGTACCGCAATGGTCAGCAGGAATGAACCGAATATGCAAAGAAAGAGATTCCTATTGCCGGTCCTCAATGTGAATATGCTCCTATCGAGGCTACGCATATTGATGGCGTGGAACATTTCCAGCATCGAAAGAGTCAGGAAGGCCATAGTCATACCATCATTGGAAGTCTCGACCGCAATGCGCCCATGCTCGAAGAATTCACCGACAAAGAATGACGCGATTGTGATTGCGGCAACCACAGCTCCCTGAAAAAGGCAGTTGACACCCAGTCCTCCGGCAAAAAGCCCCTCGTTTCTGCTCCGCGGCGGTCGTCGCATCAGATCCTCTTCGCCATCCTCCATTCCGAGCGCAACCGCCGGGAAACTGTCGGTTATCAGGTTGATCCACAGAAGGTGCGCAGGCTTCAGGATCGTGAATCCGATGATCGAAGAGATAAAAATGGAAATGACTTCGGCAAGGTTCGATGCCAGTAGGTATTGTATGGACTTGCGGATGTTGTCATATATCCTCCGCCCCTCCGCCACTGCGCCGACGATAGTAGCAAAGTTGTCATCTGCAAGAACCATGTCCGCGACATTCTTCGTGACATCCGTTCCCGTAATGCCCATACCTATTCCAATATCCGCATTCTTTATGCTAGGCGCATCGTTCACCCCATCACCGGTCATGGCTGTGACCTTGCCAAGCTTCTTCCACTCGTTGACAATCCTTACCTTGTGCTCGGGCTGAACACGAGCGTATACGCTGTAACGCACGATATCGGTAGAGAAGTCCTCATCGGATATCTTGTCGAGTTCGCTTCCCGTTATTGCCTCGTCGGCGGATTCTATTATCCCAAGTTCCTTAGCTATCGCAATGGCGGTATCCTTATGGTCTCCTGTAATCATGATCGGTCTGATCCCAGCCTGCCGGCACTCGGATATAGCCGCCTTCACTTCCGGTCGTACAGGATCGATCATACCGACAAGCCCTATAAAGACCAGATCCCTCTCAAGATCTTCTGCCTTGAAGGACGATGGAAGAGCATCATACTTCCTCATTGCGGCAGCAAGGACCCTCAATGCCTTGTCGGCATAACTTTTGTTGATCCGCATGATTTCATCTCTGTCGAAGTCCGTGATTGGCCTCACCCCTTCTCCAGTCAGTATACATGTGCATTTTTTCAGGATTTCATCGGGAGCTCCCTTAGTATACTGGACGAAGCCATCCTTGTCCGGATGGACCGTACTCATAAGTTTTCTCATGCTGTCGAACGGAGCTTCCCCCACTCTTTCAAACTCGCTTTCCCCAGCATGTCCCTTGTCGAATCCGTACTCGGACCAAGCATAGTTCACCAATGCACATTCTGTCGGTTCGCCGACAGCCTGACGATTATCGTCCAGGACGGCATCCGAACAAAGGCTCATCGCTCTTGCAAGCAACGCGTTGTCCGGAGAATGCGCCTCGACAACCGTCATCTTGTTCTGTGTCAACGTGCCTGTCTTATCGGAACATATCACCTCGGTACATCCAAGTGTTTCAACTGCAGTAAGCTTCCTTATTATGGCCTTGTTGCGGCTCATCTTGGTTACTCCGATCGATAGTACGATAGTCACTACTGCGGCAAGTCCCTCCGGTATCGCGGCGACAGCAAGGGAGATTGCTATCATTGAAGTATCCAATATTCCGCCTATTGTGATCGAAGAGACTATGGACATTCTCACTAGGTCAACCGCGAAAATAACTACGCAAATTCCAAGTACCAGAAACGTAAGGACACGTGACAACTGGTTGAGCTTGACCTGTAGCGGAGTCGCCTCATCCTTTGCCTCCTGTAGGGCATATGCAATCTTGCCCATCTCGGTATCCATACCTGTGCCTGTGATGACAGCCTTTCCCCTCCCGTATACGACAGTAGACCCCATATATACCATATTTGCACGGTCTCCAAGAGGAACATCATCCCCTTCCCCCGGAGAAAGTTTTGCGACATCCTTTTCCGAAGGGACGGATTCTCCCGTAAGTGCAGCTTCCTCGACCTTCATGCTTGCTGTCTCTATGAGTCTTCCATCGGCTGGTACGCTATCTCCGGCCTCAAGCACGACTATGTCCCCCGGCACAACTTCCTCAGTCGGCACCTGACGAATCGATCCGTCCCTGATTACCTTGCTCTTCGCTGCAGAAATGGCCTGCAACGCCTCTATGGCCTTCTCCGCCTTCGATTCCTGTACAACCCCGAGTACTGCATTGATAATAACTACAGCAAGGATTATGATCGCATCTGCATATTCAGGTTCCCCCGATACGAAACCTGTAACAAGCGACAGCACGGCAGCAACCATCAGTATGATCAACATTGGTTCCGCAAGTTGTTTGAGAAAACGCTGCAATAGCGATTTCTTCTTCCCCTCTTCAAGCTTATTTGGTCCTTTCTCGGCAAGAAGCTTTTCGGCCATGCCGGTCGAAAGGCCCTCGGGGGAACTCTGCATGTTCCTTAAGACCTCATCAGCCTCCTGAAAATACGGTTTCAAAACTTTTTCCTCCCAAAAAAACAAATATTGTAGAGAGTAAAGTAACCCCTGTCAGAGGAAACGGCAAATCTTTTTTTACGGATTAACCGAATATTAACAATTGCTAAGGGAGAAAAAGTCTTTTATTCTTAGATTCGGACAAAGGAGGCAAATATGCAGGATACAATCACAACGATAGAGAAAAGAAGAAGTTACAGAAGCTTTTCGGATCGTCCGGTCGATAAGGCCACAGAGGAGAAATTGATGACCCTTACGCTTCGCGCCGCAAGTGCGGGCAATATGGAGATGTACTCCGTTATAAGGGTAACGGATCCTGCAAAAAAAGCACTGCTTGCAAGGACATGCGACAACCAAACATTCATCGCGAAGGCACCTCTTGTCTATCTCTTTCTCGCTGACAGCCAGAAATGGTATGACTACTTCAGATTTTCGGAATCCGACAAGCATTTTTCCAAGAGTATCAGAAAACCTGGAATCGGAGATTTCCATCTGTCGATGCAGGACGCGATGTCCGCAGCAGGAACCTGTGTACTCGCGGCAGAGGCACTCGGCCTCAGATCCTGCTACATCGGAGACATCATAGAACATTTCGAGACTATACGGGACGCTTTCTCGCTTCCACCTTTCGCCTCTCCTGCATGCCTTCTCGTCATGGGCTATCCAAAGGAGGAGATAAAGGCCCCGTACACAAGGCGGCCTAATGCGGACGACTTCTTCATGGAAAACAGCTATCCGAAGCTGACAAAGGAATTCCTTGACAGAATGTACGCCAATCAGGAGGACTTCCTCAGGGAAAGGAAGATCCTCCCGCTCGATAACAAGGGAAACATTGCAGACTACTACTTCAACAGGAAGTACTCATCCGACTTCATGGCCGAAATGAACAGAAGCACTGCAACCTTTCTCAAGCCATGGCTTGAAGAAGAGGAATGAGCCTGTCGGGACGGTTGGTTATTATTCCGTCCACGCCAAGTGCGATGAAACGCTTCATATCCTCGACTTCGTCGACCGTCCACACGTTGATGCCGACGGAGTTGGCATGAAGCTCGTCGACTATGGCCTTGTCAACGAGTCGGCAATCCGGGTGGTAATATGAATGCCCGTTCTTTCTGATTATGCTTCCCATGTTCTGCAGCTTGAATCCTTCCATCAGCAATCCTCTAGGAATATCCGGAGCAAGAGTGGCGACGCGCTCGATGCTCATCCAATTGAACGACGAGAAGATTATCCGGTTTCTCATACCGAACCTGTCAATAAGATCAATCGTCTTCTCTTCTATCGAAGGATAGTAGTATGGGAAAGTCTTTATTTCTATGTTTGTGACCTGGCTCTTGTCCTTCATGAAATCGAGGTATTCCTCGAGCGACGGAATCGGAGTGAATCCGAAGGAATCGTCCTTTGTCCTGCCGGCATTCATGTGTTCAAGCTCGCTTCTGCTATAGTCCTTGACAATTCCTTCGCGACCTGTCGTACGGGCAAGAGCCTCGTCGTGTATTATCATAACTTCCCCGTCCCGGGAAAGATGGACATCCAGTTCGATTCCATATGCTCCCGCATCCACGGCACGGGAGAAGGAAAGCATGGTATTCTCGGGATATTCTCCTGAAAAGCCCCTATGGGCGAACGATCTGGTCATTTGTGAATCAAACTCCTTGCGGACATTATCATCCCTCGCCAAGGACTCGTCAACACAAGTTGACAAGTTGTTGTTTTGTGCCGATATTTTGTATATGGACTCACAGAGGAACGGATTCGATTCGATATGCTTCGCACTGTCGATCGTCACCATAGTATTGCTCGTGCTCGCGTCGGTGATCGAGGACGAGCTTCTGCGCATGATTCCCGTAGCAATCGCTGGGGGTGCGCTGATATATGCCATATCGAGGATTCTTAGCACGAACGTCGCAAAGAGGCGCTATGAAGCCGACAGGTTCTCGTCCTTTTTCAGAAAGGATCCATACCGCCGCTTCAAATGTCCGAAATGCAGGACGATCTGCAGAGTTCCCAAGGGAAAGGGCAAGATAAGAATCAAATGCCCGAACTGCGGCGAGCAGTTCGTAAAGAGGACGTGATGTTCGGATATCTCACAGCAACAAGAGGCCTTGAAAAGGAAGACATAGCAAAATACCGCGCCTACTACTGCGGCCTTTGCCATGTGCTCAAAGAAAAGTACGGAAAGACAGGTACGATAAACCTTTCGTACGACATGACATTCGTTGCGATGCTGCTTTCCGATCTGTATGACGCTCCGATCACGAACGGAAGCGAACGATGTGCGTTCAAACCGTTGAAGGAACACGTGTATTCTTTGACGAAATACACAGAATATGCGGCCGACATGCAGATGCTTCTATCCTACTACTCGGCCCTCGATGACGTGAAGGACGAGGGAAAGGGAAAAGCCAGGGAGGCAAAGCTCGGGAAATTCCTGCCGGAGATAGAAAAGAAATATCCGAGACAGTCAAAGGCCCTGTGTTCGGCTCTCGCCTCGCTTGACATTGCGGAAAAGGAGTACCCGGACATGCCGGAAATGCTGGCAACGACATTCGGACTGTCCTTCGGCGAAGTACTGACTCCGGACGGAGACGATTTCTTTGCGACCGCGCTGAGAGCTCTTGGATGCTCTCTTGGCCGCTTCATCTACCTGATGGACGCTGCGGACGACAGGAAAAGCGACAGGAGAAAGGGGCTTTTCAATCCCCTTCTCGATGTCGATGACGAAAAGATACATGAAATGCTGCTCAGTGCGGCGACCGACGCCTCGACGGCCTTCGAGACATTGCCGCTTGATGACCACCTTCCGATCCTCAGGAACATAATATACGCCGGAATCTGGCAGAGCCGGGAAAAGGCAGGAAGGAACGAGGGAGAGGAAGAATGACGGAAGATCCATACAAGATACTGGGCGTCAGCCCTGGGGCAAGCGACGATGAGATAAAGAGAGCGTACAAACAGCTCGCGAAGAAATACCATCCGGATCTTAACCAGAACAACCCGGAAGCGGCCGAGATGATGAAAAAGATCAACGAGGCTTACGACATACTCATAAACCACAAGAGCTACGGTACGTCGTCATCTTCGTCTTCGTCCGGCGGCTACGGCTACCGCCAGGATCAGGGCAACCCGTTCTACTGGTACACGCAATGGGGCGGCTCCGGCTCGTCATACGGATTCGATGAAGCATCCTTCGACAGACAGTACGGACAGGGCCCGAGCCTGAACAGGGCAAAGGCACTCTACAACATGAGGCAGTTCGCGCGTGCCCTGGACGAGCTCAGGCACATGGGAGAAGCGGAAAGGAATGCAGAATGGCACTATGTGGCATCTATGTGCCACAGAGCGATGGGCAACAGCGTGGATGCAGAAAACGAGATGAGACGGGCACACGAGATGGATCCCGACAATCCGGTCTATTCACAGTATGCGAACTACTACGACAATCGAAGGAGCAGCTACGAATACAGGAGAAGCGGATACCCGAACGCAGGCGGCTTCCTTTCCTGCTGTCTGAGCCTGTTCCTATTCAGACTTTGCGGCTGTCCCTGCTTCTGCATCATCTGAGAAAGCCGGTGCAGCCTGGAAAAAACGCTCTACAAGCTCGCGACTTGAAAGCATCGTGACCATTCTGGTACAGAATTCGGGAAGCTCGGCGACAGTCATCGGGATCCTTCCCGCAAGGCTATCATAATAGAGTGCAAGTATGCCTGAGCACCAGAAATCCAGAAGGCATAAAAACTGCTGTCTCCCCCACTGCTTTTCTATGAATCGACCGGTATTCGAAGATAGAAAGTAATCGAAGAGCTCCTGCTTGTGCTCGTTGATGTAATCCGGGATTCCTCCGATCTGGAATGCCAGACGATAGTAGTTCTGGTCCTTGATCAACGAATTCGATATGCTTTGGAAGATCGTCCGTGGATTGATGAAGATATAGTCTGCACCATAAGCCTCTATCGAGGCGGTAAGCTCCTTGAGCATTTCCTCGTTTATCCTCATCAACACATCGCGCGTATTTTTGAAGTGCGCGTAGAACGTTCCGCGGTTGATGTCTGCCCTTTCCACTATGTCGGTGACGGTTATATCTTCAAAGCTCTTCTCCTGCATCAGTTCGAGCAGGGTCCTCTTGATCGCATTCTTGCTCCGGATGCTGCTTCTGTATTCGGCTTTCAAATCGTCATGCTCCTTTGAATGGGGGTGCAAGCACGTGGAAGATGGCATTCTTTATTCCATCCTCCTCCACGTCGCTCGTTATCCAATCGGCCTTCTCCTTGAGTAGCGGGTCCGCATTTCCCATCGCGATTCCCACCTTGCAGTACTCTACCATCTCGATGTCGTTCGGTCCGTCCCCTATTGCGACCGCATCGTCCGCGGATGCTCCGAAACTGCGCAGAGCGACCTCTATACCGGTTGCCTTCGTGACTCCTTTGGGGCTGACCTCGGCCATCAGTTCATACGGAAGTCCTACTGTGTTCTTGACCAGCTCGTAGCGAGGCATGAGAACTTCATGCGTACGGCTGACGCCGTAGCCGTCCTCGTCGGACAGGAACACGATCTTTCGCACCTTGATATCCTTCGGGATACTGTCGACTACAAGAAGTCCGTTGAGCTGGACCGTACGACCGATATAGCGGGAAAAATGGCGTTTGAACACCTCGAGAGTCCGCTTCGTGAGATAGGTACCATTGTCGGTCTGGCAGAGCTCGTAGAGCCCATGATCGGCGAGGTAGTCGGAAAGGAACCTGTAGTCGCCATCGCTCATGTAGTCGTTGCGTATCTGCTTTCCGTCGACAATGACCTCGAGCCCCGCGGATAGAACGAACCCGTCGAAATCTATTCCGGGGAAATCAGGCAGTTCCTTGCGGCTGCGCCCAGTGGCGACAAGACATCTGTTTCCGAGCACCTGTGCGGCCTTGATCGCATAGATTGCGCTCTCGGGCATAGGCTTGCCGAACGGAAGCAGCGTTCCATCCACATCAAAGAAGAAGTACTTCGGCATCAGTTGAGCTCCGTCACGAAACGGAATCCGGCGTCCTGTATGGCCTTGCGGATCTCGGCCACGTGGCCATGATCCCTTGTCTCGACCGTGACCCTGAGCGTACAGCTCTTGAGATCCGTACCGCTTCCGCCCTTGTCATGGAACACCCCGACGACGTTCGCACCATGCCTTGCCACGATCGAAGAAACCTCGACAAGCTGTCCCGGCTTGTCTTCGAGACTGATCGTGAAATCGTAGTATCTACCTTCTCTGAGAAGCGCACGATTGATGACGCGGCTGAGAATCGTCACGTCTATGTTTCCCCCAGATACGAGACAGCAGACCTTCTTTCCCTTTATGTCGACCTTTCCGAATTCCGCAGCGGCGACGGAAACGGCTCCGGCACCTTCGGCCACAAGTTTCTGCTTCTCCATCAGATCGAGGATGGCACAGGCAACCTCGTCATCCGTAACCGTCACGACCTCGTCCACATACTTCTCGGTGCAGGCGTATGTGAGATCTCCGGGACACTTGACAGCAATTCCGTCGGAGACCGTGCTCACGCTGGCAAGCGCCTCGATATGATGATGCTCGAGAGAATTGACCATAGATGCAGCTCCGGAAGCCTGTACACCGTACACCTTGACGGACGGCTTGAGCGTCTTGAGGACATAGGCCACACCCGATATGAGTCCGCCTCCGCCTACGGGGACGATGACGACATCGACATCGGGAAGCTGCTCGAGAATCTCAAGCCCGAGCGTTCCCTGCCCTGCGATCACATCCTCGTCATTGAACGGGTGGATCATCGTCATGCCGGTCTCCTTGCAAATCTCGAGGGCCCTCTGGTATGCATCGTCATAGACTCCCTTGACGAGCTCCACCTTGGCTCCGTAGGCTCTTGTGGCCTCCACTTTCGAAATCGGAGCACCTTCGGGAATGCAGATGACAGCATCTATTCCCTGTCTGGCTGCCGCCAGAGCAACGCCCTGTGCATGGTTGCCGGCCGAACATGCCACTACACCGGCCTTCTTCTGTTCGTCAGTAAGCCGGCTCATCTTGTAATATGCACCACGCACCTTGAACGAACCGGTTATCTGCAGGTTCTCCGTCTTGAGGTATACTTCCGCGTCAGGGAACATTTTAGGTGCCCTGATCATATCCGTTTTCCTGGCGACCTGCCTGAGTGTGAAGGCCGCCTGATAGACCGTATCCAATGTAAGCATATGTTCAAATTAAACCTATATTTCTTTTTTTTCAATAAACTGATAATCTTATCATCCCCAATAAGGATAAAGAAATTGAAAAAGAGCTACTTCACATCCGAGTACGTTACAAAAGGACATCCTGACAAGATTGCAGACCAGATATCCGATGCCATCCTAGACGAGCTTCTCAGGCAGGATGCCGCATCGAGGGCCGCAGTGGAGACCACTGTGGAAAAAGACTACTTCCACATAATGGGAGAAGTGACGACGAAAGCCCGCCTGGATGCCGAGAAAATTGCCAGAAGGACGATAAGAGAAATCGGCTATACGGACCCATCCCTCGGTTTTTCCGATTCCAGCGAGTCCAGAATAAAACTCCACGAACAAAGTCCGGACATCTCCATGGGTGTAGATTCCTCATACGACGACAAGGGACAGCAGGGTGCAGGAGACCAGGGGATAATGTTCGGTTATGCCGTCGACGAGACGCGACAGCTGATGCCTCTCGCACTCATGGCATCCCGCGAACTGACCGATCTTCTGACAGCCAGGAGGGAAGATGGAAGCCTTCCATATCTGCGCCCGGACGGGAAAAGCCAGGTCACGGTGGAATACGAAGGAAGAAAGATACGACGCATAGACACTGTCGTTATCTCGACGCAGCATGACGAAAGCGTGACGCTTGGACAGCTAAGATCGGACATCATGGAAAACATCGTCGAAGCCTCCTCATTCAGAAACCTTATGGACGACGATACGCGGTTCTTCATCAATCCGACGGGACGATTCGTTCTCGGAGGTCCTGCCGCCGACACCGGTCTTACGGGACGGAAGATAATCGTCGACACGTACGGAGGAAGGGCCCACCATGGGGGAGGAGCGTTCAGCGGAAAGGATTCATCCAAAGTAGACCGTTCTGCCGCATATGCGCTTAGAAATATTGCAAAGACCATAGTCTCTTCCGGAGTGGCCGATGAATGCGAACTGCAGGTCGCATACGCCATAGGAGTAGCAGAACCGGTATCGGTGCTCGTGGATACCTTCGGCACGGCAAGAATCGATGAAGAAAAGATAGAAGCATTCGTCAGAGACAATTTCGATCTTCGCCCGGGCGCGATCATTGACAACCTTGGCCTCAGGAACCCGATATTCCTGGACACGGCCAGATACGGGCATTTCGGACGTCCGGGATACAGCTGGGAAAAAGTCGATCCGAAGCTTGTCGGGAAACTGGCAGGACTGATCTGAAAATGAAAAAAGGAATACGGTTGCCGTATTCCTTTTTTTCAAAGTCCGATTCGCGTCAGAAAGCAAAACCCAGCGAAACCGTCACGCCGTGAGCCATCTTGCTGTCGGCAATGTTACGATCGAACATGTATTTGAACTTGTAGGTACCATCTATATGAACGACATCAGAGAAGTAGAAGCCGAAACGTGCCGCGGCAAGAGCATATGCGTTCAGGCTGATCAGGTCGTTCTCGTACAGCGTCGGAAGGAAATCCTCGCCAAGACCTTCCATTGTGGATGCGAACAGCACATTGGCTCCGCCGCCTCCGCCCAGGGCCAGCTCTATGTTGCTCAGACGGAATTTCATATAGAGAGCGAGATCTACGCTTGCGCCCATGGCGAACTTGGTATTGCCGATGTCGCGCAGAGCATTCACGAATCCGTCCCTGAAATCGATGCTCGGAACGAAAAGACCGGCGACATCAAGCCCTATGTCGAGAGCGAAGAAATCCGCAGGACTTGCGACGTTCTTGAAATCGAATGAGAGCGCAGGTGTGAGCGCTATCCTGTAATCCATGTATTCGGTTCCTGCCCCGATGCCGAAAGAGAACCTGAACGGAAGACCGCTCTTCTCCACATTGCGGGGAATTGCCGACACCACGGCCACAGGCGGAACCTCTTCTTCGTCGACAATCGGCTGTGCCACAGGCGGAGTGTATACAGCATATCCCGAAGGACTCCATGTGCGACCTCCGTCAACGGAAAGCTGCACATACACCGTAGTGCTTTCCGAAGCGTCGAGAGTAAGACTTGTCACGTCCTTGCCTACATATACCCACCCGTCTTCATTCTCCGAACCTATCTGATATCGATATCCGGTCACGTTGTCGTAAGGCGTGGACCATGTCCATGTAGCCGCCATCAATCCGGATGCTGCAACGAGCAGAATCGCTGTTGCAACGATTGCAATTCTTATTGCTTTCATTTTCCTTCCTTCTCCTTGTTGTCTGCTTTCAATCCATCCTTCATCTTCGTCGGAATGAAATTTTCCGCGAAGCTTTTCCTCTTTCCTTTCTCCCGACCGCGTTCATAGAAAAATCCGAACGTGCTGAACACGACCGCACCTATGAAGTTGACCATCATGTCCTTCATCGTGTCGATGAGTCCGATGTCGAGATATCCGTCGATACCTAGATCGACGCCGTTTACTACTGTGCTGGTTATATCCTTTATGTGGACCACCTTGTTGCTCATCGTAGGATCGAGCGCAACTGTGTTGATACTTTTTATGATATAGTCCTTCTGCATGTCGGTCATGAAGAACTGGTCCGCGAAGAACTCGAAGAATTCCCATATGCATGCGACCGTCATCGAGAAACAGAAAGCGACGAACGCCAGATAGAACGGGGATAGCTCGATCTTGTCGCTCGTACGGTTCAGAAGATCCACCAGTGAAAAACCTACGGCAGCGGCAAGAAATCCCGTGGTGGTATGGAGAGCAGTATCCCATCCGGGATATCTGACATAGTAGCTGCTTATCTCGCCAAGAATCTCGGCGGCGAATATGAATACAAGGATGATTACTTCCAGGACATTCGGAATGTCGATCTTGAGTCTTCTCTCGACTAGAGATGGAAGAGTGAAGAGGATCAACGTCAGGAAACACAACAGCACATTGTAGTAATCGCCTTTCATGAACTGCAGAACGATCGCCAGGACGACCAGTGCTCTTAGAATGACGTAGACAGAAAAGAGGACCGGAGCCTTCTTGATCTGATCTTTTACGGTTTCCTTCTTCTTCCTTTCCTTGTTTTTCAAATCGGGTTCACTCATACAGATAGAATATGCTATTCCGAGTGTTTTTTCCACGGAAAATATTCTATAATTCCATTCAGGAGACATTTTAAATGGACAAGACAATCAGAAGATATCTGGATTTCATCACGCGCAACAAAACCGAACGCGAATGCGTAAGATCCATCGTCAGACTCTGCGAAGAGGTAGGCTACAAGAACCTCATGTCGCAGGATGTGCTGAATCCCGGCGACAAGGTATACGCCGACATCTATGGGAAGAGCGTCATTCTCTTCCAGATCGGTACCGATCCAATCGACAAAGGCCTCAACATACTCGGAGCCCATCTCGACTCCCCTCGCCTGGACTTCAAGATGAAGCCGCTATATGAATCGAAAGGCATAGTCTACTTCAACACGCACTACTACGGCGGAATCAAGAAGTACCAATGGCTCAGCCATCCTCTCGCAATCCACGGATCGGTATTCAGGAAGAACGGCGAGGAGGTAAGGCTCGCAATCGGAGAGGATGACGACGATTATACATTCGCCATATCGGACATTCTCCCACACATCGCGCAGGAACAGATGAAGAAGACGGCATCGGAGTTCGTGGACGGCGAGGATCTCGACCTTGTTATCGGTCTCAACGAGACGGACGAGAAGGATGCGGGGAAGAAGGCCATCCTGGAACTTCTGGAGAAGAAGTACGGCATCGCCGAGGACGATTTCCTCTCCGCGGACCTGGAGATAGTACCTGCAGGAAAGGCAAAGCTCCTCGGCCTCAGAGGGGACATGGTCTTCGGATACGGACAGGACGACAGGGTCTGCGCCTTCACCAGTCTCGAAGCGATGCTCGAGCAAAGGGCCGACAATCTACGGACCACATGCTGCATCCTGACGGACAAGGAAGAAGTAGGCTCGACGGGAGCTACAGGCATGAACAGCCTGATGCTGGAGAACGTGCTTTCCGAAGTCATAGAACGCCTCGGAGGATATGACGGACTCACGGTAAGAAGGGCGCTCAGGAACTCCTACATGCTGTCCAGCGACGTGAACAGCGCATACGACCCGCTCAATGCGAACCTCTATGACGAGGACAACTCATCGAAGCTCGGCGGAGGAGTCGTATTCAACAAATACACAGGATCGAGAGGCAAGAGCGGAGCAAGCGATGCCAATCCGGAGTTCATAGCACTTCTAAGGTCCACAATGGACAAAGCAGGCGTCAAGTTCCAGATGGCCGAAATGGCCAAGGTCGACGTAGGAGGAGGCGGAACGATCGCAAAGTTCGCAGCATTCTACGGCATGCAGGTAATCGATGCGGGCGTGGCGGTGCTTTCGATGCACGCACCATGGGAGATTACGTCGACAAGCGATGTCCTATCTGCAAAGAACTGCTACAAAGCATTCCTTGCAATCGAGAAATAAGAATCATTCGGAAAGCCGGCAAAGCCGGCTTTTCCCATTTCTTCCAAGCACATCTCCCTGTTTCAGGTCATTATTCTGAGATACGTTCTATCGTCGAAAGAGCAGTTCCCCTCCTCCACACCTTTGACGCTTTTGTGTATTCGGTAGCATAGCGGGTCCTCGGCAAGTATTTCGGCATGCCGTTTCTCTGTTTGTTCAAGCGATGGGAAAACCTCCATATAGCCGTCCGTGGCAAGTGCGATGCTCTCGCCCTTCGGTACAGATACCACGACGAGAGAAGAAGGGAGAATACGCAGAAAGCCGTCAAGAACGCTGTAGCCGTATTCGCTGTCGTCGCTGTTCTGGAACTTCTTCTGCAGACAGGACACGGAGTCGCAAAGCTTTCTTATCTTGCCCTGCCGGCAAAGAAGCTCTTCTTCGGAGGCCCCGTCAAGCAGCATGCTCCTGATCAGGTATGATCTGTATTCCTCATGGAGGATATCCACCTTCTTGTGCGTAGCGTAGAATGTGTCGCCGACAAGGGCACCGCAGTCGCCAAGGCACCAAGCCTCATGCCTTTCGTCCGAGTAGATCGCGACATAGCATGCAATCCGCAGAGCAGGATTCTTCTCGGCGGAGCAAAGCATGCCTTCGGCCTCATAGAAGTCCGCAATGGCTTTGTCCAGCATCTTCAGGGCATCGAGGCATGATATGTCGCGCGGCATTTTCGACAACGCGTCTTTCACAGTCTCCATCGCCAGACGTCCCGGACTCTTTCCTCCGTACTCAAGTCCCGAGCGTGTGGTGCATCCGTCTATCACCGCCGCAAAATCTGGAGAAAAAAAGAATCCGTCCTCGCATCTCTCCTGGTCCGGTCTCTTTCCTTTTATGAAAGTTTCGATCAATTCCATGGAGAAAGTCTAATGCCGCCCGGTCGGGAAAGCAAGCTTCCGTTTTCCCCGATATCGTGCGAAGAAATGAAAAAAATCCCGAAGACCGCCGATGGTGGAATATAATCATCACCAGGAGAGAACATGATAAGCAAGGACGGAAATAGACTGGTCTACAGGTTCGATGCGGAGACGCTCATGATCGAGCCCTGGGGAAAGGACAGCCTCAGGATACGTAGCACAATGGCCCCGCGTTTCATCGACGACGACAGGGCGCTCACGGAGAAAGCGGAGAAGAACGCCATCGTAAATGACATGACGATCGAAAACGGAAGGATACGTGCCTGCATATCGGAATTCGGCACGATCTCGATATACGACAGCGACGGAAGGCTTCTTTTGCAGGAGCTCTCGCGAAACAGAAAGGACCTGCATGCCACAGACTGCAGCGCAATCGAGATAGAAGCAAGGACGTTCTCTCCTGCAAGGGGATCGGACAACTACCATATCACATGGCATCTCAAATCGCTTTCGAAAACAGAAAGGATCTACGGAATGGGACAGTACCAGCAGCCCTATCTGGACATCAAGGGAATGGACTTCGAGCTGGCACATCGCAACAGCCAGGCAAGCGTACCTTTCTTCATCTCGTCTCTCGGATACGGGATGCTGTGGAACAATCCGGCGATCGGCAGAGCGGTCTTCGGCCTCAACATCATGCAGTTCGAAGCCTACTCCGCAAAGGAGCTTGACATCTGGATAACGGCGGGAAGCACCCCGAAAGAGATAGAGAGGAACTATGCGTCCGTGACGGGAAAAGTTCCGATGATGCCGGAGTACGGACTCGGGTTCTGGCAGTGCAAGCTGCGCTACAGAACGCAGGAAGAAGTTCTGAATGTAGCGAGAAAGTACAGAAGTCTGGGCCTTCCTCTGGACGTCATCGTCATCGACTTCTTCCACTGGCCCGTCCAGGGATCCTGGACTTTCGATCCGGCGTATTTCCCCGATCCGAAGGCAATGGTGGACGAACTTGCATCGATGGACGTCGAACTGATGGTGTCAATATGGCCGACGGTGGATAGGAGAAGCCCGAACTGGAACGAGATGCTTGAAAAAGGTTACCTGATACGGATCGAGAGAGGGTTCAGAATCAGCATGGACTACGAAGGCAACACGGTCCACTACGATGCGACGAATCCGGAGGCAAGAAAATATCTCTGGAACAAGATCAAGGACAACTATTACAGATACGGCATAAAGACGTTCTGGCTCGACGAGGCGGAACCGGAGTACGCTGTGTACGACTTCGACAACTATCGCTACATGGCCGGCAGCGATCTCGAGGTCGGCAATATCTATCCTCTATGCTACGCGAGAACATTCTACGAAGGCCAGGAAGCGGAAGGACAGAAGAATATAGTGAACCTTCTCAGGTGTGCATGGGCAGGAAGTCAGAAATACGGAGCCCTGGTCTGGAGCGGAGACATAGCCTCCAGCTACGAAAGCCTCAGAAACCAGCTGGCGGCGGGTCTCAACATGGGAATCGCCGGAATCCCATGGTGGACTACCGACATCGGAGGTTTCCACGGAGGAAATCCGCAGGACGAAGGATTCAGGGAGCTATTTGCCAGATGGTTCGAATGGGGCTGCTTCTGCCCGGTGATGAGACTCCATGGCGACAGAGATCCAAAACTTCCGCAACTGGGTTCCACAGGGGGCGCACACTGCCTTTCAGGCTCCGACAACGAGGTATGGTCCTACGGAGACGAAGTATTCGGAATCTGCCGGAAGTACCTTCTTCTGAGGGAACGCCTCAGGCCTTATACGAGAGAAGTCATGAAAGAAGCTCATGATCATGGAGATCCTGTGATGCGACCTCTTTTCTACGAATTCCCACAGGACGGCATATGCTGGACGATCGAAGACGAATACATGTTCGGAGGAAGCTATCTTGTAGCCCCTGTGCTCGAACCAGGTGCCAGGGAAAGAAAGGTATACTTTCCCGCAGGTTCGCAATGGGAATCGATAGAAGACGGATCGATGCATGAAGGCGGAAGGAGCGAGACCGTGGCTGCCCCTCTCGACGTCATACCCGTATTCAGGAAAAAATGATGGCCGATGGCATGGATGTACTGTCCATGCCATCATGCGAGACCGCACGCAAGTGCGATCAGATGTACCAGAAATGCAGAGACCCAGGCAAGCACTGTGTTTCCCAGTACGACATATATGGCCCACTTGAGACCGAGCTCACGTCTGACAGATGCGATGGCGGCGACGCACGGGGAATAGAGCAGGCAGAATACAAGCAGCGACACAGCCGCCGCAGGAGCAAGCACAAGACGCAGCGCCTCTATCGAGCCGAACAGCACGGACAGTGTCGCCACGACACTTTCCTTCGCCATGAAGCCCGTGATCAGCGATGTGGATATTCTCCAGTCGCCGAAGCCCAACGGACCGAATATCGGAGCAATCCACCCTGCAACCAGTGCAAGTATGCTCTCATGACTGTCCGTCACGACATTCAGATGCGTGTCGAAAGTCTGCAGACACCAGATGATGATCGTAGCAAAGAAAATCACGGTGAAAGCTCTTTCAAGGAAGTCCTTTGCCTTGTCCCACAGGAGCAGTGCCACGTTCTTTGCACCTGGCATCCTGTAGTTCGGCAGTTCCATCACAAACGGTACCGCCTCTCCCTTGAAAAGCGTACCTCTCAGCAGCAGGGCCACCAGAACTCCGACAACCATTCCGCCGAAGTAGAGAGCTATCATCACAAGTGCCCCATGGTCAGGGAAGAATGCCTGTGTGAAGAAAGCATATATGGGAAGCTTGGCCGAGCAGCTCATGAAAGGAGTGATAAGGACCGTCATCCGTCTGTCCCTCTCGGAAGGCAACGTGCGGCTTGCCATCACTCCGGGCACGGTGCATCCGAACCCTATGAGCATAGGGACAATGCTTCTTCCCGACAGTCCGATCTTTCTCAGAAGCTTGTCCATCACGAACGCCACACGGGCCATGTAGCCGCTGTCCTCGAGCAACGACAGGAAGAAGAACAGAGTGACTATGATCGGCATGAAGCTTACGACTGATCCGACCCCACTGAATATTCCGTTTATCACCAGAGATTCGATCACCGGATTCACTCCCAAGCCGGACAGCGCGGAACCGACCAGGCCGGACAGCGCGTCGATCCCTGATTCCAGAAGACCGGAAAAGAATTCTCCGATAAGGCCGAACGTCAGGTAGAAGACAAGCCCCATTATCAGGATGAAAGCCGGTATCGCGGTGTACTTTCCGGTAAGGATTCTATCTATCCTCATACTGCGAGAATGCTCCTTGCTCTCATGAGGCTTGATCACCGTCTCGGCACCGACCTTGCGGATGAAGGAAAACCTCATGTCCGCAATGGCTGCAGCTCTGTCGAGTCCCCTCTCCTTCTCCATCTGCCAACGGATGTGCTCGAGCATCTCCTGCTCGTTATGGTCCAGAGAAAGGCTCTCGAGCATTATCGGGTCACCTTCCGCAAGCTTGCTTGCGGCAAAACGGAGAGGAATGTTCTTCTCCTTTGCGTGATCCTCGATCATGTGCATGATTCCATGCAGGCATCTATGGACAGCTCCACCATTATCGCTGGAATCGCAGAAATCCTGCCTCGACGGCTTCTCCTGGTACTTCGCCACATGGATCGCATGGTCCATCAGCTCCTCTATGCCTTCGTTCTTGGCAGCGGAAATAGGGACTACCGGTATGCCGAGCATCTCCTCTAGAGCATTGACGTCTATCGAACCGCCATTTTCCCTGACCTCGTCCATCATGTTCAGTGCAAGAACCATCGGAATGTCGAGCTCGATGAGCTGCATCGTCAGGTACAGATTCCTCTCGATGTTCGTGGCATCCACTATGTTGATGATTCCTCTGAGATGCTCGCCGAGCACGAACTCCCTGGTGACGATCTCCTCCTGGGAGTACGGAGAAAGGGAATATATTCCGGGCAGGTCGGTGACTATCGCATTCTCGTGTCCGCGGATTCTTCCATCCTTCCTGTCCACAGTCACACCAGGGAAATTTCCGACGTGCTGGTTGGAGCCTGTCAGCTGGTTGAAAAGCGTGGTCTTGCCGCAGTTCTGGTTTCCGACAAGGGCGAACGTCAGAAGCTCGCCGTCGGGAAGAGGATTTTCCGTCTTCTTCTCATGGAAACGACCACCCTCTCCGAGTCCGGGATGGCTCGACTTCTTCCTTGTAGTGAACTCCGCAGGATCGGATACCCCGTCCTCCGGATTCTCGACCATGATTCTTGAACAGTCGTCAAGGCGGAGCGTAAGCTCGTAACCCTGTATCCTGACTTCCACCGGATCCCCGAGCGGGGCATGTTTCACCATGCCGACTTTCATGCCCGGGATAAGTCCCATATCGAGGAAATGCTGCCGAAGGGCTCCGCTTCCTCCGACAGAGACAATCGTGGCACGCTTTCCTATCTCAAGTTCCTTCAGTTCCATATCCATCCAACCAAGATCATAGGTAGAACAGCATCTCCGCATACGATGGATACGGCCATGCGTCCGCTGCTACGATCAATTCGAGCGAATCGGAGAACTTCCTGACCTTCTCCATTGCTGGAAGTATGCAACGTTGCGAGTAATGGGCAAGCTCGCTTCCCTCGTATTCCTTCGCATTCTCTGTGACTTCCTCGAGCTCCGCGGAAGCGTCGTACAACGCATCCGTCAGCTTGGAGACCTGTTCGAGATGCCGTATCTCGCTCTTGTACGGGAAATCGGAAATGGCTTTTTTGGCAACCAGTCCCCTGGCAATCTTCCCTGTATAGGCCTCCATACTTGGAAGCACCTTGCGATTGATCATGTCGATGAGAGTCAGTGCCTCTATGTGTATCGTCTTCGAGTACTCGTCGTTGAGCACCTCGTAGCGCGAAGCGATCTCGACGCGGCTGTAGACCCCGAAGCGGGCAAAGACATCGACATTTTTGTCAAGAAGGAAAGTGTCGTACGCATCGGGAGCGGACTTCAGGTCTAGCAGGCCTCTTCTCTTGGCTTCCTCACGCCACGATTCCGAGTAGTTGTTCCCGTTGAAAACGATCCTCTTATGCTTCAGATACTCGTCCTTTATGAGCTCCGTCACGGCTTTCTTCATGTCCTGCTCATCCTTGAGCCTCTCGTAGAAATCAGACAGAGATGCCGCAACAATCGTATTGAGGACAATGTTGGGATCGGCGACGCTGAACGAAGAGCCCAGCATGCGGAACTCGAACTTGTTCCCGGTGAATGCGAACGGACTTGTCCTGTTGCGGTCTGTCGTGTCCTTCTGTATCTCCGGAAGCACATGGACGCCGCCGAACTGCATCTTCTGCTTGATCTTGCCGAAAGCCTGCTTGTTGGAGCAGAGCGCCTCGAGAATCTCCGTGATGTCATCCCCGAGGAACATGGAAACTATCGCAGGAGGGGCCTCGTTTCCGCCCAGTCTCTGGTCGTTGCTGGCGCTTGCGACCGAAAGCCGCAGAAGATCCTGATACTCGTCGACGGCCTTGATCGTCGCGACCAGGAAGAGAAGGAACTGGGCATTGTCGCGCGGATTGTCACCAGGCTCCAGAAGATTCACACCTGTATCGGTCTGGAGCGACCAGTTGTTGTGCTTTCCCGACCCGTTGACGCCGGCAAACGGCTTCTCATGGAGAAGACATGCGAACCCATGCTTCTCGGCAAGCTTCTTCATAAGCTCCATCGTGATCTGGTTATGGTCGACGGCAACATTGGTGATGGTATAGACGGGTGCCAGTTCATGCTGGCTTGGGGCTGCCTCGTTGTGGCTGGTCTTGCTGTATACGCCAAGCTTCCAGAGCTCCTTGTCAAGATCGTGCATGAACTCGCTGACCCTATTGCGGATAGCTCCGTAGTAATGGTCGTTCATCTCCTGTCCCTTCGGGCTCCGTGCTCCGATGAGCGTCCTGCCCGTGAACACAAGATCCTCCCTACGGACATAGTCCTTCTTATCGATTAGAAAGTACTCTTGTTCCGGACCGACTGTGGTTATTACGCGCTTGACGTCGTCGCGCCCGAACAGCCTGAGAATCTTCAGCGCCTCGGTTCCTATGGCCTCCATGCTCTTGAGAAGCGGCGTCTTCTTGTCGAGAGCTTCTCCGGAATATGAGCAGAACGCCGTGGGTATGCAGAGCGTATCGTCCTTTATGAACGCATAGCTCGTGGGATCCCATGCCGTATAGCCTCTCGCCTCAAACGTAGCCCTCAGTCCTCCGGAAGGGAACGATGACGCATCGCTTTCTCCCTTTATCAGGTTCTTTCCGGAGAACTCCAGGAGCATCTTCCCGCCCTCTCTCGGGCTGATGAACGACTCATGCTTCTCCGCGGTGATGCCCGTCATAGGCTGGAACCAGTGGGTATAGTAGGAACAGCCATGTTCCAGAGCCCACATCTTCATCGCATTCGCAACGGAATTCGCTATGTCGATCTCAAGTTCCTTGCCGTCTTCGACCGTTTTCTTGAGGGCCTCGTACACATCGCGAGACAGGCGCTCCCTCATCGTATCGTCATTGAAGACGAGAGAACCGAATATTTCACCGATTTTCTCCATACTCTCCCCCTCCAGGGCCTTAGATAGACTAACTCTATAGAGTTAAAGCATTTTTTTCAATCGCTTGAATGTCATACAAAGATCCAAATGCGTATTTTTTCTTAAGACTATCCTGTTAATTTGCTTATGAGAAAGAAATAATTTTGGAAAATTTTGAAGTTTTTTTGTTCTTGACATACGTACTGATATTGTCGAAACAGAAGCATGGGAATAAAATCGAATACAAACATTGACAAATGGAGTGTAAGCAATGAGTGGAATTTTGATTCTTACAATCGCAATCGTAGCCCTCGTTCTTGGTTACGTGTTCTACGGCAGGTACCTTGCTAAAAAGTGGGGTGCCGACGATTCCATCAAGACTCCTGCATATGAATACAGAGATGACTTGGACTATGTTCCTACAAAGAAGCAGGTCGTGTTCGGTCACCAGTTTGCATCCATCGCAGGAGCAGGCCCGATCAACGGACCGATCCAAGCTGCAGTATTCGGCTGGGTTCCGGTATTCCTCTGGTGCGTGATCGGCGGAATCTTCTTCGGAGCGGTACAGGATTATTCATCCATGTTCGCTTCCGTCAGAAACAAGGGCAAGAGCATCGGGTTCATCATCGAACTGTATGTCGGAAAGGTCGGAAAGAGACTGTTCCTCCTCTTCGTATATCTGTTCAGCATCCTTGTCGTGGCAGCATTTGCCGACATCGTAGCAAAGTCATTCGGCGTCACAGGGGCCGATGCTGCAATCGATCTTGCAAACAGCCAGGTCGCCTGCACCAGCACGCTGTTCATCGTGGTCGCAGTAGCTTTCGGATTCTACATCAAGCATTTCAATCCTTCCTCGCTTGTAAACACGATAGTATCGATCGTGCTTCTCATAGCATGCGTGACGATCGGATGCCTTCTGCCGTTCAGCCTCTCCGTCGGAACATGGGAATACTTGGTCTTCGCATACATTCTCATTGCTTCTGTAACTCCTGTATGGGCACTTCTGCAGCCTAGAGATTACCTGAACAGCTACCTGCTCATCTTCATGATCATTGCAGCGGTTCTCGGAATTTTCGTATCCAATCCTACGATGGAGCTTCCCGCTTTCACGGCATTCACTACAAGCGCAGGATCGATGTTCCCGATTCTCTTTGTGACAATCGCATGCGGTGCAGTTTCCGGATTCCACTCTCTCGTGTCTTCCGAGACGGCATCCAAGCAGGTCGAGAAGGAAAGCGACATGCTTCCGATCTCCTATGGCGCAATGCTCATCGAGAGCCTCCTCGGAATCATCGCACTCATCGCTGTCGGAGCGATCAGTGCAGGTGGCAACATCCCCGCGGGAACGCCTTCCGTCATCTTCGCAACCGCAGTATCGGGATTCCTTGCAAAACTTGGCATTCCGTCTGCGATTTCATTCACGCTGATCAGCCTTGCAGTAAGCGCATTCGCACTGACGAGCCTCGACTCGGTCGCACGTGTCGGACGCCTTTCCTGGCAGGAGCTCTTCCTCGACGAGGAGGACGACATGAACAACCTCAAGCCTTGGAAGAAGATCATCACGAACAAATGGATCGCGACGATACTAGTCCTCATTCCGTCCTACATTCTTGCAAAAGTCGGCTATGCGGAAATCTGGGCTCTCTTCGGATCTGCGAACCAGCTTCTCTCCGTGCTTGCGCTTGCAGCTGTCGCCGTGTATCTGAAGAAAGTGAAGAAGACCAACAAAATGATGTTCTTCCCGATGTTCTTCATGCTCGCTGTAACGCTCACGGCGCTCGTCCAGCTCGTATGGAAGAACATTGTGTCATTCGGAGCATCCTCGATCTCCGTGACCGGACAGACGCTGCAGATAATCCTCGGAGTACTCCTGATCGCACTTGCGATAATTGTCGTCGTAAAGTGCTGCCAGAAGCTCTTCTCCAAGGAAGAAGCGAAATAAACGAGCTTCACTTAAGCAAAACGGGACCGGCAAGGTCCCGTTTTTCATTTACGTCCATGACGCTTGAATTTCTTTCTGCCTATTTCCGGACTATCTTTCCCAGCAAAAGCCCGAGCGATTCCCGGACTAATTCGAATCCGAGTATCCGCCTTGATGAATTGGCGGAGTAATAGCAATACCAGGTATCCTCATCCTCCACGAGCTTCACGGCGCATCCCGTGATAGCCCTGGAGGACCATCCTTCGAGAGGACTTGTCTGCATGACGGAATGGATGCTCCATTCGATGCCGTCATCGCTGTGCAGCAGAAGCATCGCCGAGCGGCTCCTGTTGTTGTCCTTGTCGTAGAAATAGGAACACTCCACTGCAGCGAGGCAATCTGAAAGCGCAATCACCCTGATGCCGCCAGTGGCAAGATTTCTGTATCCGCTGTCCGGCTCTATCTCGATCAGAGGCTCCCCGTACAGCTTGTACGGACCTTCGATGTAATCGCTTTCCGCCATCATGAACATGGCTGTGGATTTCTGTCCGGAATCGTATATCGTCAGCTCCCCTGCACCGAAATACAGTCTGTATCGTCCCTGCCAAAGGACAAGCTGAGGCCTCGAGATGCGACTGTGCGACTGTCTCCACGATGCTTCGCTTATGTCCTTCGCTTCCATGATCACTTTCGGCTGCGACCAGCTGTACAGATCCTTGGAAACAGAGATCATCACTCGTGACCCCTTTTTCGTGACATCCTTGCTTTTCTTGCCCCAGTCCCTGTCATGGGTCTCGAAAAGCATGTAGTACTCCTGAGCCTCCTTGTAGATGAAGGGGCTGTTGCTTCTGAAGAACACAAGCTTGCGACGTTCCCAATTAAGGCCTGATGACGAGGTATAATGCATTATTCCGGTCCATGTATGGGCGAAAAGATGCCATTTCCCGTCAGGCGACTCTTCAGGAAGGACTATTGCAGGATCGCTGAGACGCGGCAGGTACCATGGGGAAGAATGGACACACTCGTCCCTGAATGAGTACCAGTAGGCGGAGCGTAGCTTGTCCCAGGTAGGATAACGCAAGACCTACTTCCTCCGTCTGGAAGTAAAGATCGGATCGAGCTTGTTCTCTAAATCCCATTTCTTGATGACCCAGTTGAGGACCTTCGAATAGATGAACATGCTCAATGCTATGGCGACGACGAAACTGATCACCAGGCCCGCGGTCGCGACATTGGCGTTCTCTCCGGCCAGAAGCAAGGTGACCATGATTCCGACAAGGAATATTACAGCCAGCAGGATAACGTTGAAGAACGTCGCTCCGATCATGAATAGGATGGTATTGGATTTCTTACTCATAGTTTTGTCTCCTCCGTTTCCCTTTTCGGGAATATTATGGAAATCGCCATCAGAATCACGCATATCGTGATGGACGCATCGGCGATGTTGTAAGTTGGGAATCTATCCATTCCGAAGACTCCGTAGTTGTTCGTGCTTATGAAATCCACGACGCTCATGCCGCGGAATATCCTGTCAATGAGATTGCCTACCCCACCTCCGACGATGCCCGCCAGAAAGAAGCGCTGGGCAAGCGAGATATTTTCATCTTTTTCCTTGACGATATAGATTGCGATAAGCACGCAGAACGCAAGCGGAACTACGATGAACAGCAGAATCTTTATGAACATCGGAAGCGAAGTTCCCAGCGAGAAAGCGACCGCATTGTTGCGGACGTGCACGATCCTGAGAAAATCGCCGAACAGCGACTTCCATATAGTATTCTCCGGTATATATGCAACGACCAGGGCCTTGGTGATCTGGTCCAGCAGCACTACAGTCGCCGTCAACGTGAACGGAAGATATTTTCTCATAGTCCAGTCTCCGAATCTATGAACACAGTCTCGAGGCCGTACCTGCCCCTGACCAGGCGCTCCAGAGCCTTGACGCCGAACACTTCGCTTCTGTAATGTCCTCCGCCTATGAGGTTGATATGGTTTTCCTCGACGTAATGGTATACCTCATGAGGGACGTCTCCTGTGATGAAGAGATCCAGTCCTTCCTCCACGACCTGGGCGACGTCATCGCCTGCGGCACCCGAAATGATTCCGACGGTCTCGACGACCGTCTTTCCGAACGGAAGAAGCTTCAGGCCTCCCTCGAAAGTGAATCCGAGGCGGAATGCGATATCGGGGAGCGTCATTCCGACAGGAAGCTTTCCTTTGAATCCGATGCTTTTTCCTTTGTATTCCCCGAACGGATCGTAACCGTCCATGCCTAGGGCAAGAGCCATCTGAGCATTGTTTCCATAAAGAGGATGGGCATCGAGCGGCAGATGACATGCAAACAGTGACATGTCCGCATCCAGACAGGCTTTGACGCGCTCATAATGGGATCCGGAGATCGCCAACGCCCTGCCCCAGAACAGGCCGTGATGCACTACAAGCATGTCCGCTCCCGCTTCCGCCGCCTTGACTATCGTCTCTAGGCAGGCGTCCACGGCAAATGCGACCTTGCCGACATCCTTGTCGCTTGACGCAATCTGTACTCCGTTGAGGGAAGCGTCCCCCGGGAACGAGGATATGTCGAGAATATCGTAGAGCTCTTTCTGAAGTTCGCTTGCTTTCATGAGGGAAAGTATAATTCGTTGACACAAAATAATCCACATCTATATCATGAAAGCATGCTCAATGAACTGACACATTCGGATCTGGTTCTGGACTTCTCGGACATGGACTTCAAGGACATCGCCCCGGGAAAAGGAATCATAGGACAGGATAGAGCCCTCAAGGCTTTGCGTCTCGGATTCGAGATGAAGCGTCCAGGATACAACATATTCATCTCCGGCGACGAGGGAACGGCCAGAAGAACGGCTGCGATAGAGGAAATAAAGAGGATAGAAGGAAACATATCCATACTGCGTGATGTCGCCTATGCAGTGAACATGAATCGACGCTCAAGCCCGCTATGCCTCATCTTCGCTCCGGGGGAAGCGTCGGAATTCCAGAAGGACCTTGACGCATTGGCAGGCGGAACTCTCCGCAGAAGTGAGATGAAGTCGCGATGGAAGGACGAGAAGATCGCAAGATTCATAGAATCTCTTCCCGAAGATCCATCCTCGTTCCCGGAAGCATTCAGGATAAACATCGTACTGGACAGGAAGAACTCGAAACGCAGACCGCTTGTCATAGAAAGCCATCCGAGCCACGACTCTCTCTTCGGCTTCATAAAGAAAGACATGGAGCCGCATCTGGCGATAGAGCTCGGGAGCTACCAGAACGCCTCCGGAGGATTTCTCATGCTGAGCGCAGAGGAACTGCTGCACGAGACCGGTCTGTGGACGACGCTCAAGAGATACATAGACATGACAGACGGAGCAATAAGTTCAACGGCAGTCGCCGGCGAACTGATAGGAGAAGTGAGACCGAGTCCGATACCCCTTCCGGTGAAAGTGATACTGATCGGCAACGACGAGACATACGACAATCTTGCCGAAAAGGACGAGGAATTCCTCAAGCTCTTCAAGATTGCACCGGAGTTCGACTACAGGATGGATCGCAACAAGGAGAACTCGGAAGGAACGATTGCATACATCAAGAGCATATCTGACAACCTACTGCCGATGGAGGATACAGCATACATGGAACTGTTGCGGTACTCTTCATGGTTCGCGGAAAACCGCAACATGCTATCGACACAGCTATCGCTTGTCGGCGACCTTGCGGAAGAGGCGGACATCGTGGCCACAGAAGAAGGGAAGACATCGATAGGAGGGGAAGACGTCAGGGAAGCTATCAGAAAGCGGAACTACCTTGCATCCCTTACGGAGGAAAGGATCAACCGGGACATCAAGGACGGGGAGCTCCTAATAACACTCGAAGGTCGGAGAGTCGGAATGGTGAACGGCCTTGCAGTCATGGACCGCGGTCTCTCGAGTTTCGGTACGCCTACCGTCATAAGCGCCACGGCAGCTCCGGGCAACGAGGGAATCGTAAACATAGAACACGAAGCGGGACTATCAGGAGGAATCCACGACAAAGGTCTGCTGATTCTGGAAGGATATCTGAGGCATAAATATGCCAAGACATTTCCGCTCAGCCTATATGCCGGAATATGCTTCGAGCAGAGCTATGCAGAGGTAGACGGAGATTCCGCAAGCTCCGCAGAGCTTTATGCACTACTGTCCGCTATAGGAGATATCCCATTAAGACAGGACATAGCGATCACAGGCAGCGTAAACCAGATGGGAGAGCTCCAGCCCGTAGGCGGGATAAACGAGAAAATCGAGGGCTTCTACAACGCCTGCAGGACCGTAGGGCTCACCGGTCGCCAGGGAGTCATAATACCGATACAGAACATCTCGTCGCTGATTCTCCCGTACGAAGTCGAAGATGCAGTGAAGGCCGGAAATTTCCATATCTATTCCATAGAGGATATAGAAGACGGGTTCGAGATTCTGACCGACCTGGAGGCCGGAGACAGGAATGCGAAAGGAGCATTCCCCTCCGGATCGTTCAACCGCATAGTGGAGGATGCTCTCAAGCGTCTTTGCCAGAACAGCCAGAGGAACTAGAAAACCACGCATAAAGGAGTATCGCACTGGCCGAAGCGACGTTGATGCTGCCCTTTGCCCCTATCTGACGTATAGACACCCTGCCTAGGGATGCGTCGGCGATAGCCAGTGCCTCGCGGCTCACTCCGGTCTCTTCGCTTCCGAGGATGCAGATTCCTCTTTCAGGAAACTTGAAATCGGCAAGATCGGTTCCACCAAGTTCCAATGCGAACACAGGAACCTTTCCACGCACCTCGTCAAGTTCGGCGAAACTCCAGGCTATCGCATCCACGGTATCGCGACTGGTCCTGCGCGCCCGGTCATGAGTCGGACTTGCAGAACCGGGACGAAGAAATATGCGTTCGACGCCGAAAGCCTCCGCATTGCGGAAGACGGATCCTACGTTGTAAGGACTTCTCAGCCCGTCAAGATACAGCATGTGAGGCAGGACCGTACGACTTGAGAAGTCCACCCTCCCCTCCCTGTAGAGATCCCAGTCCGCAACTGATTCTCCAAGGAAATCGAGCGTCAGGTAATATATGTCGTCGAAACGTCCCTTTTCAAAAAGGTATTCGGCATTCTTACGCCTGTCCGGATCGAGAAAAGACAGCAGGATGGAGAATATCTCGTCCTTTTCAGGGCAGTCCTCGCCGAGCGACAGCAGATGGAACACGTCACCGCATTTCCGGACCTGGACACGAGGCTTAAGCGTCAGTATCTTCTTCGCTCTGATCATCGCAGACTCCCGGGGCAATCAGGATTGCAAACTCGCCTTTTATCGTATCTCTGGCCTCGAACATGCCGGCAATCTCGGTAATGCTCCCGCTTTCCACTTCCTCGAACTGCTTGGTCAGCTCACGCCCGATCACACACCGCAGCGACGAATCGATCTCCGCAATCTCCTTGAGCGTCCTCAGCACGCGGAACGGAGATTCATATATTATGAAAGCTTCCCGTCTGGAGACAAGCTCCTCGAGCCGTCTGGTCCTTCGGCCTTTCTTGGGAGAAAGGAATCCCTCGAATGCGAAACTACGCCCTATATTGCCTGCGACGCTTACAAGAGCTACAGAAGCGGAAGCCCCTGGAATCGGCACTATTTCATGATCGCTGTTCGACCTGACATACTCCACAAGCCTTGCTCCGGGGTCCGAAACTCCGGGAGTACCTGCATCGGAGCAGTAGGCAACGTTCTGGCCTGCATCGAGCAGCGAGAGAATCCCCTTGCTTGAGGCTTCCTCGTTGTGCGCATGGCACGCGATGAGCCTTTTCCTTATTTCGAAGTGCTGCAGGAGCTGTCCCGTATGTCTGGTATCCTCGCATGCTATGACATCGACTTCCCTGAGAACCCTCAAGGCACGTAGGGTGATGTCTTCAAGATTTCCAATCGGCGTAGCCGTAAGATATAGAGTACTCACACGAAAGATTCTACAGCGCGGCAGATGGAGAATCAAGCAGTGCCAGGACATGGTATTTTTTGCCAGATTCATGGTAAAAGTGACCACAAGTATCGTTTTATCGAGGAAATTGGAGGTTTTTTCATACTTGGCACGTCATTTGCATTCAAAAGAGTGCAAACAAAAAAAAGAAAATAAGGAGTTCAGAATGAACATTTTCAAAAGAATCGGAGATATCGTCTCCTCCAACGTGAACAGTGCTCTCGACAAGATGGAAGACCCGGAAAAGATGATCGATCTTTCGATCAGACAGCTTGAAGATTCGATCGACGAAATGAGAGTTCTTCTCAGCGAAAAGAAAAGCGAACAGGCAAAAATCGAAAACAGCATAAAAGAAAGCGAGAATCTTGCGACCCGATGGAACGAGAGAGCCCGTCTTGCCGTCGAAAAGGACCTCGATGACATGGCACGCGAAGCAATCGGCGAAAAGCGGAAGATCGAGGATACCCTCGAAGTCGAAAGAAGCGCAAAGAGCGAACTTGACTACCTCGTAGGAAAACTCGAGGAGAATCTTACGGACGCAAAGGGAAAACTTGCAGATCTCAAAAGCACAAGCGTCGCTTTGAAGGCAAGGGCACAGGTCGCAAAGGAACGTCTCAAGGTCAACAAAAAGGCCAATGTCGATGAGACAGCTTCATACTCGAGACGTCTCGAAGAGCTGAAACTGAAAATCGAGCGCTGGGAATCCGAAGCGGATATCCACCATGAGGACCTGAAGAAGAAAGCAGAGAGGCAGACTCCCAGCTTCGAGGAACTCGAGAAAGACAGTGCAATAGAAAAGGAACTCGAAGAACTCAAAAGACAGAAGAAAGAACTGAAGGTGGAGTGAAAGAAGTGAAATACCACGAAGATTACTACGAGTACGAGACGGCAAGAAGGTCAAAGCTCGGAAGAAGCGTCAACGGGCTTGTTCTTGGAGTCTGCCAAGGTCTGTCCGACTGGTCCGGCATTCCTGTAGGCATAATAAGAATAGCCGCAATAATAGCCCTTTTCACAACAGGATTTTTTCCTGTGGGCTTTTTCTATCTGCTCCTGGCAGTCCTGCTTCCTGCAAAGTAGATACGTTATACAAAGGGGCTCTCGTACGAGGGCTCCTTTTTATTTATAATGGATGCATGAAGGCGATACACACCATCGATCCTGTATATGACAAATTCTCCAGAATACTCATTCTCGGATCTTTTCCGTCCGTAAAATCGAGGGAAGCCGATTTTTTCTATGCACACCCGCAAAATCGGTTCTGGCGGTTAATGGAAATTCTTTACGATTCGAAAAGTCTCAAGACGATCGACGACAAAAAAGCTTTTCTGCTGGAACATAACATAGCCCTATGGGATGTAATCGGAGAATGTACGATAACAGGTTCGGCAGACAGTAGTATCAGGGATGTGATACCAAACAACCTCAACAGAATACTGGATACGGCGACTATAGAGAAAATTTTCATAAACGGCTCGACAGCAGGAAAACTTTACGTGAAATACCAGGAGAAAAAAACAAACATGAAGGCTGTCGTCCTCCCGTCCACCTCGCCGGCAAATGCGACATTCTCGTTGGAAAAGCTAGTGGAAAAGTGGAAAATCATAACTGATTGAAAGTATTGTTTCACGTGGAACATCATGACATTTCAAGCACCTGTTCCACGTGAAACATGAATCGAAAAACAGAGAAAAGCAAAACTGCACATTACAGGAAATCATCAAGAAAAACTAATTAGGGTTCTGTACCCTAATTAGGGATTTCAAAGCTATTTTCCTAAAACTCCCTAATTTTCATCAAACAGCCGACAAATCGACAATATCGACTTAATTCGTTGTAATATATGGACTATACATTATAAATGCCAGGGGCCTACAGGCTTCGGCATCTGCAAGAAACATAAATCGCATAGAACTATCGTTCCTACATGGTCGCCCCCTCGACTGTCGCGCATGTCCTATCGTACGGCCTATCTAGAAGCGCGGATCGGCAACATTTTCGAAACATTGACGGCGAAAGAGAACATCCGTTGTAAAAACAGTTATTGTAATCGTCTATACATCTGACGAAGGAGCAGCATCCGATTACGGTCTGCGGATTTTATAATTTATATAAACTTTCAGAACGGTAAAAAAACGACCCTGCGCAAAACAGGATCGCCTAATCCGTACAGGTCTAGAACAGACCGGATATGACTCCGGAATCATCGACATCGATTCCCTCGGCAGCAGGTATTTTCGGCAGTCCGGGCATCGTCATAATATCTCCGGCATACGCAACAACGAATCCGGCACCGGCATTTACCTTGATATCCCGTATCGTTATCTTGAATCCTTCAGGAGCACCGATCTTCTTCGGATCGTCGGAAAACGAATATTGAGTCTTGGCAATGCATACAGGATAGTCACGATAACCTTCGCTCTCGGCCTTCCTGATTTTTGTAAGCACACCGGGAGCGAAGACTACACCGTCCGCCCTGTATATCCGCTTTGCAACGGCTCTTATCTTGTCGGCAATGGATATATCGTCAGGGTATGTGAACGTTCTAAGAGAGGGATCGCATTTCTCCACGGCCCGAAGGACCTTCTCTGCAAGGTCGAACCCGCCTTTTCCACCCTTCTCCCATACCTCGCAAAGAGCTACTTCGACACCCTGTTTCCTGCAGAAATCCTCTACAAGCGCCAGTTCGGAGTCAGTATCGCTGGTAAAACGATTGAGAGAAACCACGACAGGCAGATGCCATACATCTCTTATATTTCCGATATGCCTATCGAGATTCTTCATCCCTGAAGCCAGAGCGTCCAGATTTTCCTTCCCGAGATCATCCTTAGAAACGCCACCATGACTTTTCAGAGCACGCACGGAAGCGACGAGAACGACCGCACTCGGCATCATCGACGCCAGCCTGCATTTGATATCTATGAATTTCTCTGCACCGAGATCGGCACCGAATCCCGCTTCCGTGACGACATAGTCGGCAAGCTTCAGCGCAGTTCTCGTCGCGATCACGCTGTTGCATCCGTGAGCGATATTGGCGAATGGTCCGCCATGCACGAGAGCCGGAGTTCCTCCCAGAGTCTGCACGAGATTAGGCTTTATCGCGTCCTTCAGCAAAGCGCAGGCAGCTCCTTCCCCATGAAGATCTCCAAGCGTGACGAGTCTGTCGTCATATGTCCTGGCCACGATCAATCTTGCCAGGCGTTTCTTCAGATCGGACAAGTCCATCGCAAGACAGAACGCAGCCATGACCTGGCTTGCCGTGGTGATCTCGAATCCATCCTCACGGGGAACGCCGTTGCTCTTTCCTCCCAGACCGGAGATTATGAATCTGAGCTGCCGATCGTTCATGTCCAGACAGCGTTTCCAGACGATCCGCCTAGGATCTATCCTGAGAGGGTTGCCTTGCTGAATCGAGTTGTCGACAAGTGCGGCTATCAGATTGTTTGCCGCTCCTATCGCATGGAAATCGCCTGTAAAGTGGAGATTTATGTCCTCCATCGGAACTACCTGGGCATAACCGCCTCCTGCGGCACCGCCTTTAAGTCCGAACACAGGTCCTAGCGACGGCTCGCGAAGGGCAAGACATACATCTTTTCCGAGAAGATTCAGCGCGTCGGCCAGCCCGATCGAAACAGTTGTCTTTCCTTCTCCGGCAGGAGTAGGATTGATTGCGGTAACAAGTATGAGCCGTCCTTTCTTCCCAACGGTTCCAAGACTTCTATAGTCGACCTTGGCCTTGTATTTTCCATAATCCTCGAGCAGTTCCTCGGGGATCGAAAGTCTGCCTGCGATTTCATGGATGTGCCTCATCCTATAGCTTTGTGCGATCTCGATATCTGACAGCATTTTCACCTCACAAGGCAGATGCTAGAGAAAAAAGAAATTTTTTACAACCTGGAACGAGCTTGCAGGACCGAAAACGGCTTTATTTCAGCCTGTCCTTATACTTTCTGTAAAGGCCACGGAATTGATCGTAGGTTATGCCGAGAAGCTCGCTGGCCCCTTTCTGGCTTCCGGAGCTTTCATCAAGAGCTCTCGAAATGAACGAGATGTCCAGATCCTCATGGGCTTTCTCCAGAAGCTTCAGATCATAGCCGAACGGGGTTGCCCCCTGCTGCGAAGCAGCATGTCCGGTCCGGTCATTCTCCGCCACGGGCAACGGGCTCCATGGATTTCGGAATGGATCGAACTCGACATGGTCTATCACATTGCCTTCGGTCCTGTAGACGGCACGTTCGACGACGTTCTTCAGTTCTCTCACGTTGCCCGGCCATGGATACTCCAGAAGCTGGTGCTCTACTTCCTCCGTGAATATCGGTATATCCGTTCTGGAACATTCGTAGCTCATGCGCGACGCAAAATACGATGCAAGCAAAAGGATGTCCGTACCCCGGACGCGGAGCGGCGGCAGAAAGAGTACCTCGAACGAAAGACGGTCAAGCAGGTCTTCCTTGAATTTGCCATCGCGGCAAAGCTGAGGAAGGTCGGCATTTGTAGCTCCCACTATTCTCACATCGGCTTCATGCGTCACCGACGATCCGACTCTCTGGTATGTGCCATACTCCACGACACGCAGTATCTTTTCCTGCACCTCGAGAGGCATCAGGCCGATCTCGTCGAGAAAAAGCGTACCGCCCTCAGCCTCCTCGAAACGGCCTTTCCTCGTCTGGACCGCACCGGTGAAAGCGCCTTTTTCATAGCCGAAAAGTTCACTTTCTATGAGCGAAGGCGGAAGAGCCGCAAGATTGACAGTCACGAGAGGACCTTCCCACCGTGAAGACAGGTAGTGAATCCTTTTCGCCGAGAGTTCCTTTCCCGTACCACGTTCCCCGATGATCAGAACCGGACGATCCACTTTCGCAACCTTGCTCAGTCTGGTCTGGAAATCGAGATAGGCCTCGCTCTCGCCGACTTCCTTGACCAATGTGTCCCTAATGCTTGCACCCATATGGCAAATAATACCACCTATGGCAAAAATTACCAACAATCAAGACCCCACATAGCCCCATTTCCTGTGGAAAGAGCCCTGCTTTGATGCTAGAATCAGCTTGGCATGAAAATTGCTTTTCCTCAGGGCAAGGAGTCACACATGGGAATTTTCTCGAGATTCATGGACATAGTCAACGCAAACATAAATTCCATTCTGGACAAGGCAGAAGACCCGGAGAAGATGCTTCGGCTGATGATCCAGGAAATGGAGGACACGCTGATCGAACTCAAAAGCAATGCTGCAGGATCGATAGCGCAGAAAATCAAGACGGAAAGGAAGAAGACAGAGACAGAGGCTACGATCGAACGCTGGCAGCAGCGCGCCATCCTTGCCATAGAGAAAGGCAAGGAAGATCTCGCGAGGGAAGCCCTTTTGGAAAAGAAGAAGCTGACTGAGGAACTCAGCCTGATAGAAAGTCAGCTGGAGGAGAACGCAAGGACGATCGACAGCGCAAAGAGCGAGATAGAAACCTTGGAGGAAAAGCTCACACAGGCAAAAGCGAAGCTCAAGATAATAAAGGAAAAAGAGGAACGCGCCAGAGCCGAGGAAAAAGCGGAATCTCTCAAGAGAAAAAACATGAGTGAACACTTTGCGCATATGGAAGAAAAGATAGACCGCATGAATGCCTGGAGGGACATCAACAGCATGGAGTCCAGCGATACGGAGAAAAAGTTCTCGGATCTCGAACGTGACGAGGACATAGAGAAGGAACTCGATGAACTCAAGAAGAAGGCAGGCAGAGAATGAACAGCGGCATGATAATCGCTCTAGTCGCAATCATAGCCCCTCTTATCACATTGATCGTCATTTTCGACAACATTCACGAAGAAAAGATGCGGAAAATGAAGATTGAGGCGGCACTTCGAGAAGCTGAAATGCAGCGCGGATATGCTCCGGGAACATACTCCAGGACGTTCTCCAGCAAGAAGAGCTATAAAGAATTCGAACGCGAGATGAAAAGAAGGAAGAAGAAAGGCCAGGAGCCGATCTTCAGCTCTCCGGAGTACGACGAAGCAAGCGAGCGCGCAGCCCTTGAAAAAGGCATCGAAGACCTGCAGAAAAGAATCGAGAATCTCGATGTGATCCTCAACGAAAAGAAAAGACAGAAACAGGACAATTAAGGAGTAGATACAGATGACACGAAAATGGACAAGGTCGCCTCGCGGACCGATATACGGCGTAGTGACAGGATTTGCCGAATGGAGGGATCTGCCAGCGGCACCTACAAGACTTCTGGCCGTCCTGCTGATTCTTTGCACATCTCTGTTTCCCGGACTTATATGCTATCTCGTTCTTGCCATCATCCTTCCGATGCAGAGGCCTGAGGATGTGATCTCGGACTACGATCCCTCATATTCCAGAAAGGAAAGAAAGGCACACAGAACCAGGTTCGAAGATGCGGAAGATGCTAAATGGGAGGAAAGGAGCACCGAAGACATCCGGAAGGAGTACGAGGAACTCAAGAAGAAAGTGGAAACCATGGAAAGCGAAATGTTCGACAAGGAAAAGGACTGGGACGAACGTTTCCGCTCTTCAGAGGACAGATAGTGTGCGGATAAAATCGGGACAGATACTAGTCGGAGGAGCCGTACTGGTCCTTCTTGTGGCTATCTATGCCATTGCCATGGAAGCATATCTGCGAACCTCGAAAACCGAAGGGACCTTCGAAGGCGACGTGAAGAAACTCGTAATTGCAAGCTCGAATGCAACGATCACCATAGAGGAATCCGATACCGACGAAATCGGATATTTTCTTGCCAGGTCGCGAAATCCGGAGATTACGAGAAATTCGTCCACTGTGTTTCTCAACTTCAAAAGTGGTATACTGTCGATCAGGGTTCCCAGGGGCATGGAGATCGAAGCGGTCGAGATAGACGACGAGAACGGAACACTTGATATCTTCGATCTGGCCGTCGGAAGTTTGGAAGTGCGATGCGGAGGCAACATCTCGATGCATTTCTCGAAAATCGGCGACGCTGCAGTATCCTGTGCCGCGATAGACATATCGGAAAGCATATTCGGGACATTGGCAATCGAATCATCAGGCAGGGTGGACATCACGGACGTCGATGCGGAGAATATCATCCTGGAATTCGACGACGAGGATGCAACCATACTCGGAGGCAGGATCGGCAAGATCAATGCCGAAAGCGGCAGTGGTTCTCTCGACATCGATACTGCAAACGGAATCGGATACGCAGAGACGGCAGGAGCAGCTGTGACGATATACAGGAATGGAACCGATTTCGAGAACCGCATATATCGCGACGAGGAAAATCCGGACGGGACTATCGTGGCGATGCATTCCGACACAGGGTCGATAAAACTATGGTAAAAGACGACAAGAAACTCAAGATAGCCCTGCTGGCGATCGTGGCGATTCTGGCATTCATCCCCGGAATCGGAAGATTCTTCAATCGCGAGGACCCGATGAAGAATGCCGGGGAAATCGGAATCGAAACGATATATCAGGGAAAGACCACGGTAAGCGTCCACAGCATCTCTGGAAACATCGAAGCCTCTTTCAGCCCGTCCGTCGACGGGGTCAAGGTAATAGCGGAAAGCGCACGGGTTACAGAAGGAAACGACGGACAGCTCTCAATACGCAGCATATCCGGAGATATAGAACTTGTCTTCGGCGACGACACTTTCCGAGAGATAAGGCTGTCGTCGACAAGCGGAAACGTGGGTGCGGAGAACCTTGCGACGGGCCTGGTCGAGCTTTCAAGCACAAGCGGAGACATACTCGCAACAGGTATAGCCGCCGACAATCTTGCCCTTTCTTCTCTCAGCGGCAATGTCGTCGCAGCTTTCATAAAAGCGGCCGAAGGCATATTCTACTCTACAACGAGCGGCAATCTCGAGCTCAGGGACAGCACTGCGGATTCGGTTACGATCTCATCGATAAGCGGTAAAAGCGCGCTAGAGTCCACGACGGCTTCCTCCTTCAGGATCGATACGACTAGCGGCGATACGGAAATAGACGTTGACGGCAACGACTATCACATCGAATTCGAATGCGGTACAGGAAAGATAGAAACCGGATATGGCACTTTCAGAGGAAAAGGAACATACGGAAACGAGGAATCTCCTGTGCAAATAAAGTTCAAAAGTGCAACAGGATACCTTGAAATAAGATAATACAATTGCAAAATTGTTGCTTTTTCAAAGAATACGGCCAAAAAGGTGTTGCAACGCAACCTGCATTTTTATAGAATTCAGTCAATTTGGACAGAACACTATGAAAGCAACACTAAGACTCAAAGACGGATTCGAGCTTTCAGGCTGCACCTTTGGTGCGCAGCTCGCTGCAAGAAAAGGCAGAATTGTTTCCTCTGCCGCCATTCCAGGCTATCAGGAAGCAATCACGGATCCTGCAAATGCAGGATTGTTCCTAGCCTTTCTGTCGCCCATGGTCGGCAATTACGGCATTTCTCTTTCCGACAATGAGAGCAACGGTTCCACAGCCGTTGCTCTTGTCGTAAAAGAGCTCTATCGCGGCCCGGTCGGCGAAGGAAGGACCACGCTCGAAAGCTTCATGCTCGAGCACGACATCACGGGAATCGAAGATGTCGATACACGTGCGCTTAACATACATCTGCGTGACTACGGCGAGATGGAGGCCGTGATGTTCACCGAAGAGCACAGAGCAGAGGCGATGGCCATGCTGCAGGATGCGGACATGGACGATCCGGAAACATCGCTATATGACACGAGCATGACGAACCCGGAAGTCGACGGGACAAAGGCACCGTCCGCACCGAAAGGCAGAATCGCTCTTGTCGACCTCGGCGCCAAGTTCTCGCTGATCGAAAGGCTCTATGACTTCGGATACGAAGTAAAGACCTTTACAAGAAAGGCCACCGCAAAGGAAATCAAGGCATATTCTCCGTCGGCAATAGCGATCTCTTCCGGAGGAGGCTCCCCGGAGAAAGAGACGGAAGCCATCGCCATTCTGAAGGATCTGGAAGGCGAAAGGATCGTCGGAATCGGAAAAGGAGCACTTGTTCTCGCAATCGCAGACGGACTTTCCATCTCGAAGATGAAAAAAGGCGTACATGGCCAGCTCACCATCCGCAATGTCGAAACCGGAAAGATATTCATTTCGGAAAAGAATCTGAGTTATGCCATATCGGATCTCGCCGGAGCTGAAAAAGTTTTCGAGGAACCGAACAGCGGAAGGTGCGAAGGTTTCGCCAAGGGCAACGCCATCGGACTTCTGTTCTCGCCGGAAGGCGGTCCAGGGCCCGAGGAAAGCTACGAAGTGCTCAGGAACGCAATCGAAGGAGGCAGAAGATGAGAAGAGACGACATAAAGCATATACTCGTCATCGGATCCGGCCCGATAGTGATCGGTCAGGCCTGCGAATTCGACTACTCCGGCAACCAGGCAGTCAGGGCGCTCAAAGAGGAAGGATACGAAGTATCGCTCATCAACCCTAATCCGGCGACGGTCATGACTACGCCGGGACTGGCAGATCATATCTTTCTCGAGCCACTCACAGTCGAATACGTAGAGAAGATATTCGAACAGGTACGTCCAGATGCGATAATGTCCAACATGGGAGGACAGACCGGACTGAATCTGACAATGAAGCTCCAGAAACTCGGCATACTAGACAAATACGGAGTCAAGGTACTCGGTTCGTCCGCAAGCGCCATCGAGATGGCCGAGGACAGAGGCCTGTTCAAGAAAGCCATGGACGAGCTCGGGCTTGAAAGTGCAAAAAGCGCAATTGCCCACAACACCGAAGAGGCCCTGAAAGCCAAGAAGGAGATAGGCCTTCCGCTGATCATCCGCCCTTCCTTCACGCTCGGCGGAATGGGCGGCGCAATAGCAAGGACGGACGAAGAGTTCATTCCGCTGGTTGAGAATGCTCTCATGGTGAGCCCCGTGAACGAGATACTTCTCGAGGAATCCCTCATAGGCTGGAGAGAGATCGAGATGGAGGTCATGAGGGACAGAAAGGACAACGTCATCACCATCTGCAGCATCGAGAACATCGACCCTATGGGAGTGCATACGGGAGACAGCATCACGCTCGCACCAGCACTTACTCTTTCGGACAAGGAATATCAGAAGATAAGGACCGCATCCTTCGACATTCTCAGAAAGATCGGCGTCGATTCAGGCGGATCGAACGTACAGTTCGCTCTATCGCCCGACCATGAGAGACTGATAGTGATCGAGATGAACCCGAGAGTATCGAGATCCTCGGCTCTCGCTTCCAAGGCTACAGGATTCCCGATTGCGAGAATAAGCGCGAAGCTTGCAGTAGGCTATACGCTGGACGAGATCAAGAACGAGATCACCGGAGAGAGCCTGGCATGTTTCGAGCCGTCGATCGACTACATCGCAAGCAAGGTCCCGCGCTTCGAGCTCGAGAAGTTCCCGCTTCCTATGTCGGCTCTCGGAACGCAGATGAGAAGTGTCGGAGAAGCCTTGGGCCTCGGACGCACAGTGCTAGATTCCCTCAACAAGGCATTCCGCGCCACGGAGCAGAAGCTTGAAGGCATAGTCGAACTGGACAGAAAAAAATACGACGTGGAAACACTCGCGAAGAATGCGCATCCCATGCGCTTTCTCGCCCTCTACACACTGATCAAGGAAGGCAAGGCCGAAGACCTCAAGGCTCTGTCGGACGAGACAGGATTCGATGTCTACTTCCTCTACATGCTCAAGCAGCAGGCGGAACTCGACAAGGCGATCACCGCGGGACTGACTGAAGACATCTACATGAAAGCCAAGAAGAACGGAATGAGCGACAGAAGAATTCTCGAGCTCTCCGGTCTCGAGAAATTGCCGTTCGACAAGACAGCCGCAGTGCATTTCGTCGATACCTGCGCAGGAGAAGAGAAAGCCCTTACCCCTTACTGCTACCTGGCGTACGGAGAAAAGGACGAGGCCGAGCCGCTCGGCGAGGAAGCGGTGATCATTCTCGCCTCCGGGCCGAACAGAATCGGACAGGGACTCGAGTTCGACACATGCTGCACACTTTCCAGCAGGGCATACAGGAAGCACGGCAGAAAGACGATCATGATCAACAGCAACCCGGAAACGGTATCCACGGACTACAACACATCCGACAGGCTGTACGTGGAGCCGCTCACCGCCGAGAATGTCCTGAGGATCATGAAAAAGGAGAACTGCAGGGAAGTAGTCGTACAACTCGGAGGGCAGACACCGCTGAACATGGCGGCGGAACTCGAAAGGAACGGAGCGAAAATAGTAGGCACAAGCCTCGAATCGATCGATGCGACCGAAGACAGGGAGCTTTTCTCAAACCTGGTAAGGAAGCTTGGCCTGAGACAGCCGCACAACAGAATGGGCCACAGCCGCGAGGAAGTTCTCGAGAAGGCGGAGGAAATCGGATACCCGGTTCTGCTGAGACCTTCGTTCGTCCTCGGCGGGAGAAGCATGTTCATAGCATACGATCCGGCAAGCCTGGAGGAGTACTTCGACAAGATGGGTGTGCAGTGCTCCAAGGAAAGCCCCGTGCTGGTCGACCAGTTCCTCGAGGATGCGTTCGAGTACGATCTCGATGCAGTATCCGACGGGCAGAACATCTATATCGGGGGAATACTGCAGCACATCGAAGCCGCAGGAATCCATTCTGGCGACAGCGCAGCCGTGTTCCCGCCATACAAGAGCAAGCCGGAGATCCTCGAAGAGATGAGAAGCTGGACGCTCAAGCTTGCCCGCGAGCTGAACGTCAAGGGTCTGATGAACATACAGTTCGCCGAAAAGGATGGCAAGCTCTACATCATCGAGGTCAATCCGAGAGCCAGCAGAACGGTGCCCTTCATCTCGAAGGCAAGCGGAGTCGACATGATCGAGGCCGCCGTCAGGGTATTCCTCGGAGAGGACCTGCACTGCCAGGGGCTCGTCCCCGAGACAAAAAGCCTCGCGGAGGGACACTGCATAACAGGCTGGGCCATAAAGGAAGCCGTATTCAGCTTCAACCGCTTCAGCAACGTCGACCCGGCGCTCGGTCCCGAGATGAGAAGCACAGGGGAAGTCGTAGGAATGGGACGCACGTTCGGCGAGGCATATGCCAAAAGCCAGGCGGCAGCCGACAACATCCTTCCTTCGAAAGGCCGCGTGATCATAAGCGTAAACAACAAGGACCGCGTCACGATCGCTCCGATCGCAAAGGCCCTGCAGGAAATGGGATTCGAGATTCTGGCCACAAAAGGTACGGCGAGAGACCTGTTCAACCTAGGCATCCTGACTGACGTCGTCCTGAAGACGCAGGAAGGACATCCGAACATAGTGGACTACATCAGAGCCAGAAAAGTGGATCTGATAATAAACACACCGATGGGCTTCCATGCGAGGAGGAGCGACGACGACATACGCACCGAGGCTATAAGGGCCCATATCCCCTACACGACCACAACGAGCGCTGCTGCGGCCGCTCTCGAAGCGATCAGATACCTCCAGGAGGATACCCACACGGTGCGGGAACTCCCCTGGAAGCGCTGACATGACGTTTTCATTCTCCCGGACATCCGGTTACGGAAACTTGCGGCATAGATGCCGCGGTTTCCTGACGGAACGGGATCCTGGTCGGGAGGATGGGTTTCACCCTCTGTCCACCACGCTGGCTCCGATTGGCAAAAGTTCGAACGAAGCCATGCGGAAGTATACGATGCCGACGGTAATCCCTACGACGGTGACGCACAGTAGCAATCCCAGAAGGATATCGCCTATGGTGCGACTAAACCGAACGGAAGCCAGATGATGTTTGCAAGCGTACCGAAGAATCTACTGACAAGAGATACGTTCTTACCTACGATCTCGCTCTCATGCACAATCTCCTTGCCAAACGGCATGGCATGCAGGGACGCAAACAGGAAAAGAGCTTTTCCTATCGGTATTCCCACGATCGTCACATAGAACAAGGCCCCCAAGAGAAGAAAGCAGCAGGCATTCTACCGTCCGAACAGAAGTTCGGCAGCAGCATCTACAGCTCCAGATACCTTGCGACACCGTCGACCGGAGTGGACGTGAGAGCATATTCGCTCTGACGCAGCGTCCCGCCCATGAATATATGGCCCGGACGATAGATCATCTTCGATTCCTTTCTGTACGTCGGATGGACATGGTATTCCTTTGCACCGATGTTGTCCCGTATATATCGGAAATTCCGGTGGTTTATCCCGGCGCCCGGCATGACGATTATCCTGTCTCCGGCAATCTCTACAAGTTTCTTCAGTGTGAACATACCTTCGAGCACGCTCGGTTCTAGCCCGGACGTAAGGACTCTGTCCACCTTGAGACGGATGAGCGTCTCGAGCGATTCCTCGGCATCTCTGGTCATGTCGAACGCCCTGTGAAAAGTGACCTTCATCGGTCTTGCAAGCTCTATCAGCTCCGCATTGCGCTCCTCGTCTATCCGGCCATCCGGGGTCAGGATGCCGAATACGACAGAGAAAATGCCCTCTTCCCTGAATATCTTCACATCCTCCTTCATGACCTGGAACTCATCGTCCGTATAGCAGAAGTCGCCGCCGCGTGGACGCACCATAGCGCTGATGTCGATCCGGCTGAGTCTCCTGCAGGTTCTCAGCATTCCCAATGACGGAGTAAGTCCGCCCTCGAACAGGTCGCTGCAAAGCTCGACGCGGCTGGCACCGCCTTTCTCGGCATTCACGACGCTTTCGGCATTCTCGAGACAGACCTCGAATTTGTAATCCATAATTGCTCTCCTACCGGCAATGATAACATGCTTTTTCCACTCTTCTTCCGAAAAAAGACAGCCTTATCATTTTCTCTCTTCTCTGCTAGAATATGGTTACTCTATTTCAAGGAGATTTTCATATGGAAGAAGCATTCATGCAGCGAACGGTCACGTGCGGTGCCCTCAGGGCGGCGGACGAAGGGAAGACCGTCGTTCTCAACGGCTGGGTGCACCGCAACAGAGACCACGGGGCCCTTCATTTCATCAACCTCAGGGACAGGTACGGAATCACCCAGGTGGTCGTCGACGACGATGCTGCAAAGGATCTCGAGGAGACAGCGAGTTCGCTCAAGCTCGAATACTGCATCGCAGTCAAAGGAATCGTCAGGAAGAGACCTGATGAGATGATAAATCCTGACATGGAGACTGGAGAGATCGAAGTCAAGGCAGAGAAGATCGACGTTCTCTCTCCCTGTGCAGTTCTTCCGTTCATGATAGAGGACGAGAACTCTGCAAGAGAGGATCTCAGGCTCAAGTACCGCTTCCTGGATCTCAGGTGCAAGGGGATGCAGGATAGGATAAGACTGCGCCACGAAATTGTAAAAGCCATAAGAGAATACTTCTACAAGACAGACTTCTACGAGATCGAGACTCCTACGCTCATCAAGAGCACGCCGGAAGGTGCAAGGGACTTTTTGGTTCCTTCGAGGATATATCCCGGCAAGTTCTTCGCCCTGCCCCAGTCCCCGCAACTCTACAAGCAGATACTGATGGTATCCGGTTTCGACAAATACTTCCAGATCGCCCGTTGCTACAGGGACGAGGATCCGAGAGGAGACAGACAGCTTGAATTCACCCAGCTCGACGTCGAAATGAGCTTTGTGAAGCGCGACGACGTGCTGGCCCTGATGGAGGACCTCTTCAACGAGGTGTTCAAGAAGGTTCTCGATGTGGACCTTCCTGCACACTTCAGACGGATCACGTACCATGACGCGATGAACACATACGGATGCGACAAGCCCGATCTGAGATTCGGTCTCGAGATGCACGATGCGTCGTCCTTCGCAGCAAGAAGCACTTTCAAGGCATTCACAGAGACATTGGAGGCAGGAGGATCGGTAAAATACCTCGTTGCTCCGAAGACCGAAGGTCACGACTATACGAGGAAGTACCTATCGGAGCTCGAGAGTGCCGCAAAGATATACGGAGCCCATGGACTGGCATGGATGAAGGTCGAGAACGGCACGATCTCAGGAGGAGTCTCGAAATTCTTTGCAGGACTCGAGAAAGACGTTCTAGCAGAGACGGGCGCCAAGGACGGAGACGTGATCCTTCTCGTGGCACATCAGGACTGGAAGAAGTGTTGCAACAGCCTCGGTGCAGTAAGAAGCAGGCTCGGCTCCGATCTGGGCCTCATCGGCAAGGGATACGAATTCTGCTGGATCATCGACTTCCCGCTCATCGAATACAACGAGGAGGAAGGACACTGGGAGGCTGCCCACCACATGTTCAGCATGCCACAGGCGGAATACATCGAGAATATGGAAAAGGATCCCGGCGTGGTGAAGGGAGACCTATACGACCTGGTGCTCAACGGCTACGAGCTTGCATCTGGCTCGATAAGAATCCACGACATCGAGCTTCAGAAGCGTGTATTCAGGATCTGCAACTATCCGGACGACGTTGCTCAGGAGAGATTCGGTTTCCTGCTCGATTGCTTCAAGTACGGTGCGCCGCCGCACGGAGGAATAGCCCCCGGCATCGACCGCCTCTGCATGATCGTCGCGAACCAGGCGTCCATTAAGGAAGTGATCGCATTCCCGAAGAACACGGCTGCGATGAGCCCGATGGACGACTGCCCTGCCGCGGTGGAGCAGAAGCAGCTCGATGAACTTCACCTCAGCATAGTCGAAAAGGAAGACAGAAAGTGACGGATTCCGTCGCGATAATCGGTCTCGGTGCTAGCGGACTCATGGCAGCAAGCCTCCTGGGAATGGAGGCTTTCGTGCTTGAAAAAAACGACACCGCAGGAAAAAAGCTCATTCTCACCGGCGGCGGAAAGTGCAACTACACCCACGACGCCGAGCCCGATGAGCTTCTCGAGGCGTATTACGACAGACGGAACTTCGTACGCCCGGCACTCTACGCCTTTCCTCCACGGAAGATCCGATCCTACTTCCAGAGCCTCGGAATCGACTCGGTGACCTTCGAGAACGGCAAGGTTTTTCCGAAGAGCCTCAAAGCAACCGACATACGGGACACTCTGGAAAGGAAGGCAGGAAGGATCTTCTACGGGCAGAAGGTCTGCAGAATCGCAAAAAAAGACGGAGTATTCCATATCTTCACATCAGAGCGGACGTTCAAGGCCGGCCACGTGATAATGGCGACAGGCGGATTCACATATCGGGAAACAGGCAGCGAGGGCGACGGCTACTTCCTGCTTGAGAATCTGGGACACACAATAGTCCCGCCCCGTCCTGCGCTGGGTCAGCTATTTCTGGAAGGCCATCCGCTGAAAGAGGCTGCGGGAATCACGATTCCCGTGACAATCAGGAAAGGGCGCAACAGAATCTCGTCCAGCGCGGTCATCACGGAAAAAGGGCTATCAGGTCCGGCGGCGGAGGATTTTTCCCGCTTCATGGACGGCAAGGAGACGATCGGCATAACCTTTCTGGACATAGGGAAGGAAACAATCAAGAGAAAAAGCGGCAAGGCAATGCTGAAGAACGCTCTGGATCTTCCGGAGCGCCTCACAGAGGCGTTGCTTGGCGAACTCTCCTACAAAAGAATCGCAGATCTCACAGCCGGCGAACTGGAAAAAATCTGTAGGACACTGTCCGATTACGAGGTTCCGGCAAGCGTCCCGACGCTCTCTGCGATGGGAACGACCGGCGGTATCTCGACCAGCGAGATCGATTCCAGGACGATGGAATCCCGCAAGGTCGAAAATCTTTATATTACAGGCGAGCTTGCGGACGTCGATGCGAAATGCGGAGGGTACTCTCTGACCTGGGCATTCGCCAGCGCATATCTCGCAGCCCAAAGCATCGCAAGAAATAGAAAGGAGTGACATCATGGCAAGAGAAAGAAGAATCAAGGCGACGTTCACGGACGGACGATCGTACTTCGAGAACCTGCTCGGGAGACAGTTCGACTTCACCGCGGCGACAGGTCCGTACGAATATCTTCTCGGTGCACTCTCAGGATGCCTTTTCAGCACGTTCAAAGACATTGCGCCGAAGGAACTCACCTGGAAAAAAAGCGAAATCGAGGTTTGCGGCGTAAAGCGTGAGGACGAGGAAGTACAGACATTGAAGAAAACAAGTCTGCACTTCGTCGTCTCGGGATGCAACGACGAGAAACTCTACAGAAAGTGCGTAACCAAAGCCTCGGAACTTTGTTCAATTTTCAATACCATCAAATGCGTCAGCGAGATGGAAATCACCTATACATTCATCTGAAAACAGGGGAAGAGGAAATGTCCGAAAGAGCAAGAGAGACGAGCATAGCGATATACGACGACTTCAAGCGCGGACTGGAAACACTGCTGGCAAGAGATAGGGATCTCTTCGGCAAGGACATCAGGAAAGAGACTCTGGCCTGCAGGCTTGCCATGTATCTGGCTCAGATATTCCCTCCGGAATGGTTCGTCGACATTTCCGTCGAAGGAGCGGATCTCCTGGTATGGGACAGGAACGAAAGGATTGCGCTCGCCCTCTTCATCTCCAGAGACTACGTGAGCGAAAAAGGCAAGGAGAAGGCCAGGAACTTCCACTCGTCACGGAACTGCATGCTCACCCTCGCCTTTACGCTTTTCTCGGATGAAAAGGACTATATACTTATCTACCGCTTCGAACGGCTGTTTCTGGACTACATACACATTTTTCCATCCGCGGGATTCGATGAGCGGGTTCTCAAGCGCTGCCTGTCATCCGAGATAGATCGGAACGACGATCCGATGCTGTTCAGAATCAGAAGACGGCACAGAAAGCCCGCCTCAGACGGACAGTCCGGGAAATAGATTGCAAATGGCTCCGAAGCCTTTTCAGAACCTCGGAGCCTGACAGATGACAGAGACACAAGGTCTCAAAACAAGCTCTCGTCCAGCTGCTCCCACGGCAGGGATGCCGCATTCTCGCCGAAATGGCCGTAATTGGTCAGGCTGCTGAAGATCGGCCGTCTCAGATCGAACCGTTCGATCAATGCATTCGGACGCAGATCCACCTTCCTTACCTTCCGATATATCTCCTCGAGCGCTACTTTCTCCGTACCGAACGTCTCGATGAACACGGACACAGGTTCCGCTACCCCGATCGCATAGGCAAGCTCCACTTCAGCCCTGTCCGCCATACCGGATGCCACTATGTTCTTTGCCAGGAATCTTGCCGCATAGCTCGCAGTCCTGTCGGTCTTGCTTGCATCCTTGCCGCTGAAAGCCCCGCCTCCATGACGCGATGCGCCACCGTAGGTATCGACTATCAACTTCCTTCCAGTAAGTCCGGAATCGGCTGCCGGACCGGAAAGCACGAATCGGCCTGTCGGATTTATGAGGAAACGGGTCTCGTCGTCGATGAGATTCCCCGGTATGGTCTCGAGGATTACTTTTCCGAGAAGATCATCTCTCAACTGTCCCAGCTCGACGTCGTCGTCATGTGCCGACGACAGGACCACGGATGCAATTCTCATCGCCTTTCCGGTACCGTCATATTCGACGGACACCTGACTCTTTCCATCTGGGCGGAGATATGGAATCCTGCCGTTTTTACGAACCTCTGCAAGCTTGCGGCAGAGCCTATGGGCAAGTGCAATCGGAAGCGGAAGGAACTCTATTCCGTCCTTCTCTGCATAACCGAACATTATTCCTTGATCCCCTGCCCCTCCTTCGAGGTCCGCATTCCTGAGTCCGAGGGCAATGTCGGGACTCTGCTCGTGAATCGCGATCTCCACCTCCATCCTGTCTGCGGAGAATCCGAGTTCAGAACGGTCGTATCCGAGACTGCGTACAGTGTCGCGTACGACTTTCTCATAATCTACGACAGCAGATGTGGTCACTTCGCCGAACAAGACTGCATGCTGGCAAAAAAGCGCTACCTCGGCCGCGACGCGGGAATATGGATCCTTTTCCAGACAGCTGTCAAGGACACGATCGGCAATCAGATCCGCGACTTTGTCCGGATGCCCCTCAGTGACGCTTTCGGAGGAAAACACCCGCCTCATGCGTGACTCCTTTTCCAGAGCTCATCGGCCACAGGGGCCCATGCTTCAGCCTTTTCATGGCACTTGCCGCACAGCTCATGCACATCCTCCGGACTCATCATGTCCGTACTTGCAGCACCGCTCTCATCCACGACCTTTGCAAGCGCATCGGGGTTGTCCAGAAGAGGACATGGGCGCAGATGGTTGCAATTGAACGGCTGGTTTTTCCTGTATGCCGTGAACAGAGGGCTTTTCAAAGCTTCAAGCAGGCTCTTTTCCTTGACATTCGAATCGGAATAATGGATAAATGCGCACGGCTCGATATCCCCGTTCGCATTTATGTGCATGTAGTATCTTCCACCTGCTATGCAGCCGCCGACGAACTCGCCGTCGTTCCAGAAGTCCATCGTGAAGAGAAGCTTAGTCTTTCTGAACCCTCTGATCCTCTCGTACATGAAAGCTCTTTGGGATGCTGTCACCATGAGAGAGGAAGGAGAATCGTTTCCGATCGGCATGTAAGTGAAGAACCATGCGAAATAGGCACCCTTTCCGATCATCCAATCGAAATATTCCTCGCTTCCGATCACTTCGGTATTTTCCTTGGTATAGCAGCACGAGACGCCGAAAGGCAGCTTGTGAGCCTTGAGGATGTCCATGGCGCGACATACCTTGTCGTAGGTTCCGTTTCCTCTCCTGAAATCGGTCGCCTTTCCGAAGCCCTCCACGGATATGGCAGGAACGAAATTCTTCACTCTGAGCATATCGTCGGCGAATTCCTCGTCGATCAGAGTGCCGTTCGTGAATGCCATGAAAACGCAGTCGTCATGTTTTTCGCAGAGAGTGATGATATCCTTCTTCCTAACCAGCGGTTCGCCGCCGGAGTATATGAAGAAGTGCATTCCCATCTCCTTGGCCTCTGCTATGATCCTATCGAGCGTGGCAAGATCCATATTGAGCTTGTTGCCATATTCGGCGGCCCAGCAACCGGTACACTTCAGATTGCATGCGCTCGTCGGATCCATCAGAATCGTCCATGGCACCCTCACATCGTGTTCCTTCTCGTACTTCTCCTTGTCTTCGGCCCATTTGAAATAGGAATTGAGTATGAAATTGCGGAAAAGCGTCTTGCGCACTTCAGGATCTATGTCGGAATAGATCCTCATTACCAGTCGGTACCAGGGACTTTCCCGATCCGCTAGCAGTTTCCTGACGGCATCGATCTTGGTTCTCCCCGGTCCTTCCTTCGGAGCGATCGATGAAACAAAGGAAATCAACTTTCCGATATTCTCCTCAGGATTCCTTTCCAAGTATGACAGCGCCGTATCAAGCCCTATCTTCCTGATGCTTTGTGTGATTCCCATCATGCATTCTCCTCTATGATGAAGATACGAACAATGTGAGAATACCGTGAATAGACACTTGAACACTCGTGTATAAGGTCCAGACATGGGACGACAGATGTATATCTTCAGTCTGCAACAAGATTGGAAACAAGCAACGCAATGGATTTCTCCATTGTCGTGAAAATGACATCGAGCTTGCCCCTGTACCTTTCCTCCATGCCGGACTCCAGCCATGCGACCATCACGCCGACTAAGCCGGAAGCATAGCACGAAACCACGAATGACAGGTCATCCTCGTCAAGACGTCCGGCAGCAATTCTGACCGCTTCTTTTTCTATCTCCGGATCCACAATTGCACGCAACGCACGGCGGATATGAGCATCATCCATCCCCTTGTATACATTCAGCACTACCGTCCTGTTCGCAACCATGCCGTCGCAGATAAGTGTGTATACCTCGTGCCGGAACATGCCTGGGCCGAAGCCATGGGAGGAGAGAAGCTTGTGGTAACGGTCATATGCCGTCCACTTCACCAAAGCGAAAATATCGGAAAAATGATAATAGAACGTCTGCCTGTTGACCCCCGCAAGAGCGGTCAATTCCGCAACCGTTATCTTGTCGAGTCTCCTTGTCCTGAGGAGATCCGTCAGCGCTTCGGAAAGCGCCTTCTTGGTCAATTCCGCCATATCGGCCTCCTATATCAAATCTAATGTCAGGAAAACCGAAATTCAAGCGACATCAAACTACACTTGCCCCCAAATGTCGTAATGCAGGACGGGCAAAGCGAAAAAAGCCTTGCAGATCCGCAAGGCTTATGGGGAAAACTACTTCAGGTTTTTCACAGGATCGATGACACGCCCTTTGCCTATCAGCTTGAAGACTGCACGAATCTCAGCATCCTCGCACCCGTTCCAGGGTTTGTCCTTGTTCTCGCTCTTGTATTTCTGGCTCATCCACCAGCAGTCCTTCTGCACTCTTTCCAGATTCTTTTCCATAAGGTCAGCAAGAGTCTTATAGTAATCCAGGAGAATGTCGCCCTTGAGCGCCTCCGGAGCCATCCGGAAAAGTTCCTTGGTATGGTGCAGACAGAAGCCCTTCGATTTCCTGAGGGCTTCGCGAAACTCCGCATCCTCCTCGAACAACGATGCGATCGTGAAAGTGTACCTGTCGAGGCGATCCTTCATGCGTGAACAGACAAGGCAGCCTTCCTCGCGGGAATCGGCGATTGCAAACAGGTCGGAAAACAGCTTCCCGGCCTTGCGGGCATTTCCGGCCTTCCTTATCCCGTCGAACCCCGCCTTGAAAAGCTTCCTGTTCTCGTCGTAGTAAGTGTCCATGACAAGGGAAAGCGGCTGCGGCTTCTGCGCAAGCGCCAGATCCCTGGAATGCTTGGGGCAGAAACCGTAGGTGTTCGTCCTCACTCTTACCTCCGGCGTCATTATCGCCGAGGAAAGGTAATACCTTATGCCGTCCTTCTCCGCTTCCTCCATGAGCGAACAGAGAAAACACTCGCTGTCGCTTTTAAGTCCGTCCCATACGGGAATCGTCTCAAGCTGGACCTTCATAGGCATCACTTGAGAAGTCCGAGGACCTTTTCTTCGAGATTCTCTGCCGTGAACCCGAAGGCAGGTGCGAGATACTTGAGATTGCCGACTTCTCCGAAGCGCTCCCCTACGCACATGAAATCCATCTTGCAAGGAGCTGTCCTTACGACATGAGCCGCTATCATCTCGCCGACTCCTCCGGCATAGCGTCCGTTCTCGCACACCACCATGCGTCCGCAGCGCTCGACAAGCCTGTCTATCAGCTCGATATCGAGAGGTCTGATCGTATGGAGGTCGACCACGGAAACGTCCACTCCCTTCTCCTTCAGGTTTTTCGCAGCGGCAAGGGCCGTATCGACCATCAGGGCTCCAGTGGCGACTATTGCGCAGTCTTTTCCGTCGAGCAGTTCCACTCCCTTGCCAAGAGTTATGGTATCCTCAGCCTTGTAACGGAAGGTTATGCCCTTTCTCGGAGTTCTCGTATAGCTCATCTTTCCGCTGTAGTAGATCTGCTTGGTAAGCTCGTAGAGACTCATTCCATCGCTTGGTTCGACTATGACCATTCCGGGAATCTGTCTCATCAGAGCGATATCCTCGAACGGCATATGTGTGCCTCCGTTGTACTGGGCTGTGATGCCCGGATCGCTTCCGATCACATGCACGACGCGATGGGCATATCCTACGGACAAAAAGAGCTGGTCGTACATTCTTCTCGAGGCAAAACATCCGAAGCTGTGTATGAACGGAGTCAGACCGACACTGGACAGTCCACCTGCGACCGCAGCCATGTTGGCCTCCGCGATGCCGCAATTGAAGAACCTGTCGGGAAAGGCCTTCTGGAACGAAGTGGAACCGATGCACGAAGAAAGATCCGCATCGAGGAATACGATATCGTCATGCTCCGCGGCCAGGTCCGTGACCGCACCTATCACCGCTTCCTTGTAATGGCTGTAGTTTGTCACATCCTTCATCATCTTGCCTCTCCTTCTCTCTCCCTGAGCGCCTTGATCGAGGCCTCAGCCTTCTCGTGGTCGATCGGCATGGAGTGATTGCTCTTTATACCTTCGCCCGGGATGAATCCATGGGATTTCTGCGTATGGAGAATTATCATGTGCGGCTTTCCCTTGACGCTCTTGGCCTTTCCGATCGCGTCGGCAATCTGCTCGAAGTCATGTCCGTCGATTTCGTAGGCATCCCAGCCGAACGTCTCGTAGCGCTCCTTGAGACCATGCATCGGGATGATGTTCTCCGTATAATCATCCAGCTGCTGACCGTTCAGATCGGTAAAGGCGATGAGATTGTCAAGCTTCCATGCTCCGGCAGATTCCGCGGCCTCCCAGACTTCGCCCTCCTGGCTCTCGCCGTCTCCGACGATGCAGTAAGTCCAAGCCTGGTACTTTTTGATTCTCTGTCCCAGAGCGATGCCGACAGCGGCGCTTATTCCCTGGCCCAGAGAGCCTGCAGTGAAGTCCACACCGGGGGTCTTGGTCATGTCGACATGGCTGGGAAGCATTGTTCCGCCCTGGTTGAGCGTTCCTAGCCACTCGAGAGGGAAATACCCCTTTTTGGCAAGGATCGCATAGACCGCAGGCCCGCTGTGTCCCTTCGAGAGCACGAAGCGGTCCCTCTCAGGCCAGGAGGGATCCTCCGGCCGGATGTTCATCTCATGGTAGTAGAGATACGTTATCGTTTCGACGATGGACATCGAACCGCCGATGTGACCCGACCCGAACGAGGCGATGCATTCGATCGTCTTCACCCTTGTGTCAAGAGCCTCATCCTTCAGCATCTGTAAAAGCTTCTTATCCACAACTGACTCCTATTCATTCTTGTTCTTGTATACTCTGTCTATCTCCTTCATTCTGTCCTCGGTAAGAGGTACAGGGGTGAAGGAGGATGTGCACATCATGGTCATCGTCGCAGCCTGCTCGAGACATTCGAGACGATCGAATGCGTTCAAAAGGCTCTCACCTACGGCTACAGCTCCATGGTTCTCCAGCAGAAGCACCGGGGAAAGCTCGGAATATTCCGCCACGGACGCAGCAAGTTCCTCGGTGCCCATGAGGGCATACGGCACCTTGAACACATTGCCCAGAAGATACCAGCTCTCTGCGATGAGGTCGGTCCGTATCGGTTCGGCCAGCGCGGAGAAAAGACTCGCCACGGTCGGGTGGCTGTGGCATACTGCCTTGGCCGATGCATTCTCCAGGTATATCAACCTATGCATGGAACTCTCGATGGAAAGCTTCAGATGAGGCGTCAGGTTCTCACCGGTAAGAATGTCGACCTCTGCTATGTCATCGGCCTTCAGAGAGGCCTTGTCCAAGCCGGAAGGTGTGATCAGCATGATTCCCTCAAACCTTGCGGAAACGTTACCGCCGGTCGCCGTAGTAAGTTTTCTGTCATATAGCCGCTTCATGGTCGCCGCAACCGCGGCCTTCATCTGCAACTTCATCATATCAAGGAACATTCTAACATAAGAAAAACCGAAACACTACAGGAAAAACACAGGGCGGAGCACGTCTGCAGTCCGAGTTCCAAGGTTGGCAATCTTACGATTACTCTATATAATATAGGCCTAGTGGAGATATAGCATCATGAGAATGTCCAATATGTTTTCCCGTACCCTGAGGGAGGCTCCGAGCGGAGCGGACTGCAAGGGCTACGAGTATCTTCTGAGAGCAGGCTACATCAAACAGCTTGGAACCGGAATCTTTTCCCTTCTTCCCCTCGGCTTCAGAAGCATAACAAAGATCCAGAACATCGTCAGGGAAGAGATGAACAGAATCGGCGGCCAAGAGATTCTTATGCCGGTCGTCAATCCGGCCGACATATGGAAGGAGACCGGAAGGTACTATTCCATAGACAAGGAAATGGCACGTTTCGAAGACCGTTGCGGAAGGGACATGGTACTCGCCATGACCCACGAGGAAGCTGTCACCGATCTTGCCAGAGGCGAGATCGATTCCTACAAGAGGCTTCCGCTCATGGTCTATCAGATCCAGACCAAGTTCCGTGACGACCCGCGTCCCAGGGCCGGCCTCATCAGGGTCCGCGAATTCACGATGAAGGACTCCTACTCCTTCGACCGCGACCAGGCAGGACTCGAGAAGATCTACGCAGCTCACTACAACACATACTTCAGGATATTCTCCAGATGCGGACTGCCATGCATCGCCGTCGCATCAGACACGGGCATGATGGGTGGAAAAGTCGCACACGAATACATGTACCTTACCCCGATCGGAGAAGATACGATCATCACCTGCGACAAATGCGGCTATACTGCGAACAGGCAGGTAGCCACGTTCAAGAAGGAATGTCGCAAGCAGGAAATGAAAGCTATCGAGAAGATCGAGACACCGCACGCATCCACGATCGATGACCTTGCCTCGTTCCTGGGCATTTCGCCCGAAGAGACCTGCAAAGCGGTCTTCATGGTCGGTTCGTTCGTAAACGACAGGACCGGAGAGGAGCATGACAAGCTCATAGTCGCTCTTATAAGAGGTGACCTGGAAGTCGAAGAGGCGAAACTCCAGCATGCGGCCAAGGCAAACGATATCAGGCCAGCACACACGGAGGAGATTCTCGAGTGCGGCATGGTTCCGGGCTTTGCGTCGCCGATCGGAGCAAAGACGGAGAAGTTCATCACCATCGTCGACGACAGCGTCGCATATTCAAACAACCTCGTCGCAGGAGCGAACGAGGAAGGCTTCCATTTCCTCAACACGAACTTCGGACGTGACTTCCAGGGAGAGGTTGCCGATATCGCCTCGGCACGCGGCGGCTACTCATGCCCGGTCTGCGGAGCTCCGCTCACTTCATCCAAGGGCGTCGAGATCGGAAACATATTCCAGCTCGGGACCAAGTACTCCGATGCAATGAACTGCTTCTTCCAGGACGAGGACGGACGTCAGAAGCCTGTGATCATGGGTTGCTACGGAATAGGAATAGGAAGACTCCTTGCATGCCTTGCTGAAGAGTACAACGACGACAGCGGACTCAAACTGCCGATCGTGGTCGCACCGTACCAGGTACATCTGGTATCGCTCGTGAAGGACACGGCGATTGCGGAAAAGATATACCAGGAACTAGAAGATGCGGGCATAGAGGTTCTATATGACGACAGGAAGGAATCCGCAGGCGTAAAGTTCGCAGATGCCGATATAATCGGCGTTCCTATCAGGATAACGCTTGGCAACAGGAGCCTCAAGGACGGCAACGTGGAAGTCAAGCTCAGAGGAACCGGAGAGGTCACCCACTACTCGATCGACGGTCTCAAGGACCAGATCCTCGAGGAGATAAGAAAGGAAGAGAAGAAGATCGCCGACAATATCGTCGAGAAGAATCTCTGATACGGAAAGGAGCCATCTGCACGATGGCTTCTTTTTTTTTCGGCGATCTACTCGATCCAGGTAACGGTACCTTCTTTGAGTTCCTTGTTCTTGGGACCGGCCGCCGGATACCCAAGTGCAAGACAGCCGTAAGCTCTGTAGCCTGCGGGCACTCCGAAGGATACGAGGTTTTCCGCCTTCTCCGAGGTCTTGTTGATCCTATTGATCCAAACCGATCCAAGACCGAGGGCATGGCCGGCAAGCATCATGTTCTCGAGAGCGCACGAAGTATCGTACGGCGCAAAGGCGTTTCCCTTTTCATAGCTGACAATTATGAAGGCAGGGGCATCGTAGCAGATCGATGTATCGTTTCCCTGTACGTATGATCCAAGTTCACGGAGCTTCTCTGCATCCGTTATTACGGTAAAATGCCACCCCTGGGTATTCATGCCTGATGCGGCATGCCTTCCTGCATCTACGACCTTCTCCAGCTTTTCCTTCTCTACCTTCCTCTTTTCGAAAGACCTGATCGATCGTCTGGTCATTATTGCATCCAATGCTTCCATAGTTGTTTTCTCCCATGAAAAAATATAATACCGAAAACAGAAATCATGTAAGTGAAATCCGCCTTTTCTTCCGCCTTTCATGCTATACTTCCCATCGAAGGAGAACCAGGATGCAAGGTTGGGAGATGAAAGGCAGGCGCGAAATCGCCTACGACAGAGTCAGAGAGTTCATGACAAGGCTCAAGAAGTGCTTCATGGCAGACTGCATCGAAGCCGAGGCCGAGGTATACGTCACACCTCTGAGACTTAAGCTGGAAGAGACCGTCGATCTGGATCGAAGGCCGATCGGACCGGGCGATAAATGGGGTGAGAACTGGGATTCCGCCTACTACAGGCTGATATTCAGGATCCCCGATGACCTGAAAGGCTGCAGCCTTGCGGTAAAGCTCAATCTCGGCGGAGAGATGCTGGTATACGACGAGAGCGGGGAACCTCTGTACGGACTCTCGAACCACAGCGTCTATGACGACAGCAACGTGAAGAACATCCATCTCGTCGGATCGACCGACCAGGACGAAATCGTCATGTTCGTCGAGACGGCGGCAAACGAACTCTTCGGCCTCGACATGGACAAGCACCTGATCACCAGGAAGGAAAAAGATGCGGAAGGACATAGAAATGGCGTATACGCCTACGCCATCCTGGGACGCTGGCAGGAGGATATATGGAACCTGCATCAGGACATGGAAGTTCTTCTCAGCCTATATGAATCGCTGGACGAATGTTCTACGCGGGCCGTAAGGATTCTCTCCGCGCTGTTCGAAGCGGCGAACTCCTACAGCGAACACGGGGCTTTGTTCTCTGACGGAATACTCGGAAAGGTCCTTGAAGCGACAAACGGTTCGGATGCTCTCTCGACCACGGCGATCGGACATGCCCACATCGACACAGCATGGCTGTGGCCGTTGGCGGAGACACACAGGAAGGTGGCACGTACATTCGCAAGCCAGATGGACAATATCGACAGCAACCCGACCTACATCTTCGGGGCATCCTCCCCGCAGCAGTACCTCTGGACGAAAAACGAGCATCCGGGCCTCTACGGGAGAATCAGGAAAGCGATTGCAGATGGTCGTTGGGAACTTCTCGGCGGCATGTGGGTCGAGCCCGACTGCAATCTGATTTCCGGAGAGTCGTTCGTAAGACAGTTCCTATACGGAAAACGATTCTTCATGAGGGAATTCGGTAAGGATGTGAAGACATGCTGGATTCCGGACGTGTTCGGCTATCCTGCCTCCATGCCGCAACTTCTCAAGCGTGCCGGAATCGACTGCTTCATAACGATAAAGATGTCATGGTCCAAGAACAACAAGTTCCCGTACGACACGTTCATATGGAAAGGACTGGACAATTCCGAAGTGCTTGTACACTTCCCACCGGAGCACGACTACAACTCCAAGGCGCTTCCCAAAAACCTGATCGTAGCCGAAAGAAACTTTGCGGAAAAGGATCGGCTAGACGAATTCCTGACACTTGCCGGAATAGGCGACGGCGGAGGCGGTCCTAAGGCAGAACACCTTGAAAGAATCACGCGGCAAGGCGATCTTGCCGGAATTCCGAAGGCAAGCTGGGGCCATGTCGAGGACTTCGTAGCACGGCTCGAAAAAAAGAAGGATCTGCTGATGAGATACAAGGGCGAGCTTTATCTCGAGTATCATAGAGGAACCTATACATCCCAAGCGGCGCAGAAGAGAAACAACAGGCTCTTCGAAGAGAATCTCAAGCTTGTCGAGGCGCTGTATGCCGACCGGTTGGACGAGTACCCCGATCTCGAACGGGATATAGAGGATGCGCTCACACTGCAGTTCCATGACATCCTTCCCGGTTCCTCGATAACAAAGGTATACGAAGAATCTACAATCATCTACAGGAGGATATTCGACGACTTCAGGCGTCTTGTCGAGGCAAGAGCGGAAGGTGCCGAGGCCATACACACTTCCTTCTTCGAAAGGAAGGCCGACAGGGATCCGAAGTTCATCGCCTTCTTCAACCCCGGCATGGAAGCAAAAGACAGCATACTGCTTGAGGTTCCTGCAATCGGAGAAGGTAACGGACGCCTCGGGAATCACCCGGTATCGACAGCGGACGGACGGAGTTTCGTTCTTATGCCTCTCAAAAGCGGATGGACATGTCTGCCGTTCGAAAGGACATCGGAGACCTGCAAAAAAGATTCCGGTACAGTTCTCGAGAACGAAGACGTAATCTATCGCTTCGGAGAGAACGGGACCATAGTCGAGGCGAAGGACAAAAAAAGTGGAGAGGATCTGTTCCAAAATAGGGTTGCGAACATCCTTTCGCTGTACCACGACGAGCCGCATACATACGAAGCTTGGGACATAGATTTCTACTACAAGGACATGGTCTGCAACGATCTCGAACCTTGCGGACGGACGGAAAGAACCATCGCCGACGCTTTCTCGTCGATCACTTTCCTATACAGGACCAAGACCTCGTCGATACGGCAGACGATCGTCCTGCCGGCAAATGGATACCAGCTGTTCTTCACGACGTTTGTCGAATGGCACGACGAAAGAAAGCTGCTGCGCGTAAGCTTCCCTGTGGACAGCAACGTGGAATACGCAGACTGCGACATAGCCTACGGTACGACAAAAAGAAAGACGCATGTACAGAACGAATGGGATTTCGCGAAATTCGAGTTTCCGGCGAGGAATTTCGTCAACGTCGGGAATCTTGCGTTGTCATCCGATTCCAAGTACGGCTATGCCGCACGCGACGGAGAGCTTTCCATGAGCCTTCTGAGAAGCCCGATCTATCCGGATCCGCACGCAGACATGGGACGGCATGAATTCACATATTCGATCATCCCGCATCCGGGAAAGCAACTCGACGAAAGCGATGTGAGGATGAGGGCCTCCTTCCTTTCCGCCGTTCCCCTATCCTTCTGTACCGAGCATCCGATCGAGGAGAAACCTCTTGTCTATAGCCTCGAGAACAGCGGATGCAGCATAGGTGCGCTCAAGAAAGCCGAGGACGGGAAGCATCTGGCAATCAGGATCGTGGAGCTGGAAGGGAAGAAACAGGAAGTGAGGATCGTAGGGAAAAAGAAGGATATCGTTCTAGTCGAGACCGATCTTCTGGAGCGGCCTCTCAAGGACGGACTGCGTCTGGAAGACGACCCGGTCTTCACGATCGGACCATACGAGATAAGGACCTTCGTGGAACAGTGAAGGACAAAAAAGGCCGTGCCGCATAGGACGGCCTTTCCCTTTCTTTTATCTTGAATGACATACAGACACAAAAAAGAGGTGCCAGCAAGCACCTCTCATCCTCAATAAGCCGTAGCGAAGGCTCAGTTGGCGCCTTTCTCCTTGAGAAGGTTGATGACATAGGTCCTCTTCGCGGCACGAGCATACTCGAGAACGGAATGGCCCTGATAGTCGCATGCATTGACATCGGCACCGCTCTTGATGAGCTGCGTAGTGATCTTAGTCTCAGGATTGCCGTTGACAGCCATGATGAGAGCCGTCTCACCGAGATAGTTCCTTGCATCGATATTCGCACCAGCTGCAAGAAGAGCCTCGATGACCTTCGGGTTCTTGCTGCTGTTGGCTGCAAGATGAAGAGCATTGGACCTGTACTTCGGCTCTGCCTCGTGGATGTCCGCTCCGGATGCGATGAGTGCGTTGAGCACTGCTACGGAATGATTGTACTGAGCTGCAAGCATGACAGGTGTGAGACCCCATTCGTTATGAGCATTCACATCCGCGCCAGCATCGATGAGCTCCTTGACGTCACGAGCCTTTGTCGCATTGACGGCCGCAGCCAGAAGCTTCTTGTTGAGAGAATCTGCATTCTTTGCCATGGTAATTATCTCCTTGATACCAATAAGCTATACTCAAATCCTGAAATTGTAAATATCAAAAATCGATAAACTTGAATTTTTCTAATAAATAACTCCTTACTTACAGAAAAATTAACACTATCGTTCTTAAAAAAAACTCTTTTTGCCTTCTTTTCATGAAAAATCATACTTTCCATTGTATAATTGACACATGGTTACTAACGACATGATAAAACGGATTCCCAAGGTGGAACTTCACGATCACCTGGACGGGGGTCTCAGGCCGACTACGATAATCGAGCTTGCAAAAGAAGAGAAAATCGATCTTCCCTCGACAGACGAGAATGAGCTCAAGGCCTGGTTCGTCAGAGGGTGCAAGAAGAAATCTCTTTCATTGTATCTGGAGACGTTCGCTGTCACGACTGCCGTCATGCAGACGAAGGAAGCCCTGCAGAGAGTAGCGCGCGAGGCTCTCGAGGATCTTGCGAAGGACAACGTCGTATATGCCGAGATAAGGTTCGCTCCCGACCTTCACACGAGAAACGGACTCAATCTCGAGGAAGTAGTCACAGCAGTCCTCAAAGGACTTGACGAAGGAAGGAAGGAAACCGGCGTACAGTACGGTCTCATCCTCTGTGCGATGAGACACGAGGCCCCGGAATCGACACTCGACATAGCAGAGCTCGCAGTCGCCTTCAGCGGGAAGGGAGTCGTGGCATTCGACATCGCCGGCGACGAGTATGGCCATCCGCCGAAGAAGCATATCGAAGCATTCAGATACATCCGGAGCAAGAACTTCAATATAACTATACATGCGGGAGAAGCGTTCGGAGTCGAATCGATATGGCAGGCCATACAGATATGCGGTGCCCATAGGATCGGACATGGCGTAAGACTTGTAGAGGACATGACAATCGAGAACGGAAGGATACTCAAGATGGGTTCCCTATCCCAGTTCATCCTCGATCGCAGGATACCTCTCGAGATGTGCCTCTCGTCAAACGTCGGGACCGGAGCTGTAGAAAGCCTCGCCGCCCACCCCTTCCCTGTGTTCTTCAAGAACGGATTCAGAGTATTCCTATGTACGGACAATCGCCTGATGAGCGATACGAACCTCACTAAGGAGATGAGCCTGGCCGTACGCGAATACGGACTGGGATTAAGGGACCTCGAAAAGATTTCGATCAATGCCATGAAGAGCGCATTCATACACTACGACAGGAAGATAGAGATAATCTACGACGTAATCAAAAAAGAATTCGCAGACCTTAGAAGAGAATACGGAATCGAATGAATGTATGGCAACAGAAGACAAAAAACTGTTGCCAATTTTTTTTATTAAAGCGTATACTGTCCCTCGTGATTCATCCGGAGTTTTACGATGCCATACGACGACGACAAGAAATTCGAGAACTTTCCATACTATGACGGGCCGCTGGGATTCGAGCTCGGCAGCACGTACACGACATTCAGGGTATGGGCTCCTTCGGCAGAGAGCGTGACGCTGCGTCTCTACAGGGAAGGAATGTTCGTCGATGCGGAGTTCGTGGAGAAGATGGATCGAGGAGAGAACGGACTGTTCGATATCTCCGTTCCACGCAATCTTGCAGGATACTACTACGACTATCTTGTCGTCACAGGCGGAAAGAAATACGCCACGGCAGACCCATACGCCGTATCTTCCGGAGCCAACGGGGAAAGAAGCATGGTTCTTGACCTGCCGTCTACGGACCCGGAAGGATGGTCGGAAGACAGAGCTCCAGCCCGGCAGACGGAAGACATCATATACGAGATCCACGTGAAGGATTTCACATACCAGAGCTTTTCGGGAATAAGCGGAGCGAACAGGGGCCGCTATCTTGGTCTTACCGAGGAAGGAACCAACCTCACGAGCGACAGCAGCTTTCCTACAGGGCTTTCCTACCTCAGGAATCTCGGGATCACGCACGTGCAACTGATGCCTGTATACGACTACGGTTCGGTGGACGAGCTCGGCAGCGAAGACGAATTCAACTGGGGCTACGATCCCGTCCAGTACAACGTTCCCGAAGGCTCGTACTCATCGGACGCCATGCATGGCGAAGTGCGCGTCAGAGAGCTCAAGAGCATGATCCTTGCTCTGCACAGAGCCGGCATCCGAGTCGTGATGGACGTGGTCTACAACCATACATACCATCTGGATTCCTGCCTTTTCCGTATGGAGCCATGGTATTTCTACAGACGGAACCATGACGGTACTGCCTCGAACGGTTCAGGCTGCGGAAACGACATAGCGACGGAAAGGCCCATGGTGCACAGGTATATACTGGATTCAGTGCTCTACTGGGCAAGGGAATACCATATAGACGGTTTCAGGTTCGACCTGATGGGACTCATGGACATGGCCCTTATCCAGGACATAAGGATCAGACTCGACGAAATCTACGGCAAAGGCGAAAAGCTAATGTACGGAGAACCATGGAGTGCCGGGATGACCGCAGTGGCGAAAGGTACGCAGCTTGCGGACAAGTCGGCACTGATGCTCATGGACGAGAACATAGGCGCGTTCTGCGATGCCACCAGGGACCTGATCAAAGGGAGCACGTTCGAAGTCAGGAGCAAAGGTTTTTCCAACGGCGGAAGAACCGATCTCTCCCTTTTCATGAAGGCGTTCACAGGATGGAGCGACGGAGACTGGAGATTCCGTGTCAAGGCTCCCTCCCAGACCATCTCATACGTCTCCAGCCATGACGACTGGACGCTGTGGGACAAACTCGTGGCAACGATGAACGAGAACGAGATGTTTCTCTCGCTCGACGAGAACGTGATGAAGGCTAACAAGCTTGCCGCATCGCTCTACTTCACCATGCAGGGCCATCTATTCATGCTCTCAGGAGAGGAAGCAGCCAGGACGAAACTGGGAATAAGAAACTCGTATGCCTCGCCGATATTCATCAACCGTTTCGACTGGGAACGAGCCGGTCAGGCTCGGGAACTGGTAGAGTTCTACAAAGGACTGATTGCGCTCCGTAAAGCGCTTCCATGCCTCACTGACAAAAGCGCGAGCGCAAAGGACAGACTGATATTCTTCCGTCCGATCAACGACAGGACTGCGCTTCTGCTTCTCGACGACCACGATGGCCCGTACGACGAGATAATGCTACTCTACACACAGGAGAGGGATCCGTTCACGATTCCTGTCGACGGCAAATGGATGATTCTTTCCGACAGCCAGTGCTCCAATCGCCTGGACGATCCGATAACCGCCGACATGAAGATATCTAGCAGAGGAATGGAAGTCATGGTACTGGGCCGCAACAGGAACGGCAACGGCAGGACGGACAGCTGAAAGCAAAACGGATGGACCGTTTCTTCACCGCTAACGGTAACCTCCTGCAAAAGGATTGATTCTAAGCCGGATAAGCGCATACAGAAGTCCGAACAGAAGCCCGAAGAGATGCGTCGCATGCGCCACGCCATCCTGTGCAAACTGTCCGAAAAACTCCAGGACGAAGTAAAGGACAGCAAGCATCCAAGCCCTCAGAGGTACGATTCCGAACAGGTAGATCATAGCATTGGGAAAGAACAGTGCAAAAAGCAGCGTCACCGCATATACGGCACCGCTTGCCCCAAGGAGGAACACGAAGTACCTTCCCGAAATGAGATACGCAAAATAGCTCGCAACCCCCGAGAGCGTTCCTGTGAGCATATAGTACAGCAGAAACTCGCGGCTTCCGATCTTTCTCTCTATTATCGGACCGAATATTATCAGACCGAGCATGTTCGAAAAGAGATGCATCAGACTTCCATGGACGAACATGTACGTCACGAATGTGTAATAGCTGTGATAATAGCGGACCGAAATCGGGTTCATGGCAAGACGGGTTGCCAGAGACGGAGAAACGAAACTCGTGACAAAAAACACGAACACATTGATGCAGACCAGAATCAATGTGACATTGGAATAGGTATATCTGAATTTCCTGTTGATGATTGATGTGCCCATATACCTAAATATAGCAAAAACGGGAAGATTGTCTTCCTTCGGGAAGAAAAAAAACGCCAAACGGAAGAAAAGTCGACATAAAACCGGCAAAAAAGACGAATAAAAGCAGACTTCCTGCAAAGGATATGGCATCCTGCTGTCGCATTCTTTGGCACGGAACTTGCTTGCTTCAAGGACACAGGGTACCATTCATGATTACGGCACCGCCGGAGGAAAACCAAATATCTCTCTTGTTCCTCCTGCGGTGTCTTTTTTACGCAGGAAGTTTTTATCGGTTATCCTGCAAAAACAATGAATTTTTTTCGCATTGTGCAAATATTTCACACCACACAATACCTCAACTGGTCCGACCTTCGGAGGCAGATGGAAAATGAGCGGCAAAGGAGTAAAAGAGTCAGAGCCAAGGGAAAGGAAAATCCGGCAAAAACTTGCATTTATGTAGTTCACACACAATAAAATGTACCAAAAATTGCGGTTGGCACGGGATTTGCTATGATATAGGGTACAGAGCAACAGTTTTTTTACATTCATGCATCGTCGGACTCTCCCCACCCCTTTTTTCAAATCCGACGATGCTTTTTTTATGCTCCAATACCTCATCTTCATCTCCGATTTTCATTAAAATAATGTGATTTGACATCTTCGAACGATAAATCGGCGCACGGTGTGAAAAAATTTCCCATCCCTGATTTCACCTTTTCGCCGAATAAAGGCGAAAAATGAGGTTTCCAAAGTTGGCACGCTTATTGCTTTATGTAGGATACAGAGCAAACAGTTTTTTTCAAACCTCCTTTTTTAGCGTGGTGCCGAGTCCCCTTCGGCACCCTTTTTTTATCTTTTTACCTTCCCCCTTTTCTGCTATCATCAGGCTATGGCGAATTCAAGAAGAGACAAGGCCGATTCCTATACTCTCAGGGCAAGGAAGGAAGGCTATCCGGCAAGGAGCGTATACAAACTCGAGGAAATCAATCAGGCACATAGGATAATCAAGCCGGGAGACAGCGTGCTAGACGTAGGTGCAGCCCCGGGATCGTGGACACTTTTCACTCACAGGGAGCTTCTGAAGGGAAACGGAAGAATCGTTTCCGTCGATCTGAATCCGCTGAGTCTCGATCCTGTTCCTCCGACGGTAACCACATTTGTCGGAGATGCATTCTCACGCGAAATCAGGGAAAAGCTCGTAGAGATGGGGCCGTACGATGCGATAATCTCAGATGCGGCCCCTATGACCACAGGCAACAGGACCGTCGACACGACCAGGAGCGAATGGCTTGCGGAACAGGTAGTATTCCTGGCGACGGAACAGCTGAAGACCGGGGGAAACCTGGTCATAAAAATATTCCAGGGCGGAGGCCAGGAAGAGGTCCTCAGGAACATGAGGACCATATTCAGGAAAGCAAAGGCCTTCAAGCCGAAAGCATGCAGAGACGACAGCTTCGAGATATACCTGATAGGCCTTGAGAAGAAATCTCAGGACTGATTCTGCTGGACGATATGGACATCGAGCTGGTCGAAAGGAATCTCGATGCCGTTTTTCCTGCATGCCTCGACGAAATCCTGCTGGAACCTCCAATATACCTTCCAGTAATCGCCTGGAACGACCCAAGGCCGCACGCAGAAATCTATGGAGCTTCCGGATAGCTTGGTTATCTCGACGACAGGAGCCGGAGACGGAAGTACTTCAGGATATCCTGAAAGAATACCGTTGATCACTTCTCTCGTCTTTCCCAGATCGGATCCATAGCTGACGGAAACGCTCATGTCCACGCGGCGGTTTGTTATGTATGAATAGTTCGTTATCGTGTTTCCCCATACATTCTTGTTGTTCATGGTGATACGCTTGTTGTCCGGAGACGTCAACGTCACGCACATGAGATCGATCGCGACGATCGTGCCGCCTACGCTTCCGATTTCGACATAGTCGCCTATGCGGAACGGAGTATTCACAGCAAGCATCACTCCGGAAAAGAAACTGCTTATTGATTCCTGCAACGCGAAACCGAGCACGACACCGGTTATTCCAAGACCGGCGATCACGGGAGCAAGATTTATTCCGAAAGTCTGCAGCACCGCAATTGCGCAGAACATCCAAAGAAGCACCTTCACTGTCTTCTTGAGCAGTTGCTCGATCATCGGAGTGAATTTCTTGCTTCTCTTTCTCAGACTGGTGAAAAAGCGGAATATCAGCTTGATCACGATACATGTCAAAGCGATCAGGATCACCGAGAAGATGAGCCTGCGTGCGAGCAGTACAGGATTCAGGAAATCGAGGATGTCCGCCCAGAGATTAGAGAAAAAGGCAACCGTCTCATCGTCGACGACAGGTGCCGCGGCCAATTCATTGACTAGTTCTTCCATATGTTGAGGATTCTACACAAAATCAGGAGATGCAACAATATATCACAGGCAGTCAGAACAGAAGAAGCTGTCCGTCATCCTCGTCGCTGTGCGTCTTTTCCTTCCTTTGATTCTTCTTCGGCTTTCCATGTGTCTTTTCTTCGGCTTTCGAAGGTCCGGCGGCGGAGTCGTTCCTTGCAGACGTGTCCTCGGAGCTGTTCCGGGATGTAGTCCCGACTTCCGGGGAGACCACGAAAAGCTCCGGCCCCTCGTCATCCGAAGTCGACGCGCCATCGGAAGAAGCCGGCTCCGGGCTGTCGATTCCTGCGGAAGAAGACACAATTGGAGGAACAGCAGGATTCTCCTGTGGCGTACCGGCAAATTCCTTTCCTTCGTCCGCCACGGTATCCGAAGCCTTTTCCGTGCTTTCGCCGCTCGCGATTGCGGCCTTGGCCTTCATCTTGCGTTTCTGCCCGGCTTTCCGTCCCTTTGCACCACGGGTCCTTTTCTTCTCGGCCTTTCTCTCCTCTGCCCTCTTTGCCGCCTCTTCTTTCTTCTCCAGCAAAGTCGGGAGCTCTTCCTCGATAGGAATCTGTTCCGTCTCTACGGCGATTCCTTCCTTTTTCTTCAGCGCTTCGAGTTCCAGACGCATGCGGTATGTCTTGTTCGGGACGAACGCCCCATCGACGATCTTTCCTATGTACTCACGCTTCTGCTCGGAACGCTTCAAAGCGGGGTTCCAGTTGGATTTGTACTCGTATACATAGTCGATTCCGTTGATGGTGTTTATTCCTCTCGGCATGCCGCCCTTCCTCCTTGGAAAGTCTACACTCCAGATTGTGCTGGATTTATCGAGGTTTGTACAGGACCATTATGTCACAAGACATGTAAAGAACGAAAAAAAACGCAAAATAGCCGGTAATGTAAGGAAAAACGGCCCGACATAGGTCAGGCCATGCAGAAGGGATAATCTATCGAACCAGTCTTTTTCGAAGACACGTTCTCACACAATGAGATTGTAAAAAGAGAAACCGGTAAGAATGAGACATACAACATAGCATACCGTCATACATACCCGCAACGCCGTAGGAGCCTTGAAACCTCCTGTAGTGTCCTTTCTCCACAGCATAAGCGTAACGAACGCACCTGCGACAGGAGTTGCTATGCATGTGGCATAGTTCGCGATGAGGATAAGCTGTACCGGAGAACCATTATATACGAAGCAGATGACGGTGCAGACCACAAGCGCTATGCAGGATCCATACTTCACGAATTTGCCGCTGAGTTCGGTAGGCTTGTCGAATCCGGCACAGAGAAAGACAAGACCGCGTTGGGTGTTTCCAAGCAACGACGAGAAAGCGGCACCGAGAAGTGCCACACCCATGATGATGTATGCAGCTCTTCCGAATACAGGGGCAAGAAGATCGGCAAGCTGGGCCGGTTGCGATATCGAGATGCCCTGAGGATGCAGCACGATTGCTCCGACAAGCATTATCGCGATGCTTATCAAGATGACACATGCAACATGGGCAATAGCATCAGCCTTCATGGCTCCGTTGAACAGGTCCTCCTTCGTCCATTTTTTCTCTTTGCCAAGGTATGTTCCGTAGATTCCGGTAGTCAATGCGGCATGTGTGGACAGAAATCCCAGAGCGGCGACGATGCTCCCTTCGGGAAAATGTCCGACAGAGACAAGTCCTTTGCCGAATTCGCCCCATGAAGGTCCGCCGATACCGACCAAGGTGATATAGAAAGCTACTATCATCGAAATAATGCAGATTGTGATGCCCTTTTCAATCTTCGAATACACATTCTTTGCGAAGTATAGAACGAGCAGTATCGCAATCATAATCATCGAACCGACTTTCCAATTGATTCCGAATATCAGCTGAAGTCCTGTTCCCGAACCAGAAATATTGCCCATCGTGAAAAACAGGCATGTCAGGAACAGAGCCACACCGGTAAATCCGGCGGCACCTTTTCCATAGTACTTGCGTATCGCATGCAAAGTAGGCATGCCAGTCAGCATGGACAGACGATACGTCACCATCACATATACGGATCCCATGAATCCAACAAGAATGTATAGCCACATCAGGGAATATCCATACGATGCACCTAGATTGGCCGCCGTCGTAATGGCGCCGGGTCCTATGACTATTCCAGAGAGAATGATTCCAGGCCCGATCTTTTTCATTATCTCTAGAAATGACAATTTCTTTACTTTATCAGGATCAAATGTCCCTTCGTTCATCCTTTTTTCGTTTTCCATATGGTTTTCCACAAAGCTCCTTTTGAAAAAACGCCCTGAAAGAAACATTCGGTTTGCTATCAGGGCACAACTGTCAATATTCCGGTCATCTCCTGAATGCAGTCATATCGACCTTATCCAGCTTGCTCTTCTCAAGCCCTGCCGCAACCCATGCCTTCTCCTCGTCGTTCAAAGGAAGAACAGGCTTGCGCATTATGGCATTGGAGAAAACTCCTCTCTGATAGAGAGCTTCTTTGAGCCTTGCATGTGCCTCTCCGGACGGCTGGCCGCCGCCATAAATCGCCTGGGAAATGTAATAGATTCTGTTCGACCAATCCTGGGCCTCCTTGAGAGTGTGCTTGTCAGGATTCCTGAACACTTCCCATGCCGGGCAGATAAGCTCGGGAACACAGCCTGCAAATCCGATCAGCGCTCCATCCATGCCAGGGAACCAGCTGACGCAGAGAGTCTCGTCGTGGCATGTGATAAGAGAAATATCCGGGCATTCCTGGCGAAGAAGACGGACATCGTGTTCGTAGATGGAGGTGACTCGAGTTCCCATCTTGATGCACTTCACATGCTCTATCTCCTTGCACATCTTGATCAGCGTCTCGACCGGGTAGAAC